>NZ_JBEYBL010000008.1:0-226306 GCF_040632175.1 Microbacterium sp. NPDC019599
CGTGCCGCCGGGACTCGTGGCGGCCGCCTCAGAGGCGAAGGCGATCCCCTCTTCGCCGGCGTCGATCACCGAGTCCACGCCGTGCACGTCGGCGGGGCGGGCGTGCAGCCCGCCCCACGGCGATGGCGTGTCAGCCGGCCAGGGCGGCCGTCAGGTCGTCGATCATCGTGTTCCACGTCGACACGGGGTCGGCGCCGGCGATGATCTGCGACTCGGCAGCGTTCCAGTAGTCCCAGACCGAGCCCATCTCGGGGATGCTGGGCATCGGGACGCCGTTCTCCGACGAGGCGATGAACCCGGCGATGATCGGGTCGGACGAGACCTCCGTCGCGAGCTCCGACCACGCGGGAAGGCGCGGGTCGGCCTCGTAGAGGGCCTTCTGCGCCTCGTAGGTGGCCATGTAATTCACGAGGAACTCGTTGGCCAGCAGCGTGTTCTCGCTCTGCGAGCTCACGTAGAAGCCCTGGACACCCACGAAGGGTGCGGCGGGCGAGCCGCCGGCCGACGGGATGGGGTTGACCGCGATGTTGGCTCCCTGCGCCGTCAGCTCTGCGATCGCCCACGGGCCCTGGACCGTGAAGGGCGCCTTGCCCGTCGCGAACAGCTCGTTGTTCGTCGCGTAGTCGATCGTGGTCGAGATGTAGCCGGTGCCCGTCTCGCCATTCTCGCCGAGCCAGGTCGCGAAGGCCTCGCCGTTGGGGCCGCCCATGCCGACCTCGTTCGTGTACGACCCGGTGTCGTCCTGGACGAACACCGGCGCGTCGAACGACGTCTGGAAGCCGTACATCGTGTAGCCGTCGCCGGTCTGGCCGTTCGTGTTGATGACGAACGGACGCTCGGCGCCGGAATCCAGACCCGCCTGGATCATCTCGTCCCACGTGGCGGGGGCGGTGTCGCCGACGAGGTCGGTGTTCTGGATGAGCGCGATCGTCTCCGTCGAGTACGGCAGCGCGTACAGCTGGCCGTCGTACGTCATGGCCTGGAGCGCGACCTCCTGGAATTCGCCGGCCTTGTCGCCGAGGTCGACCGTGTTGACGACGCCGGCAGCGACGAGAGCGCCGAGCCAGTCGTGCGCGCCGATCGTGATGTCGGGGCCCTCACCGGTCGGGACCTGCGCGATGAAGTCGTTGCGGATGTCCTCGAAGTTCTTGACGACGGTGGTGACGGTCGCGCCGGTCTGCTCCTCGAAGACCGCGGCGGCGGCCTCGACGGCGGGCTTGCGGTTCTCGTCGACCCAGACGGTGAGCTCCTGGCCTTCGCCATCGATCGCGGCGTCGGTTTCGTCGGTGCCTCCGCCGCCACCGCCGCTGCAGCCGGCGAGGAGGACGGCCGTCGCGAGGATCGCGGCGCCCATTCCGATGTGCTTGCGCATTTCTTTCCTTCCAGAAGGAGGGTCGTGAAACGCGAGCCGTGTGGATCGCGTCGTTACGACCTGTGATTGTGGTGCCCGGGAATCGTGTAGCTGTGTTCCTGGCTTGGCTCCGAAACTAGACCCGAGCGGCGAGCCGTGCCAGAGGTTCTCAGTGCGGCTGGGCGACCACCCCCTGAGTCGCTGGCTCCGACACGCGGATGACGGCGACCCCGCCCGGGGCGACCTCGGCCGCGCCCTCGAGCACGCGCCCGGTGATGAGCTCGGTCCCGGTTGCGGGAAGGCGCACGGCCTCATCGCGGTGGTTGACCACGACGACGAACTCCGCGTCGGCGGAGCGCCGCGTGACCACCTCGACCCCCTCCGGCAGCCCTGCCGGCGTGACGCCGGCGTCCTGGTAGACCGCACGCGCGAGGGCTGCGAGGCCTTCGGCATCCAGTCGAGTGCTGACGTACCAGCCGACGCCGTCGCCGTGGCTCTTGCGTGTGATGGCGGGCTTTCCCGCACCGGGGCCGTCGACGTACGTCGCGACGACCTCGGCGCCGTCGATGACGACGTCCTCGGACCAGGCGTCCGCGCGCAGCACGCCGGACGCCTCACCACGCCACGCCACGCCGCACGAGTCGCCCTCGCGCAGCGGGAGGAACTCTTCGACGCGGATGCCGAGCGAGGGCGTGAGCGGAGCGACGAAGCCGCCCTCGTGGACGGCGTCGTGCTCGTCGACGATCGCCGAGAAGAACGAGACCAGGAGCGTCCCACCCTGCGCGACGTAGGCGTTGAGGTTCTCGGCATCCGCCCTCGTCAGCATGTACTGCGCAGGAGCGATGACGAGCTTGTAGGCGGAGAGGTCGTGCCCCGGGAGGGCGAAGTCGACCGTGATGCCGTCGCGCCAGAGACGCTCGTAGTAGGCCCGCACCTGCTCGGCGTGGGTGATCTCCTCCGAGGGTCGCCATTCGAGGTCCTGCGCCCAGAAGGACTCGAAGTCCCACAGGATCGCGACGTCGGCGACGACTCGCGAGCCGCGGATGTCGTCGAGGCGGCCCAGGGTCGAGCCGAGCTCGACGACCTCGCGCCACACCCGCGACTGCGTGCCGGCGTGCGGGATCATCGCGGAGTGGAACTTCTCGGCGCCCGAGCGCGAGGCTCGCCACTGGAAGAAGAGGATCGCGTCGGCGCCGCGGGCGAGATGCGTGAGGGAGTTGCGGGCGAGCTCGCCGGGGCGCTTGGCGATGTTGCGGGGCTGCCAGTTGACGGCCGACGTCGAGTGCTCCATGAGGATCCACGGCTTGCCGCCGCCCACCGAGCGCGACAGGTCGGCCGCGATCGCGAGGCCGATCTCGCCCTCGGGGTCGGCCGCCCACAGGTAGTGGTCGTCCGCGACGATGTCGACCTCGCGGGCCCAGGCCCACATGTCGGTCGTCCAGCTCTGGTTCGCCATGAAGTTCGTCGTGATGGGCTGCGCGGCGTGCGCTCGGATCGCGTCGCGCTCGGCGATGAAGCACTCGCGCAACTGGTGGTCCGTGAAGCGCGCGAAGTCGAGGCGCTGGGCGGGGTTGACGACCGAGGGAGCAGCCGCGGGCGCGCCGATGTGGTCCCACTCGCCGTAGCGCTGACCCCAGAACGTCGTCCCCCAGGCGCGGTTGAGCTCGTCGAGCGAGCCGTACCGCTCGCGGAGCCACTCGCGGAAGGCGCGGACGGACTGGTCGGAGTAGTCCTCGCCGACGGGCACGCCGTACTCGTTGTGCACGTGCCAGAGCACGACGGCAGGGTGGTCGGCGTAGCGCTCGGCGAGCGCCGACGCGATCCGGACGATCGCCTCGCGGTAAGCGGCGGACGAGTGCGACGCCATGCCGCGCGCACCGAAACCCATCGTGACGCCGTCGCGCGTCACGACGCGGGCGTCGGGGTGATCCGCGAAGAACCACGCCGGCGGAGATGCCGTGGGCGTTCCCAGGTCGACCGCGATCCCGTTGTCGTGCAGGAGGTCCAGCAGCTCGTCGAGCCAGGAGAAGTCGAAGACGCCCTCGCTCGTCTCGATGAGGGCCCACGCGAAGATGCCGACGCTCACGAGGTTGACACCCGCCTCGCGCATGAGCGCGACGTCCTCGTCCCAGACCTCGCGGGGCCACTGCTCGGGCGTGTAGTCGCCCCCGTACGCGACCCCGGACATCGCGGGCCAGACGTGGGTGGAAGACATTGACGCTCCATCGGGTCGAGTTCGGAGGAAGGTCACGGTAGTGACTGTGACCGGTCCCAGTCTGGCGCCGCGACCGAGTCGCAACCAGGATCGAGGCCATTCCGTTACCAAACTGTGACCGGTCCCAGGAAATCCTCCGCTCGGCGCTCTCCGGCGGTAGAGTCACCGTTCGTGGAGCATTCGACGGCGAGGCGCAAGCCCACGATCCGGGATGTCGCGGCGGCGGCCGGCGTGTCGCACGGGACGGTGTCACGCGTGCTCAACGGCGGCCACTGGGTCTCGCCCGAGGCGCGCGCCGCCGTCGAGGATGCCATCCGGCGGACGGGCTACACCGCGAGTCATGCCGCGCGCAGTCTCGCGACGGGGCGATCCGGCTCGCTCGCGTTCCTGCTGACCGAGCCGCAGCACCTGCTCTTCTCCGACCCGACCTTCGCCCTCCTCCTTCGCGGCGCGGCGGAGGCCCTCGCACAGCGCTCCATGACGCTCGTCCTGCTGGTCGCGGGCACGCCGGCGGAGCGGGCGAACGTGACGCACTACGTGAGCGCCGGCCACGTCGACGGGGTGCTGCTCATCTCGTCCCACGAGTCCGACCCGCTCATCGACTCGCTCATCGCCCAGCAGGTGCCGACCGTGTGCTGCGGACTCCCCCTCGGCCACCAGACCGACATCTCGACCGTGTCGGTCGACGAGGTCGGCTCGGCCCGCACGATGACGCGTCACCTCATGGACCGCGGCCACCGTCGCATCGCGATGATCGCAGGACCCCACGACACGCCGGGCGGCAGGTACCGGCTCGTCGGCTTCCGCGAGGAGCTCGGCGACAGGTTCGACCCCGAGCTCGTGGAAGAGGGCGACTACGGCCTCGAATCCGGCGTCGCGGCCATGAACCGGCTGCTGGAGAAGGGGCCGGCGCCCGACGCCGTCTTCGCAGCATCCGATCTCATGGCGGCCGGCGCCATCACGGCGCTGCGGCGCGCGGGACTGCGGGTGCCCGAGGACGTCGCCGTCGCGGGGTTCGACGACTCGGGCCTGGCCGAGTCGCACGAGCCGCCGCTCACGACGATGCGCCAGCCGTGGGAGCAGCTCAGCGAGCGCATGGTCGCGCTGCTGCTCGACGTCATCGCGGGCGGGCCGCGCGAGGCGGTGACGCTTCCCACGACGCTCGTCGTCCGCGAGAGCGCCTGACGGCGGTCGGGGATGCCGCTCCCCCGCGCCGACGTGCGGATGGCGGCCGCGACGACCCGCGCAGGGCCGCTGGGAACTGCCGAGCCGGGCACCCCTCGATAATGGAGGGATGGCTCAAGAGGCGGACGAGGTCGATCGGATCGTCGAGGCGTGGACCGCACAGCGTCCCGACCTCGACTTCTCGCCGCTCGGAGTCCTCTCGCGCGTCGACCGGCTCTCACGGCACCTCGACCGCGCACGGCGCGACGCCTTCCGCCGCAGCGAGCTGGAGCCGTGGGAGTGGGACGTCCTTTCGGCGCTCCGCCGCGCGGGCGAGCCGTTCCAGCTGAGCCCCAAGCAGCTCCTGCAGCAGACGCTCGTCTCGAGCGGCACGATGACCAACCGCATCGACCGGCTCGTCGGACGCCGGCTCGTGCGACGCGAGAACGACCCGGACGACGGGCGCAGCATCCTGGTCACCCTCACTGAGGACGGGCGCGTCCGGGTGGATGCCGCCATCACGCGCCTCGTGGACGCAGAGGCCGTGCTGCTGGCGAGCCTGCCCCGCGGTGATCGCGAGCGGCTCGCGGCGCTGCTGCGCAAGCTGAGCCTCGGATTCGACACGGGTGGAGACGCCTGATGGCCCACCTGCTCGGCGCGGAGGCGCTGCACCTCGAGTTCCCCACGAAGGTCGTCTTCGACTCGGTCTCGCTCGGCGTCGACGAGGGCGACCGCATCGGCATCGTCGGCCGCAACGGCGACGGCAAGAGCTCGCTCCTGGCGATGCTCGCGGGGCGCCTCGAACCCGACGGCGGGCGCGTCACGGTGCGCGGCGGCGTCCGGGTCGGCGTGCTCGATCAGGGTGACACCCTGGATGACACGCACACGATCCGCGAGGCCGTCGTCGGCGACGCGGCCGACCACGAGTGGGCCGGCGACGCGCGCGTGCGCGACGTCATCGCTGGCCTGCTCGCCGACCTTGACTGGGACGGGCCGATCACGCCGCTCTCGGGTGGTCAGCGGCGCCGCGTCGCGCTCGCGAAGCTCCTCGCCGGCGACTGGGACGTCCTGGCCCTCGACGAGCCGACCAACCACCTCGACGTCGAGGCGATCGCGTGGCTCGCGGAGCACCTCAAGACGCGGTGGGCCCGCAACGCCGGCGCCCTCCTGGTCGTGACGCACGACCGCTGGTTCCTCGACGAGGTCTGCACCGCGACCTGGGAGGTGCACGACCAGATCGTCGAGCCCTTCGAGGGCGGCTACGCGGCCTACATCCTGCAGAGGGTCGAGCGCGACCGTCAGGCGGCGTCGATCGAGGCGCGGCGGCAGAACCTCGCCCGCAAGGAGCTCGCGTGGCTGCGCCGCGGCGCCCCCGCGCGCACGTCCAAGCCGAAGTTCCGCATCGACGCGGCCAACGCCCTCATCGCCGATGTGCCCGAGATCCGCGACAAGGTCGCGCTGCAGTCGCTCGCCGTCTCGCGCCTCGGCAAGGACGTGGTCGACCTGCTCGACGCCTCGGTCTCGTACGACGGGCGCGAGATCCTGCGGGATGTCGAGTGGCGTCTCGCTCCCGGCGAGCGGACCGGCATCCTCGGCGTCAACGGCGCCGGCAAGTCGACCCTCCTCGGACTCATCGCGGGCACCGTCGCGCCGACGGCGGGCCGGGTCAAGCGCGGCAAGACGGTCCAGGTCGCGACCCTCACGCAGCGCCTCGACGACCTCGACCCGTTCCTCGACGAGCCCGTGCGGGTCGTCGTCTCGCGCCTGCGCACGAGCTACACGTTCGGCACGGGCTCCAAGGCGCAGGAGCTCACACCCGGCCAGCTGCTGGAGCGCATGGGCTTCCAGAGCGCGCAGCTGTCGACCCCCGTGAAGGACCTCTCCGGCGGCCAGCAGCGACGACTGCAGCTGCTGCTGATCCTCCTCGAGCAGCCGAACGTCCTGATCCTCGACGAGCCCACGAACGACCTCGACACCGACATGCTCGCGGCGCTCGAGGACCTCCTGGACTCGTGGCCCGGCACGCTCATCGTCGTGTCGCACGACCGCTACTTCATCGAGCGCGTGACCGACCAGCAGTACGCGATCTTCGACCGGCACCTGCGCCACCTGCCGGGCGGCGTCGACGAGTACCTGCGGCTGCGCTCGGTCCAGCAGGCACGACAGGATGCTGCTCCCCCGCGCGCCGCGGGGGCTCCAGGAACGGCATCCCAGGTCGCAGCATCCCCCGCCCTGTCCGGCGCGGAGAAGCGAGCCGCCGAGAAGGAGCTCTCGGCGGTCGACCGGCGCCTGGAGAAGCTCGCGGCGAGCATCGCGTCGCTCGACGTCTCGTTCGCCGATGCGCACGACGACTACCAGCGCCTCACGGCCCTGCAGAGCGAGCGCGCGACCCTGGCCGCCGAGCAGTCGACGCTCGAGGAGCGCTGGCTCGAGCTCAGCGAGTCGCTCGAGAGCTGAGCCGGCCGCTTCCCCGGCGATCTGGGGCCGAGGTCAGTACCAGAAGCTCAGACGGGCCTGCTGCGGCCACGCGAACAGGGCCGCCGCGGTGACGGGGTCGGACGTCTCGACTCGACCGGCAGCCGCGAGCGTCGCAAGCGAGACCGACCCCAGGTACGCCGCGGAGAGCTCCGTGACCCCCAGCCGCACGCGCGGCCCCTCGGGCTGCGCACCCGCCTCCGACGGCTCGACGGAGGCTCGCCCGTCCCCGCCGACGCGCACGGTCCAGACGCCCTCCGCGAACCCGAGCGGGTCGGTCACCTCTAGCGTCACGACTCCCGGAACGGCGTACCGGCGCGCCGCGAGAGCCGCGGGCACGTCGAGGATCCGCACGTACTGGTGGTCCTGCACCGTGACCTTCGCGGCCCGCCGGTCCGCGATCATCCACAGCACGGGCTCGTCGACGGCGAGCTCTCCCGCCGACAGCTCGCCGATGAGATCGAGCTCGAGGAGGAACCGCCACAGTCCCGCGTACGCGTCGGGCGTCACGGCGACCAGCCGGTGCACCGACACCTTCGAGCGGGCGAAGTCCTGGTGGTTCTCCTCGGCCCTGTAGAGGGCGACGCCCTGGACCGCACCGTGCTCATCGGTGTACTGCACGGCGCGGAGCTTCTCGGGATTCTCGGCATCGGCCTCGGTCCCCGCGAAGCGGTCCCAGTGCCCGTCGGGCATCTCCAGCTCGCCCGGGTGGCTGAGGCGCACCCGGTCGTGCAGGTCGGGTGCGATCTCGCGGAACCTCTCGCGGGAGACGAAGTCGACGCGCCCTGCCGGGCGAGGGCCCGTCCACTGTGCACGCGGGACGTCGATCCGGGCGTGCGCGCTCAGGGCCGCCGACGCGAACCCGAAGCGTCCGTAGATCGTCGACTCGCTCACGGTGAGCACCGCGACCGGAACGCCGGCGTCGCGCGCGAGCCGCAGCTCGCCCGCCATGACCGACCGGAGGATGCCCCGACGCCGATGCGTCGGCGCGACCGAGACGGCGCTCACGGCGCAGGACGGGATGCCGACACCGCCGGGTACCGACAGCTCGGCGACCCACGACACGAACGTCGCGACGGGCCGGTCGGGATCGGGCGCTCCGGCGTCGAACACTCCGACCAGCCGGCGTCGGCCCATCCGCCGGGAGGCCGACTCCACCTGCTTCTCGGACGGCTCCGAGTCGAGGAAGCCGCGGGCGAGCGCCTGGTACCACGGCGCGAACCGCTCGGCGTCGTCGCTCGCGACGAGCCGCACGTCGAGACCCTGCTCGCCGAGGCGGGCGCTGGTCTCGTCGTCGATGGGTGCACGGAACTGGCGATCACCGAGGTCGGTCATCTTCGGTCTCCTCGAGAGCGGCGGGCGTGGCAGGCGGGATCAGAGGGCGCGCGCTCCCGGCACGGGCCCGTGGACGTGCAGCGCGTTGAACCCTGCCGAGGCGAGCGTGACCTGCAGCTCCAGCGCGGACTCGGGGCCTGCCGCCAGGAAGGCGAGCGTCGGGCCGGAGCCCGAGACGATGCCGGCGAGGGCCCCCGATTCCTCGCCGAGCTCCAGCCCCTCGCGCAGGTCGCCGCGCAGCGAGAGCGCCGCGGCCTGCAGGTCGTTGCGCACGTGCTGGGCGAGCACCGCCGCGTCGCCCGCGCGCAAGGCCTGCAGCACGCCGGGGTCGACAGCCGGCACGCGGCGGGGCGGCGCGATGTCGGTGGCGCGCTCGTCGCGCAGGGCGTCGAGATGGCGATACACCTCCGGCGTCGACAGGCCCTCGCCGTCACTGGGGACGATGACCCAGTCGAACCGGCCCTTCGCGAGGGCGGGACTCAGCTGATCGCCGCGGCCCGTCCCGATCGCGGTCCCGCCGAGCAGCGCGAACGGCACGTCCGCGCCGAGCCGCGCCGCGAGGCGCTGCAGCTCGTGGGTGCCGAGCTCGGTCCCCCACAGCAGATCGCACGCGACGAGGGCGGCCGCGGCATCCGCCGATCCCCCGCCCATGCCGCCGGCCACCGGCACGTGCTTGACGATGTCGAGGTGGACGCCGCCCTCGTACCCGGCGCGCTGCGCGACCAGGCGCGCGGCACGCAGCGCGAGGTTGCGGTCGTCGGCGGGCACGCCGGTCACATCGGTCGTGCCGCTGATCGAGATCGAGAAGTCGTCCGCCGGCTCGGCCCACACGTCCTCGTACAGCGAGACGGCCTGGTACGCGGAGGCCACGTCGTGGTAGCCGTCTTCCTGCACGTCGCCGACCTCGAAGAAGAGGTTGATCTTCCCCGGGGCGCGGACGTGGACGCGATCGGCGACGGCGGCCTGGGTCACTGCTCGGCCGACTCCGCCCAGGGGTTCGGGTCCATGGCGTCGGCGAGCGCGTCGATCTGCTCGAGCTCCTCCGTCGTGAAGGCCGGTCCGTCCAGCGCCGCGATGTTCTCGTCGATCTGTGCCGGCGATGAGGCTCCGATGAGCGCCGAGGCCACCACGGGGTCGCGCAGGACCCACTGGATCGCGAACTGGGCCAGCGTCTGGCCGCGCTCCTTCGCGATGACGTCGAGGCCGCGGAGGGTCGACAGCGCCTTGTCGGTGAGGCGGCGGCCGCCGAGAGACCAGCGGTCCTGCGAACGCTGGGCGCTGCCGTCGCCGAGGTACTTGCTCGTGAGCAGGCCCTGCGCGAGCGGCACGAAGGCGATCGCACCGAGGCCGTCCTTCTTCAGCACGCCCGTGAGCCCGTCCTCGATCCACCGGTCGAGGATCGAGTACGACGGCTGGTGGATGACGAGGGGCGTTCCGAGGCTCCGGGCGACGGCGGCCGCGACGACGGTCTGCTCGGGGCTGTACGACGAGATGCCGACATAGAGGGCCTTGCCCTGCCGGACGAGTGTGTCCAGCGCGGCGACCGTCTCCTCGACGGGCACGTCGGGGTCGTAGCGGTGCGAGTAGAAGATGTCGACGTAGTCGACGCTCATGCGGGTGAGCGACTGCTCGGCGCTCGCGATGAGGTACTTCTTCGAGCCGCCGTTCGCGTACGGCCCGTCCCACATGTCGTAGCCGGCCTTCGACGAGATGATGAGCTCGTCACGGTAGCGGCCGAAGTCCTCGCGCATCATGCGGCCGAAGTTCGTCTCGGCGGAGCCGTAGGGCGGGCCGTAGTTGTTGGCCAGATCGAAATGCGTGATGCCCTTGTCGAAGGCGTGACGCAGCACTTCGCGCTGGCGGTCGAAGGGGATGTTGTCGCCGAAGTTCCACCACAGTCCGAGTGACACGGGCGGGAGGGTGAGGCCGGACCTGCCGACCTTGCGGTACTCGAGCGATTCGTAGCGGTCGTCGGCGGCGGTGTAGGGGCGGTGGAGGTCTCCGCCGCGGGAGCGGTAGCGCGATGCGTCGGTCACCGTTCGAGGCTAGCGTGCCGGGCCCGAGCAGGTCAGCGCGTGTCGCAGGCGTCGGCGCGTCAGACCTGCGCGATGCGGTGGAAGTCGTCGATCGAGAGCTCCTCGCCGCGCGCCGTCGGGGTGACGCCGGCTTTCTCCAGGACAGCGGATGCCTCGGCCGCCGTCCCTCCGAGCACTCCCGCCAGCGCCTGCCGGAGCATCTTGCGGCGCTGCTGGAACGCGGCATCCACGATCCGGAACGTGCGCGTGCGCTCCTCCTCCGAACCACGCGGCGAGGCGTCGCGCTCGAACCCGACGAGGACGCTGTCGACGTTGGGGACCGGCCAGAACACCTGCCGTGACACCGTGCCGGCGAGGCGCCACGGCCCGTACCAGGCCGCCTTCGCGCTCGGCGCGCCGTACACCTTCGACCCGGGAGGCGCCGCGAGCCGCTCGCCGACCTCCGCCTGGACCATGACGACGCCGCGCTGAAGGTGCGGGAAGGTCTCGAGGAAATGCAGGAGGACCGGAACGCTGACGTTGTACGGGAGGTTGGCGACGAGCACCGTGGGGTCGCCCGGGAGCTCCGTCACACGAAGGGCGTCGGCATCCACGACCCTCAGCGCACCGTCCTCGACGCCGTGCGCCGCCGCCGTCTCGGGCAGGCGCTCGGCCAGCCGATGGTCGATCTCGACGGCGGTGACGGAGGCCCCGGCCTCGACGATCGCGAGGGTCAGTGAGCCCAGCCCCGGTCCGACCTCGACGACCCGGTCCCCCGGCTCGACGCGCGCGACCTGGACGATCTTGCGGACGGTGTTGGCGTCGACGACGAAGTTCTGCCCGAGCTTCTTCGTCGGCGTGACATCGAGCTCGGCCGCGAGGGCGCGGATCTCGGCGGCGCCGAGGAGGCTGACGGGCATGCGTTCCACAGTAGCCACTCGCGCGCCGACGGCGAGCGAGGCTCAGGTCTCCTGCTCCCAGGGCAGCTTGACGACGGGGAGGATGAGGACGCGACCGGCCACCGCGGTGGGGTGCTTGCCCATGTACTCGGCGGCTTCCTCGATCGACTCGGCCTCGAGGAGGTCGTACCCCGCGAACCACTCCTTGAATTCGGGGAAGGGCCCGTCCGTGATGATCGTCCTGCCGTCGCGCACGACGACGGACTTGGCCTGATCGCGTCCGGCGACGGGCGCCCCGAGGCCGAGGGTGCCGGCGTCGGAGCCCTCCTGTGCCCAGGATTCCAGCATCCGCTGGTCCTCGTCCTGCGGGAGCGGCGAGCCCGTCGAGTCGGTCAGGTGGAGCACGAGGTACTGCTGCGTGGTCATGCGGATTCTCCATTCGGGGATGCCGCGAGCTGGCCGCGGCGGCGGATGAGGTGGGCGACCTCGGCGGTGTTGCCCGCCAGCTCGATCGCCCGGTCGTACGCTTCCCGGGCGTCGGACGGGCGGCCGACGCGTCGGAGGAGCTCGGCACGGGTCGTGTGGAACGCGTGGTGGCCGGCGAGCGCGTCGGCGAGACGCTCGACCATCGCGAGTCCCGCCTCCGGCGAGTCGAACTCCGAGACGGCGATGGCCCGGTTGAGGGTGACGACGGGGCTCGGATCGACGCGCTCGAGCTCGCCGTAGAGCGCCACGATCCGGGACCAGTCGGTCTCGCGCGGACCCGCTGCCGCCACGTGCACGGCGTTGATCGCGGACAGCAGCTGATATCTGCCCGCGACCGCGACCTCGTCGGGCCGCTCGCGCACGAGCGCGAGGCCCTCCTCGATCAGGGCCCGGTCCCACGCGCCGCGGTCCTGCTCATCCAGCCGGACGAGCTCGCCGTACGGCGAGACGCGCGCCGGAGCCCGGGCCTCGGTCAGGAGCATGAGCGCCAGCAGCCCCGTCGCCTCGGCGCGCTCGCCCGAACCCGCGGGCAGCAGGTCGCGCACGAGCCGCGTGAGCCGGATCGCCTCGCCCGTGAGATCAGGCCGGAGCGGATCGGAGTCCGGCCCGGTCGCGAGGTAGCCCTCGTTGAAGATCAGGTACAGCACGGCGAGCACACCGGCCACGCGCTCGGGCAGGTCCTCCTGCTCGGGGACGCGGTACGGGATGCGGGCCGCTTTGATCTTGGCCTTGGCCCGCGTCAGGCGCTGTCCCATCGTCGTCTCCTGGACGAGGAAGGCATGTGCGATCTCGGTGACTGTGAGGCCGCCGACGATGCGGAGCGTGAGAGCGACGCGCGCCTCCATCGACAGGGCCGGGTGGCAGCAGGTGAACACGAGGCGCAGGCGGTCGTCCTCGACCGCTCCGACGGCCTCGGCCGGCGAGTCGTCGGCGAGCATGAACGCCTCCTGGTGCAGCTCGTCCCGGCGCGCTTCGCGACGGAGCCGGTCGATCGCCTTGCGACTGGCGGTCGTGGTGATCCAGGCACCCGGATTGGGCGGGATGCCGTCCGACGGCCACCGCGCGACGGCCGTCGCGAAAGCTTCGGCGGCCGTCTCCTCCGCGATGTCGAGATCGTCGTAGCGCCGTGCGAGTCCCGCGACGATGCGCGCCCATTCCTCACGGTGGGTGCGCGAGATCGCGGCGGCGACGTCCGAGCTCACGGTCGCCCGCGGTTCGCGAAAGCGCCGACGTCGGACATGGACTGCGCCATGGAGAGCTCCTTCGGGTCGTCGGGGCCGCGCTCGGCGACCCTCATCTGATCTACGAACGCGACCTCACCGATTCGACACCGGAGCGGAAGAAAAGTTCAAGTGGTCGCAATCGGCCTATGCGTGTCGAACTCGGGCGGCGCCGTTCGTAGCAGTGGTGAGGGCGGATCATCGGCCGCCCCGTCGAGAGGTGAGGGACATGACGAGTCACATGACTTCCGCCGAACTGCAGGAGTACGCGGAACAGATCGAGGAAGCGCGGGCGGAGCGCCGCCTGCAGCGTCGGGCGCGCCGCCATGCCTTCTGGGCCCGGCTGCGCGACCTCGTGCTGTCGATCCCGCCGGGGATCGGCGTGCGGATCGGCGGCTGAGTTCGCGGCACGAGGCGCGGTGCGGCCTTCGGATGTCGATCCGGGGGTCGCACCCGCGCGTCAGCGCGTCAGTTCGACGAGCCTCTCGCCCAGGAGCTGGAGCCGATCGATCCACGGCCTGGCCATGCGCTCGTCGTCGCAGCGACGGAACACCTCGGCGAGCGGCACCCACGTGGAATCCGCGACCTCTTCGGGATCCAGCGAGAGCGTGAGGTCGCCGAGGCCCCGGACGACGTAGAGATCCAGGAGCGCCTCGGCCTCGACGACCCGGCCGACAGGCACGAGTGCCTCCTCTTCGGCGCGCAGCCCCGTCTCCTCCGCAAGCTCGCGCACAGCCGCCTGGCGGCTCGTCTCGCCCTCGAGGGCGCTGCCGGCGGGAAACTCCCAGGTCAGTGGATAGTCCTTGACTGCGGCGCGCCGCGTGATGAGCACGAGCCCGTCCTCACGCACGACGCACACGGCCGCGATGACGTGGAAGAAGCCTTTCGGGAAGTCCGGATCGCCGCGGCGATGAGTCCTGCCGACCGGCGTGCCCGCGGCATCCGTCAGATCCCAGAGCTCGCCCTCCACCGCCAGTCCTTCTGTCCTTCAGTCCTCGAACGAGCCGTAGACGCGCAGCGTGTTCGCGGCGAGCTGCGCGCAGAGCTCGTCGACCTCGACGCCGAGCTCGCGCGCCATGTACCGGACCGTCACGGGGATGAGGTACGGCGCGTTGGGGCGGCCGCGGTGGGGGGTCGGCGTGAGGAACGGGGCATCCGTCTCGACCAGGATCCGGTCGCGCGGAATGATCGCGAGCGCGTCCCGCAGGTTCTGGGCGTTCTTGAACGTCACGTTGCCGGCGAAGCTCAGATAGTAGCCGCGCTCCCCTGCGATGCGCGCCATGTCGGCGTCGCCCGAGAAGCAGTGGAAGACAGTCCGGTCGGGCGCGCCGACCCGCTCGAGGGTCTCGAGCACGGCGTCGTGCGCGTCGCGGTCGTGGATCTGCATCGCGATGCCGTGCTTCTCAGCCAGCGCGATGTGCGCCTCGAAGCTCTCGAACTGCGCCGGCAGCCCGTCCTCCTCCGTCCGGAAGAAGTCCAGGCCCGTCTCGCCGATCGCGCGCACTCGCGGCTGCGACGCGAGGCCGTCGATGACGTCGATCGCCTCTCCGAGCCGGCCTGCCGCGGCATACGCGGGCGCCTCGTTCGGGTGGATCGCGACGGCCGCGAGGACGCGGGGATGGGATGCCGCGGCCCACGCCGACCAGCGGCTCGACTCGATGTCGCCACCGGCCTGCACGACGCCGAGCACGCCGACCTCGCCCGCGCGCTCGAGCTGCTCGTCGAGGCTCAGGCCCTCTTCGCCGTCCTCGATCTCGAGGTGCGCGTGGTTGTCGTACACGGCCACGGCGAGCGGCTCGGGCGCGGCGGGATAGCTGACGTCGCGCGAGCCCTTCTCGCGGACGCGGACGTACTGCGACGGGTCGGCGCTCTCGGCTGGGTACGGCACGCGGGGCTCACTCACGCTCGTCGGCTCCGCGTTTCGCCTGGGTCGCTTCGCTCCCTCGCTCAACGACCTGAACCACCCGGTCCTTGAGCGAGTGAAGCGAGACGAAACGCGCCGAACGCTCGCTCATACCGTCTGCTCGACGCGCGGGAAGAGCGGCGCGAGGGCGCTCACCGCCGAACCGGCTGGCAGGATGCCCCACCGGCCGGCCTCGCGGATCGGCTGCTCCTGCAGCGCGCCGACGGTCTCGGCGGCGCCGAGGGCGACCCACAGCTTCCCGGTCGAGATCGGCATGGCGGGCGACAGGAGCACGGCGAGGGCACGCAGACCCTCGGCCGCCGTGTACAGGACAGTGCCCAGGCGCTCGCGCTGAGCCTCGTCCTTCGCCAGGGCCCACGGCTCGTTCTCCGTGATGTACAGGTTGAGCGCGTCCACGATCGTCCAGATCGCGCCGATGGCCTCGTCGATGCGGAACCGCTCGATCGCGGCGTCGGCGGCGGACGCGGCATCCGCCACCTTCTTCTGCACGCCGAGGTCGACGTCGGCGTACTCGCCCGCCGGCGGCACGACGCCCTCGAAATACCGGTCGATCATCGCGGTCGTGCGCGAGGCGAGGTTGCCGAAGCCGTTCGCGAGCTCGGCCTGGTAGCGCGCCGAGAGGTCCTCCCACGAGAACGATCCGTCGTGGCCGAACGGGATCGCCGACAGGAAGTAGAAGCGGTAGGCGTCCGAGCCGAAGACGTCCGTGATCTCGGTCGGGGCGATGCCCGTGAGCTTCGACTTCGACATCTTCTCGCCGCCCACGAGCAGCCAGCCGTGCGCGAAGACACCACGCGGCACCTCGACACCGGCGGCCATGAGCATGGCGGGCCAGATGACGGCGTGGAACCGGAGGATGTCCTTGCCGACGACGTGGTACGCGGGCCAGCGGCGTGCGAACTCTTCGAGGTCCGATCCGTAGCCGACGGCGGTCGCGTAGTTGAGCAGCGCGTCGACCCACACGTAGATGACGTGCGACTCGTCCCACGGCACGGTGATGCCCCAGTCGAACGTCGAGCGCGAGATCGAGAGGTCCTTCAGGCCGTTCTTGACGAACGAGACCACCTCGTTGCGCGCCGAGTCGGGCCGGATGAAGTCCGGGACCGTCGAGTAGAGCTCGAGCAGCTTGTCCTGGAATTCGCTGAGCTTGAAGAAGTAGTTCTTCTCCTGCAGCAGCTCGAGGGGCTTGGAGTGGATCGCGCACACCTTGAGGCCCTCGAAGGGGCCCTCGCCGTCGACGATCTCGGACTCGGTCTTGAACTCCTCGCAGCCGACGCAGTACAGCGCCTCGAACTCGCCCGCGTAGATGTGGCCGCGGTCGTAGATCGCCTGCACGAACTGCTTGACGCGCTCCTCGTGGCGCGGCTGCGTCGTGCGGATGAAGTCGTCGTTGGCGACGTCGAGCGTTTCCAGCAGCGGGTACCAGGACTCGCCCACGAGCTTGTCGACCCACTCCTGCGGCGTCGAGCCGTTCGCCGACGCGGCGCGCATCATCTTCTGGCCGTGCTCGTCGGTGCCCGTCAGCATCCAGGTGTCGTCGCCCGCCTGGCGGTGCCAGCGCGCGAGCGCGTCGACGGCCACGGTCGTATACCCGTGGCCGATGTGGGGCACGTCGCTCGGATAGTAGATCGGGGTCGTGATGTAGAAGGAACGGCCGGAAGTCACCGGAAGAGTCTATTCAGAACGGATGCCACACCCGGCCGCGTGACGACGGGCGCCGCTCGAGGGGTCGGGGTGCTGGGGTTCGTAACACGCTTCCGGTCGTTGAGCGAGCCGAAGGCGAGACGAAACGCTGACAGCCGCGCAGGCGTTTCGTCTCGGTCGCTGGCGCTCCCTCGCTCAACGACCGAGGGAGCGTGCGGCGAGCGCCCCTTGATAGAGCTCGCGCGAGGAGTGGCCGGTCTGCCCCGCGACCTCGGCCGCGGCATCCTTCAATCGCGTCCCGCCGGCGACGAGAGCGACGACCTGCGCGACGGCCTCGGGGAAGGCGATGTCGGCGCGGGCCGCGCCCTCGACGACGATCACGAGCTCGCCCCGGACGCCGTTCTCGGCCCATCCGACGAGTTCCGCGAGGGTTCCCCGCGCGACCTCTTCGTGCAGCTTCGTGAGCTCGCGGCACACGGCGGCGCGGCGGTCGCCGCCGAACGCGTGCGCCAGGTCGGAGAGGGATGCCGCCACCCGGCCGGGCGACTCGAAGAACACCATCGTCCGGGGCTCGCGGGCCAGTGCCGCGAACGCGCTGCGGCGCTCCCCCGGCTTGCGCGGCACGAAGCCCTCGAACGAGAAGCGGTCGGTGGGAAGCCCCGAGACGGCGAGCGCCGTCACGACGGCCGAAGGACCCGGGATCGCCGTCACGACGACGCCGGCCTCCGCCGCTGCCGCCACGACGCCGTAGCCGGGGTCGCTCACGGTCGGCATGCCGGCGTCGGAGAGCAGCAGGACGTCGTGGTCCCGCGCGAGCTCGACGAGCTCGGCGGCGCGCTGCTTCTCGTTGTGGTCGTGGAGGGCGATGAGCCGGGGCCGGTTGGGGATGCCGAGGGCCGCCAGCAGGCGCTGGGTCGTCCGCGTGTCCTCCGCCGCGACGACGGTCGCGGTCTCGAGCGCCTCCACGAGCCGGCGGGAGGCGTCGCCGAGGTTGCCGATCGGGGTCGCCGCGAGGATGATCACGACGCCCAGCCTAGGCTTGAGGGTGTGACCGCCACCTCCGAGCCGCTGCTTCCGGCGCAGTCGCTCGCGCCCGGAGCGCGGCCGACGTTCTACGAGCGCTGGCGCGTGCGCCTCGACACCGATCCGCGCGTGTACCGCGTGTGGCGCGTCCTCGCTCCCCTGCTCGTCACGCTGCTCGCCGGCATCCTGCGGTTCTGGAATCTCGCGCACCCTCACGCGATCGTGTTCGACGAGACGTACTACGTGAAGGACGCCTGGAGCCAGTGGCACCTGGGCTTCCCGGCGACGTGGCCCGAGAACGCCGACGAGCGCTTCCTCGCGGGCGACACCGACATCTTCACCGCCAACCCCAGCTACGTCGTCCATCCGCCGCTCGGCAAGTGGATCATCGGCCTGGGCATGGCCCTCTTCGGCGCCGACTCGACCTTCGGCTGGCGGGTCGCGGTCGCGCTGTTCGGCACCGCGACGGTGCTCCTGCTCTACTTCGTCGCCCGCGCCCTCGGCGGCTCGATCGTGTACGCGTCGGTCGCGGCGCTCTTCCTCGCGGTGGACGGGCTCGGCATCGTCCTGAGCCGCGTCGCGATCCTCGACGGGATCCTGACGTTCTTCGTCGTGCTCGGCATCCTCTTCGTCCTGTACGACCGGCGACGGCATCACGAGCGGCTCACGGCCGCGATACAGGCCCGCGCCGTCGACGGCGTCGCCCCCGCGTGGGGACCCGTCTTCTGGAACCGCCCGTGGCTCATCGCGGCCGGCGCGGCCCTGGGCGCCGCGACGGCCGTCAAGTGGTCGGGGCTCTACGTCATCGGGGCGGTGGGCCTCTACCTCGTCGTCGACGACGCGCTCGCGCGCCGCAAGGCCGGCATCGGATACTGGCCGTCGGATGCCGCCTTCCGTCAGGGGCTCGCGACGTTCGTGCTGTTCGTCCCGGTCTCGTTCGTCGTCTACCTCGCGTCGTGGACGGGCTGGCTCGTGACCGACGGCGGCTACCACCGCCACGCGGCCGACGCCGCCCCCGCGACGGGCCTGTGGTCATGGGTGCCCCTGCCGCTGCAGAGCCTCTGGATCTACCACCAGGCGATCTACAACTCGAACGTGAGCCTCACCTCGCCGCACAGCTACTCGAGCGCCGCGTGGCAGTGGCCGCTGCTCCTGCGGCCGACCTCGATGTACTACCTCGGCTCGGCGACGGGCGAGAACGGATGCCTCGTCGGCGGCAACGGCTGCTCGGAGGGCATCACGAGCATCCCCAACCCGCTCCTGTGGTGGGCTGCCGTCATCGCGGTCGTCTACCTCGCGTGGCGCTGCTTCGCCAAGCGCGACGGCGGCGACGCGCTCGTGCTGACGGGCATCGTCGCGACGTACGTGCCGTGGCTGCTGTACCCCGACCGCACGATCTTCCAGTTCTATACGATCGTCATCCTGCCGTTCATGCTGCTGGCGCTGACGACGCTCCTTCGGGATCTCGCGCAGCTGCGCACGCAGCGCGGCCGTCCCGTCGGACGCTGGGCGACGGTCGTGTTCATCGCGGCGGTGCTGATCGTCTCAGCGTGGTACTACGCCGTGTGGACCGGCATCCCCGTGTCGTACGAGTTCTGGTTCTGGCACTTCAACCGCGACGGCTGGATCTGACTCTCCGGTCCTCAGCCTCCGGTCGTTGAGCGAGGGAGCGAGGCGACCGAGACGAAACGGCCCGAGCATTCGCGGCAGTCCGGCGCGTTTCGTCTCGCTTCGCTCGCTCAACGACCGGCGGGGTGGGTCAGGCGGGCGGCGTCGCGTCGGCGGCCGCGCGGGCGGCGGCGGGAAGCGCCGACAGGATGCTGTCCAGCGCCGCGTCGTCGTGCGCCGCCGTGAGGAACCACGCTTCGAAGACGCTCGGCGGGAGCGACACGCCCGCATCGAGCATCGCGTGGAAGAACGCCGGGTAGCGCCACGACTCCTGGTCCCTCGCGTCGGCGTAGTCGCGCACGGCGCCGTCGCGGAAGGCCACCGAGAAGAGGCTTCCCGCGTGCGAGATCGTGTGGGCGACCCCCGCGTCGGCGAGGGCGACGCCGAGCGCGTCCGAGACGACGGATGCCGCGGCATCCACCCGCTCGTAGACGGCGGCGTCGGCGAGCCGGAGCGTGGCGAGGCCCGCCGCGACCGCGAGCGGGTTGCCGCTCAGCGTGCCCGCCTGGTACACGGGTCCGAGCGGCGCCAGGAGGTCCAGGAGCTCGGCGCGGCCGGCGATCCCGGCGAGCGGCATTCCGCCGCCGATGACCTTGCCGAACGTCACGAGATCGGCGATCCAGGTCTCGCCCGCCGCCTGCTCGAGCCCCCACCAGCCGGCGGGGGCGACACGGAAGCCCGTCAGCACCTCGTCGAGGATGAACAGGGCGCCATGCGCGTGGGCGGTCTCGACGAGGAACCGGTTGAACCCCGGTCCCGGCACGAGGACGCCGGCGTTGGCGCCCGCGGCCTCGGCGATGATGGCGGCGATGCGACCGGGGTGCGCGTCGAACGCCGCCAGCACGGCCTCGCGATCGTTGTAGGGCAGGACGAGCGTGAGGCCCGCGATGTCGGCCGGGACGCCCGCCGAGCCAGGCAGTCCGAGGGTCGCGACACCGGATCCCGACTCGGCGAGCAGCCCGTCCGAGTGACCGTGGTAGTGGCCCGCGAACTTGATGACGACGTCCCGGCCCGTCGCGCCGCGCGCGACGCGGATCGCGGTCATCGTCGCCTCGGTGCCCGTCGAGACGAGACGGAGCTTCTCGATCCCTGCGGTGCCGGCAACCGTGAGGCGGTCGACGACGAGCTCGGCGAGGTCGGTCTCACCGGGCGTCGACGCACCGAAGGAGAGGCCGCGGGATGCCGCCTCCTGTACGGCCGCGACGACCTCGGGGTGCGCGTGCCCGAGGAGGGCAGGACCCCACGACGCGACGAGATCGACGTACTCGCGTCCGGTGACGTCGGTCACGCGCGGACCGCGCGCGGACACGATCGACAGCGGCGTGCCGCCGACCGAGCCGAACGCCCGCACGGGCGAGTTGACGCCGCCGGGGATGACGGCGCGTGCGCGGGCCGCGGCATCCGCATTCGTGATCCCGCTCATGCGCGCGCCCACCTCTCCGCCGCCTCGACGGCCCAGTACGTCAGGACGGCGTCCGCGCCGGCCCGGACGATGCTCGTGATCGACTCGTCGATAGCCCGCTCCCGGTCGATCCAGCCCGCTGCCGCCGCGGCCTCGATCATCGAATACTCGCCGCTGACCTGGTACGCCCACACCGGGACGGGAGATACGGCGGCGGCATCCGCGAGGACGTCGAGATACGACATCGCGGGCTTGACCATGACGATGTCGGCGCCTTCTGCGACGTCCAGCGCGACCTCGCGCGCGCCCTCACGACGGTTCGCGGGGTCGAGCTGGTAGGTGCGGCGGTCGCCCTCGAGCGAGGACTGCACGGCCTCGCGGAAGGGGCCGTAGAACGCGGAGGCGTACTTCGCGGCGTACCCGAGCAGTGCGACGTCGGAGCGGGCCGCACCGTCGAGCGCCTCGCGGACGGCGGCGACCTGGCCGTCCATCATGCCGGAGAGCCCGAGCAGGGCCGAGCCCGACTGCGCCTGGGCGAGCGCCATCTCGCGGTAGCGCTCGAGCGTCGCGTCGTTGTCGACGCGTCCGCGCGCGTCGAGGACGCCGCAGTGCCCGTGATCGGTGAACTCGTCGAGGCACAGGTCGGTCTGCACGACGAGCGCGTCGCCGACCTCGGCCGCCGCGATGCGCGTCGCGACGTTGAGGATCCCGTCGGGGTCGGTCGCACCCGACCCGATCGCATCCTTGCGCTCGGGCACGCCGAACAGCATGACGCCGCCGATCCCGGCGGCCGCCGCGAGGGCGAGCTCGATGCGCAGCGAGTCGGTCGTGTGCTGCACGACACCGGGCATCGAGGCGATGGGCCGCGGGTCGGTCGCACCCTCGGCGACGAAGAGAGGCAGGACGAGCTGCGATGCGTGCACGCGCGTCTCGGCCGCGAGGCGGCGCCACGCGGGCGTCGAGCGGAGGCGGCGGGGACGGGCCGTCGGGAAGGCTGCGTCGGAGAGGGACATGGAAGCTCCGGTCAGTCGTGGAGGGGTGCGAGCTCGGCGGCGCCGAGCGCCAGCAGCTCGTCGGAGACGCGCGCCGCGAGCTCGGCGGGCGCGTCGGCGTCGGGGAAGGCGGCGTGCGAGCTCGTGACGTGCTCGCCGCCGTCCGGCCGGTAGGCGCGCGCCGTGAGGAACAGCAGGTCGTCCTCGAGGAACGCGTGCGCGCCGATCGGCGCGGCGCAGCCGGCCTCGAGCCGGGCAAGGACGCCGCGCTCGGCCTCCGCCGCGAGGCGCGTCGGACGGTGGTCGAGCCGGGCCGCGTGGCGCTCGTCCCCCGCGCGCGTCTCGACCGCGAGCGCGCCCTGGGCGGGCGCTGTCGGCCAGGTGTCCAGCGGCAGGAACTGCGAGACGGCCTCGAGCCGGCCGATGCGCGCGAGGCCCGCGGCGGCGAGGATGACGGCATCCAGCGCCCGCTCGGGATCCTCGGTCGTCAGGCGCTCGAGGCGCGAGTCGATGTTGCCGCGGATGTCGACGAGCTCGAGGTCGGGTCGGCGCGCCGCGATCTGCGCGCGACGGCGCGGCGAGCCCGTCCCGACGCGGGCGCCCGCGGGCAGCGACTCGAGGTCGAGCCCGCCGCGTGCGCAGAGCACGTCGCGCGCGTCGGCGCGCTTGGGGACGGCGGCGATCGCGAGGCCGTCGGCCGGGGCCGTCGGAAGGTCCTTGAAGGAGTGGACGACAGCATCCACCTCCCCCGCGCGCAGCGCTTCGCGCAGGGCGGTCGCGAAGACGCCCGAGCCGCCGAGCGAGGCGAGCGAGGCCGTCGAGCGGTCGCCGTCCGAGACGATCGGGACGAGCTCGCCGCCCAATGCCTCGGCGACGGTGCCCGCCTGTGCGGTCGCGAGGGCGCTCGCCCTGGTGCCGATCCGCAGGCTCATCGCTCAGCCCGCCGTTCGCGAGACTTCACGAATGGACCGCTGCACCGGCGCGTCGCGTCACATTTGTGAAGTCTCGCGCAAGTGTCGGGCGTCACGAGAGGACCTCGGCGAGCTCGGCGGGCGAGATCCGGCGGCCCGTGAAGAACGGGACCTCTTCGCGCACGTGTCGGCGGGCCTCGGTCGCGCGGAGGTGGCGCATGAGGTCGACGAGCTCGGTGGGGTCGTCGGCCTCGAGCGCGAGGATCCACTCGTAGTCGCCGAGCGCGAAGCTCGCGACCGTGTTGCTCTGCACCTGCGGGTACTCGCGGCCCTTGAGTCCGTGGTCGGCGAGCATCGCGCCGCGCTCGGCGGGCGGCAGGATGTACCACTCGTAGCTGCGCACGAACGGGTAGACCGTGACCCACTCTTTGGGCGGCAGGCCGCGGGCGAAGGCGGGCGCGTGATCGCGGCTGAACTCGGCGTCGCGGTGCACGCCGAGCGCGTTCCACGTCGGCAGCAGGGATCGCAGCTCCTTCGAGCGGCGCAGCTCGCGCAGCGCCGACTGCAGGCCCTCGGCGGAGTGCCCCGTGAGCCACACGAGCACGTCGGCGTCGGCGCGCAGGCCCGACACGTCGTAGAGCGCCCGCACGGTCCCGCCGAGCCGCTCCACGACCTCTGCCGCACTCGGAGCGTCGTCGGCCACGGCCGCCGGATGCGGGTCGCGCCGCAGCGCAGCCCACAGCGCGTAGTGGTTGGCCTCTGCGTCGGGTGCGGGGATCGTGTCGGACGTCGCGTTCTCGTCGATCGGGTGGCTCACCCTTCCATCCTCGCCCTTGACCGCGGGCCTCGGCCAATCCGTGACGACGCCGAGATATCCCGCGCGATGCGCTCGGCGTGCGGGACGACGGACGCGAGGCCCGTGCCCGAGACGGACTCGCCGACGGCGGCGACATCGCTCGCGTGCGCGGCAGATCCCCGGACCCACCGGTGCACGTTCGCATCGACGACGTGTTCGAGCGGTGCCGCGAGCAGGATGCCGGCATCCCGCGTCGCCGTCTCGATCGGGTTGTCCGGGGTCCCGTCGTACGAGAGACGCACCGCGTGGCGCCCCGGGAAGGCCTCGGCGATCCAGTCCCACTTCGCGGTCAGGTGGGTCAGCGCGCGAGCGCGCACGCCGGGAGCGTCCGCCGACACGAGGATGCCGGTTCCCCGCGGGGCGCGGTCGAGCGACGGCGCGTCCAGGACGAGGGTGACGAGCGTGACCATGCGGTCGTCGACGGGGTCGGCGGCTCCGGACGCGCGGACAACGATCCCGTGACGCACCTCTCCGGCGACCGTGACACGGTCGAGCCCGACGTCGTCGACGGCCGCGTCGAGCTCGAACGTCACGCCGAGGCGCGCGCAGTCCGCCTCGAGCGCGTCGACGAGCCGGAACATGCCTCCGCGGATGCCGGCGACGGCCGAGCCGGCGGGCGAGGCGGCGCGCAGGGCGAGGACGGCCGCCGCGAGGGATCCGCGCCGCACGAGCTCCTCCCGCAGTCGCGGGTGCGCGCGCTCCACCGCAAGGTCGTCGGGCGTCGAGGAATGCACACCTCGGACGACGGGCGCGACGAGTCCGTCCACGACGGCCGCACCCATGCGGAGGCGCACGAGCTCGCCGAGGGACGAGGCATCCGCTCCCTCGCTCGCGGGGAGCGAAGCGTCGAGGCTCGCCCGCTCGGCGGCGGCGCGGCCGATCGCGCGGACGACGTCGGACGCGAGCGGGTCGCCCGGGATGCCGAGCAGCCCCGTCGCGGGAAGCGGCACCGCCGTGCCGTCGGCGCGATGCAGCCAGGCTGGGTCCGCGCGCGGGTACACGATGTCCTGCCCGAGGCCGAGCTCGGCGAGGAGCGCGGCGACAGCGCCGCCGCGCGTCGCGAACGACTCGGCCGCTGCGTCGAGGTCGACCCCGCCGACGCGCTGCCGCGCGACCTGGCCGCCGAGCCTTCCGGTGCGCTCGAGCACCGTGGCGCCGAGCCCCTCGAGGGCGAGACGCCTGGCTGCGACGAGCCCTGCGACGCCGCCGCCGACGACGATCGCGTCAGAGGGCATGCACGAGCTCGACGATGCGCGTGAGCACCGTCGGGTCGGTGTCCGGCGGGACGCCGTGGCCGAGGTTGACGATGTGCGCCGGCGCGGTGCGGCCGCGCTCGACGACGTCGCGGACGTGGGCGTCGAGGATGGGCCACGGCGCCGTGAGGAGCGCGGGGTCGATGTTGCCCTGAAGAGGCACCGTGCCGCCGAGTCGCGCATTGGCCTCGTCGAGCGGGAGGCGCCAGTCGATGCCCACGACGTCCGCCCCGAGCCCCGGCGCGAGGTCGAGCATCTCGGCCAGGCCGAGGCCGAAGTGGATCTTCGGGACGTCGAGGCCGCGCAGCGCGTCGAAGGCGCGGCGCGAGTGCGGCGCGACTCGGCGCTGGTAGTCCGCGCGCGACAGCGAGCCCGCCCACGAGTCGAAGAGCTGCACGACGCTCGCGCCGGCCTCGACCTGCGCGCGGAGGAAGGCGCCCGTGACGTCGGCGCACCAGTTCAGCAGCGCAGCCCACGTGTGCGGGTCCGTCCGCATCAGGGCGCGCGCACGGAGCTGCTCCTTCGAGGGGCCGCCCTCGACGAGGTAGCTAGCGAGCGTGTACGGCGCACCGCCGAACCCGACGAGCGGCGTCTGCCCGAGCTCGGCGACGACGAGCCGGACGGCCTCCGAGATCGGGGCAAGCGCCTCGGCCTCCAGCGGCCGCAGCCGCAGGACGTCGGATGCTGTCCGGATCGGCTCGTCCAGGACGGGCCCCCGTCCGGGCACGATGCGCACA
Source organism: Microbacterium sp. NPDC019599 (assembly GCF_040632175.1). Lineage (NCBI taxonomy): Bacteria > Bacillati > Actinomycetota > Actinomycetes > Micrococcales > Microbacteriaceae > Microbacterium > Microbacterium sp. NPDC019599. Next base: position 25,571 of record NZ_JBEYBL010000008.1, read on the forward strand.
TCGATTCCGGCGAGGAGGACGGGCACGACGATGTCGCTGAAGAACACGGCCGCGTCGACGCCGTGCCGGCGCACGGGCTGCAGCGTGATCTCGGCCGCGAGCGCGGGGTCGAGGCACGCGTCGAGCATCTCCGTGCCGGCGCGGCTGGCCCGGTATTCGGGGAGCGATCGCCCCGCTTGGCGCATGAACCACACGGGCAGGCTCGCCGGCCGATCGCCGCGCGCGGCACGCACGAGAGGCGCCTCCGAGGTGCGGCCGTCGTGCAGAGGATGGGACGCCGGCAGGGCGCTCAGAGGCGATGACACCCTTCCAGGCTAAACTCGTCGAGTGCTGTTCTGCCTGACGGCCAACCACCGGAACACCGACTTCGACGTCCTCGACCGCATCTCGAGGGCCGCCGAATCGACCGGCGCCGACGTCCTGGCCGCCCACGAATTCGTGCGCGGTGCCGTTGTGCTGGCCACGTGCAACCGGTTCGAGACGTACCTCGAGCTCGATGAGCCGCTGACCGGCGGCGCGCTCCTCGCGCGCGAAGCGGTTCTCGAAGCCGTCGCGGATTCGACGGGGGCGGATGCCGAGGCCCTGCGTGAATCGGCGGTCGTGCTCAGCGGGGACGACGTCGTGCGGCACCTCTTCGCGGTGAGCTCGGGCCTTGAGTCCATGGTCGTGGGCGAGGAGGAGATCAGCGGCCAGGTGCAGCGCGCCCTCCGCACGGCGCGAGAGGCCGGGACGAGCAGCACGGAACTCGAGCAGGCCTTCCAGCGCGCCGCGCGCGCGACGCGCGACGTGCGCGCCAAGGCCGACCTCGCCGCCGCGGGTCGCTCGCTCGCGCGCCTCGCGCTCGACCTCGCGGACTCCCGCGTGACCGACTGGGCCACGGTCCCCGTCCTGCTCGTCGGCACCGGCCGCTACGCGGCGACCTCGATCGCGGCGCTTCAGGCGCGCGGCGCCGAGGACGTGCGCGTCTACTCGGCGACGGGCCGCGCCGACAACTTCGCCGCGCGCTACGGCGTGCGCGCCGAGCACGACCTCCGCACCGCCATCGGCGCCGCCGACATCGTCATCACGTGCACCGCGAAGTACACGGTCGGGCCGGAGGACTTCCCCGACGACCGGCCGCGGCTCGTCTTCGACCTCGGGCTTCCGCGCAACGTCGAGCCCGCCGTCGGCGCGCTGCCCGGAGTCGACCTCCTCGACCTCGAACTCATCGGCCGCCACGCCGCCCTCGCCGAGCTCGGCGCGGGCGCGCACGAGGTGGTGGGCTCGGCCGTCGCGACCTTCAACGCCGAGCGCGCCGCCGCTCCCGCGATCGTCGCGTGGCGCACGCACATCGAGTCGGTCCTCTCGTCCGAGCTCTCCCGTCTCCGTCCCGACGACGAGCGCAGCGCGGCCGCGCTCCGCCACCTCGCCGGCGTGCTCTCGCACGGACCGACGGCCCGCGCGCGCGAGTTCGCCGCCGCCGGCAGGCTCGCCGAGTTCGAGCGCGCGCTCGAGACGGTGTTCGGGCTCGAGGTCGCCCCGGGCCTCGCGGTCGTCGCCGACGACGAGCGCGCCGCGGGCTGAACCTGCGCGCGCGCCGAGGCGTACGCCGGGTGCACGCGTTGCGTCTCGCTCCGCTCGCTAACGGGCGAATCCCAACCCCGGTCGTTGAGCGAGGAGCGAAGCGACGAGACGAAACGGCAGAACCCGAACGACACGCACGCACCGCGGGTGCACGCGTTCCGTCTCGCCCCGCTCGCGCTCGTGTCCTCAATCGAGGTGCGAATCGAGGTGCGAATGAGGACATACGGGCGTTCTCGCGGGGAAGCTCGGCGACCAGGGGTCAGGGAATGAGGGCCGCGGGGTCGGTCACGGGGAGGCGGCAGGCGAAGTCGCGGCAGTCGTAGACCGTCGCGACGCCGTCGCGCTGCGTCTTGTCGAGGAAGAGGTCGAAGCCGGCCTCGGCCCAGGCCACAGCCTGGGCGGGCGTGACGATCGCCACGACGTCCGCACGGAGTGCCCGGGCCGCGATCGCGAGCGGCTCGCCCGGCTCGCCGACCACGACGACCTGCCGCGGCGGCTGGGCCAGGAGCGCCGCGACGCGAAGCAGAGCGGAGTGCGCGAGGGGCTGCGCGAGGGCGGCGCCCGCGTGCGCGGCCACGAGGCGCTCGGCGAGCTCACGATCGCCCTCTCCCCCGCCGATCAGCCAGAGGGCCGCGGACGCACCCGCGATCGCGGCGACGCCGGAGGGCTCGTCGCCGTCGGAGGCGGCATCCGGAGCGATGACACCGCTCGCCGCCAGCACCGGATCAGCGCCCGCCGGCGCGTGCAGAGCCCCGTCGGGCCCGACGCAGGCCTCGACGAGACCTCGAGCGCGTACGGCGTAGGCGGGCTCGCCCGTCGCGATCGCGAGGGCGGCGAGGCCTTCCGCGAGCTGGCCGTGGTCGGCGACCGTCGCGGGGGCCCGCGACGCGATCTCGTCGAGCGACGCGCGGCGCAGCATCCCCTCCGGTGAGACGTTGGCGGTGAGGACGGCGTCGGCGGACCACTGCGCCGCCTCGATCCAGTCGGGCCGTCCCGCCCGTGCGCCGGCGCGCGCCAGCGCCCCGATCGCGAGGCCGTTCCACCCCGTCACGACCTTGCCGTCGACCGCCGGCGGCTCGAGGTCGGCGCGGGCCTCGGCATCCCGCAGGTAGTACCCGCCCTCGCTGCGGGCGCCGTCGATCCAGGACTCCGAGTCCTGCGCCGCACCGAAGCCCCCGGAGGGCTGCTGCAGCACTTCGCGCAGGAAGGTCGCGACGCCGCTCGCCGTCTCGAGATCACCCGCGTCCAGGGCGACGTCGAGCAGCTGGGCGTTGTCGGTCAGCATCCGCTCGTAATGCGGGACGGTCCAATCGCGGCGCGTCGCATAGCGGAAGAACCCGCCCTCCAGCTTGTCTCTGAGTTCGGAACCCGCCATTGCCGCGAGCGCGCGCTCTGCCGCGGCGGATGTCTCGGGCGCGCGTTCCTTCACGAGCCGGGCCTGCAGGAACCGCAGCGCCGTCGCGACGGGGAACTTCGGCGCGTTCGGGTCACCTCCCCAGAAGCCGCCGAACTCCGGGTCCTCGCGTGCGGCGAGGCGGCGCGCGGCGTCGGCGAGGGACGCGGCATCCGGGATCGCACCCTCGGCGGCGGACGAGCCCCGCACGTCCGCGAGCGCCTCGGCGATGGCGCCCGCTGTGCCCTCGGCCGCCTCGCGGCGTTCGGTCCAGGCCTCGTGCACGGCGTCGAGCACCTGTGCGAAGGACGGCATGCCGGCGCGCGGCGCGGGCGGAAAGTACGTCCCCGCGTAGAACGGGCCGCCGTCGGGCGTCGTGAAGACACTCAGCGGCCACCCGAGGTTCTGCGTGAACGCGCCGGCCGCCGCCATGTACGCGGAGTCGACCTCGGGATGCTCCTCCCGGTCGACCTTGATCGCGACGAACCGCTCGTTGAGGCGCTCTGCGAGCGCGGCATCCTCGAACGACTCGCGGGCCATCACGTGGCACCAGTGGCAGGTCGAGTATCCGATCGAGACGAAGACCGGCACGTCGCGCCGGCGCGCCTCCGCGAAGGCCTCCTCGCCCCACGCATGCCACGCGACGGGGTTGCCGGCGTGGGCGCGCAGGTACGGACTCGCGGAGGCGGCCAGACGCTGGTTCACAGCATCCCCGGTCAGTTCACCTCGTCGGGGTGCGCGCTGACGCGGCCCGAGCCGTCGCCCGGGTCGATCGCGTCGATCGCGGCGACCTCGGCATCGGTGAGCGCGAAGTCGAAGACGTCCAGGTTCTCCTCGAGGCGCTCTCGACGCACCGACTTCGGGAACACGATGAAGCCGTGCTGGAGGTGCCAGCGCAGCACGACCTGCGCGGGCGACTTGCCGTGCGCGGATGCCGCCTCGGCGACCGCCGGAACGCCGAAGAGGTCGTACTTGCCCTGACCGAGCGGGCCCCACGCCTCGATGCGCACGTCGTTCGCAGCCGCCCAGTCCGTGACTTCACGCTGCTGGTAGGCGGGGTGCAGCTCGATCTGGTCGACCGCGGGGACGACGCCCGTCGCCTCGACGATCCGCTCGAGGTGCGGCACGAGGAAGTTCGAGACGCCGATGGAGCGCGTGAGTCCGGCATCGCGGAGCTCGATGAGCTTCTCCCACGCGTGCACGTGGTTGTCGGCGGCGGGCGTCGGCCAGTGCACGAGGTACAGGTCGACGGCGTCGAGGCCGAGCTTGTCGAGGCTCTCGCCGATCGCCGCGCGAGGCTCGTCGCCGTCGTGGCGGTCGTTCCAGAGCTTCGTCGTGACGAACAGCTCGTCACGCGGGATGCCGCTCCCCGCGATCGCCGCGCCCACACCCTGCTCGTTGCCGTAGATCGCGGCCGTGTCGATGTGGCGGTAGCCGACCTCGAGCGCCTCGGCGACGGCCCGTTCCGTGTCGGCCGGCGGAACCTTGAACACTCCATAGCCGAGCTGCGGGATCTGGTTGCCGTCGTTGAGCGTCACGGTGGGAATCGTCATGGATTCAGCCTAGGAGCCCCTCAACGAGGCTGGACCGGGTTGCGCGTCCTACGATGGAGGGCTATGCCCGCGCCCGAACCCGTCATCGTCTACCCGCCGGAGCTGCCCGTCAGCGCCGCGCGGGACGAGATCGCGCGCGCGATCCGCGACCACCAGGTCGTCATCGTCGCGGGCGCGACCGGGTCGGGCAAGACGACGCAGCTCCCGAAGATCTGCCTCGAGCTGGGGCGCACGAGCATCGCGCACACGCAGCCGCGCCGCATCGCGGCCCGCTCCATCGCCGAGCGCGTCGCGGAGGAGCTCGAGGTGCCGCTCGGCACGACCGTCGGCTACAAGGTCCGCTTCACCGACAAGGTCTCGGCCGACACGCGCATCGCGCTCATGACGGACGGCATCCTGCTCAACGAGATCCACCGCGACCGACTCCTGCGTCGGTACGACACGATCATCGTCGACGAGGCACACGAGCGGTCGCTCAACGTCGACTTCCTTCTCGGCTATCTGACGCGGATCCTGCCGAAGCGCCCCGACCTCAAGGTCGTCATCACCTCGGCGACGATCGACCCGGAGAGCTTCGCGAAGCACTTCGCCGCCGCCCCGGACCGACCCGCCCCCATCATCGAGGTGTCGGGGCGCACCTACCCCGTCGAGATCCGGTATCGAGGGACGGATGCCGCTCCCGGCGCCGCCGAGTCCGACGACGTCGACGGCATCACGGCGGCGCTGCGGGAGCTCGACCGCGAGGCCCCGGGCGACGTGCTCGTGTTCCTCCCCGGCGAGGCCGAGATCCGCGACGCGATGGATGCCGTGCGCGGCATGTATGCGAAGGATGCCGCTCCCACCGAGGTCCTTCCCCTCTTCGGACGGCTCAGCGCCGCCGAGCAGCACCGCGTGTTCGAGCGCTCGAGCGTCGTCGGCGTGCGTCGCCGCATCATCCTCGCGACCAACGTCGCCGAGACGAGCCTGACCGTGCCCGGCATCCGGTACGTCGTGGACACCGGCACGGCGCGCATCTCGCGCTACAGCAACCGGAGCAAGATCCAGCGCCTGCCGATCGAGGCGATCTCGCAGGCGTCGGCGCAGCAGCGCTCCGGCCGCGCGGGGCGCACGGCACCCGGCATCGCGATCCGGCTGTACTCGGAGGACGACTTCGCGAGGCGCGACGAGTTCACCGAGCCCGAGATCCTGCGCACGAGCCTCGCCTCCGTCATCCTGCAGATGCTGTCGCTCGGGTTCGGGGACATCTCCTCGTTCCCGTTCCTCACTCCCCCGGACTCGCGCGGAGTCAAGGCGGCGTTCGACCTCCTCGTCGAGCTCGGCGCGGTGCGCCCCTCGACAGGCTCGGGAACCGCAGGCGGAAGCGGGCCGAAGCTCACCGACCTCGGCCGCGAGATCGCGCGACTGCCGATCGACCCGCGCTTCGCCCGCATGCTCATCGAGGCGCGGCGCACAGGGGTCCTGCGCGACGTCCTCGCGATCGTCGCCGGGATGTCGATCCAGGACGTGCGCGAGCGGCCAGAGGAGCGCCGCGAGGAGGCTGATCGCCTCCACGCGCGCTTCACCGACCCCACGAGCGACTTCCTCACGCTCCTGAACCTGTGGAACCACCTGCAGGAGCAGCAGCGCACGCTCGGATCCAGCGCGTTCCGGAGGCTGTGCCGCGCCGAGCACCTCAACTACGTGCGCGTGCGCGAGTGGTTCGATGTGCATCGGCAGCTCTCGTCGCTCCTGCGCACCGGCGATCGGGAGCGCAGAAGCCCGGTCGTTGAGCGAGGAGCGAAGCGACGAGACGAAACGCCTGAGCCCACGGGACAGGCCGATCGCGCTGCTTCGGGCCGTTTCGTCTCGCCTTCGGCTCGCTCAACGACCGGAGACGGCCCGACAGCGGACCCGGATGCTGTCCACAAGGCGATCCTCGCGGGCCTTCTCTCGCACCTCGGCATCCTCGACGAACGGCAGCGAGGGTCCGGCGGATCCCGCACCCCGAGCCCGTCGAAGGGTCGTACCCCCGCGGCGGAGTACCTCGGCGCGCGCGGCGCGCGGTTCGCGATCTTCCCCGGCTCGGGGCTGCGCAAGAAGTCGCCGTCCGCCGTCATGGCGGCCGAGCTCGTCGAGACCTCGCGCCTCTTCGCCCGCACCGTCGCCGCCGTCGACCCCGCGTGGGCCGAGGAGCTCGCCGGCGACCTCGCGAAGCGCTCGCTCTCCGAGCCGCACTGGTCGAAGTCGGCGGGAGCAGCATCCGCCTACGAGAAGGTGACCCTCTTCGGCGTCGAGATCATCCCCCGCCGCCGCGTCCAGCTGGCGCGCTTCGACCGGCCGTTCGCGCGCGAGCTGTTCCTGCGGCACGCGCTCGTCGAGGGCGAATGGGATGCCGCGGCCCTCGACAAGCGCCTCACGGCCTTCGAGCGCCGCAATCTCGAGCTGCGGCGCCGGCTCGAGAAGATCGAGGAGCGCGAGCGCCGGCGCGACATCCTCGCGGGCGACGAGGCCGTCTACGCGTTCTACGACGCACGGATCCCCAGCGACGTGTTCGACGTGCGGTCCTTCGAGGCATGGTGGCGGGATGCCGCGAACCGCACGCCTCGACTCCTCGACATGACCGAGGCCGACCTCGCAGGCGACGTGCAGCGCGGCGACGAGCGCGACTTCCCGGCACGATGGCGACAGGGTGACCAGGTCCTCTCGCTCGCGTACCGCTTCGAGCCGGGCGCCCCGGACGACGGCGTCACGGCGGTCGTGCCGCTCGCGCTTCTCGCGCAGCTGCGCCGGGACGGCTTCGACTGGCAGGTGCCGGGAATGCGCGACGAGCTCATCGCAGCCCTGATCCGGTCGCTGCCCAAGGCGATCCGGCGCCACGTCGTACCCGCCGCGGATTGGGCGGCGAAGTTCGCCGAAGAGCTCGCAGGGCAGGGCCCCGAGTCGCACGAGGGCCTCCCACCCGCGGGACTGCGCGAAGCGCTCGCCGCGCGCATCCAGCGCGTCGCGAATCAGCCCGTGACGGCCGCGGACTTCGAGCTCGAGCGCGTGCCCGGCCACCTCCAGGTCTCGTTCCGCGCCGTCGACGAGCGCGGTCGTGCCGCGGGGTCGGGCCGCGATCTCGCCCAGCTCCAGGAGCGACTGGCCGGCAGGAGCCGCACCGCTGTGACGCGGTCGTTGAGCGAGCGAAGCGAGACGAAACGCCTCGGAGCCGGCGCACCCGCCGGCCCGCGCCCTCCCGCCGCCGACCCACGGACCGGGAGCGGACCCGCGTTCACCGAGCAGTCCGGACTCACCGACTGGACCTTCGGCGACCTCCCCGACGTCGTCGACACGAAGGTCGCGGGAGGCGTGGTCCGCGGCTACCCCGCGCTCGTCGACGAGGGCCAGTCCGTCGCGCTGCGGCTCGAGACGACGCCCGAGGCAGCGGCGACGGCGACGCTCGAGGGCGTGCGACGGCTCGTCCTGCTGGCGGTGCCCTCGCCGGCCGCCTATGTGCTCGACCACCTGACCTCTCCCGAGAAGCTCGCGCTGGCGGCATCCCCGTACTCCAGCGCGAAGGCGCTCGTCGAGGACGCGCGCGTCGCGGTGGCGGATGCCGTCCTGGCGCGCACCGCGCCGAACGGCGTGCGCACACGAGAGGCGTTCGACCGTGTGCGCGACGCCTTCTCGGCCGCCGTCGTCGACGAGCTCTTCGCGACTGTGTCGCTCGCGGCGCGGATCCTCACGGCGTCGCGCGAGGTCGAGCGGGCGCTGCGCGAGCAGAACTCGCTGACCCTCCTGGGCGCGCTCGGCGATGTGAAGTCGCAGGTCGCAGGGCTCGTGCACCCCGGATTCGTGTCTCGCACGGGCACGACGCGGCTCGGGCAGCTCCCCCGCTACCTCCGCGGCGCGCTGGAGCGCGTGCGCGCCCTCTCGGACAACCCGGGCCGGGACCGGCAGCGGATGACGGAGTTCGAACGCGCTGCGGCGCTCTACTCCGAGGCGGGCGGCACGATCCCCGCCGCGGCCGAGGCGCGTCCCCCGCTCGTGCACGCGCGCTGGCTCCTCGAGGAGTACCGCGTGAGCCTCTTCGCGCAGACGCTCGGCACCGCCGAGCCCGTCTCGATCCAGCGGATCCAGAAGACGCTGCGCGAACCCTGACCCGGCTGCGTCGCCCCGAGCGTCGCGTTCGGACACATCGGAATACGCCCACGACACAGCGAGGTTGGCCCTGACATGCCTCAGGCGATCGTCTACACAGAGTTCGGAGGACCCGAGGTCCTCACCCTGACCGAGGTCCCGGTCCCCACGCCCGGCGCCGGCGAGATCGCCGTGCTCGTCGAGGCGGCCGGCGTCAATCCGATCGACGGGAAGCTGCGGTCCGGGTTGCGCGCGAGCGGCGCACTCACCGGGCCGCGCGGCGTCGGTGCCGACCTCGGCGGCGTCGTCACGGCGGTCGGGGCGGACGTGGACGGATTCCGCGTCGGCGACCCCGTCGCGGCGTTCGGCGTGCACGGCGCCTACGCGACGGACGTCGTCGTGCCGGCCGACCGGGCCCACGTGCGGCCTGCGAACGTGTCCGCTGCGCAGGCGGCGGCGCTCGGCATCCCGATCGGCACGGCGTATCAGACCGTGCGGTCGCTGGGCGTCGGGGCGGGCGATACGCTCCTCGTCCACGGCGGCTCGGGCTCGGTCGGTCAGGCCGTCATCCAGTTCGCCGTGCTGTGGGGCGCAACGGTCGTCGGGACCTCGTCCGAGCAGCGGTTCGATCGAGTGCACGAGCTCGGCGCGGTCCCGGTCGCCTACGGCGAGGGGCTCGCCGATCGGCTCCGCGAGGCCGCGCCGCAGGGCATCACGGCGATCATCGACGCGGCCGGGACCGACGAGGCGCTGCAGACCTCGATCGAGCTGCTCGCCGACAAGAGCCGCATCGCGACGCTCGTACGAGGACGGGATGCCGCGGATCTCGGCATCCGCGCGTTCAGCGGCGGCAGCCCCATCCCGCTCACGCCGCAGCAGCAGGCGTGGCGCGCCGAGGCCGTGCCGGTCGCGCTCGCGCTCCTGGCCGCAGGCGCCTTCTCGGTCGAGCTCGGCGAGTCGTTCCCGCTCGCCGAGGCCGCGCGCGCGCACGAGGCCGTCGAGAACGGCGCCGCGGGCAAGGTCGTGCTCGTCCCCTGAGGGATCAGTGCCCCGTCGCGACGGGGCGGCCCGGGGTGTTGGACCACTGGCTCCACGACCCCGGGTAGACCGTCACCTCGATGCCGGCGACGGCTCCCGCGAGCGCCGTGTGCGCCGCCGTGAGTCCCGACCCGCAGTACGCCGCGACCGGCGTGCCGTCCGAGACACCGACCGTCGCGAACGCGTCGCGCAGGGCCGCGGGCTCGGCGAACCCGTCGCCGACGAGCAGCGCGCCCGCGGGGAGGTTCACGGCGCCGGGGATGTGGCCCGCGATCGGGTCGTACGGCTCGGTCTCGCCGCGAAAGCGTTCCGGCGCACGTGCGTCGATCAGCACGCCGCGCCCCGGCCACTCCGCCGCGTCGTCGATCGTCGCGATGTCGCCCGTGAGCTCGTCGAGGACGATCGAGCCGGCCTCGGGCACGACGTCGCCCGTCTCGAGCGGATAGCCGGCCGCCGTCCACGCCGCGAGTCCGCCGTCCAGGACCCGCACGTGACCGACCCCCGAGCGCGTCAACAGCCACCACGCGCGCGCGGCCGAGACCGACCGGTAGTCGTCGTACACGACGACCGCGTCGCCGCCGTCCAGCCCCCAGCGGCGCGCGGCATCCTGCAGCACCGCGCGCGAGGGGACGGGGTGCCGGCCCTCCGACGGCGCGCCGTGCGTCGCGAGCTCCGTGTCCATGTCGACGTAGACGGCGCCGGGGAGATGGCCCGCGCGATGGTCCGCGCGTCCGTCCGGCTTCTCGAGCCGGTACCGCACGTCCAGCAGCCGGATGCTGTCACCCGCCTGCAGTCGATCGTGCAGCTCGTCGGCGGAGATGAGGGGTGACAGAGGCATACCGGCATCCTCACACGGCCGTCGCTGCAACAGTTCGCAACACCGAAGCACGGAATTCCGGCTCGATCGCGACAATTGACGAATGTCCTCCTCACCCCGCCGCCCGGGCTTCGCCACGGCCCAGGTCCAGGCCGGGTACGACCCGGCCGTCCCGCAGAACACCGCCGTCGCGCCGATCTACCAGTCGTCCGCGTACCAGTTCGCCTCTCTCGCCGAGGCGCGCGACCTCTTCGCGCTGCGCAAGCCGGGCAACATCTACAGCCGCAACGCCAACCCGACGCAGCTCGTCTTCGAGGAGCGCGTCGCGGCGCTCGAGGGCGGCCGCGCCGCCGCCGCGGTCGCGTCCGGGCAGGCGGCCGTCGCCGTCACGCTCCTCGCGCTCGCCAAGAGCGGCGAGCACATCGTCGCGGCCAAGCAGCTCTACGGCGGCACCGTGGACCTCCTCCAGGACACGTTCGCCGACTGGGGCATCGACGTCACGTTCGTCGACCAGGACGACATCGACGCGTGGCGCGCCGCCGTGCGCCCCGAGACCCGGGCCCTGTTCGGCGAGTCGATCACGAACCCGCTCGCCCAGGTGCTCGACATCCAGGCCGTCGCCGACGTCGCCCACGAGGCCGGGGTTCCGCTCGTGATCGACAACACGGTCGCGACGCCCGCGCTCATCCGCCCGGGCGAGCACGGCGCCGACTTCGTCGTGCACTCGGCGACGAAGTACCTCGGCGGCCACGGCACGTCGCTGGGCGGCGTCGTCGTCGACCTCGGCACCTTCGACTTCGGCGCAGAGCCGGACCGCTGGCCCCAGCTGACGAAGCCGTACGCCCGCGTCCGCGACCTCGTCCTGTGGGACCGCTTCGGCGCCGAGGGCTTCGCGTTCATCGCCCTCGTCAAGTCCAAGTACGTGCACGACCTCGGGCCTTCCATCTCGCCCTTCAACGCCTTCCAGCTCCTGCAGGGCGTCGAGACGCTCGAGCTGCGCATGGCCCGGCACAGCGCCTCGGCGCTCGCCGTCGCCGAGTTCCTCGCGAGCCACCCGGCCGTCGCCAAGGTGCACCACCCGCTGCTGCCCACGTCGCCCTGGAACGACCTCGGCAAGCGCTATGCGCACCGGGGAGCAGCATCCGTCTTCGCCTTCGACCTCGAGTCGACGGGCGACGCCGAGGGCGACTGGGAGAAGGTGCAGGCGTTCGTCGACTCGCTGAAGGTCGTCCGGCTCGTCGCCAACATCGGCGACGCCCGCAGCCTGGTGGCGCACCCCGCCTCCATGACGCACAGCCACCTCACCGAGGAGCAGTTCGCCGAGGCGGGCATCACGTGGACGACGATCCGGCTCTCGATCGGGCTCGAGGACGTCGCCGACGTCATCGCGGACCTGTCGCAGGCGCTCGACCTCGTCACGGACGTCGTGGCCGAGGCGGAGCAGGCTCTCACGTCGACGCGCTGAGCGCACAGAGCGCACGGCACGCGCGCTCGCTACGCTCGAGGTCATGACCTCACCCGACGTCCCCGGCCTGCGCTGGGGCATCCTCGCCACGGGCGGCATCGCCCACGCCTTCACGAAGGACCTCCGCACCGCCGGCCGCGACATCGCGGCCGTCGGATCGCGCCGTCCCGACGCCGCACAGACGTTCGCCGACGAGTACGCCATTCCACACGCCCACGGGTCGTACGAGGCGCTCGTCGAGGACCCCGATGTCGACATCCTGTACATCGCGACGCCGCACCCGTCGCACGCCGAGAACGCGGTCCTGGCGCTCGAGCACGGCAAGCACGTCCTCGTCGAGAAGCCCTTCACGCTGACAGCGGCCGAAGCCGCGCGCGTCCGCGACGTCGCGAAGGAGCGGGGCCTGCTCGCCATGGAGGCGATGTGGACGCGGTACCTGCCGCACATGGTCCGCATCCGCGAACTCGTCGCCTCAGGCGCCCTCGGCGACGTCCGCGCGCTGTTCGCCGACCACACGCAGAAGCTCCCGACCGATCCCGCGCACCGGCTCAACGCGATCGAGCTCGGCGGCGGGGCGCTCCTCGACCTCGGCATCTACCCCGTGTCGTTCGCGTGGGACATCCTGGGCGCACCGACCTCGATCACGGCGTCGGCGCGGCTCATCGAGACGGGCGCTGACAGCGAGGTCGCGACGACCTTCACGCACGGCAGCGGCGCGATCTCGGCGACCCTGTCGGCCGCCCGCTCCGCCGGCCCGAACACGGCGACGATCATCGGCACCGACGCCCGCATCGACATCGACCGCGTCTGGTACAGCCCGACCTCGTTCCGCGTCATCGCTCCGGATGGGACGGTGCTCGAGGACTTCGTGACGCAGCACGAGGGTCGGGGCATGCAATACCAGGCCCTCGCCGCCGAGCGCTTCGTCGCCGACGGCACGAACGACAGCGACATCCTGCCGATCGACGAGTCCGTGGCCATCATGCAGACGATGGACGACGTGCGCGGGCTCATCGGCGTGCGGTATCCGCAGGAGGGCTGACATGCCGGATCCGACGACGCCGCGCGTCGCGGTCTACCTGGACTTCGACAACATCGTCATGTCCTGGTACGACCGCGTCCACGGCCGCAACGCCTACGCGCGCGACCGTCAGCGCGTCGCGGAGCAGCCGGTCGACCCCGAGATCGCGCAGCGCCTGGCCGCCGCGACGATCGACGTCGGGGCGATCATCGACTACGCGGCGTCGTTCGGAACCCTCGTCCTCACCCGCGCCTACGCCGACTGGTCTGCGCCCGTGAACGCGGAGTACCGCAGTCAGCTCGTGGCCCGTGCCGTCGACCTCGTCCAGCTCTTCCCCGCGGCGGCCTACGCCAAGAACGGCGCCGACATCCGCCTGGCCGTCGACGCGGTCGAGGACATGTTCCGCCTGCCCGACCTGACGCACGTCGTCATCGTCGCCGGCGACAGCGACTACGTGCCGCTCGCACAGCGCTGCAAGCGGCTCGGCCGCTTCGTCGTGGGCGTGGGCGTCGCAGGCTCGACCGCGAAGTCCCTCGCGGCCGCCTGCGACCAGTTCGACGCCTACGATTCGCTCCCGGGTGTCAGCGCTCCCGCGGACGCGAAGGCGGCGGATGCCGCGGCTCCGTCGCGTGCGCGGCGCAAGAAGTCGACGGCCGATCCCGCGGGCGAGCTGCTCGCGCGGGCGCTGCGCCTCGAGCACGAGCGCACCGACGAGGACTGGGTGCACCTGTCGGCCGTCAAGAACCTGCTCAAGCGCATGGACCCGTCGTTCAGCGAGAAGGCGCTCGGCCACAAGTCCTTCTCGGACTTCGTCAAGGCTCACGCGGCGATCGCAGAGCTCGACGAGTCCACCAACGCCGTCCGCGTGAGGCTCGTCGGGCCCTGACCCGCCCGCCAGCCGGTCTGGTGTCTCCGGTCGTTGAGCGAGCGAAGCGAGACGAAACGCCCTGAACACGGTCTTCACACCGGGTCCGGGGCGTTTCGTCTTGCGCGCGCTTCGCGCGGCCTCGCTCAACGACAGGAGGCGAGCGGGCCTACGCGGCCAGCGGCACGACTCCGACGAGAACAGCGACCCCGAGCATCACGAGGGACACGACGGTCGCCCGCCACAGCACCTTCTTGTGGTGGTCGCCGAGGTTGACGCTGGCAAGGGACACGAGGAGCAGGATCGCCGGCACGAGCGGGCTCTGCAGGTGCACGGGCTGGCCGGTGATCGACGCGCGGGCCATCTCGACCGGCTCGATGCCGTAGGCCGTCGCGCTCTCGGCGAGGATCGGCAGGATGCCGAAGTAGAACGCGTCGTTCGACATGAAGAACGTGAACGGGATCGACAGGATGCCGGTGATGACGGCGAGGAACGGGCCCAGGGATGCCGGGATCACAGTCGTGATCCAGTTCGCCATTGCGGCGACCATGCCCGTGCCGTTGAGCACGCCGACCAGGACGCCGGCCGCGAGCACCATCGAAACGACGCCCACGATGCTGGGCGCGTGGGCGACGATCTCGTCGGCCTGACCCTTGATCCTCGGGAAGTTCACGATGAGCGCGACCGCCGCGCCGACCATGAAGACGTAGGGCAGCGGGAAGAGGTCGAGGACCAGCAGCACCATGACCGCGAGGGTCAGGGCGAGGTTGAACCAGATGAGCTTGGGCCGCAGCGTGGCCCGGCGCGGGTCGAGGATCGTGTCGGCCATCGCGGTGTCTGCGGCGTCGACGAACTCGGTCGTGGCGATCGCGGTGCGCGCGCCGTCGACCGTGAGCAGGTTGCCGGTGCGCAGCGTTGCGCGCGCTCCCGGCTTGGGGTCGCCGCCGCGGAAGATGCGCGGCGGCTGCAGTCCCGTCCCGCCGGCGGCGCCGTCGAGGCGCGACGTGTCGACGAGGCCGAGGCGACGGCGCTCGCCGAGTCCCAGCATCCAGGCGAATGTCAGCGAGACGACCAGGCCCGCAGCGAGGGACGGCAGCATCGGGACGAAGATCGCGGTCGGCTCGAGGCCCAGCGCCGTCGCGGCGCGGACGGTCGGGCCGCCCCACGGCACGATGTTGAGGGTGCCGTTCATGAGCCCCGCGACGCACGTGAGCACGACGGGGCTCATGCCGAGCCGCAGGTAGATCGGCAGCATCGCCGACGTCGTGATGATGAAGGTCGTCGATCCGTCGCCGTCGAGCGAGACGGCGCCCGCGAGCAGCGCCGTGCCGAGCACGACCTTCGCGGGGTCGTCGCCGAGCAGGCGCGTGATGAAGCGGATGAGCGGGTCGAACAGACCGACGTCGATCATGATCCCGAAGAACATGATCGCGAACATGAGGAGCGCCGCCGTCGGCGCCATGTTCCCGATCGAGTCGAGGATCATGTCGCCGAGCCCCAGCCCCGCGCCGGCGAAGAGCCCGAAGATCGTCGGAACGAGGATGAGCGCGACCATGGGCGTCAGGCGCCTCGTCATGATGAGCGCCATGAAGGTCAGGATCATCGTGAACCCGAGCGCCACGAGGATCCCCTCGGACGGCACGAAGGCCACGGCGTATCCCTCCTCGGCGGCCGCCTGAAGAGCTGTCATGTGCATCTCGACTCCTTCGTCTTCCACACCGCGCGGTGTGCGATTCCCGAGATGCTAGGCAGGCCGGCCGCGCCCGCGCGCGCTATCTCGCATTGCCCGCGGTTCTGCGCGTAGCGTGTGTTCAGCGCATTGTGCTCACGGGCGGGAGGTGCCGTGCGATTCGCAACCCGGGTGCTGATCCTTCAGCTCGCGACGGTCGCCGCCGTCGTCGCCGTCTGCACGGCCGTGTTCGTCTACCTCGGCGTCCAGCAGCTGCGCGCCGAATCCGAGGCATCCGCCCTCAACATCGCCCGCACGGTCGCCGAGGATCCGGAGGTGCGCCGGATCGTCGCGGAGTTCTCGGCCGATCCGGGGACACCGGATGCCGCGAACCTCCGCGACGGCCAGCTGCAGCTCATCGCGGCCGGCGTGAGCGACCGCACGGACGCGCTCTTCGTCGTGATCGCCGACGACCACGGCATCCGGCTCGCCCACCCGAACCAGGACCTCCTCGGCCGGCAGGTGAGCACGCCCTTCGAGGAGGTGCTCGCGGGCAACGAGGTCGTCGACTGGGAGCGCGGCACGCTCGGCGAATCCGCCCGCGCGAAGGTGCCGGTCTACGCGCCGGGCGCCGGCGACGGGCCGCCCGTAGGCGAGGTGAGCGTGGGCTTCGAGCGGGCGAGCGTCTTCGATGACCTGCCCGCCCTGCTGGTGGGCATCGGGATCGCGGTCGTCGCGGCCCTCGGGATCGGAGCGCTCGCCGCCCTTCTCCTCCGCCGACGCTGGGAGCGCCTGACCCTCGGGCTGCAGCCCGAGGAGCTCGTCGGACTCGTGCAGAACCAGGCGGCCGTCCTCGACGGCGTCGGCGACGGCGTCGTCGCGCTCGACACGTCGGGCGTCGTGCGCGTGTGCAACGAGACGGCGGCCCGGATGCTGTCGCTCGAGGATCCCGTCGGGCGGCGCCTGGACGACCTCGACGTGCCCGCGGAGGTGCGGGCGGCCGTCGCGGAGCGCACGCCGCGGGACGGCATCGTCGTCGGCGACCGCGTGCTGTACCTCGACGCGCATCCCGTCGTCCGGGACGGCCGGCCCCTGGGCGATGTGCTGATCGTCCGCGATCGGACCGATCTCATCGCGGTCGCCGAGCGGCTCGAGACCGTGCGCGCCATGACGGGCGCGTTGCGGGTGCAGCGGCACGAGTTCGCCAACCGCCTGCATGTCGCGACGGGGCTGCTCGACGCCGATCGGGCCGGTGAGGCGCGTGCCTTCCTCGCCGAGCAGCTCGGGCGCGGGCCCGTCGACTTCCCCGTCGAGGGCCTCGAGCGCATCACGGATCCCCTGCTCCAGTCGTTCGTCGGGGCCAAGGCCATCGAGGCAGGCGAGCGCGGCGTCGCCCTCCGCATCGCGGAGGAGACGCTGCTGCACGGCACCGTTGTCGGCCCGGAGGATGTCGCGGCGGTCGTCGGCAACCTGGTCGACAACGCGATCACGGCGGCGGTGCGCGGCGGCGAACCCCGGGAGGTCGAGCTCGCGCTGCTCGACGCGGGCGCCGAGCTCGTCGTCACGGTCGCCGACTCGGGACCCGGCATCGAGCCGGGCGCCGACGTCTTCGCGGGACGCGCTGAAGCGGCAGACGGTGCCGACAGCGTCCACGGCCACGGCCTGGGCCTCCGGCTGTCGCGCGAGCTCGCCCGTCGGCGCGGCGGCGACGTGTGGGTGATCGAGCCGAAGCGCCCGGATGGCGGAGCCGTCTTCGGCGCGCGGCTGACGGGGGTCATGCGCCCCGCAGGAGAGGAGCCCGCCCGATGAGCGAGACCATCCGCGTGCTCGTGGTCGACGACGACTTCCGCGTCGCGGGGCTGCACCGGGGCATCGCCGACCGGCCCGGCTTCACGGTCCTGGACTCCGCGGGATCGATCGCCGGCGCCCGCGCGGCGATCCGCGACCATCGGCCCGACCTCCTGCTCGTCGACGCGTACCTCCCCGACGGCGACGGCATCGACCTCGTGCGCTCGACCGACCTCGACGCGATCGTCCTCTCGGCCGCGAACGACGCCGCGACGGTGCGACGGGCGCTGCGCGCGGGCGCTCTCGCCTACCTCGTGAAGCCGTTCGAGTCCCGGGCGCTCGGCGACCTGCTCGACCGCTACGCGCGGTTCCGCAATCTCGTCGGGGTCGAGGGCGCGATCGGCCAGGAGGAGCTCGACCGCGCGCTGTCGATCCTCCACGGCGGCGAAGCGCCGTCGCTGAGCCGGTCGGCGACCGAGCAGCTCATCCTCGAGGCTCTCGACGGCGAAGGCGCGTCGGCTGCGGAGGTCGCCGAGCGCTCCGGAGTGTCGCGCGCGACGGCCCAGCGGCACCTCGCGGCGCTGGCCTCCCGCGGCATCATCGACGTGCGGCTGCGCTACGGCTCGACAGGCCGCCCCGAGCACCGCTACCTGCGCCGCTGACGCGGGTCCGCCTCCCCCGATCGCTGACCCCCGGCGCCGAGCGCGGCGCCGACGCCGTGCTCGGTCGTTGAGCGAGCGAAGCGAGACGAAACGCCCGAGCCCCGCGCCGACGCAGCGCTCCGGGCGTTTCGTCTCGTCGCTGCGCTCCTCGCTCAACGACCGGGAATCGAAGCCCGGGCTTCGACCCCCTCGACAAGCGCGGGGATCGGATGGGACGGGATCGCGAAGCCGGGGCTACGCCGGCGCGACCTCCGCGAGGAACGAGAACAGCGCGGCGTTGAAGGCCTTCGGCTGCTCGATGTTGGCTGCGTGCCCGTCCTTCGGGATGACGACAGCGCGTCCGTGTGCCGCGAGGGCGGCCGCGGCATCCGCGTGCGAAGCCGGCCAGAACTCGCTCGCCGCCCCCGCGACGAAGAGGACCGGGACCTCCGTGCGCGCGATAACGGGACGCCAGTCGGCCTTCGCGTGGTCGTTCAGCAGCACGAGTTCGCCCGGCGAGAGCTCGCGCTCGGCGCCCTTCATCGCCTTGAGCAGCCGCACGAGCCGCATGCCGCGGATCGCGACCGGCGTCCCCTTGCCGGTCTGCGGGATGCCGGTCGCGAAGTGGCTGTCGGCGTTGGACCCGTCGTAGCCGTAGAAGCCGTGCGGCCAGTCCGGGCCGTTGAGCATGCGGGGCGTCTGGTCGACGATGACGATCGCGCGCACGCGGGACGTGCCGCACTGGTCGAGGTAGGACCAGATCGTGTTGCCGCCCATCGAACCGCCGACGAGCACGGCGTCGCGCAGGTCGAGCGCCTCGAGCACGTCGCGGACGTCCTTGCCGCGGCGCGACATGTCGACGCCGGCGTCCGGCCGCTCGGCGGCGCCGTGCCCGCGCAGGTCGACGACGAGCACGCGGTAGCCCGCCTTCGCGAGGGGCTCCACCTGATACGCCCAGCTCGCCCCCGCGGCCTTGAAGCCCGCGAGGAGGACGACGGGCCGCCCGGAAGGGCTGCCGTGCTCGGCGTAGTCGAGCCGTACGCCGTCGTCGGCCGTCAGCGCGGTCATGATGCTCCGTTCGGGAAGGCCTTGCCGGGATTGAGGATGCTGCGCGGATCGAGCGCGTGCTTGATCCGGGAGTGCAGGTCCTGGACGACGGGGCTCAGCTCCTCTGCCGCGCCGGGCAGCTTCAAGAGCCCCACGCCGTGCTCCCCCGTCACCGTGCCGCCGAGGGCACGGCAGTCGTCGACGATGCGGTCGAACGCGCGCTTGGCCCGGCGCTTGGCCTCGTCGTCGCCCTCGGGCGCGATGATGAGCGGATGCAGGTTGCCGTCGCCCGCGTGGGCGATGTTGGCGATCACGACACCCTCGTCGGCAGCGGCCTGCTCGATGCGAGCGAGCATCTCGGGCACGGCCCGCCGGGGCACGCAGACGTCCTCGGTGAGGACGGGCCCGAGCCGCTCGAGCGCGGGATACGCCAGGCGGCGTGCTGCGAAGAGGCGCGCAACCTCGTCCGGCTCGACGGCCCGCTCGATGCGCGAGCCGCCCGCCGCGCGGAACTCCGTCTCGATGCGCGCGGCGAGCTCCTCACCGCGAGCGCCGGGCTCGTCGACCTTCGCGAGCAGGAGCGCGCTCGCGCCCTCGGGCAGCTCCCAGCCCTGCCACTCGGCGACGGCATGCAGGCACGTGCGATCGATGAGCTCGAGGGCAGAGGGGATGATGCCGGCCCCCGACACGGCGGCGACGGCGCGGCCGGCATCCGTCAGCGAACCGAAGTAGCCGATGACGGCGCGCTCCTCGCGGCCGCTGAGCGGGAGCAGCTTGAGCGTCACCTCGACCACGATGCCGAGCGTGCCCTCCGACCCGACGAACAGCCCCGCCAGGTCGTAGCCGGTGACACCTTTGGCGGTCGTGCGGCCCACGGTCGCGACCTGTCCGTCGGCGAGCACGACGGTCAGCCCCAGGACGTAGTCGCGCGTCACGCCGTACTTGACGCAGCAGATCCCGCCGGCGTTGGTCGCGACGTTGCCGCCGATCGTCGAGATCGCCTGGCTCGCGGGGTCCGGCGGGTACCAGAGCCCGACCTCGGCGACGTGCCGCCGGAGGTCGTCGTTGAGCACCCCCGCCTGCACGACCGCGTAGCGCTCCTCGACGTCGACCCGGACGACGGCGGTCATACGCTCGAGCGAGAGGACGATGCATCCCGCCGTCGCGTTCGCGCCCCCCGACAGACCCGTGCCCGCGCCGCGCGGGACGACCGGCACGCCGTGGCGCGCTGCGATCTGGACGGTCCGCACGACGTCGTCCGTCGAGGTCGCGAACACGACCGCCGACGGGATGGCGAACTCGGCCCACTCGGCATCGTCGTGGCTGCAGCGCGCGAGCGTGGCGGGATCGGTGTCGACCGTCGCTTCGGGGAGCGCGGCGATCAGGTCTTCGACGACGGCATCGGCGTTCATGGCCTACCGATGCTATGCCAGAGTCCCCGAGGTCCCCGTCCGCCGTGTCGCGATCACCTCGTCGACCCACGCCGGCACGATCTCGCCCGCGCGGCCCGCGCGGACGTCGTCGAAGGGCACGATCGCGGCCGTCGGCACGAGGTTCAGCTCGACCGTGCGCGCACCGAAGGCGGCCGCCATCGCGACGTAGCCCGCGGCCGGGTACACGGCTCCCGACGTGCCGATCGAGACGAACACGTCGCACGCGACGACGGCCTGCTCGATGCGGTCGAGGTCGTACGGCAGCTCCCCGAACCAGACGACGTCGGGACGCAGCATGCGCTGCCCGCACACGGGGCACGGCGGCCGGTCGATGAGGTCCGCCGTCCAGTCCGGCCGCGACCCGCACGCCCTGCACAGGGCACGCCGCAGCTCGCCGTGCATGTGCACGAGGTTGCGGCTGCCCGCCCGCTCGTGCAGGTCGTCGACGTTCTGCGTCACGACGAGGAGCTCGGAGCCGATCGCCCCCTCCAGGCGCGCGAGCGCGCGATGCGCGGCGTTCGGCTGGACGGATGCCGCACCCCGGCGCCGCTCGTCGTAGAACCGCAGGACGAGCTCGGGGTTCGCCGCGAAGCCCTCGGGCGTCGCGACATCCTCGACCCGATGCCCCTCCCACAGGCCGCCCGCGTCCCGGAAGGTCGGCACGCCGCTCTCGGCGGAGATCCCGGCACCCGTGAGAACGACGATGCGCATGGCACCATTGTGACGTGGGCGACACCGTGACCGGGAAGACACCGCTGACCCGACTCCCGGACGGGACCGTCAAGCAGGTCGGACCGCTCACCGGCACCCGCGTGTGGACCGTTCCCGGCCGCGCGAACCGTCCGCTGACGCTGCCGCGCGAGGCACCTCGCAAGCTCGCGAGGGGCGAGGCGACGCGACTGTGCGCCTTCTGTCAGGACCGCTACCTCGAGACGACACCCGAGAAGGCGCGCCTCGTGGGGCCGGATTTCGAGGAGCTGCGGGCCCTCCCACCGTCGGCGCTGTTCGAGACGACCGCCGAGTTCCGCCGGTTCGGCAACCTCTTCGAGATCGTCTCGGCGGAGTACTGGCGTGAGAACCACGGGTTCCGGCAGCCGTCGTCGGTCGTCGCGCGGGCACGCGACTACCTCCAGGATCCGTCCGGGCACGAGCACATCGAGCGGCTCGCGGCTCTGCGGGGCTCCGCCTCGGGCGTCCCGCAGAGCATCGAGGAGGCGGCTCTCGACCTGGTCGGCGGCTCGCACGACGTCGTCGTCGCGAGGCGTCACGTCGTCGACGGCGCGAGGACGGATGACGAGCTCGCCTCGTCCGGAACGCTCACGCCCCGCGAGCACGCCGAGTACTTCGCGTTCACGGTGCGCACGCTCGACGACATCGCGCGCGCTCAGCCGCACGCCGCGTACGTCGCCGTCTTCCAGAACTGGCTGCGTCCCGCGGGCGCCTCCTTCGAGCACCTCCACAAGCAGCTCGTCGCGATCGACGAGCACGGCCCGCAGGTCGACCACGAGCTGCGACTGCTCGCGAGCGACCACCTCCTGTACCAGCACGCGATCGCGGATCTCGCCGTCCGCCACGGCCTCGTCGTCGCGGCCAACGACAGCGCCGTCGTCTTCGCGGGGGTCGGCCACCGGTATCCCGCGTTCGAGGTCTACTCGCGGTCGTCCGCCAACCTCCCGCACGAGCATTCCGCGACCGAGATCCGGGCGATGTCCGACCTCGTGCACGCGCTGCACGCGGCGACCGGCGTCCACGTCCCGACCAACGAGGAGTGGCACTACCGCCCGCCCGGGGCGCCCTGGCCCATGCCGTGGCGCATCGTGCTGAAATGGCGCATCTCCAACCCCGCGGGCTTCGAGGGCGGCACGAAGATCTACGTCAACACGATCGATCCGTGGGAACTGCGCCGCCGTGCTGTCGACGGGCTGACGCGCCTGCGGCTCGAGGGGCGGCTCGCCGACGGCATCCGCATCGGCGACGAGTGCTCGCCCGAGGACGCCCGCCTGTCCTACGCCGACTGACGGTCGCCGCAACGGCTCTCGCGCCTTGGGGCGCGTGAGCGCATGCTGGAAGCACAGTCCGCTCCAGCGCGGGAACGAGGCATCGCCATGGACGCGAAGCGCATGATGTCGTCGACGATATGGATCGCGGCGGCGGTGCTCCTGACGGGCTGCACCGCGGCATCCGATTCGGCCCTTCCGACGGGCGATGAAGCCGTCGAGCTCGATCCGGCGACCTTCACAACCGAGATCGACAACCCCTACTGGCCGATGGAGGTCGGCACGCAGTGGGTGTACCGCGAGACGGATCCCGACGGCGACCTCATGGTGACGGTCACGGTGACCTCCGACACGAAGCAGATCGCGAACGGGATCGAGGCGCGCGTCGTGCGCGACACCGTGCGCCGCGGCGACGAGATCGTCGAGGACACCCTCGACTGGTACGCACAGGACGCCGACGGCGCGATCTGGTACCTCGGCGAGGACACCGCCGAGTTCGAGGACGGCGAGATCGCGTCGCGTGAGGGCAGCTTCGAGGCGGGCGTCGACGGGGCCCTGCCGGGGATCGCCCTTCCCGCCGACCCGCAGCCCGGCATGGCGTACCGGCAGGAGTACTACGCCGGGCACGCCGAGGACGAGGGTGCGGTGCTGGGTGTCGGCGAGCTCGTCGAGGTGCCGTACGGCGCCTTCGACGGCGCGCTGCTGACGCGCGACACGACGCCGCTCGAGCCGGATGTCGAGGAGCTCAAGTTCTACGCGCGCGGCGTCGGCCCCGTCCTGACCCTGACCTCCTCGGGAGGCAGCGGTCGCGAGGAGCTCCTCGAGGTCACGACCGTGCGCGACGGCACGGGCACAGGGCCTCTGGGATCACCGGACTGACGCCGGCGTCCCCGTGGGGAGGAGTTGTGCTCCTCGGGAGGAGCCGCGCGCCGCCATCCTCCTCCGATGGGGGATGACACCTCGGAAGGAGCCGGCGCTCAGTGGTAGCGGCCGCTGTAGGCGTTGATGGCGGGCTGACCGCCGAGGTGCGCGTACAGGACGTTCGAGTCGCGCGGGATCTCGCCCGACGACACGAGGTCGATGAGCCCCGCCATCGACTTGCCCTCGTAGACGGGGTCGAGGATGACGCCCTCGAGCCGGCCCGTGAGGTAGATCGCCTCGTCGGTCGAGGCGACCGGGATGCCGTAGAGGTCACCCGCCCATCCCTCGAGCACCGTGATCTCGTCGTCGCGCAGGTCTCGGCCGACGCCGATGAGGTCGGCCGTGCGACGTGCGATGCGGGCGACCTGGTCGCGCGTCTTCTCGATCGTCGCCGACGCGTCGATGCCGAGGACGCGTCGGGGGCGGTCTCCGAAGTTCTCGGCGAGGTCCGCGAAGCCCGCGATCATCCCCGCGTGCGTCGAGCCCGTCACGGTGCAGACGACGATCGTGTCGAAGAAGACGCCGAGCTGCTCCTCCTGCGCCTTGACCTCGTGCGCCCAGTTGGCGAAGCCGAGCCCGCCCAGCTTGTGGTCGCTCGCGCCGGCGGGGATCGCGTAGGGCGTGCCGCCGGATGCCTCGACCTCCGCGATCGCGTCCTTCCACGAGTCGCGGAATCCGATGTCGAAGCCCGCGGGCGACAGCCGCACGTCGGCGCCCATGACCCGCGACAGCAGGATGTTGCCGACGCGGTCGTTGACAGCATCCGGCCAGTCGACCCAGTGCTCCTGCACGAGCACCGCCTTCAGCCCCAGGTGCGCCGCGACGGCGGCGACCTGCCGCGTGTGGTTGGACTGCACTCCGCCGATCGAGACGAGCGTGTCGGCACCCTGGGCGAGCGCCTCCGGCACGAGGTACTCGAGCTTGCGCACCTTGTTGCCGCCGAAGGCGAGGCCGCTGGATACATCCTCGCGCTTGGCCCAGATGCGGGCGCCGCCGAGGTGGTCCGACAGCCGGTTCAGCGGGTGCACGGGGCTCGGCCCGAATGTCAGCGAGTGGCGTGGGAAGTCGGCGAGCGTCATGACGTCTCCTTCGGTGAGGGGGTCGCGGATGCTGTCAGCAGGCGTTCTAGGGTGAGCCAGTTGTCGCGCGTCGCGCGTGCGGCGCCGTCGACTTCCCCCGCGGCGCACAGCGCGACGATGCGGTCGTGGTCGGCGACGCTCCCCCGGCCGGCGAGGCCCGCGAACCGCGCGCGCTCGAGGCGACGCAGCAGCGGACTGACCTGCTCGAGCAGGCCCGGCAGAAGCGGATTCGCGCAGGCCCGGACCGCGACGGCGTGGAAGTCGTCGTCGGCGGCGATCGCCGCATCCACGTCCCCGCTGCGCAGCGCCGCGGCGAATCGGGCGTTCGCGGCCCGCATGTCGTCGAGGTCGGCGTCGGTGAGCAGCTGCACGGCGTCGCGCACGGCGAGCTCGTGCAGCCCCGCCGCGATCCGCTGCGCTGCGAAAGCGTCGCGCGCGTCGAGGGGCGCGACGATCGTCTCCTTCGCGCGGCGCGTGTGGACGAGTCCCGCGGCCTCGAGGCGCGCGATGGCCTCGCGGATCGGGGTCCGGCTCACTCCGAGCCAGGCCTCGAGCTCCGTGTCGCGCAGCCGCTCGCCGGGCGCGAGCTGACCGCTCACGATGGCGTCGCGGAGCTGCGCATACGCATAGTCGCGCAGCGAGCTCGGTCGTTCAACGCGAGGCAGCGGCATGCAATATATTGCACACTGCCGCAGCCTCTCTCGTCAAATCCCTCCACGTGTGCGCGAAACTTCACGAATGTCACGTACAGCGCCGCGCAGCGTGACATTCCTGAAGTCTCGCGCACCGGCGGGCGGCCCTCAGCCGCCGGGGGCGTGGAAGGCTGGACGGATGACGGACGGCGTCGGGCTGAGGTCGGAGCGAGGGCCGATCCTGCTCGCCCTCATGCTGTCGACGTTCCTCATCGCGATCGATGCGACGGTCCTGTCGACGGCGGTTCCCACGATCGTCGACGAGTTCGGCGGGTTCGAGCAGTTCCCGTGGCTCTTCTCGATCTACACGCTCGCGCAGGCGGCCTCGGTCCCCGTCTTCGCGAAGCTCAGCGACATCCTCGGCCGCCGCCCCGTCATGTACGCCGGGATCGTCCTGTTCCTCGTCGGCTCGGTGCTGTGCGCGACGGCCTGGAGCATGGGCGCGCTCATCGCCTTCCGCGCGATCCAGGGCCTCGGCGCGGGTGCCATCATGCCCGCCACGATGACGGTCGCGGGCGACATCTACACCGTGCGCGAGCGCGCGAAGGCGCAGGGGTATCTCGCGAGCGTCTGGGCGTTCTCGTCGGTCGCGGGCCCCACGATCGGCGGACTCTTCTCTCAGTTCGCCTCGTGGCGCTGGATCTTCTGGATCAACGTCCCGCTGTGCCTCCTCGCGCTGTGGATGCTGTGGCGCAACTACCGGCAGCCGTTCGAGCGGCACCGCCGCCCCATCGACTACGCGGGCGCCGCGCTGCTCACGGCCGCGCTCGTGCTCATCGTCCTGGCGCTCCTCGAGGGCGGGCACGCGTGGGAGTGGCTGTCCTGGCAGAGCGTCGCCGCCCTCGGGCTCGGCGCGGCGCTCCTCGTCGCCTTCGCCCTCGTGGAGCGCCGTGCGGAGGACCCGATCCTCGCGCCGTGGGTCTTCTCGAGCCGCATCGTCGTGACGACCTCCATCGCGGGCCTGCTCGTGGGCGTCGTCCTCATCGGGCTCGTGTCGTTCGTGCCGACGTTCCTGCAGTCCACGACGGATGCTGCTCCCCTCGTCGCGGGCCTCGCCGTCGCAGCGCTCACCCTCGGCTGGCCGATCTCGGCGGCGCTCGCCGGCCGGTTCTATCTCCGGATCGGTTTCCGGGCGACGACCCTCATCGGCAGCATCCTCACCATCCTCGGGTCGGCGGTCCTCGTCGTCTTCGCCCTCTCCCCCTCCATCGCACTCACGGCGCTCGGATGCTTCATCGTGGGCCTCGGGCTCGGCCTCGTCGCAGCGCCCAGCCTCATCGCGGCGCAGGCATCGGTCGACATGCGCCGGCGCGGCGTCGTCTCGGGCACGAACATGCTCGCCCGCTCGATCGGCAGCGCCGTCGGCGTCGCCGTGTTCGGCGCGATCGCCAACGCGCTCATCGCGGCGAACGGCGGAGCCGACATCCCCGCCGCGATCCAATCCGGCACGATCGCCGTCTTCCTCGGCGTCGCCGCCGGCGCCCTCCTCATGCTCGTCGCGTGCGCCTTCATTCCGCCCGTGCACATCGACGAGCCCGAGCCGGAGGCCGATCGGCAGGCCGTCCCGCTGGACGACTGACCTTCCGCTCTTCCGCGGCGCGCGGTGGGACGTCATGATCGAGCCAGTGCGACCCGCGACCGGGAGGTCTCGCGTCGCCGGCCGATCCGCAGTGAGGAGCCATGATGGTCGATTCGGACGTCTACACGCCCACCGTGGGCGGTCGTGGCGTCGAGACCGACGAGACCTTCGACGTCGTCGATCCGTCGCGCGGCGAGCCCTTCGCGCAGGCGCCGGAAGCCGGCATCCCGCAACTCGACGAGGCCGTGCGATCCGCAGTCGGGGCCTTCTCGACGTGGCGACGGGATGAGGCCGCCCGGGTCACGGCGATGCGTGCGGCCGCCGACGTCATCGAGGCGAACGTCGACACGCTTGCACCCCTCCTGACGCGGGAGCAGGGGATGCCGCTCGCCGCCGCCCGCGCGGAGGTGGCCAGCGGCGCCCACTGCCTGCGCTGGGCCGCCGGCCTCGAGGTCCCGCGCGAGCTCGTGAGGGACGACGGATCGGGGTACGCCGAGGTGTTCCGCCGCCCGCTCGGGCCGGTCGCCGCGATCACGCCGTGGAACTACCCCGTGACGCTGTCGTTCTGGAAGATCGCGCCGGCCCTCCGCGCCGGCAACACGGTCGTGCTCAAGCCCTCGCCGTTCACGCCGCTGACGCTCCTGGAGATCGGCCGGCTGCTGCGCGGCATCCTGCCCGACGGCGTCCTGAACGTCGTAAGCGGCACGAACGGGCTCGGCGAGGCGCTCGTCGCGCATCCGGCGATCCGCAAGGTGAGCTTCACCGGTGCGACCGCGACCGGGCGCGAGGTGGGCGCGGCGGCCGCGCACGATCTCAAGCGCATGACCCTCGAGCTGGGCGGGAACGACCCGGCGATCGTCTTCGACGACGTGGATGTCGCGGCATCCGCTCCCCTGCTGTTCTGGTCGTCGTTCACCAACAGCGGGCAGGTCTGCCTCGCGGCCAAGCGCGTCTACGTGCAGGGCGGCGTCTACGACGAGGTCGTCGAGGCGGTCTCGGAGTATGCGCGCACCGTCGTGATGGGCGACGGCCTCGAGGAGGGCACGCAGCTCGGGCCGCTGACGACCCGATCCCAGTTCGACCGGGTCTCGGAGCTCGTCGACGAGGCACTCGCGAGGGGCGCGCGGGCCGCTGCCGGGGGCGCTCCCCTCGAGCGCCCCGGCCACTTCTTCGCGCCGACGGTCCTCGCCGACGCCGACGACGGGATGCGGGTCGTCGACGAGGAGCAGTTCGGCCCGGTCATGCCGATCGTGCGGTTCTCCGACGCGGACGAGGCGATCGCGCGCGCGAACAGCAGCGAGTTCGGGCTGACAGCATCCGTCTGGTCCGCCGATCGAGACCGCGCTCTCGCCGTGGCGGCAGAGCTCGAATGCGGCCAGGTCGGCATCGGCATGCACGGCCTCGCGCTGCAGCCGGACCTGCCCTTCGGCGGGTTCAAGGCGAGCGGCGTCGGCGTCGAGAACGGCCTGTGGGGCTACTACGAGTACACGCAGACGCAGGCGATCGCCGCTCCCCCCGCCTGACGTCGAGCGACGCGGCTAGCGGTCCGCGGGCGCGCCGACAGCGCGAACGGTCGGCTCGGCCACGAGCCGGCTCAACCGCGCAGCATCCCCCGCAGCGTCTGGATCGTGTCGGCGTCGGCGGGGCGCTTGTCGTCGCGGTAGCGCTTGACGCGCGCGAAGCGCAGGGCGAGCCCGCCTGGGTAGCGGGTCGAGCGCTGCACGCCGTCGATCGCGATCTCGACGACGATCTCGTGCGGCAGCCACAGGGTGCCGGGGGTCTCGCGGATCGCGAGCTCCTGGAAGCGCTCGGTCTGCCACGTCAGCAGCGCGTCGGTAAGCCCCTTGAATGTCTTGCCGACCATCACGAAGCCGCCGCCGAACTGGCCCGTCTCGTCGCGGGCGCCGAGGTGCAGGTTCGACAGCCATCCGGTGCGCCGGCCATAGCCCCACTCAGCCGCGAGCACGACGAGGTCGAACGTGTGGACGGGCTTGACCTTGATCCAGCTCGCGCCGCGCCGACCCGCCGCGTAGGGCGAGTCGATCGCCTTCACGACGACGCCCTCGTGGCCCGCCTCGAGCGCGGCGCTCGCGACCGCCTCGCCCGACTCCGGATCGCTCGTGACCTCGCCGGGAATGCGATGCGCGGGCGCGATGCGACCGAGCTCGTCTCGCCGAAGGCGAAGGGGCTCGTCGATGAGGTCGCGCCCGTCGATGTGTAGCACGTCGAAGAACCACGGATGCAGCTCCGTCTCGCGCGCCTTCTCGGCCCCGAAGCGCGCCATCGTGTCCTGGAACGGGCGCGGACTGTCGTTCTCGTCGAGGGCGAGCGTCTCGCCGTCGAGGATGACGTCCGTCACGGGCATCGCGCGGACGACGTCGACGACCTCGGGCAGCCGATGCGTGATGTCGGCGAGGTTGCGCGTGAAGATCCGCACGTCGTCGCCGCGACGGTGGACCTGGATGCGCGCGCCGTCCAGCTTGTACTCGACGGATGCCTCGCCCAGCGTCTCGACCGCCTCCGTGACGGTCGCGGCGGTGGAGGCGAGCATCGGCAGCACCGCCCGCCCGACGACGAGCCCGACGGCATCGAGCTCGTCCGCTGTGCCGGTCAGCGCCAGGACAGCCGTCTCGCCCAGGTCGCCCGAGAGCATCGCGGCGCGGCGCACCACGTCGGCCGGACGATCGGCCGCGCGCGCGATCGCATCGAGCAGGACGCCCTCGAGGGCTCCCGTGCGCAGCTCGCCGAGGATGACCCGGCTGATGAAGTCCCACTCGCCGCTCGTCGCGCGCCCGGCGAGGTCGCGCAGCGTCTCGCTCCGCACCGCGACCGAGCCGGCACCGGACGCTGCCGCCAGCGCGTCCAGCGCCACGTCGAGGTCTCCGATCGTGAGGGCGGACTCGTCGGCGTGCTCCGCCGCGAGGGCCGACAGTCCGCGCCAGCCGACCCCGACGCGCCCCTGCCGCGGCGACGCCGTCAGGAAGCCGACGGCGGGCGTGACCTCGTCCGGATCGAGGCGGCCGAGCGCGCTGGCGAGCGCCTCGATCTTGGCGAGTCGCGAGCGTGTCGCGGTGACGGCGTCGACGGTCTCGACCAGGTCGGCGAGCAGCATCCCTGAATCATCCCACCGGGCTCCGACACGGGTGCAAAGAAGGTCATATCAATGGGCTTCGACTGATATAGGGTGAGCGAGCCGACGCTGGTTTGGGGCCAGCCCGGCAGCTTCAACACCCGAATCAATCACCCGTGCGTCCCTGGGGAGACCATGAAACAACGCTCCACCCTGCTCTCTTTCGCCGCCGTCGCACTGACGGCCTTACTCGTCGGGGTGGGGGGTGCTGCCCACGCCGACAACGTCGTCATCGACGGTGATGCGCTCACGACGAACGTCAGCGAGAACTCCATAGCACTCGGCTCGATCGCGTGCGGCTCGACCGCCTCACGCACGATCTCGGTCGATGTGACCAAGAACGGCAACAACTACCCGTCGACGAACGTCTTCCAGAAGGGCGCGGTCCTGACGGTGACCGGATCCGAGAGCCACCCGGATGTCGAGTTCGCACCGGCCGTGGAAGACGCCGGCGAGATCGCGGTTCCGGGCAATTGGGACCAAGTCCGCAACAACACGCTCTCGGGTGACGCAGCCCAGGCGACGGTCGTCGTCACCGGGAGCGCCGAGGGTTCGTACAGCGCGACGCTCACCGTGCGTGCGACCGGCGCCGGTTCGAACGGATCGACGCTCACGCGCACGGCGGATCCCGTCACGATCACCTGGACGGTCGGCGCGTGCGCCCCGGTCAAGACCGCGACCACCACGACCGTGACGTGCGACGGACCGACCGTGTTCACGGGCGAGGCGGTCGAACCGTGCACCGCCGTCGCCACCGGCGCGAACGGGTTCGCTCAGCCCGTGGCCGTCGGCTACACCCCGAACGTCACCGTGGGCGGCGTCACTGCGACGGCGGCCTACGGCGGTGACGCGACGCACCTGGCGTCGACCGGCTCAGCGACGTTCACAATCACGAAGGCGCCGTCGACGACGACCGTCGCGTGCCCGGACCGGGTCACGTACACCGGCCTCGCCCAAGAGCCGTGCACGGCGACGGTCACGGGTGCCGGGAACCTCTCGCAGGACCTCCTCGCCTCGCACAGCGCGAACACCGATGTCGGCACCGCCACCGCGACGGCGACCTTCGCGGGCGACGCCAACCACGAGGGCTCCACGGATAACGAGACCTTCGAGATCGCGGCGGCGAGCGCGACGTGTCAGGTGACGGGCTTCGCGGGCGAGTACGACGGCGGCTCCCACGGTGCGCACGGCACCTGCACGGGTCTCCGCGGCGTCGATCTCTCCGACGGTCTGCAGCTCGAGGGGACGTTCACCGACGTTCCCGGCGGCAAGCTCGCCTGGAGCTTCCAGTACGAGAATTACCTGCCCCAAGGCGGAACAGTGGACATCGCGATCGGACCGGCCGCGTCGTCGATCTCGCTGACGTGCGAAGACGCCGTCTACGACGGCGAACCCCACGAGACGTGCTCCGCCATCGTTACCGGCCCCGGGCTCTGGGAAGAGCTGACCGTCGAGTACGCGGACAACACGAATGCAGGGCAGGCGACCGCGGTGGCCTCGTACGACGGCGACCTGAACCACGCGCCGAAGACGGAGACTCGGACGTTCGCCATCGCGAAGGCGTCGTCGACCACGACGATCAGCTGCGAGGCGGTCACCTATACGGGCGAGCCGCAGAAGCCCTGCGAGGCGACGGTGACGGGAGCGGCCCTCTCCACCACGACGCCGGTCGACTACGCCGGCGATCACACCAACGCCGGACCCGTCGACGTCGCTGCGGGCTACCCCGGTGACGACAATCACGAGGCGAGCAGCGACACGGACACGTTCGTCATCGCGAAGGCCTCCTCGACGGTCGAGGTCACGTGCACGCCTGGCTCGGTCTTCACGGGATCCGCGATCGAGCCCTGCACCGCCCGCGTGACGGGGGCCGGGAACCTCGATGAGAACGTCACACCCGTGACCTACGCCGACAACATCGGGGCGGGCACAGCGAGCGCGCTGGCCACCTACGCCGGCGACGTCAACCACACGGGCAGCACCGGATCCGCGACGTTCCAGATCGACCAGGCCGACTCGGTCGTCGAGGTCACGTGCCCGACCGACCCGATCGTCTTCAACGGATCGGCGATCGAGCCCTGCACCGCCCGAGTGACCGGCGCCGGGAACCTCGATGAGAACGTCACTCCCGTGACGTACGCCGACAACACCGGGGCGGGCACCGCGCACGTGAGCGCCGCGTACCCCGGCGACGAGAACCACAAGTCCAGCACGGGATCAGCCGAGTTCGAGATCAGCAAGGCCGACTCGGTCGTCGAGGTCACGTGCCCGACCGCGCCGATCGTGTCGACGGGATCGGCGATCCAGCCGTGCACGGCCCGCGTGACCGGCGCCGGGAACCTCGATGAGGAGGTGACCCCCGTCACCTACACTCACAACACGGCAGTGGGAACCGCGCATGCCGAGGCCACCTACCCCGGCGACGCCAACCACAACGGCAGCACCGGGTGGTCGACCTTCACCATCGTGTGGTCGCTCAATGGCTTCTACAAGCCGGTCGACATGATGGTGAACGGCGCCGAGGTCGTGAACGTCGTCAAGGGCGGCTCCACGGTCCCCCTGAAGTTCAACGTCTTCGATGGCGGCGCCGAAGTGACGAGCGCGTCGACGCTCGGCGCGACGTTCGCCGTCCAGTCCGCGGCGTGCCAGGCGGGCGCCGAGTACAGCGACGACCTGTTCGTGACGACGGGCAACACCGCCCTGCGCTACGACACGACGGCTCACCAGTGGATCCAGAACTGGCAGACCCCGAAGACGTCCGGCAAGTGCTACCGCGTCAGGCTGACGACGGCCGACGGTTCGCAGCTAACGGCCCTCTTCCGCACGAAGTAGGACCCATCGAGCGCCGGCCCGTCCCACCTCGGTGGGACGGGCCGGCGCTCCGTGCGTTCGAGGTCGCAGTCGGCTCGATGTCGCCGGCGGGACGGTGGCCGGCGCCACGGGAGGAGATGACGGCATGGGAGGACGGGATGGCTCGGCATCCGTCCTCCGCTCGCGTCACATCCTCCCGTGGCGCAGTTAGCCGCCACACGACCCGGCGGCAACCCCGTCGCCCGACCACGCGACCCGACCCAGGCTTGCTGCATGGTGCGGATCGGGACGTCGGGCTGGAGCTACCCGCACTGGCGCGGCGCCCTCTACGCGAGCGCCCCGCAGGGCCGGTGGCTCGACATCTACCAGCGCGAGTTCGACACGGTCGAGCTCAACGCGAGCTTCTATCGCTGGCCGCCGCCAGCGCGGTTCGCCTCGTGGCGGCAGCGGCTTCCCGAGGGCTTCGAGATGACGGTCAAGGCGCCGCGCGGCGGGTGAGTCCCATAACGTGGTGTCACTTCCCGCGGAGTCCTCGTCGTCGTTGACGAAGTGAGGGCCACCGTGGGATACCCAGTTGTTTCCGCCAAGAAGCAAAGAAGAGATCCCACGATGACCCAGTACCAGTCTGCCTTGACGACCCTGATCGGCGAAGTCCTCACCGATCCCGACCTCGCGCACCAGGACGTGTTCCGCCGGATGCTGCAGGCCGGCCTCCAAGACCTGATCGACGCGGAAGCGACCGTGAAGATCGGCGCGGCCCCGCATGAGCGCACCCCGGAGCGCACCACCCGGCGCAACGGGACGCGTCCGAAGACGCTCGCGACGCCGGCCGGGGAAGTGGACCTGCAGATCCCGAAGCTTCGGGAGGGCTCGTTCTTCCCGTCGTTGCTGCACCCGCGCCGCCGCGTGGACAAGGCGCTCTACGCGGTGATCTGCCAGGCGTGGATCGACGGGGTGAGCACCCGCAAGGTCGATCAGCTGGTCCGTGCCCTCGGCAACGACACCGGCATCAGCCGGTCGACGGTGTCGCGGATCTGCTCCGAGATCGACGAGTCGGTGCAGGAGTTCCTGCACCGCCGGATCGACCACACCTGGTTCCCGTACCTGTTCCTGGACGCCACCTACCTCGACGTCCGCCACCGCGGCCGGGTCACCTCCCAAGCCCTCGTCGTCGCCACCGGCGTCAGCGGGGACGGACGCCGGGAGATCCTCGGGATGGCCCTGGGCGATGCGGAGACCATCGACTTCTGGACAGAGTTCCTCCGCTCCCTCCGCGACCGCGGCTTGAAAGTCGCCACCGACGCCGACCCGCTCGGCGTGGCCCTTGTCACCAGTGACGCGCACGCCGGCATCAAGGCCGCGGTCAAGGCCATCCTGCCCGGATCCGGGTGGCAAAGATGCCGGGTCCATTTCGCGCGCAATGTCACCCAGAAGCTCGGATCAGCCCGATCCAAGCCGGTCACCGCGCTGATCTCCACGATCTACGCGCAAACCACCCCGGAAGCCGCGATCGCCCAGTACCACCAGGTCACCGACAGCCTGCGAGGCTCGTTCCCCGAGATCACCGCGATGCTCGAGGCCGCCGAACCCGACCTCACCGCGTTCGTCGCGCTGCCCCGCGAGCACTGGCAGAAAGTGTGGTCCAACAACCCCATTGAACGCCTGAACCGGGAGATCAAACGCCGCGCCGACGTCGTGCAGATCTTCCCCGACCGCGACAGCGTGACCCGCCTGATCGGCGCGGTGCTGCAAGAGCAGCACGAAGAATGGCAATACGGCGAACGCCGCTACCTCTCCGACATCTCCATGCGCAAGCTCGTCCACATCCTCCACGACCACGCCGAACCCGCACGCCCCGAGCTCTACCTCACCGCCTGACCACCACCCATCAGGAAGCACCGGGAGTGACACCACACCACGGGACTTGACCCGCGCGGCCTGACCCACGCGGGGCGGCTCTTCGAGCCCGAGCAGTGGATCCAGCGGGTCACGGCGGGCCTGCACGAGCTCCGCGGACGCCGCGGACCGCTCATCGTCCAACTGCCGCCCTCGATGCAGCGGGACGACGCGCGCCTGGACTGGTTCCTCGGTGTGCTGCCGTCGTGGACGCGCCCCGTCGTGGAGTTCCGTCACGAATCCTGGGCGCGCGAAGAGGTCTTCGCCCTCCTCGAACGCCACGGCGCCGCCTACTGCGTCATGAGCGGCGCGAAGCTGCCGTGCATCCTCCGCGCGACGGCGAAGCTCGTCTACGTCCGCTGGCACGGCCCCGACGCCGAGCACCTCTACGGCGGCTCGTACTCCGACGACGACCTGGCCTGGTGGGCCGACCGCATCCGTGAGTGGGAGGACGCGGGGCACGAGGTCTACGGCTACTTCAACAACGACGGAGGCGGCAACGCCGTCCGCAACGCGCGCACACTGAAGCGGATGCTGTACGCCTGACCCCGCGCACGCGAGGCCGCGCCGAACCCACCCATTCGCGCCGAACCCACCCGCTCCGGTTGCACGGAGCGGGTGGGTTCGGGCGGATCGGGTGGGTTCGCGAGCGGCGACGGATTACGCGGCGGCCGCGAAGACCTCCGACCGGACGAGGAGCTCGTCGCCGACGGCATCCACCGTCACGGCTCCTCCGTCGACCAGGTCGCCCGAGACGAACAGCTCGGCGATGCGGTCGTCGACCTCGCGCTGCACGAGGCGGCGGAGCGGGCGTGCGCCGTACTCCGGCTCATACCCGTGCTCGGCGAGCCAGTCGACCGCGGCATCCGTGACCGACAGCCTCACCTCGCGCCGGCCGAGACGCAGAGAAGTCTGCTCCAGGACGAGCCGCACGATGTCGCGCAGCTGCGCCTTCTCGAGCTTGCGGAACAGCACGATCTCGTCGATGCGGTTGAGGAACTCCGGCCGCATCGCCTCGCGCAGCTTGCCGAAGACGCGGTCGCGCAGGTCCTTCTCCGAGCCGAACCCGGTGGACCCGCCGCCGTCCGCGATGAAGCCGATGGCGCCGGCGCGCGACGCGAGGAACTCCGAACCGAGGTTCGAGGTCATGATCACGACCGTGTTGCGGAAGTCGACCGTGCGCCCCTGGCCGTCGGTGAGCCGCCCGTCGTCGAGCACCTGCAGCAGCAGGTTGAAGACGTCGGGGTGCGCCTTCTCGATCTCGTCGAAGAGCACGACGGCGTACGGATTGCGGCGCACGCGCTCGGTGAGCTGGCCGGCCTCGTCGTAGCCGACGTATCCGGGAGGGGCGCCGACGAGCCGCGACACCGTGTGCCGCTCGCCGAACTCGCTCATGTCGAAGCGGATCACGGCGGACTCGTCGTCGAACAGCGACTGCGCGAGGGACTTCGCGAGCTCGGTCTTGCCCACGCCCGTCGGGCCGAGGAAGAGGAATGAGCCGACCGGGCGGCGGCTGTCGCCCATGCCCGTGCGGTTGCGACGTACAGCCTTGGCGACTGCCGTGACGGCGTCGTCCTGCCCGACCACCCGCGCGTGCAGCTCGCTCTCGAGGGATGCGAGGCGCTCCCGCTCGGTCTCGGTCAGGCGGCTGACCGGGATGCCGGTGGCGCGGCTGATGACGGCGGCGATCTCTGCTTCGTCGACGACGGCCTCCGTCGGCGTGCGGGCGGCGTCGCGGGAGGTCGCCTCCTCGAGCTTCGTCTGCACGTCGGCGATCTGGTCGCGGATGCGCGAGGCCTCTTCGTAGTGCTCGGCCGACACGGCCGCGTTCTTGTCGGCCTCGAGCGTCGCGAGCCGCTCCAGGAGCGCCTTGACGTCCCGCTCGCCGAGCACACCGGCGGGCACGCCGAGCTTGAGCCGCAGACGGGCACCGGCCTGATCGATGAGGTCGATGGCCTTGTCCGGGAGCACGCGCTCGGTCAGGTAGCGATCGCTGAGCTCGACGGCGGCGCGGAGCGCAGCATCCGTGAACTCCACCCCGTGGTGCTCCTCGTACGCGGGCTTGAGGCCGTGCAGGATCAGGACGGCGTCGTCGATCGACGGCTCGCCGACCCGCACGGGC
Source organism: Microbacterium sp. NPDC019599 (assembly GCF_040632175.1). NCBI lineage: Bacteria > Bacillati > Actinomycetota > Actinomycetes > Micrococcales > Microbacteriaceae > Microbacterium > Microbacterium sp. NPDC019599. The sequence goes on from NZ_JBEYBL010000008.1 coordinate 62,189, forward strand.
TGGAACCGGCGCTCGAGCGCGGGGTCCTTCTCGATCGTGCGGTACTCCTTGAGCGTCGTCGCGCCGACGAGATGGAGCTCGCCGCGCGCGAGCCGGGGCTTGAGGATGTTCCCGGCATCCATCGCGCCCTCTCCCCCGCCGCCGGCACCCGCGACGGTGTGCACCTCGTCGATGAAGAGGATGACGGTGCCCTCGAGCGACGCGACCTCGTCCATCGTCTTGGTGAGGCGCTCCTCGAAGTCTCCGCGGTAGCGCGTGCCCGCCAGCATGCCGGCGAGGTCGAGCGAGATCACCCGCTTGCCGAGGAGCTGCTCGGGAACCTCGCCCGCCGTGATCGCCTGGGCGAGCCCCTCGACGATCGCCGTCTTGCCGACGCCCGCCTCGCCCACGAGGACGGGGTTGTTCTTCGTGCGACGGCTCAGGATCTCGATCGTCTGCTCGATCTCGTCGGCCCGACCGATGACCGGGTCGAGCCGCCCCTCCGCCGCGAGAGCCGTGAGATCCGTCCCGAACTTGTCGAGCATGGGCGTGTCTGTGGCCTGCGTGTGCTCACCAGGAGTGGGCGCTCCCGCGGGCCTCACGGTCTCGCGCACGCCCTCGGTCAGCGACTCGGCCGTGACGCCGGCTTCGGCGAGGATGCGTCCCGCCGGGGTGTCCTGCGCGAGGACGAGCGCGAAGAAGAGGTGCTCGGGATCGATGTACGTCGCCCCCGACGAGCGGGCGACCTGGAAGGCGTGGAAGAGCGCGCGCGTGACGGACGGCGTGACGACGGCGCCGTCGGCGTGCGTGGGGGCGCCCGCAGCGGGCAGCCGCTCCTCGGCCGCGCGAGCGATCGCCGCGGGGTCCGCGCCGATGCGGCGCACGGCCTCACGCACGGGGTCCTCGCCGACGATGACGCGCAGGACGTGCAGGGCGTCGAGCTCCTGCTGCCCGCGCTCGAGCGCGAAGCGCCCGGCCTTCTGCAGCGCACCCTGCGTGCGCGCGCTCAGGAAGCGCGTGAGGTCGATCGACCGCTCCGCCCGGGCGCGCTCGCCTGCGAGGTAGCGCGCGAGGAACTCGTCGAACGAACCGGCGCTCTCGGCGTCGCCGGTGAAGGGGGTGAAGTCTTCGGGCATTTCCCGTCCATCTCGATGAGGCGATACACGTCGCGGATCAACTTGAGTCGATCCGTATCAAGTTCAACGACGTGGTGACGTCGTTATTCCTCGACCCGCCACCCCGTATCAGCCCGAGGTCACCACCACTCCTTGTCTGTGAACGTGAAGGAGGACCTCATGAACGAGCCGCTCGTCGACATCGTCGACCGTCACCGCATCGCCGTCCTGGATGTCGCCGACGACATCTGCCTCGAGTGCGACACTGCTGCGAAGGTGCAGGCGTACGTCTACGCCGAGCTGCCGTCGGGTCGGTCCGTGGCGTATTGCGCGCACCACGGCACGCAGCACTGGGACAGGCTCAACGAGCTGGCGCTGGTCGTCATCGACCACCGCGACCGCGTCCCGCGCTGACCCGAACGGCTGAGCTTGGCGCCGGTCCGGCCCGGCGCTCCGCTCTCGAGTCAGCCGCGTTGTCGTCGGCTCAGCTCTCGGGCGGCTGCTCCCCGAACGGCTCCTCGTGCAGACCCTGCAGCGCTCCCGTCAGAGAAGGCGCGCCCGAGGCGAACAGTCCGTCGAGCTGGGCGAGCCGCGTGTCCGCCTCGAGGAGGGTCGCCTCCCCCTTGCTGGTCGCGCGAAGATCGGATGCCGCGCCCGCCTGAGCCGTGGCATCCTCGACCAGCCCTTCATCCTGCAGCGCCCGCACCGCCGTGTGGGCCGTCTGGACCGTGATCTGCGAGCGCCGGGCGAGCTCCGAGAACGAGATCCCGGGAGTCGCTCGGATGTGCGCGAGGAGTCCGTACTTGCGGGTCGTGAGGCTGAGGTCCTTGAGTGCCGCGTTGAGCTTCGCATCCCACACGCTCGAGACGGTGAGCAGCGCGATGACGGGGCTGAAGGGTGGGCGCTCAGGCATGACCCCTCATCGTACCGAGGCCGTCGTACCCCGCTCAGGCGCGCGCTCGTAGTGGTCCGTCGCTATTGTGAGCTCCGCCTGCGCGCCGGTGAGGGCCCGGAGGTCCAGGACGTACCGCTCGAGCTCGGCTTCCGGGACGCTGGCGACGATCCGGGCGCGGCCGTCCTCCGCCGACTCGCTCGCGTGCACCCGGCCCCGTCGCCCGGAAAGATCGGTCAGGACCGGCCCCTGGTCGTCGACCGGCACCGTGACCGTCACGATCGAGACGGGCTCGAGCAGGATCGTGCCGGCCTCGGCGAGGGCCGCCTTGACGCCGATCGCCGCCGCCGTTCGGAAGGCCATCTCGGACGAGTCGACGGAGTGCGACTTGCCGTCGCGCAGCTCCACTTGGACGTCGACGACCGGATGACCGAGTGGCCCGCCCGCCGTGAGAGCATCCCGGGCACCCTTCTCGACGGCCGGAATATAAGTCCGCGGCACGGCTCCCCCGACGACGGAGTCGACGAACGCGAATCCGCTCCCGGGTGGCAGCGGCGAGACCTTGAGCTGCACGACGGCGAACTGTCCATGGCCGCCCGACTGCTTCTTGAGCTTGCCCTCGGCCTCCGCCGTCCGCGCGATGGTCTCGCGATACGCGACGGGCGCGCTGCCTGTCGTGACGTGAACGCCGAAGACGCGCGCGAGGCGATCGACGGCGACCGCGACGTGGGCGTCTCCGAGCCCGCGGAGGATCGTCGACCCGGCCGCGCGGTCGATGACGAGCGTGTGATCGTCGGCCGTGAGCCGCGCGAGTGCCGTCGAGAGCTTCGCGTCGTCGGACTGCGAGACGGGCTCGAGCGTCACGGCGTACACCGGTGGCCGCGCCGGGAGCGGGACCGGCCGCGCACGACCCTGCGACCGCGTCCACAGCAGCGACCCGGCCGGGGATCCCGTCAGCTTCGCGACCGCGCCGACCTCGCCGGGGCGGATCGCGTCGGCTGGCAGATGCTCGGCTCCGCGCAGCCGGAAGAGTGCCGGCATCCGCTCCTCCGCCCCCGTCGTCGCGTTATGCAGGCGGTCACCGGGACGCAGCACGCCCGAAAGCACCTTGTACATCGCGACCTGGCCGACGAACGGGTCGGCGACGGTGCGGAAGATGTGGACGAGAGCTTCACCGGACGCCTCGGGCGCGACGCGATGCTCCGACCCGCCCTGTCCCTCCTCGTCGGTCCCGAGCACGATGCGCCCGTCGTGCGACCCGCCGGTGGGCGACAGCTCGCAGATGAGGTCGATGACGTGGTCGACACCCGTGCCGGTGACCGCCGAGCACAGCACGATCGGCACGGCCTCGCCCTGTGCGATCGCATCCGCGAGCGTGTTCTCGAGCTCGGCGCGCGGCGGCTCGTTCCCCTCGAGGTACGCCTCGAGCTGCGCGTCGTCGCGCGAGACGATCTCCTCCGTGACCTCCTGGTGCAGCCGATGCTCCTCGTCGGCGAGGTCGGCCGGCAGGGGCTCGTCGTGATGCCGGCCCGACTCGTCGTACACCAGCGCCGTCTCGCTCACGATGTCGACGACGCCGCGGAAGTCCTGCTCCTCCCCCAGCGGCAGCTCGATCGGCCACAGCCCCGGCCCGAACGCGTCGCGCAGCTGCTCGACCGTGCGGCGGAAGTCGGCGCGCGCCCGGTCCTCCTGCGTCACCGCGACGATCCGCGGCACGCCGGCGGCGCCCGCCGTCGCCCACGCGGTCCGGGTGCCGCCCGTCACGCCGTCCACGGCGCTCACGACGATCACGGCGACGTCGGCGATCGACAGGGCGCTGTCCACCGCGCCGACGAAGTCCGGATGACCCGGCGTATCCACGAGCGTCACGCCGTACTCGGCGCCGTCGAGCGTCCACGGAAGCCACGCGAGCGAGAGGCTCAGCGTGATGCCGCGCGCGATCTCCTCCGCTTCGTGGTCGCAGACGGTGGTGCCCTGCTCGACCGACCCCATGCGCGACGTCGCGCCGGATCTATGCAGGATCGCCTCCGCCAGCGTGGTCTTCCCGCATCCCATGGCGCCCAGGAGCGCCACCGTGCGATGGGTCGAGGAATCGGATGTCGCGGCCAAGGCGTCCTCCCGCGTCGTCGCGGACCAGTGCGACCATCGTGCTACCCGATCGGGTCGGCGCGCCAGTAGGCCGCGCCGACCGGAACAGGAATAGAGGGCGGATGCTGCTCCCCGCCCGGCAGGATCACTCGCTCGGCAGCTGCTCCGCCGTCGGATTGACCAGCGTCCACGACCCGCTCGAGCATTCGTAGAACTCGGTCGTCGCCGTGTCGATGTAGATGTCGCCGTCCGCTTGGCACGTGTCGTCGCTCGGCGCGCCGACGCCGAGCGAGACCTGGGTCCCGGCCGCACCCGCCTCGCCCTGCTCGCCCTGCGCGCCCTGCTCTCCCTGCGCGCCCTGCGCGCCCTGCTCTCCCTGCGCGCCCTGCTCTCCCTGCGCGCCGGTCAGGTTCTCGGCGGCCGACTCCTTGATGTTGCCCGCGAGCACCCACTCGCCGTCGCGGAAGACGTACACGTTCGCGTTGGCCACGTCGATGTAGACGTCGCCCTCATAGCCCTTGCCTTCCGCGGGCGTGCCCTTGCCGGCCCGGACGGCGGACCCGGCAGGCAGGATCTCCTCGATGATCTCCTCAACCTCCTCCGACGACTTCGGCGTCGGAGCCGGCGACTCCGCCGGTGTCTCGGCGGCAGTCGTCGCCTCCGGCGCGGCGTCGTTCGAGGAGGCGAGGGACGCACCGAGGAAGGCCGCCAGGAACGACAGGAGGACGACGGCGACGCCGACGCCGATGAGCGCGCCGAGGCTGACTCCGGACTTCTTGGGCTCGTCGGGGCTGGGCTGCGAGGGACCGGTCATGCGAGGGCTCACTCTCGGGACGAGGACGTCCGCCGGCACGCCGCCGGACACGTGACGCTCAGTGTAGGGAGCGCGGCCCGCCCGCGGGAGGGGTCAGGTCGCGGGGAGCAATCGCCGTAGGCTCGACGCGATGCGCGAGTTCTTGCGAGGTGCGGGCTTCCTCCTGGGCGGGTTCGGCTGGTGGAGGCGCCGCCCCGGAGCGATGGCGCTCGGGCTCGTACCCGCCGCGATCGTCGGGCTGGTCCTCATCGGGGCGCTCACGGCCCTCGGCTTCGCGCTGCCCGGCCTCACCTCCGCGGTGACCCCGTTCGCCGAGGGGTGGGTGCCGTTCTGGCGCGACTTCCTGCGCTTCGGCATCGGCGCGGCGGCCTTCGGTGGGACCCTCGTGCTCGCGGTCGTGTCGTTCACGGCGCTCACCCTCATCGTCGGCGAGCCGTTCTACGAGCGGATCTGGCGGAGAGTTGAAGCCGATCTGGGCGGTCCGGTGCCGGACGCGGACTATCCCTTCTGGCGCTCCGTCGTCGACGGTCTGTCGCTCGTCGGGCGCGGCATCCTGGTCGCCCTCCTCGCCGGCGCGATCGGCCTCATCCCCGTCGTCGGCGGCCTGCTGGGCTTCATCATGGGAGTCCTCCTCACCGGATGGCTGCTGGTCGACGAGCTCTCCTCACGCTCGCTCGCCGCGCGCGGACTGACGCGCGACGAGCGGCGCGGCATCCTGCGGTCCCACCGCCTGCGCGCGCTCGGCTTCGGAGTCGCGACGCAGCTCTTCTTCCTGGTCCCCTTCGGCGCCGTCGTCGTCATGCCGGTCGCCGTGGCCGGCTCGACGGCCCTCGGCCGGTCGATGCTGGACGCGGACGCCGAGAGGCCGCTCTCCTGACGAATGGGGACGGATGCCGCGGCATCCGTCCCCCCTTGTCAGAGTGGGCCGCTCAGAAGTCCCAGTCCTCGTCCTCGGTCGCGACGGCCTTGCCGATCACGTACGACGAGCCCGACCCCGAGAAGAAGTCGTGGTTCTCGTCGGCGTTCGGCGAGAGGGCCGACAGGATCGCGGGGTTCACGTTCGTGACCGTCGAGGGGAACATCGCCTCGTAGCCCAGGTTCATGAGGGCCTTGTTGGCGTTGTAGTGCAGGAACTTCTTGACGTCCTCGGTGAGGCCGATCCCGTCGTAGAGGTCCTGCGTGTACTGCACCTCGTTGTCGTAGAGCTCGTACAGGAGCGAGAACGTGTAGTCCTTGATCTCGTCGCGCTTGGCCTCGTCGACCGACTCGAGGCCCTTCTGGAACTTGTAGCCGATGTAGTACCCGTGCACAGCCTCGTCGCGGATGATGAGGCGGATGATGTCGGCCGTGTTCGTGAGCTTGGCCTTGGACGACCAGTACAGCGGCAGGTAGAAGCCCGAGTAGAACAGGAACGACTCGAGCAGCGTCGAGGCGACCTTGCGCTTGAGGGGCTCGTCGCCGCGGTAGTACTCCATGACGATGTGCGCCTTGCGCTGCAGGTTCTCGTTCTCGACCGACCAGCGGAACGCGTCGTCGATCTCGGGCGTCGAGCACAGGGTCGAGAAGATCGACGAGTAGCTCTTGGCGTGCACCGACTCCATGAACGCGATGTTCGTATAGACGGCCTCCTCGTGCGGCGTGATCGCGTCGGGGATGAGCGAGACGGCGCCGACGGTGCCCTGGATCGTGTCGAGGAGCGTGAGCCCTGTGAAGACGCGCATGGTCGTCTGCTGCTCTTCCGGCGTCAGCGTCGCCCACGACTGCACGTCGTTGGAGAGCGGCACCTTCTCGGGGAGCCAGAAGTTGTTGACCAGGCGGTTCCAGACCTCGAGGTCCTTGTCGTCCTGAATGCGGTTCCAGTTGATCGCCTGGACGCTGTCCAGGAGCTGGAGCTTGGGTGCGGTCATTTCAGTCCTTGAAAACGGTCATTGAGCGAGCGAAGCGAGACGAAACGCAGAGGCTCAAAGCATGCAGCTGACGCACTGGTCTAGCTCCGTGCCTTCCAGCGCCATCTGCCGCAGGCGGATGTAGTAGATCGTCTTGATGCCCTTGCGCCACGCGTAGATCTGCGCCCTGTTGATGTCACGCGTGGTCGCGGTGTCCTTGAAGAACAGCGTGAGCGAGAGGCCCTGGTCGACGTGCTGCGTCGCGGCGGCGTACGTGTCGATGATCTTCTCGTAGCCGATCTCGTACGCGTCCTCGTAGTACTCGAGGTTGTCGTTCGTCATGAACGGCGCCGGGTAGTAGACGCGGCCGATCTTGCCTTCCTTGCGGATCTCGATCTTCGACGCGATCGGGTGGATCGAACTCGTCGAGTTGTTGATGTACGAGATCGAACCGGTCGGCGGCACGGCCTGCAGGTTCTGGTTGTAGATGCCGTGCTCCTGGATCGACGCCTTCAGCGCGCGCCAGTCGTCCTGCGTCGGGATCGGCGTGCCGGCGAAGAGCTCCTTGACCTTCTCGGTCTGCGGCTCCCAGGCCTGGTCGATGTACTTGTCGAAGAAGGTGCCCGACGCGTACGTGGAGTCCGCGAAGCCGTCGAACGTCTGCCCGCGCTCGATCGCGATGTTGTTCGAGGCCCGCAGTGCGTGGAACAGCACGGTGTAGAAGTAGATGTTCGTGAAGTCCAGGCCCTCTTCCGAGCCGTAGCGGACGTGCTCGCGAGCGAGGTAGCCGTGCAGGTTCATCTGCCCGAGGCCGATCGCGTGAGAGCGGTCGTTGCCGTCCTCGATCGAGCGCACCGACGCGATGTGGCTCTGGTCGCTCACGGCGGTGAGCGCGCGGATGGCCGTCTCGACCGTACGGCCGAGGTCGCCGCCGTCCATCGCGAGCGCGATGTTCATCGAGCCGAGGTTGCACGAGATGTCCTTGCCGATCTCGGCGTACGAGAGGTCCTCGTTGTAGGTCGTCGGCGTGTTGACCTGCAGGATCTCGCTGCACAGGTTCGACATGTTGATCCGGCCCTTGATGGGGTTGGCCCGGTTCACCGTGTCCTCGAACATGATGTACGGGTAGCCCGACTCGAACTGGATCTCGGCGAGCGTCTGGAAGAACTCGCGTGCGTTGATCTTCGTCTTCTTGATGCGGGCGTCGTCGACCATCTCGCGGTACTTCTCGGTCACCGAGATGTCGCCGAACGGCACGGCGTAGACGCGCTCGACGTCGTACGGCGAGAACAGGTACATGTCCTCGTCGTTGCGGGCGAGCTCGAACGTGATGTCGGGGATGACGACGCCGAGCGAGAGCGTCTTGATGCGGATCTTCTCGTCGGCGTTCTCGCGCTTCGTATCGAGGAAGCGCAGGATGTCGGGGTGGTGCGCCGAGAGATAGACGGCGCCTGCGCCCTGGCGCGCGCCGAGCTGGTTGGCGTAGCTGAAGCTGTCTTCGAGGAGCTTCATGACCGGGATGATGCCGCTCGACTGGTTCTCGATCTGCTTGATCGGAGCGCCCGACTCGCGGATGTTCGAGAGCAGGAGCGCGACGCCGCCGCCGCGCTTGCTCAGCTGCAGCGCCGAGTTGATGCCGCGCGCGATCGACTCCATGTTGTCTTCGATGCGGAGGAGGAAGCACGACACGAGCTCGCCGCGCTGCGCCTTGCCCGTATTCAGGAACGTCGGCGTCGCGGGCTGGAAGCGGCCCGCGATGATCTCCTCGACGAGATCCACGGCGAGCTTCTGGTCGCCGTCGGCGAGGCCCAGGGCCGTCATGACGACGCGGTCCTCGAAGCGCTCGAGGTAGCGCTTGCCGTCGAAGGTCTTGAGCGTGTAGCTCGTGTAGTACTTGAACGCCCCGAGGAACGTGTCGAAGCGGAACTTCCGGCTGTAGGCGAGGTCGTTGAGCTTCTGGATGAACTCGAGCGGGTACTTCGCGAGCACCTCGGGCTCGTAGTACTGCTTCTCGACGAGGTAGTCGAGGCGCTCCTTGAGCGAGTGGAAGAACACCGTGTTCTGGTTGACGTGCTGCAGGAAGTACTCGCGGGCAGCGCGCTTGTCGGCGTCGAACTGGATCTTCCCGTCCGCGCCGTAGAGGTTGAGCATCGCGTTGAGGGCGTGATAGTCGAGCCCCTCGAACCGCGGATCCGTCTTGAAGTCGGTCTCTTTCAGTGCAGCTTCCACCATCGTTCCAATCCGTCGCTCACGCGATCCACATCTTCTGGCGTGCCGAAGAGCTCTAGCCGATACAAGTGGGGCACACAACACTTGCGGCTGATGATGTCGCCGGCGAGGCAGAAGGCCTCGCCGAAATTCGTGTTCCCGGCGGAGATGACCCCACGCAGGAACGACCGGTTGCGCTCGTCGTTGAGGAACCGGATGACTTGCCTGGGCACCGCGCCCTTCTCCTCGCCGCGTCCCTGGCCGCCCCCATACGTCGGGGTGACCAGGACGAACGGCTCGTCGACCACGAGCGGCGGCTCAGTGGAGTGGAGCGGGATGCGCAGGGCGGGCAGGTCGAGCTTCTCGATGAAGCGCGCCGTGTTGCCGGAGACGCTTGAGAAGTACACGAGCAGCGGGGCGCTCGTGGCCACCGCGCTCATGACTCACGCCAGACGCGCGGCGAGCTCGTCGATCTTGTCGGGACGGAAGCCCGACCAGTGGTCTTCGTCGGTGATGACGACGGGCGCCTGCAGATAGCCGAGGGCCTTGACCTGCTCGAGCGCTGCCGGGTCCTGCGAGACGTCGAGGACCTCGTATTCGATGCCCTTGGAATCGAGTGCGCGGTACGTCGCGTTGCACTGCACGCAGGCGGGCTTCGTGTAGACCGTGATCGCCATATGGATCGTTTCTCCCCTCACATCCGGTGTTCTGACCGGCGGTCCCCCCACCGGGAGTCCAATACTACATATGGGTACGGACATTGGATAGCACCACAAGGGCTAGTAGTTACATCCGTGTAGTTTTCCACCGTTCTCCCCATATACAACACAGCTTCTCCACCGTTTCATCCACAGGCGGCGAGATTGTCAGGAAGCCCGGGAAAACGCCTGGAATGAGCCGTTTTCGGATGCCGCGGCCGCATCTGTCCACAGGATCGACGGTACGCGCGGGGTCCGACATCCCATCCGGCCCGAGCAGGCGCATCGGCGTGTCGCGGATCCGCGGCGGGATTTCGGCGACCCGCACGCCCCGGGCGTGTCGAACGACGACCGGGCCGCTCACTTGGCAGGCCCCGACCCCTCCGCGATAGCCTGATCTGATGGCCGGGTACCGTGAACTGCTGCGCACCCCCGGCGTCGGCCGCATCATCGCGGCCCAGCTCACCGCCCGCTTCCCGAACGGGATGACGAGCCTCGCGATCCTCCTGCACATCGAGCAGGTGACCGGCTCGTACGGCCAGGCGGGCCTCGTCCTGGCGGCGACCTCGGTCGGCCAGGCGATCGCCGGCCCCGTCACGAGCCGCTGGATGGGCGTCTGGGGCATGCGGCGCGTCCTCACCACGACGCTCGCCGTGTGCGCCCTCGCGCTCACGGCCCTCGCACTCGTCCAGCTTCCGCTGCCGGGCTACATGCTCCTCGGCCTCCTGGCGGGCCTCTCGACGCCGCCCGTGCAATCGGCCGTCCGCACGATCTATCCGAAGATGGTCAACTCGCGGCAGCTCACGCCGCTTTTCTCGCTCGACGCGTCGCTGCAGGAGATCATCTGGATCATCGCGCCCGTGCTCATCACGTTCGTCGCGACGCAGGTCGGGACCGTGCAGGCGCTCATCCTCATCGTCGTGATCCTCGTAGGCGGCGGCGCGTGGTTCATCCTCTCCCCCGAGGTCGGCCGAGTGCGCATCCCGCGCAGCCGGCGCAGCTTCGGCAAGGTGCTCGCCAAGCCCCCGGTGCTCCTCGCGACGGTCACGGGCTTCCTCCTCATCGGCGCGTGCGCGGCCGTCGAGGCGGGCGTCGTCGCGACCTTCGGCCACGGCGGGCTCGAGGCCGGCATCGTGCTCGCCGTCTTCTCGATCGGCAGCCTCGCCGGCGGCCTGTCGTTCGGTCACATCCCGATCGGCCCGTGGGCGATGGCGCGCCGGTTCGCCGTCGTCGCAGCGGGCCTGGCGTTCACGACGTTCTCGCTCGACGTGTGGTGGCTCGGCGGGTCGCTCGTCATCGCGGGCATCGGCATCGCGCCCGCGCTCGCGGTCATGTTCGCGATGACCTCGGCCAGCGTGAAGTTCAGCGACACGGCGGAGTCGTTCGGCTGGGTCGCGACGGGACAGCTGATCGGCGCCGCCGCCGGTTCGGCGATCGCGGGCTTCCTCATCGACGGAGTCGGCCCGCAGGGCGCGTACTGGGCGGCGACGGGATTCGCGGTGCTGGGCGTCATCGTGTCGGCCGTCTTCGTCCGCTCCTTCCCCGACCTCCGCGGCCGTGACGCGAGCCCCATCCCCGACACCGAGCCGGTTCCCACCATCACGTGATCGCGTCCTCATAGCGCGGACATAGCCGGGCCCGCTTGCATGGCGCCATGACGAACGACGACTGGACCGACGCCGACGGCAATCCGATCGACGAAGACCACCGCGGTCTCGTCTACGACGTGCGCACCCTCATCGATCGCCGCCGCGCCCTCGGCATCTTCGGCGGCGTCGCGCTGACGACCCTCCTCGCGGCGTGCGGCGCCCAGCCGGAGGACGCGGCCGCGACCGCCGAGACGACACCGACCCCGACCCCGACGACATCCCCTTCCGCGAGCGCCACGGCCGAGGCATCCGTCCCCCTCGACGAAGTCCCCGACGAGACCGGAGGACCCTACCCGGGCGACGGATCGAACGGCGTGAACGTGCTCGACGACTCGGGCATCGTCCGCAGCGACATCCGCTCGAGCTTCGGATCGTCCACGACGGTCGCGGAGGGCGTGCCGCTGACGGTTGCGCTGACAGTGCGGGATGCCGCGACCGGCGCGGCGCTGGAGGGTCGGGGCGTCTACCTCTGGCACTGCGACCGCGACGGCAACTACTCGCTCTACAGCCGCGGCGTCGAGGACGAGAACTACCTCCGGGGCGTGCAGGCGACCGATGCGAACGGGACCGTCACCTTCACGACGATCTACCCGGCCTGCTACTCGGGCCGCTGGCCGCACATCCACTTCGAGGTGTACGAGGATGTCGCGACCGCGGTCGCGTCGGGACCCATCGTCAAGACGAGCCAGATCGCGCTGCCCGCCGAGACGAACGCAGCCGTCTACGCGACCGCCGGCTACGAGCAGAGCGTGCGGAACGTGGCGCAGATCTCACTGCAGAGCGACAACGTCTTCGGCGACGACGGCGGCATCCACCAGATCGCGACGATGTCGGGATCGCCGTCGTCGGGCTGCACGGCCGCGCTCACGATCGGGGTGTGACGCGCTCCCGCCGGTGTCACTCGAGCCGGCGGAGCCCCGCCGACGTCACCCGGCCCGCGTCACTCCAGCCGGCGGAGCAGCGCGAGCAGCGCGAGCGCGTACGCGTCGGACGGTTCAGGATGCTCGAACACGAGCGCCGCGCCGCCCACGACGATCTCGACCTGGTGCGTGTCGGGCAGCCGCCGAAGCGTCCGGAACGTGCCGCGCAGCATCTCGCGCAGCTGATCCTCGCGCGGAAGCCACAGGGCGTCCTCGAGGGCGACGGAGTCCAGCGCCCACTCGGTCGTGCCGTTGAAGGCGAGGATCTGGCCGGTCGGATACGTCCGCGGCTCGATCGTCATCTCGCTCACGGTGAAGACGTCGGCCTCGAACTCGGGCTCGTCGAGCTGGAACCGGTCGCCCGACTTCGGGTGCCACACGAGACCAGCGCTGCGCAGCGCGGCTGCCAGTTCCGTAGAGATCATGCCGACCATCCTCCCCCGTCCGAGCGGGCCCTGGTCGTCACCGTATCCTGAGCGCATGCCTGCTCCCCTGACCCTTCCCCGGCTGGCGTGGGGCGACCCCTCGTCGTCGCGCCACGCGCTCCTCGTCCACGGGCTCGGCTCGAACGGCGCCCTCATGTGGCGCTACGGCCTCGCCCTCGCCGAGGCGGGGTGGTACGCCGTCGCCGTCGACCTGCGCGGGCACGGCCTCGCCCCGCGCGCGCTGGACTACACGCTCGACGCGTACGCCGCCGACCTCTCGCGCACGCGCCCCGACGGGCAGGACCACTGGGAGCTCGTCGTCGCGCACTCGCTCGGCGGCGCCGCCGCGACCCTCGCGGCCGCCGAGCACTTCGGCTGGACGCGGCGCCTCATCCTCATCGACCCCGCGATCCACCTGAACCCCCACGACCGGGACGTCGTCCGCGAGTCGCAGGAGAGGTCGTTCGACGACCCGAGCATGGCGGCGGTGCGTGCCGAGCATCCGCACTGGCACGAACAGGATGTCGAGCTCAAGGCCCTCTCGGCGCAGCAGGCGAGCCGCTGGGCGGTCGAGCAGACGAGCGAGCAGAACCCCGAGTGGGACGTCCGGGCTGCCGTCGCGCACCTCCTCGTGCCGACGCACGTCATCGCGTCCGACCCCGAGGTCTACTCGATCTTCAAGGGCGAGCTCGTCGACGAAGTGCGCGCGAACCCGCGCGTCTCGGTGTCGGTCGTGAAGGGCGCGGGGCACTCGCCGCACCGCGACCTGCCGGAGGACACGATGCGCCACCTGTACGACGCCCTGCGCGCCTGACCCGGCGCCGCCGCAGGCGGTCAGCGCGCGTGCCGGAGTGCGTGCTGCACGAGCCGGATATGCGTGCGGAAGCTGCGCGTCATCTCGCGCGTCGAGTGGAAGTTCATCGCGAGGCGGATGCCGGCATCCGGGATCGCGAAGAGGTGCGCGCCGGTCACGCCGAGATGCCCGTACGCCCTCGGCATGCCGGCCAGGAGCGGCATGAACCCGCCGTACCGGAGCTCCATGACGCCCTCGCCGTAGTGGATGCCCGGGCGGAAGCGGTGCCGCGCCGTCGACATGCGCTCTCGGGATGCCTCGCCGACGAGCTCGCCCGAGGTCCATGCCTCGCTGAACCGCAGGAGGTCGTCCACTGTCGTCACGACCCCGCCGCCGCCCCAGTCGCAGCTGAGGCTGCGCGCTCGGCTCAGCTCGGCGTCGCCGACCCAGAGCGGCGCGATGCCGAGCGCCTCCCCGGGGCTGGCCGGAGACGCCGACCCGCCGGGCATCGTGTGGAACTGCAGACAGGATGCCGTCATACCGACCGGCCCGAAGATGCGCTCGTGCAGCTGCGCGCCGAGCGAGGCGCCGCCCGCCTCCTCGACGACGCGGCCGAGCAGGACGTACCCCGTGTCGGAGTAGGAGAAGCCTGCACCGGGCTCTCCGACCGGGTCCTGATTCCGGCGCGAGTAGTCGAGGAGGTCGCCCGGCGCCCAGAGCCGGTCGCGCTCGGCCGCGACCTCGGCGACGAACGGGCGCGCCGCTCGTGTCGGGCCCTCGAAGTAGTCCGCCGCGCCGCTCGTGTGCGCCATCAGCCGGCGGACGGTGACGGATGCTGCGCGCTCGACGCCGTCCACGACGAACAGCCCCGCCCACTCGCGGCCGGGAAGCACGCGCGGCAGCGGGGCGTCGAGATCGAGCATCCCGCGCTCGGCGAGCTGCACCGCGAGCGTCGCGGTCATGATCTTCCCGATGCTCGCGGCGTGGAAGGGCTGGTCCCGCTCACCCCACGCGAGCTCGTCGTCCGGCGTGCGCAGCAGGATCTGCGGCTCGGGCAGCCCTCGTCGCGCGCGGGCTGCCGAGAGCGAAGCGAGATGCCGGCCCACCGCCGCGACGCGACGCTCTGCCCGTGCTCGCGTGGAAAGATCGCTCATCGGCATAACTCCTCGATATAACGTGTAGATATATCTAAGGGGAATATAGCGCGAAGGAGTCCGCCGTGCACCACTTCATTCTCGGGATGCTGCTCCTCGGCCCCCTCTCGCTGTATGACCTGCACAAGCAGTTCTCTCTTGGACCGTCGCTGTTCTACAGCGCGAGCTTCGGCAGCATCCAGCGCGCCCTGCGGCTGCTCGTCGACGCGGGTCACGTGACGGTGGCCGGCGACCCGGACGGTCGGCGCGGGCGGAAGCTCCACACGATCACCGACAGCGGCCGTGAGACGTGGGCGGCGTGGATGCGGGCTCCCGTCGACGGGTCCGACGCCGAGACGGTCATGCTCGCGAAGGTCTTCCTCCTCGGCTTCGTGCCAGAGCCCGATGAGCGTCGAGCGATCGTCGACACGCTGCTCGCGCGCGTGCGCGGCGACCTGGCCGTCCTTCGCGACGCGGGTCGGGGGCTGGACGCGCAGGAGATCCCGGCCGAGGCAGCCGACCTCTTCCGGTACCAGCGCGCGACCTTGGATTACGGCATCCGCGCCCACGAACTCGCCGAGGAGTGGCTCATTGCGCTCCGGTGAGGCCGACCCCGCCGCGTGCTCACTCCCCCGCGGTGCGGGGCACGGGCAGCTGCGCGCCGATCTCGAGGTCGACGACGACGTCCACGAACTCCGGAACGCGGCCGGCGAGCCCCTCGGCGAGCTCGGAGGCCGGCGGCAGGTCGCCCGACGCCGAGAGGACACCGACCTCCGCCGTCAGCCCCTGCCACGTGACATCGCCGACGGACGCATCGGGTGAGCCGGCCAGCCAGTCCTGAGCCTCCGCCCGCACGGCAAGGCCCCACTGCGCGAGCGCGAAGGCCACGAGCGTGTTGGCGGCCAGCGGCACGGCGACGAGCACGGCGAGAACCGCCACGACGGCGTACGCCCGCCGGCGGTTGGCCGTCGGCGACGACGACGGGTCGCGCGCGTAGCCCGCAGCCGTGTAGACGAAGGCCCCGGCGATGACGAGCGCGAAGACGTTCGACAGGAAGAGCATGAAGGCCCCGAACGCCTGACCCCACTCCCCCACCCCGGCGCAGACGCCGACGACGGCGAGCGGCGGAACGAGCGAGATCGCGATGGCGACGCCGGGCAGCACGGCGCTCAGGTCCCGCCGGCACATCGCGAAGGCGCCGGCGATGCCCGTCGCGAGGGCAGCGACGAGGTCCATGAGGTTCGGCGACGTGCGTCCCGAGATCTGCGAGTTGTCCGCGAGCCTGCCCGCATCGCCGATGAAGGCGGCGAACGCGGCTCCGAGAAGCACGACGATGACGGTGCCGAGGACGACCCAGACGATCGACCGGCCCACGATGCTCCGGCTTCCGATGACGAGCCCCAGGCCGATGCCCTGGATCGGCGTGGCGAGCGGCGCGATGATCATCGCGCCGATGACGGTGGCCGTCGAGTCGGTCAGGACTCCGGCGACGGCGACGAGCGCCGCCAGGACGAGCATGATGAGGAAGCCCGTGCGCTTGCGCACGACCTCGCCTCGGTCCAGGTCGACGGCGTCCGTGAGCTCCGCGACCGACTGGCGCTGCGAGGGCGGTATGAGCGTCTGCGCGATGCGGCCCATGCGCATATCCTCCCGACGCCGGGTCGCCGCGCCGCGTGCCACGCCGGAGCGCCGCGCAGAGCCGCGCGGTGGCACGCTCGCATGCGCTGACCGCACACCGCGTGCCGAACTCCGGCTCGGTGCGGCCTATGAGGCCCCGCCGACCGCCGTGGCGGGGGTCAGGCGCCATCCAGCCGGAGTTCGGCACGGATCCGCGCGGCCGAGCGGGCGGCAGAATGATCTCGTGACCGCGACGTCGTTCGACCCGACCTCCCTCCTGCCCGACGAGCTGCTCGAACGCTTCCGCGAGCGCGCGGCCGTGCACGACCGCGAGAACACCTTCCCCGACGAGGATCTCGCCGACCTGAAGGCAGCCGGATACCTCGCGATCCTCGTGCCGGCCGAGCTCGGAGGCGGAGGGCTGGGCCTCGCCGAGGCATCCGTCCTCCAGCAGCGGCTCGCCGGCGCGGCGCCCGCCACGGCGCTCGCCGTCAACATGCACCTGGTCTGGACGGGCGTCGCGAAGGTCATGGCCGACCGCGGCGTCGACGCCCTGCGGTTCGTGCAGGAGGGCGCCGTCGCGGGCGAGGTCTTCGCGTTCGGCATCAGCGAGGCCGGCAACGATCTCGTCCTGTTCGGGAGCGACACGGATGCTGCGCCCCACGCCGACGGCTCGTACGCCTTCACCGGAACGAAGATCTTCACGTCGCTCGCGCCGGTCTGGACGAAGCTCGGCCTGCACGGCCTGGACACCACGAGCGAGGATGCGCCCAAGCTCGTCTACGCCTTCGTCGACCGGACGGATGCTGTCGTGACCCGCGACGACTGGAACACCCTGGGCATGCGCGCGACGCAGAGCCGGACGACCGAACTCCACGGCGTCGTGGCGCCCGCCGACCGTGTCGTGCGCCGGATCGACCCCGGCCCGAATCCCGACCCCATCGTGTTCGGCATCTTCAGCGTCTTCGAGCTGCTCCTCGCCTCGGTCTACACCGGCATCGCGCGGCGGGCGCTCGACCTCGCCGTCGCGACCGCCGCCGCTCGCACCTCGAAGCGGACCGGCAAGGCGTACAGCCAGGACCCCGACATCCGCTGGCGGGTCGCCGACATGGCCCTCGAGTACGACGCGCTCCCGCCGCAGCTGGAGGCGCTCAGCCGCGACGTCGACGGGCTCGTCGACCACGGCGCACGGTGGTTCTCGCTCCTCGCGGGGGTCAAGCACCGGGCCGTGACGTCCGCCAAGCGGATCGTGGACGACGCCGTACTCGTGGCGGGCGGCTCGTCGTACTTCTCGCGGTCCGAGCTGAGCCGCCTGTCGCGCGACGTCGTCGCGGGCCTGTTCCACCCGTCCGACCCCGAGTCCGCGCACTCGACCGTCGCGACCGCGTGGCTCGGCCGGCTCGAGAGCTGATCGCTCCCCGTACGGGGCGGAGAAGCTGAGCAGGATTCGAGAAGCACGCGCGCGGGCCGGTCCGTATCGTTGCCGTCATGAGCCCTGAACGAACCACCACCAAGTCCGGATTCACCGCCGACGAGCGCGCCGCCATGCGCAACCGCGCCGCCGAGCTCAAGAAGCAGGAGCGCAAGGGCAAGACCGCCGAGGAGAAGGCGGCGATCGACCGCCAGGACCTCCTCGACGCGATCGCCGGCATGGGAGACAGCGACCGCGCGATCGCCGAGGGCATCGACGCGATCGTCACCTCGGCCGCGCCGCAGCTCGCGTCGAAGACCTGGTACGGCTTCCCCGCATACACGCGCGACGGCAAGGTCGTCCTCTTCTTCAAGCCCGCCGAGAAGTTCAAGGACCGCTACGCGACCCTCGGCTTCGACACGGCCGCAATGCTCGACGAGGGCGAGATGTGGCCCACGTCCTACGCGATCCTCTCGCTCACGAAGGCCGACGAGGCCCGCATCACCGAGCTCGTGAAGCGCGCCGCAGGCTGAGTCTGCGGATCAGCCGCGCATCCGCGCCGCTCGGGCGGGGTCTGACCGATCCCGCCCGAGCGCGTGCGAGGATGCCGATATGGTGCTGACTCCGACACACCTGCTGAGCCCGGCCGACCAGGAGCGGCGACGCGCGCTGCGCGTCATGAAGGGCGTCGCGCTCGGCGCCCTCCTCGGGATGGCCGCCGTCTTCCTGGTGTCGTTCGCCTTCGAGGAGCAGATCCCTGCGCTCGCCTATGTGCGGGCGGCCGCAGAGGGCGGCATGGTCGGCGCTCTGGCCGACTGGTTCGCCGTCACGGCGCTGTTCCGTCATCCGCTCGGGATCCCGATCCCGCACACGGCGATCATCCCGAACCGCAAGGACGAGATCGGCCGGACGCTCGGCGAGTTCGTCGAGACGGAGTTCCTCCGCGGCGACGTGGTACGCGCCAAGCTCGACGCGACCGCGATCGCCGCCCGAGCCGGTGCCTGGCTGAGCGAGCCCGCGCACGCCGAGCGCGTCACGGCGGAGGGCTCGGCCATGGCCTCCGGAATCCTGCGGGCCCTCAGCGACGACGACGTGCAGGACGTCCTCGAAGAGCTCGCCCGCGAGCACCTCATCGCGCCGGAGTGGGGTCCTCCCCTCGGCGCGTGGCTCGCCCGCATCGTCGACTCCGGGGCGCACCACGGTGCCGTCGATCTCGCGGTCGACAACATCGCGACCTGGCTCGGGGCGAATCAGGCCGCCTTCTCGGGGCTCGTCTCGCGCCGGCTTCCGGCCTGGGTCCCGTCGATCGCGCTGCGGCTCGTCGACGACACCGTGTACAACGAGGCCGTGAAGTTCGTGGCGGCCGTCAAGGCCGATGCGCAGCATCCTGCCCGCAAGGCCATCGACGGCTACCTCGCGCGCCTCGCCGAGAATCTGCAGCACGACCCCGCGACGATCGGCCGCCTCGAGGACGCCAAGATCGCCGTGTTCGACAGCCCCCGCGTCCGCGAGCTCGCCGCCGAGGCGTGGAACACCGCGAAGACCGGACTGCTCGCGTCGCTCGCCGATCCGGCGAGCGGACTGCGGCGCCGCGCCGCGACGGCCGTCGCCGAGATCGGCGAACGGCTCACGACGGATGCCGCCCTCCAGCGCCGCGTCGACGCGTGGGTGACGGATGCCGCGGTCTTCCTCGTCGACCGCTACCGGCACGACATCGCGTCGATCATCACCGACACCGTCGAGCGCTGGGATCCCGCCGAGACGACCGAGAAGATCGAGCTCATGGTCGGTCGCGACCTTCAGTACATCCGCCTCAACGGAACGATCGTCGGAGCGCTCGCGGGACTCGTGATCTTCTCGATCGCACACGCCGTGCTCGGCTAATCTGGGCGCATGCCCGAGGTCGCCGACCAGCTCCTCTTCAGCTACGGCACGTTGCAGAATCCCGACGTGCAGCTCACGACGTTCGGCCGCCACCTGGAGGGCGAGGACGACGTCCTCCCCGGCTACACCGTCGACTACGCCGAGATCGCGGACACGCGCGTCGTCGACCTCTCCGGGCTCGCCGTGCATCCGGTCGTCCGCGCGACCGGAAACCCCCGCGACAAGGTCGTGGGCAAGGCGATCTACGTGACGGAGGACGAGCTCGACGCCGCGGACGAGTACGAGGTCTCGCTGTATCGCCGCATCTCGGTCGTGCTTGCGAGCGGCCGCACCGCCTGGGCGTACGTGTCGATCTGATGGCCCTGTCCCACGATCCACTCTGGCCGCGCGCGGGCGCCTGGCCGTCGTTCGACGACCTGCAGGAGCGGCTGGATGCTGTCATCCTCGGCGTGCCGGCCTTCCGGACCTCCCTCTCCCCCACGGGCGCCCACGCGACGCCGGCCGCGGTCCGCGACGCGCTGCAGCGCTACAGCACGACGCTCATCGGGCCGCCCGCCGTCGACCTCGCGTCCGCGCTGCGGATCGCGGATGGCGGCGACGTGCCCGATCCGGACGCGAACGAGGATGCTGTCCGCGCGCGCGTCGGCGACCTCGCGGCGCGTGCCGACCTGGTCATCGCCCTCGGCGGCGACAACTCCGTGACGTACGCCGTCGCGCAGGGCGCCGCCGCAACGGGGCTCATCACGCTCGACGCGCACTTCGACCTGCGCGACGGCGTGTCCAACGGCTCGCCCGTCCGCCGTCTCGTCGAGGCCGGCTTCGACGGGCGACGCATCGTGCAGATCGGGATCGCGGACTTCGCCAACTCCGTCCCCTATGCGCGCCGGGCCCAGGAGTACGGCATCACGGTCATCACGCTGGACGACGCGCGCAGGCGAGGCGTGCCCGACGTCATGGCCGCGGCGCTCGAAGTCGCCGGCGGCGCGGGCGGCGGCATCCATCTCGACATCGACGTCGATGTCTGCGACAGGTCGGTCGCTCCCGGCTGCCCCGCGTCCGTGCCGGGCGGGCTCGCGGCGTGGGAGCTGCGCGCACTCGTGCGGGAGGCGGCATCCGATCCCCGCGTGCGCAGCGCCGACATCGTCGAGGTCGACGCGACGGCCGATGCGCCCGACCAGCGCACCGTGCGGCTCGCGGCGCTGTGCGTGCTGGAACTCCTGGCAGGAAAGGCGGCGACATGACCATCAAGCTCGCTCTCGTGCGTCACGCGAAGTCGGACTGGGGCGACCCGTCCCTCGACGACCACGATCGGCCGCTGAACGACCGCGGGTTCCGGGACGCTCCGGTCATGGCCCGGCGGCTGGCCGACTCCGGCTTCCGCGCCGACGCCATCCTGTCGAGCACGGCGCTGCGCGCCGCGACGACCGCGGCGTTCTTCGGCGAGGCGCTCGGCGTGCCCGTCGAGCAGCAGGAGGAGCTCTACGGCGCCCCCGCGTCGTTCCTCCTGGATGCCGCGGCCGAGCGCGGGGTGGCATCCGTCGTCGTCGTCGCGCACGACCCGGGCATGAGCAGCCTGGCATGGCAGCTCTCCGGCGAGATCGGCCACATGCCGACGTGCGCCGTGGCGACCTTCACGTGGGACGAGGACGACTGGGACGTCGCGACGGCGCTGGACCCCGTCGACTGGACGATCGACACGCCGCGCGGTCACTGACCCCGACTCCGTCCACCGATTTCCATCGTTGTACATCGGCTCTACAACGTTGTATGTTCGGGAGCGTCGCGACTCGTCGCAGAGCCCGCGGCATCCGCTGTCCGACGACGAACAAGGAGTCCTCCCTTATGCCAATGCTCCCGCTGCGCACCGCGATGGCGCTCGGAACGGCCGGGATCCTCGTCACAGGCGTGCTCTCTGCGAGTGCCGCCTGGGCGAAGCCCGCCGCCGAGCTTCCGCCTCCGCCCGACTTCCAGGATGTGACGGTCCACGACCCGTCCGTCGTGACCGACGGCGACGACATCTGGGTCTTCGGATCCCACGGCGCCTCGGCGCACACGACCGACCTCATCGCGTGGGAGCAGAACAGCATCGACCTGTCGCAGGATGCCGACAACCCGCTGTTCGAGGACATCTACGCGGAGCTCGCCGAGACGTTCGAATGGGCGCAGACCCGCACGCTGTGGGCCGCTGACGTCATCCAGCTGCCGGACGGCCGCTATGCGATGTACTACAACGCGTGCAAGGGCGACTCGCCGCGCTCGGCGCTCGGCCTCGCCGTGTCAGACGCGGTGGACGGCCCGTACGAGAACGAGGGCATCCTCCTGAAGTCCGGGATGTGGGACGAGGAGTCCGAGAATCCAGGTGAGGTCTACGACGCGCGCCTCCACCCCAACGCGGTCGACCCCGACGCGTTCTACGACGCCGAGGGTGACCTGTGGATGGTCTACGGCTCGTACTCCGGCGGCATCTTCATCCTGAAGCTCGACCCCGCGACGGGCGAGCCGCTGCCCGGCCAGGGCTATGGCACGCACCTCGTCGGCGGCAACCACAGCCGCATCGAGGCGCCCACGATCCGCTACGACGAGGAGACGGGCTACTACTACCTCTTCCTCTCGTTCGGCGGCCTCGACGTCTCGGGCGGCTACGACGTCCGGGTCGCGCGGTCCAAGAGCCCCGACGGCCCGTACCTCGACGCGCAGGGCAACGACATGACCGAGGTGAAAGCCAACCCGTCGCTGCCGCTGTTCGACGACGCATCGGTCGAGCCCTACGGCGTCAAGCTCATGGGCGGCCACGTCTTCACGCGCGAGCTGGGCGACCCCGGGACCGGTCCGGGAACGGGCTACGTCTCCCCCGGGCACACCTCCTGGTACGACGACGAGGAGGGGCGGTCGTTCATGGTGTTCCACGCGCGCTTCCCCGGCACGGGCGAGGCGCACGAGGTCCGCGTGCACCAGATGTGGATGAACGCCGACGGCTGGCCTGTCGTGTCGCCGCAGCGGTACGCCGGCGAGACCGCGGGCAAGGTCTTCCGCGACGACGTCGTGGGCTCATGGCAGCTCATCGACCTCGGCAAGGACATCACCGCGACGGCCGCGACCCCGAGCGACATCAAACTCCAGGCGAACGGCACGATCGCCGGCGAGCTCACGGGCCGCTGGAAGCTCACAAGCCGGCACACGGCCGAGCTCACGATCGGCGGCACGGTCTACAAGGGCGTCTTCGCGCCGACGTGGGACGCGCAGTACGAGCGCTGGTCGGTGGGTCTCTCGGTGGTCTCCGAGGGGGGCGTGACGCTGTGGGGCCGCGCCGTCGACATTCTCTCGCCGAAGGATGCTGTCGCCGCCGTCGCCGCCGCGATCGACCTCGGCGACACGAGCGCCGTCACGACCGACCTGCAGCTTCCGACGTCGGGCACGGCGGGTACGACGATCTCGTGGTCGTCCTCGGCACCGGAGGTCGTCTCGGACGCGGGCGTCGTGACGCGTCCCGGGATCGGCGACCCCGCCGCGACCGCGAGCCTCACGGCGACAGTGACGAACGGCACCGCCTCCACGACCGTGTCGTTCCCGGTGACGGTCCTCCCCCGCACCCCGGGGGTGCTCGCCGGATCATGGTCGTTCGACGGCGGCCTCGCCGACGCCACCGGAGCGCACGCACCCGCGACGACGACGGCTGACCGCATCCACCTCCCCGGCGGAGCCGCGGCCTACGTCGCGGACGGCGTCGACGGGTCGGCGCTGCACCTGGACGGGACCTCCGGCGTCCGGCTCCCCGACGGCCTTGTGCAGGGTTCCTCGTACTCCGTGAGCCTGTGGCTGCGACCCGAGGTGCTGACGCAGTACACGACGGCGTTCTTCGCGGCGGCGAGTGCTGACTCCTGGGTCAGCCTCGTCCCGCGCGGACACGGCGGTGTCGGCGGGTCGACGATGGTGTGGTCGGGCTCGGCCTGGTACGACGCCGGCACGGGTCAGTCCCTGCCGGTCGGCGAGTGGAGCCATGTCGCGTTCGTCGTGGACGAGGGATGGATCTCGGTCTACATCGACGGCGTCCGGCGGTTCCACGGCAGCGGGTTCCCGGATGTGCTCAGCTCACCCGGCGCGAACTTCGCCCTCGGAGTCAACTGGTGGGACACGCCCTTCCAGGGCGACGTCGACGAGCTCACGGTGTGGGGGTCGGCCCTCACTCCCCAGGACATCGCGGAGCTCGCGGCATCCTGATCCCGTGACAGACGCCGGCGCGGCGACTCCCCCACTCGCTGCGCCGGCGTCGTCTTCTCGACACGAACTCCTCGAATATCTGCTCGATCTGGCGGCCGCGGGGCGTGTCGCGGCTCATGCCGCACGACCTTGAGGAGTTGTTGCAGCCCCGGCGTGCTCAGAGCGGCAGTCCGTCCTTCCAGACGCCCGCGACGAGCGGGACGCCCGGCCGATACGCGAGGTGCACGCGGGTCGGAGCGTCCAGCAGCACGAGGTCGGCGCGCGTTCCGGGGGCGATGACGCCGACGTCGTCGCGGCGCAGCGCCCTCGCGCCGCCCGCCGTCGCGGACCACACCGCCTCGGCAGGAGTCATGCCCATCTCGCGGACCGCGAGCGCGATCATGAGCGGCATCGAGCTCGTGAAGCTCGATCCGGGATTGCAGTCGCTCGCGAGCGCGACATTCACGCCGGCGTCGATGAGCCGCCGCGCGTCGGGGTACGGCTGGCGTGTCGAGAACTCGACGCCCGGCAGCAGCGTCGCGACCGTCTCGCTCCCCGCGAGGGCCGCGACGTCCCCGTCGTCGAGGTACGTGCAGTGGTCGACGGATGCTGCTCCCAGCCCGACCGCAAGCCTCACGCCCTCGCCGGGGCCGAGCTGGTTGCCGTGCACGCGGGGCAGGAGGCCGTGCGCGATGCCGGCGGCGAGGATCCTCCGCGATTCGTCGGGCGTGAACGCGCCGCGCTCGCAGAAGACGTCGATCCAGCGCGCGTGCGGCGCGCAGTCGTGCAGCATCCGTCCGCACACGAGCTCGACGTACTCGTCGCGATCGTCGGCGTACTCGGCGGGGACGACGTGCGCGCCGAGGAACGTGACCTCGGGCGTCGCCTCGGCCGCGAGCCGCGCGAGCCGCGCCTCGTCGCGCACCGTGAGGCCGTAGCCCGTCTTGATCTCGAAGGTCGTCGTCCCCTGCGCGTGCAGCTCGGCGACGAATCGCTTCAGCCGCCGGCGCAGCTCGTCGTCCGACGCGGCGCGCGTCGCCGCGACGGTTCGACGTATGCCGCCCGCGGCATAGGGCGTGCCGGTCATGCGGGCCTCGAACTCGTCGGCCCGGTCTCCCCCGAACACGAGGTGGGTGTGCGAGTCGACGAAGCCCGGGATGACGGCCCGCCCGCCCGCATCGACGACCTCTACGACGCTCCCGGACCGCGTGGCCACATCGGTTGGACGACGGTGCGGCGGTTTCCCACCGTCTCGTCCAGCGGATGTGGTCTCGGCTACTCCCGCGATCGGTGGGAGGTCCACAGCGCGACCGACCCACGCGATGCGGCCGCCCTCGATCAGGATCGCGGCATCCCTCAGCGTCCCGCACGGGTCGCCCGGCACCCCGACGTTGGTCGTCAGCTCGCCGATGTCCGTGATGAGCGTCGCGCTCACAGCATCCGTCCTCTCCTCGGCGCCGTGGCACCGTGTCTCACAAACCGCGACTTCACTACACCGCACGCCGCGTGTTCTGCGACACGTCCATCGGGTGAGTCGCAGAAGGCGTCGGCATCGGGTCCGAGAAGTGTCCGGAAACGTGACACGCGCGGATCGTCACAGCATGGGGATCTTCAGACCCCGGTCTGCCGCGACCTCGCGGGCGCGGTCGTAGCCGGCGTCGACGTGGCGCATGACGCCCGTGCCCGGATCGTTCGTGAGGACCCGCTCGAGCTTCTCGGCGGCGAGCGCGGTTCCGTCGGCGACCGTCACCTGACCGGCATGGATGCTGCGCCCGATGCCGACGCCGCCTCCGTGGTGGATCGAGACCCACGCCGCCCCCGACGCCGTGTTGAGCAGGGCGTTGAGGAGGGGCCAGTCGGCGATCGCGTCGGAGCCGTCGGCCATCGCCTCGGTCTCGCGGTACGGCGACGCGACCGAGCCGGCGTCGAGGTGGTCACGGCCGATCACGATGGGTCCGGACAGCTCGCCGGACGAGACCATCTCGTTGAACTTCAGGCCCGCGAGGTGCCGCTCCTTGTAGCCCAGCCAGCAGATCCGCGCGGGCAGGCCCTCGAAGTGGACGGTGTCGCCGGCCTTCTCGAGCCAGCGGACGAGCCCCGCGTTCTCGGGGAACAGCTCCATGACGGCGCGGTCGGTCCTGCGGATGTCCTCGGGGTCGCCCGAGAGCGCGACCCACCGGAACGGCCCGCGCCCCTCGGCGAACTGCGGGCGGATGTACGCGGGGACGAAGCCCGGGAACTCGAACGCGCGCCGGAATCCGCCGAGCTGCGCCTCGGCACGGATCGAGTTGCCGTAGTCGAAGACGGCGGCTCCGGCATCCTGGAATCCGACCATCGCGGCGACGTGCTTCGCCATGCTGCCGCGGGCGCGATCCGTGAACGCCTCGGGATCAGCGGATGCTGCATCCCGCCAGTCCTCGAACGCGATGCCGACGGGCAGATAAGCGAGCGGGTCGTGCGCGCTGGTCTGGTCGGTCACGATGTCGATCCCGACCTCACCGGCCTGGTGGCGCAGAAGCAGGTCGGGGAAGACCTCTGCAGCGTTGCCCACGACGCCGACGGAGAGCGCCTCGCCGGCCGCCTTCGCCGCCGACACACGCGCGATCGCGGCGTCGAGATCGGTCGTGTACCCGTCGAGATAGCCGTGCTCGACGCGGCGCGCGAGCCGGGATTCGTCGACGTCGACGATGAGGACGGCGCCGCCGTTGAGCGTCACGGCGAGCGGCTGCGCGCCGCCCATGCCGCCGCATCCGCCCGTCAGGGTCAGGGTGCCGGCGAGGCTGTCCCGGCCGAGCGAGCGCGCGACGGCGGCGAAGGTCTCGTACGTGCCCTGCAGGATGCCCTGCGTGCCGATGTAGATCCATGAGCCCGCGGTCATCTGGCCGTACATCGTCAGGCCCAGCTGCTCGAGGCGGCGGAACTCGGGCCACGTCGCCCAGTCGCCGACGAGGTTGGAGTTCGCGATGAGGACGCGCGGAGCCCATTCGTGCGTGCGGAAGACGCCGACGGGCTTGCCCGACTGCACGAGGAGCGTCTCGTCGGGCTCGAGCTCGTCCAGCGTGCGCACGATCGCGTCGAAGGCCTCCCACGACCGTGCGGCGCGGCCCGTCCCGCCGTAGACGACGAGGTCCTCGGGGTGCTCGGCGACCTCCGGGTCGAGGTTGTTCATGAGCATGCGCTTGGCCGCTTCGGCGCCCCAGCTCTTCGCGGTGCGCTCGGCGCCGCGCGGCGCGCGGACGACGCGGGCGCCGGCCGCGGGCTGCGCCACAGCGTCGGAGATCTGCACTTCGTCGGACGTTCTCATCGGGTCTCCTCCGACATTGTGGTCTTCTCCGACGTTGTGGTTCGCCGCCGGCGCCGCTGCGGCGCGTGCCGCGGGCGTGCGTGCGTCGATCGTGTCGGTCATGAGTCGATTCCACCGCGCGTGCGCCCCGGCGCCAACGTCCTGCGCCGTGCTCCTGTCTGGGATACCAGACGAACTGTCCCCTCGCCTCACACCCACGCCCCCCGGCCGCGGGAGGGCAGATCTGTGCGGTCACCGCGGCGCGTCGCGCGCATTTCTGTCCTCTCGCGGCGGTGGCTGGGCCTGGACCGGACCGGTGGGCGAGGGTTGCCGCGGCATCCGTCCCCTGATCCAATGGCACGATGACCGGCGATCCTGCGGACGTCGACCGGGACCGCGGACGGCGGTTCCGATCGATCCTGCGCTCGCGCGGCGTGCCGTCCGAGCAGCTGCGCGCCGAGCGCTCATCGAAGAGATCCCCGAGCTCGCGGCGCTGGCGACGACACCGCAGGATCCCGGGTGGCACCCCGAGGGCGACGTGCTCGTCCACTCGCTGTGGGCGGCTGACCTCGCGGCGGAGCACGCTCACGCGACAGGCGCGTCCGACGACGAGCGCGAGCTGCTCGTGCTCGCTGCGCTGTGGCACGACATCGGCAAGCCCGCCACGACGCGTCGCCGCAACGGCCGCATCACGTCGTACGGGCACGCTGAGCACGGTGCGGATGTCGCCCGCAGCCTGGGCGCGCGGCTCGGACTGCCACACCCCCTCGTGCGCGCCGTGAGCGAGATCATCGCGACGCACATGGCGCACGTCTCGGTGAACGGGATGCCGAGCGTCAAGGCCGTCCGCCGGCTGCGCGACCGGCTGCGCGACGCGGGGACGTCCCTCGAGGAATGGGCCGTCGTGGTGCGCTGCGACGGCGACGCGCGCGGCTCTGCCGCTCGGCCGGACGCCTCGATCCCTTGGCTGAAGGTCGCGCGCGGCCTCGACCGCTGAGCGCGGGTTCACCGCGCCGCCGACCTACCCCTCCGTGAGAGGGCGAATGTATGCGCGTCGACCGGCGTGTCCCGCGCAGTTCTGCCTCTCGCGGAGGGCGTCGGCGAAGCGCGGGCCCAGGGTCCCGCCCGGTCAGAGCCCCGCTGCCGCCCGGATCGCCCCGGACTGCACGAGCTCCGTGACGGCCTCGAGGTCCGGCGAGACGAAGTGGTCGGGACCCGGCCCCGCCGCGACCGCCCGCACGGCGTCGCGCGCGCCGCGCGTGGCCGCCGCGGGCTCCAGCGGCGCGCGCAGGTCGAGCGCCCGCGCGGCGGTGAGCACCTCGATCGCGAGCACGCGGGCGAGCCCGTCGATCGCCCGGCGGAGCTTGCGCGCGGCCGCCCATCCCATCGAGACGTGGTCCTCCTGCATGGCCGACGACGGGATGGAGTCGACCGATGCCGGCACCGCGAGGCGCTTGAGCTCCGACACGATCCCGGCTGCGGCGTACTGCGC
This sequence comes from Microbacterium sp. NPDC019599, assembly GCF_040632175.1. Classification (NCBI taxonomy): domain Bacteria; kingdom Bacillati; phylum Actinomycetota; class Actinomycetes; order Micrococcales; family Microbacteriaceae; genus Microbacterium; species Microbacterium sp. NPDC019599. Next base: position 90,673 of record NZ_JBEYBL010000008.1, read on the forward strand.
GATCATGAGGCCCGAGTCGACGCCGACCTCGTGCGCGAGGAACGGCGGCAGGCCGTTGCTGCGCGCCACGTCGAGGGCCCGGTCGGTGCGCCGCTCCGAGATCGAGGCGACGTCGGCGACGGCGATCGCGAGGAAGTCCAGGACGTACGCGACCGGCGCGCCGTGGAAGTTGCCGTTCGACTCGACGCGTCCGTCGGGCGTGATCACGGGGTTGTCGACGGCAGCCGCGAGCTCGCGCGAGGCGATCAGCTCGGCGTGCGTCGCCGTGTCGCGCGCCGCACCGTGCACCTGGGGCGAGCACCGCAGCGAGTACGCGTCCTGCACGCGCGTGCACACCGAGGGGTCCCGGTGCGACGCCATGATCGGCGATCCCGCGAGCAGCGCGCGCAGATTCGAGGCGGATTCCGCCTGGCCCACCTGCGGCCGAAGCGCCATGAGGTCGGCGGCGAACACGGCATCGGTGCCGAGCTGGCTCTCGATCGACATGGCGGCGGCGACGTCAGCCGTGTCGAGCAGCACCCGCAGGTCATGGAGCGCGAGGAGCAGCATCCCGAGCATCCCGTCCGTGCCGTTGATGAGCGCGAGGCCCTCCTTCTCGCTCAGGACGAGCGGAGCGACGGATGCTGCGCTCAGCGCCTCCGCGGCGGGCATCGGGTCGCCCAGCGCGCCGGTGGCGGCATCCCGCAGCCGCACGTCGCCCTCGCCCATCGCGGCGAGCGCGACGTGCGACAGCGGCGCGAGGTCGCCCGAGCAGCCGAGTGAGCCGTACTCGCGGACGATCGGCGTGATGCCGGCGTTGAGCATCGCGGCGTACGTCTCGACGACGACGGGGCGCACGCCGGTGCGGCCGGTCGCGAGGGTCTGCAGCCGCAGGAGCTGGAGCGCGCGCACGACCTCGGCCTCGACCTCGGGTCCTGTGCCGGCCGCGTGCGAGCGGATGAGCGAGGCCTGCAGCTGACGCCGGCGCTCGGGCGCGATGAACGTCGTCGCGAGCGCGCCGAAGCCCGTCGAGATGCCGTAGTGCGGCTCGGGGTCGCCGGCGAGACCCTCGACGAGGGCGCGTGTCGCGGCGACCCGCTCGAGCGCTGCCGCGTCGACGGCGACGCGGGCGCCGTGGCGCGCGACGGCGACGACGTCCTCGGCGAGCAGGGGTTCCGCGCCGATGGTGACGACGTCGGGACGGAGGTCGGTGACGGTGGCCATGGCCCGATTCCACACCGCTCCCCTGCCCGCGGAGGCGTGCTCGTGGCATCCTGTGTCTGTCATGCCAGACAACGTCTCTCCGGACGAGGTCCCGGAAGCCCGCCCACAGGTCCCCGCGGCCGACCAGACGCTGCGGATCCTCACGTTCCTCGCACACCAGCGCGGGCCCGTCGCGGCGCAGACGATCGCGACGCACCTCGCGATCCCCCGCTCGACCGTCTACCACCTGCTCGCCGCGCTCGAGCAGCACGGCTTCGTCGTGCACGTGCCCGCCGAGCGGCGCTGGGGTCTCGGCGTCGCCGCCTTCGAGCTCGCGGGCGGCTACGCACGGCAGGCGCCGCTCGCGCGCCTGGGCCGACCGCTGCTCGCGGACCTCGTCGATCGCGTCGGCGAGAGCGCGCACCTCGCGGTCATGAGCGGCCGCGACGTCGTGTACATCGTCGAGGAGCGCGCGCCGCGCCGGCCCGCCCTCGTGACCGACGTCGGCGTGCGGCTGCCCGCGCACCTGACGGCGACGGGACGTGCCATGCTCGCGGCGCTCCCGCGCGAGCAGGTGCGGGCGCTGTTCCCGGATGCCGCGGCCTTCGCCGACCGCACGGGACGAGGCCCGCGCTCCCCCGGCGAGCTGCGCGAGCTCCTGCGCGTCGTCCGGACGACGGGCTGGGCGACGGAGGACGGCGAAGTGACGCTCGGCCTCCGCTCGATCGGCATCGCCGTCCACGACCACGTGGGGTGGCCGACCGCCGCGATCGCGGTCACCTGGCCCGCCGAGGCGGAGCGGGATGCAGCATCCCTCGCCCCCGCCGTGGAGCACGCCGCCCGCGAGCTGACGCGCCGCCTCTACGGCCGCTGACCCATCCCCTGATCGAGTTCTGGCGATGAGGGCGAGATCAGGCCGATCCTGCGTCCGATCGTCCTGATTTCGCCGATTCGCGTGATTCGCCAACCCCTGATTCGCCTGGATCCAGCAACACAACCGTCCCGGCTACTCCCGAGCTAGCCCTCGTCTCGAGCTCGAACCACGAGCTCGGGCTCGATGAGCCGATGCCACGGACCCTCGTCCGTCGTCGGGTCGGCGACGAGCAGATCGAGCACCGCCTCGGCGACGCGCTCAGGGCGCTGCTCGACGCTCGAGATCTCCAGGGCCTCCGCGACCGGGGTGTTGTCGAACCCGACGACCGCGAGCTCGGGCCGGCCCGCATGCGAGGCCGCGAGGTGCGCGCCGAGGGCCAAGGTGTCGCTCGCGCACACGATGGCGTCGACATCCCGCTCCGCGAGGCCGCGCTCCGCGACGGACCGCGCCTCGGCGACGCTGTCGAGCGACGTCCAGCGCAGCCCGTCGACCCCCACCACCTCGCGCCACCCGCGCTCCCGGTCGTCGCCCGTCCCCGACCCCGCGGGCCACCCGAGGAAGACGACCCGCTCGCCGTGCTCTCGCGCGAAGAGGGTCGCCGCGCGTGTCCCGGCGGCACCGTCGACGTCCACCCAGGGCCGGAGCGGATCGCCCATCTGCGCGCCTGTCCCGGCCTCGCCCCACGGGCGGCCGAACGCGACGAACGGGACGTCGTGCTCGGCGAGCCACTCCGCGCGAGGATCGCCCTCGAACGTCCCGGTGAGCACGACGCGATCGATCTCGCCACCCTCGCGCAGCTGCCGGATGCGCTGGATCTCCTCCTGCGCATCGGCGGCGGCGTAGACGAGGATGCGAAGGCCGCGTGGCGTCGCGCGGTCGGTCAGCGCGTGGATGAAGCGGTCCAGCACGATGCCGGAGATCCCGCCCGCGTACGGATCGAGGTGGATGCCGATCGTCGCGCTGCGCTTCGTCCGCAGTCTCCGCGCCGCCATCGAGGGCGCGTATCCGAGCTCGGCGATGGCCGCCTCGACGCGCTCGCGGGTCCGACCGCGGACGATCTCGGGCGTGTTGAGCACGTTCGACACGGTCTGCCGAGACACTCCCGCGCGCCGTGCGACGTCCTCGACAGTCGGCTGCCGAGCGGTCACTTGTACCACCTTCCCGGGCGAGCGCATCCCCCTTGACACTCGTCTCGCGCCATGAATACCTTGGCACCCGCGGCGGAGTTTGAACGATCAAATTCCGAACTCCCAAAGGGTATCGAAGGAGATCTCATGAAGCGACACACAGCACGTGCCCTGACAGCCGGAGTGTTCGCCGTCGGCGCGGCCCTCGTCCTCGCCGGATGCGGGCAGGGCTTCGACGACGGTGGCGGAGGCGGGGGCGGCACAGGTGAACCCGGCGAGCTCACGAGCTCGGACGACAGCCTCACGCTCCTGTTCGGGTCCAGCGGCGAGGCCGAGACGGATGCTGTCAACGAGGCGGTCAGCGCCTGGTCCGAAGAGTCGGGCGTCGACGTAGAGGTGACTGTTGCCACCGACCAGGCGCAGCAGCTCTCGCAGGGGTTCGCGGCGGGCGATCCGCCCGACCTGTTCTACCTCGGACCCGAGCAGCTGGCGGGCTTCGCGGGCAACGGCTCGCTGCAGGCGTACGGCGACGAGCTGGCGAACAAGGACGACTTCTACCCTTCGCTCGTGGAGAACTTCACGTACGAGGACCAGTTCTACTGCGCGCCGAAGGACTTCTCGACGCTCGCACTCATCATCAACAAGGGACTGTGGGATGCCGCGGGCCTGACCGATGACGACATCCCGACCACGTGGGACGAGCTGGCGTCCGTCGCTCAGACGCTCACGAAGGACGGCGTCGTCGGCCTCGGCTTCGGCGCGGAGTACCAGCGTGTCGGCGTCTTCATGGCGCAGGCGGGCGGGGCTCTCGTCGAGGACGGCCAGGCCGTGGCGAACAGCCAGGAGAACGTGGACGCCCTCACCTACGTGAAGGACCACCTCAACGACGGCACCTTCGCATACGCCGTCGACCTCGGGGCAGGATGGGGCGGAGAGGCCTTCGGCAAGGAGCTCGCCGCAATGACGATCGAGGGCAACTGGATCACCGGCGCGATGACGAGCGACTTCCCGGACGTCGACTACGTCGTCGCCGAGCTCCCCGAAGGCCCCGGTGGCCAGGGCACGCTCCAGTACACGAACTGCTGGGGCATGGCGGCAGACAGTCCCAACCAGCAGGCTGCGCTCGAGCTCATCGAGTACCTGACGAGTGCCGATCAGCAGCTGGCGTTCTCGGAGGCGTTCGGTCCGATGCCGTCGGCGCAGTCCGCCGCCGATCAGTGGACGAGCGACAATCCGGACCTCGCGGCCTTCCTCGCGGGCGCCGACTACGCGCAGGGAATCCCGACCTACGACGGGACGAGCGATGTCATCGCCGACTTCAATGCGCAGCTGCAGGGCCTGAAGACGGGTGATCCGCAGGAGATCCTCGACACCGTGCAGTCGAACCTCGAAGCCATCGTCGGCTGACACTCATGACCGCGACCGCGACGGCCCCTCGCCGTGCCCGGAACCCCCGCTCGGGGATCCGGCGCGGCGAGGCGGTCGCGGGATGGGTCTTCACCCTCCCGGTCATCCTCATCCTCGGCATCTTCCTGCTGGTGCCGGTGCTCATGGCCCTGTGGGTCAGCGTCTCCGACTGGTCGGGAAGAGGCAGCCCCCTGTCGCCGAATGTGAGCTTCGTCGGCCTGCAGAACTACGCGGCGATCACGACGGGCGACGGCATCGCGACGCGCGACTTCGGCATCTCGCTGCGCAACAACGCGTGGTACGTGCTGCTCGTCGTCCCGCTGCAGACGGCGCTGTCGCTCTTCCTCGCCGTGCTGGTCAATGGCGCGATCCTGCGAGGGCGCGGCTTCTTCCGCACGGCGTACTACTTCCCATCCGTCACGGCGTCCGTCGCGATCATCGTCCTGTTCCAGTTCCTGTTCACGGCGAACGGTGTGGTGAACGCGATCCTCGCCGCGATCGGCATAAACGGGCCGAACTGGTTCGGCGACCCGACCGGCCTCGTACACCAGGCGCTCGGCGCCGTCGGCATCACGGAGGGTCCGCCCGTACTCACCGACAACGACTTCCTCGGCGTGTCATGGTGGCAATGGCTCGCCGGCCCCTCCGTGGCGATGTCGGTGTGGATCATCATGGCGGTATTCACGACGAGCGGCACCTTCATGCTGCTGTTCCTCGCCGCGCTGCAGAACCTGAGCTACGACGTCACCGAGGCGGCGATGGTCGACGGTGCGAACGCGTGGCAGCGCTTCTGGCGTGTGACGCTTCCGCAGCTCCGACCGGTCCTGTTCACGGTCCTCACGCTCGGGCTCATCGGCTGCTGGCAGATCTTCGACCAGATCTACGCGGGATCGTCGGGAGGCCGGCCGGCCAAGACGACGCTCACGCCCGCCTATCTCTCCTACGACGCCGCGTTCCTCGACCAGGACTGGGGCAACGGTGCGGCGATCGCCTTCGTCCTGTTCGCGATCATCGTGCTCTTCACCTTGTTCCAGCGCTGGGTGCTGCGTGATCGACCCGTGTCCCGACGCCGGGCGCGTCAGTACCAGTTGCCGCCCCGTCCCCCGACGGCGAGCCCCGCGACGGTCGCGGCCAACCAAGTCCCTGTGGTCCCCGAGCCGCGCGCCGAAGTAAAGGACGACGACACGACGAAGGAAGGTCAGCGATGACCGCCACCATCGACGACACGACGACGTCGACGACCCCGCCGCCTCCGCCGCGGCCGGCCCCCGCCGGTCGCCGGCCGGGAAGCTCGCGGATCGCCTGGCAGATCGCGCTATACGGACTGCTGGTGCTGCTCGCGATCGTCTACATCTACCCGTTCCTCGTGCAGATCGGGACCTCGTTCAAGACGGACGCCGAAGCCGCGTCGAACCCCGTCTCGCTCATTCCGCAGACCTGGTCGACGGCGGCCTACGAGCGGCTGTTCCTGCGCAGCGACTTCCCCCTGTGGTTCGCCAACTCCGCGATCGTGACGATCTTCGTCACCCTCGGCCGCGTATTCTTCGTGTCGCTCGCCGGCTATGCACTCGCTCGCCTGCACTTCCGCGGCCGCGGCGTGATCTTCGCAGCGGTCATCGCGGTCATGGCCGTGCCGACCGTCGTACTGCTCATCCCGAAGTTCCTCGTGATCAACCAGCTCGGGATCTACGATTCGTATGCAGGCATGATCCTGCCGCTCCTCGTCGACGCGGCGGGCGTGTTCATCATGAAGAACTTCTTCGAGTCGATCCCCGTCTCGGTCGAAGAGCAGGCCCGCATCGACGGCGCCGGCACGTTCCGCATCTTCTGGTCGGTCGTGCTGCCCATGGCGCGGCCCGCCGTCATCACGATCATCATCCTGTCGTTCCAGGGATCGTGGAACGAGCTGGCGCACTTCATCGTCGCGACGCAGTCGCCTGGACTCACGACGCTCACGAAGGGCGTCGCGGGCCTCGCCTCCGGTCAGCTGAGCCAGGGCACGCAGTACCCCCTCAAGCTCGGCGCGGCCCTCATCATGACGATCCCCGTCGCGGTGATGTTCTTCATCTTCCAGAAGCGGATCATGAACGCCAGCCAAGGGGCGGTGAAGGAATGACGGCCGGACTGCAGCCCTTCCTGTCCGAGGCCGTCGTCGCACTTCGCGCCCCCACGCAGGTGTGGTCGGGGCGCTCCGGCGACCTCGGCGCCCAGCCCATCGACGGGATCTACCACGGCGATACGCGCCTCATCCGCGAGCTGGTCCTGACCTACACGGATGCCGAGGAGGACGTCTTCGTCCCCGAGTACGTCTCCCTCGCCGAGGTCTCGGCCTCCGTCATCGAGTTCGGCGCACTCCTCCGGGACATCGACGACGATCAGCCCGATCCCAAGGTCCGGCTGATCCGGCATCGGACGGTCGAAGCCGGGCTCGTGCGCGAGCGGCTGACGGTTCGCTCGCACCTGGACTCCCCCGTCACGACGATGCTCCGCCTCCGGATCGCCCCGGACTTCGCACCGATGCATGAGGTGAAATCCGGCATGACGCACCCTCGCGAATGGAGCGCCCGGCCCGCCCACGGCGGTGCTCGCATCGAATCAGGCGATGCGGCAGCGGCGATCTCGGCATCCGACTCGCACATGACGCTCGGCGACTCGATCGAGCTCGAATGGCGGGTCGAGTGCCCTCCGCGCGACGAGTGGTCCACCGAGTGGTCCATGCGACTGTACGAGCCCGCCCTCGTCGTGCGCGGCGCGTCCACGACGGCCTGGGGCGAGCGAGCCGATGCCGGCCCCAGCGCCGACCCCCGGCTCCGGCGATGGGTGGCCCGCTCCGTCTCGGACCTCGATGCGCTGCGGCTGACGCTGCCCGACCACCCCGAGGAGGAGTTCTTCGCGGCGGGCGCCCCGTGGTTCTTCACCCTCTTCGGCCGGGACTCGCTGTGGGCCGCGCGGCTCGCGCTGCCCGTCGACCCGCGGATCGCGGCATCCACTCTCCGCGTGCTGGCGCGACTCCAGGGCGACGCGACCGATCCCGCGACGGCGGAGCAGCCGGGCAAGATCCCGCACGAGCTCAGATCCGGTCAGCTCGAGCTGCCCGGTGAGGGCATAGTGCTGCCCCCGCTGTACTACGGCACGGTCGACGCGACACCGCTGTGGGTGAGCCTGCTCGGCGAAGCATCCGAGGCCGGGATGCCCGCGGCCGACGTCGAGGCGCTCCTGCCGCACCTCGAGCGCGCCCTCGAGTGGATCGTCGACGCAGCGGGCGACGACGGCTTCCTCGACTATGTCGACGAGACGGGCCACGGCCTGTCCAACCAGGGCTGGAAGGACTCCGGCGATTCGATCCAGTGGCGCGACGGCACGATCGCGCAAGGACCGATCGCCCTGTGCGAAGTCCAGGGCTACGCGTACGAGGCCGCGCTCGCCGGCGCGCGCCTCCTCGACGCGTTCGGCAGGTCCGGTGCCGACCGGCTCCGGGACTGGGCGGGAGCGCTGAAAGGGCGGTTCGCCGAGCGGTTCTGGGTCACGACACCCGAGGGCCGCTATCCCGGGATCGCGCTGGATCGCGACGGCCGCGCCGTCGACACGCTCACCTCGAACATCGGGCATCTCCTGGGGACCGGCATCCTCGAACCCGACGAGGAGTCCGCCGTCGCCGACCTCTTGACGGGTGCGTCGATGTCGTCGGGCTTCGGCGTGCGGACGATGTCGACGGATGCTGTCGGCTTCTGGCCCCTCAGCTACCACGGCGGCAGCGTCTGGGCCCACGACACCGCGATCATCGCGCGCGGGATGGCGAGGGCGGGTCTGCGCCACCATGCGCTCACCGTGGTGGAGGGCCTGCTCACGGCGGCGGAGGCGTTCGACTTCCGCGTGCCGGAGCTGCACGCAGGCGACGCGAAGTCCGAGACGCCGGCTCCCGCGCCCTATCCCGCCGCCTGCCGGCCGCAGGCGTGGTCGGCCGCGGCCGCCATCGCTTGCCTCGAGATCGTGACCACCGGGGCTCAGTCGACCTTCGAGACCGATCCGCCCGTCAGCCGGAGCAGCTCCTCGTAGGTCATGGGGAACACCGTGTGCGGCGTGCCGCCCGCGGCCCAGATCTCCGGGTAGCCGGCGAGCTCCTCGTCGATGATCGTCGACAGCGGCGCTGGGTGGCCCGTGGGCGCCACTCCCCCGATCGCCTGGCCCGTCGCCTCGCGCACCTGCTCGGGCGTGGCCCGTTTGATCGACGTGCGCCCGAGCCGCTCCGCGAGGGCGTGCGTGTCGACGCGGTGCGCGCCGCTCGTCATGACCAGGAGCGGCTCGCCGTCAGACCAGAACACGAGGCTGTTCGCGATCGCGCCCACCTCGACACCGAGTGCGGCCGCCGCGAGCGGCGCGGTGGACGCGGCATCCGGAAGCACGACGATGTCGCCCTCGATCCCGGCCGCGCGAAGCGAGTCGTGGACGAGGCGGCTGCGGGCGGGGAGGTGCGCGGTCACCGCCTCAGCCTAGAGGCAGCCGGCGACGGCGCCGGCCCGGACGCATCCGCGATGGGCGCCGTCAGCGGACGAAGCTGAGCCCGCTCGTCGACGTGGAGTCCGTCGGGAAGTCCGTATCGGTGTAGGGCGCGTACACGGTGGAGGTCGCCGTTCCTGCGGCCGTGTCGATCTCGAGGATGCGGACCGGGTTGGTCCAGCTGTGATACGAGGTCAGCAGGCTCACGATCCTGTTGCCGTTCACCCCGACGTCCGTGCGGACGGCTGACGTGCCGACATGGCCGGACAAGACGATCTTGATGTTCGGGTAGACCTTGATGAGGTTGTCGAACAGGTATTGAGGCGAGGTGGCGCCGTAGCCGCCGTTGGTGCCGCCGATGGTGCCGTCGGCGTTGAGGTAGGCGTGGGTGACCACCACCACGTTGTGATCCGGGTGCGACGCGACGACCGACTTCGCCCAGCCCACGGCCTCGACGCGCGGCCACAGCTCGAGGTTGAGGACGAGCCAGTCCACACCGCCCGCCTGGAACACCTGGTAGGCGTTGTCGATCTTGCCCGCCTCGAACGTTCCCTCGACGTTCGGGAACCGCGAGACCGGGAGGTACCGGTTGTAGGCGGTCGTGTCACGCACAGTGACGTTCGTGTTGGCGCCCGGACACGCCGAGCCGCCCGCGCACACGGCGGCGGTGTCGTGATTGCCGATCGCGCCCGACCAGGGCATCGCCTGTTCGAGCGGCTGCAGCTCGGTCGCCGCCCGGGCGAACTGGGCGGGGTCCACCGCGCCCCAGTTGGTCAGGTCGCCGACCTGCATCGCGTACCGCAGGTCGAGGCTCTCCCTGTTGGCCACGAGCCACGCGACCCGGTTCGCGAAGCGGCTATCGCTCGCCGTGATCTCGTTCTGGGTATCGGGAATGACCGCGAGGCTGAACGTGGTGTCGCCGTCGTCGCCCGGCGCGCCGCCCGCGACGACGGCGTAGAAGGCGACTCCCTCCGCCACCCATCCATCGGCGACCAGCGTGTCGCGGCCTGCCGTCGTGGCGAGGCGGTGCTTGCCGTCACGCGTGAGCTGATAGACCGGCTCGAGACATGCCGCGTCGGCCGTCGATGCGTAGAAGGCGACGAACTGCTTCGAGTATCCGGCCGCCACGGCCGCGTCGACAGCGGGACCCTCCGCCGCCCACATGAAGTCGCCCCATCGGTAGAGGCGCCAGACGGGCGTCAGCCCTGTGCCCGAGGAGTCTGCGACGTCTGCCAGGATCCCTTCGTCGCCCGTGAAGCCGTACAGGGCGGCAGCCGAGTCCACCTCGACGGAGGAGAGCGTGACGAGGCTCGCCTCGGTGCTCGGCTTGACGACTTGGAAGAGGTCGGAGTCGAAGGACGCGCATTCCGCATCGACCGCTGCCGAGGCTCGCGTCCCGGTGCCCGTCACGAGCGCCACGACGGACAGCAGCACGCCCGCCAGGCTCAGGAAGAGTCGCGTCCTCGACGCAGTCCGCAACACCGACATCGTGCACATCCTTCGATCCGTGCGCTCGAGCGCAGTGGAGTCGATCGACTCGTACGCGGGAGTGCGCCGAGCCGGTCTGGTCTCACGCGGCGCCGCGGACCTGTTCGGGTTCAGGCACGATACAACATCGGTTCCGCGGTGAACACCCCCGTTGCGGCCCATGGGCGGCGCATGCTCACTGCACGGCGCGCGATGCGGATGAGCCTTGCGCGACCCGGATCAGCTGCGCGCGATGATCTCGCCGTGCGGCATGAAGAACCAGCCGTCCTCCGAGGCGGCCCATTCGCGCCATCCCGCCGCGATGCGCTCGAGGCCCGCGCGGTCGGTGACTCCGTGCTCCACAGCGTGCTCGGCGAACGACGAGTGCAGCGCGCGCTCGGCCCATGCGCCGCCCCACCACTCCCGCGCATCGGGCGACTCGAAGAGCCACAGCGACGCCGACGACTCGACGTCGGTGAAGCCGGCCTGGCGCGCCCAGGCCTTGAGGCGCCTGCCTGCGGCCGGCTCCCCCGACACGAGGCGATGCACCTGCAGGTACACCTCGTGCCACTCGTCGAGTCCCGGAACGAGCGGGTACCAGATGACTCCCACGTAGTCGACGTCGCGCACTGCGACGATGCCCTCGGGTGCGAGCACGCGCCGGAACTCCCGCAGCGCGTCGACCGGCCGGCCGAGGTGCTGCAGCACCTGGTGCGCGTGGACGACGTCGTACGTGCCGTCCGGTGCGTCGATGGCGTACGCGTCGCCGACGGCGAAGCGGACGTTCTCGACACCTCGCTCCGCCGCGAGCGCCGCGGCCTTCTCGACGACGTCGGCTGCGGCATCCATTCCCGTCACGTCGCCGGGCGCGACGCGCTGCGCGAGGTCGACCGTGATGGTGCCCGGACCCGACCCGACGTCGAGCACCCGCAGCTCGGGACGGAGGTGCGGCGCGAGGTAGGCGGCGGAGTTCGCGACGGTGCGCCGCTCGTGCGTCCGCAGAACGCTCTCGTGATGACCGTGGGTGTAGCGCTCAGCCATGCCTCGACGATAGCGCCGCCTCCTCACCACGCCAGTCGCTGCTCCTTCGCGACGCGTGCCGAACTCCAGCTGGGCACGTCGGTAGCGCTGGAGCGTCCCGAACTCCGGCTGGTTGGGGTCGACCCGCCGACGATCCAGGGCCGAACGAGGCCATCTGTCACAATCAGCCGGACTTGGGCACGCCCCCCGACGTTCTCCCCGTCCCGAAGGCCGCGGCAATGCACACGCGTGCCGAACTCCGGCTGGGCGGGTCGGGTAGCGCTGGAGCGTCCCGAACTCCGGCTGGTTGGGGTCGACCCGCCGACGATCCAGGTCCGCGCGATGCCAGCGATGACGGCCAGCCGGACTTAGGCACTCCCCCGACGTTCGCGCGCGTCCCGGAGGCCGCGGAGAGCGTTGACGACGACCTCAGGGTGGAAGAAGATGTCCTCCGCGATCGGGCGGACCGACGAATAGCCGAGCGCCGCCAGCGCGAGGTCGCGCCGACGATCCGCCTTCTGCGACGCCCAGCCGCTGTGGAACTTCTCGCTGTCGCACTCCACGACGAGCCACCCGTCCAGTACGAGGTCCACCCGCCCGACCGTCCGGATGTGAACCTGCACCTCAACATCGAAACCCAGAGCGAGCGCCATGAGACGAACCAGCGTCTCCGGTCCGGACTCCGCGCGCCCGTCGATGAAGTTTCGGAGCACCCGGCGACGAGCCGGGACTGCGGAGAAGATCTCGTCGAGGTCCTCCGGCCGAATGAGCCCGAGATGCAGCGCCGAGTCGAGCGTGGCGACCGCCGCGCGAGGTGTCTGACACGCCGTCGACTGTGCCAAGGCATCGATGATGTCCACACTCGTCGCGCGTGGATGCGGGGACCGGATGAGCGGCCTCCAGTGCCACACCTGGTTGCGGATCACAGGTGCGCTCTTGGAGACGCCTCGTTCGAAGTGGATGTGCACGCGTGAGCGCTTCATCACGAACACGCCGAGGGGCTCGAGCACCGAGATGCAAGCGTGCCGGCCGCCCTCACGCGCCGCTTCGCGCACGCCGTCGCAGGTTCCCGCCAACACGAATGCTCCACGACGCACGGAGAGAAGTCCGCCGGAGTCGACGGCACGCCGCACGTCGCGCTTGCTCCACCCCTGTCGCCGCAGATCGGCCGTCGTGAAAATGCGCTCCGGCCGGTTAGGGCCGTCGCCCTCGCGAAGCGCGGTGAGGTCATGGTGGAGCCGAACGGGTAGCGAGGATTGCAGCATCCGCCCACGCTGATCGCGACGATGGCTGCGTCGGACCGCCTGGGGTCTACAGGTGGACAACTGCCTGCGCGGCCCGGCTGGGGAGGATCAGCCTTCGAACATCGGGCAGCGATTGCGCGTGCCGGACTCCGGCTCACTGGGGCGACGCGCCGTCAGGGCGGCCACCCGCGGTTACTTCAGCCCCTCTGGGCCGGAGTTCGGCCCACCCTGCCGAGTGTTGGCGTCCTTTGACCAGGTAGCACTGCGCAGAATGCGCAACGCCGGGGCTGGGAGTTGAACACTCCGCAAGCAGGTGGTGCAATGGAGGTGGATGCCGCAACGCCGCGGCGTCCGCAGCGCACAGCCCACAAGGCCGGCCCGAAGGAAGAACGCGATGACGCACACCCTGCCCCTGCCCGACTTCACGCACGAGCGCGTGGAGGTGATCACCGGCCGGCGCAGCGGTCTCTTCATCGCCGTCGCCCTGCACTCCTCCGTCCTCGGCTCGGCACTGGGCGGCGCTCGGCTGTGGACCTACGACCACTGGAGCGACGCCTTGGGCGACGCCCTGCGCCTCTCGGCGGCGATGACCCTGAAGAACGCGGCCGCGGGTCTCGACGCCGGCGGCGGCAAGTCCGTCATCCGCCTCGCCCCGGGTGAGACTCTCGACTCCGAGCGCCGCCGCGCCGCGTTCCTCGATCTCGGCGACGCCGTCGAGTCGCTCCACGGCCTGTACCGCACGGCGGAGGACGTCGGCTCGACGACAGACGACATGCTCACGGTCAGCGAGCGCACCGAGCACGTCGTGGGCCTGCCCGACACGGTAGGCGGCTCCGGCGAGCCTGCCGGCCCCACGAGCCTCGGCGTGTACGAGTCGCTCCGCGCGACGCTCGAGCGCGTCACGGGCTCCGCCGACGTCGCCGGTCGGCGCGTCACGATCGCGGGTCTCGGCCAGGTCGGCAGCCGCCTCGCCGTCCGGCTCGCGGCAGAGGGCGCTCAGCTCACCGTCACGGACGTCAACCCCGCCAAGCGCGACCTCGCACTCGAACTCGGCGCCGCGTGGGCCGAGCCGGGCGCCGAGCACCTCGTCTCCGCCGACGTCTTCGTCCCCGCCGGCATCGGGGGCGTCCTCACCGACGACGTCATCGACGCGCTCGATGCGCGCGCCGTGTGCGGCCCGGCGAACAATCCCCTTGCGGCACACGACGGCGCCGACCGGCTCGCCGAGCGCGGCATCCTGTACGCCCCCGACTTCGTCGTCAACGCAGGCGGCGTCATCTACCTCGACCTCGAGGCCAAGAAGCTCGGCACCCGCAGCGAGATCATGGACCGCGTCGCGGCGATCGGCGACACGGTGCGTCGCATCTTCGACGAGGCCGAGGCGCGCGGCGTCACGCCGCTCGAGGCCGCCGAGGGTCTCGCCGCCGAGCGGCTGACCGCCGGCCGCCACCACGGCGCGCACGCGCTCGCCTGACGACCCGCGGTGTGCGACTGAGTGCCAGCGTGTCCGGCACTCAGTCGCACCCCCGACAGGCCTCTGTGCGAGGATGGTCCCGCTTCGGCATCGGCGCCGCGGCACAGCGCGATGAGTCAAGGGAGAAGCCTCGTGTTCACCAGTCCGTACCCCGATGTCGAGATCCCCGAGGTCAGCGTCTTCGACTACCTGTTCGGATCGCTCACGCTCGAAGAGGCCGGACGGGTCGCCCTCATCGACCCGGCTACGGGCGATGAGACGAGCTACGGCAAGCTGCGTGCACAGGTCGAGGCGTTCGCGGGCGCCCTCGCGGCGCGCGGCGTGGGCGTCGGCACGACCGTGGGCCTCCTATGCCCCAACGTCCCGGCCTTCGCGACTGTGTTCCACGGCATCCTGCGCGCCGGTGCCACCGTAACGACGATCAACTCCCTCTACACGGCGGGCGAGATCGAGAAGCAGCTGAAGGACGCCAAGGCCACCTGGTTCGTGACGGTCTCACCCCTCCTCGGACAGGCGTCCGCCGCCGCGGGGGCGATGGGGATGCCGCACGACCGCGTCATCGTCCTCGACGGCGCCCACGGGCACGAGAACCTGCGGCAGCTCCTGATGGAGGGCCGCCCCGCCCCCGACGTGAGCTTCGACCCGGCGACGCACGTCGCCGTCCTCCCCTACTCGTCGGGGACGACGGGCGTGCCCAAGGGCGTGATGCTGAGCCACCGCAACCTCGTCGCCAATGTCCAGCAGTCGCGCGTCAACATCGACCTCAAGGCGGACGATCGCGTCCTCGCGGTCCTGCCCTTCTTCCACATCTACGGCATGACGGTGCTGCTCAACCTCGCCCTGCGCCAGCGCGCGAGCCTCGTGACGATGCCGAAGTTCGACCTCGTGGAGTTCCTGACGAACATCCAGACCTTCGGCTGCACGTATCTCTACATCGCGCCGCCCATCGCGGTCGCGCTGGCGAAGCATCCCATCGTCGATCAGTTCGACATCTCGAGCGTCCACACGGTCTTCTCGGGAGC
Organism: Microbacterium sp. NPDC019599; assembly: GCF_040632175.1. NCBI lineage: Bacteria > Bacillati > Actinomycetota > Actinomycetes > Micrococcales > Microbacteriaceae > Microbacterium > Microbacterium sp. NPDC019599. The sequence goes on from NZ_JBEYBL010000008.1 coordinate 105,987, forward strand.
CGCTCCCCTCGACGGCGAGACGGCCGAGCTCGCGGGCGCTCGCATCCACGCCCGCATGATGCAGGGCTACGGGATGAGCGAGCTGAGCCCCGTGTCGCACGCGATGCCGTGGGACCGCGACGACATCCCGGTGAGCTCCGTCGGCACGATGCTCCCGAACGAGGAGTGCAAGCTCATCGACCCCGAGTCGGGCGAGGAGATCACCGAGCTCGGTGAGGACGGCGTCACGCGCCCCGGCGAGCTGTGGGTCAAGGGACCCAACGTCATGCTGGGCTACCTCAACAACCCCGAGGCGACGGCGGAGACGCTCGACGCCGACGGCTTCCTGCACACCGGCGACGTCGCTGTGTACCACGAGGGCGGCTACTTCTCGATCGTCGACCGCGTGAAGGAGCTCATCAAGTACAAGGGCTACCAGATCGCTCCCGCCGAGCTCGAGGCGCTGCTGCTCGGGCATCCGAAGATCATGGATGCTGCCGTCATCGGCGTCCTCGACGAGGACAGGCAGGAGATCCCCAAGGCATTCGTGGTCGCGGCTCCCGAGTCCGGACTCACCGCCGACGAGGTCATGGCATTCGTTGCCGAGCAGGTCGCGCCCCACAAGAAGGTGCGCCGCGTCGAGTTCGTCGAGGCGATCCCGAAGTCGACCTCGGGCAAGATCCTCCGCAAGGACCTGCGCGCCCGCGAGCTCGCCAGCGCCTGACCCCGGAACGACAGGATGCCCCGGCCACAGCGGTCGGGGCATCCTTTTCGTCGTCCGCCCCAGGCCTCGTCGCGAGAGGGCGGATATGTGCGGTTCAGACGGCGTGTCGCGCACGTATTCGCTCTCTCGCGGCCGATCGGCGGCCCGGGCCGCGAGACAGGTGGTGAGCTCCTCGTCACCCCTCGCGGCCCAGAACCCGGAGAGAGCGGTCATGTCCTGGGCGTCGCGGGCTCCTCTTCGGCCTCTTCGGGCTTCGCGACGACCTCGGCCGGGAGGTTGCGAGAGAGCATGAGCGACAGGGCGAGGAGTCCGAAGACGATGAACAGCGCCTGTTGGAGCGCCTGGACCTGCGAGTCCGCGTAGTCCTGCGCGACCGCTGCCGCCACTTCGTCCGAGCCACCTGCGTCGAGCACGATCTGCTCGGCATCGGCCTGCGAGATGATCGGCACGCCGTTCTCCTCGATGTAGGCAGTGACCTGCTCGTGCACGGTCGGGTCGATCGTGGCGTTGCTCTGGACCGCCGCGGTGAAGCCCGACGAGAGCAGCATGATGAAGACAGACCCGACGATGGCCGTGCCGAACGACGAGCCGAGGTTCTGGAAGGTGCCCTGCAGACCGCCGACCTCCGAGGTGTCGTCCTTCGAGACGGCGTTCATGTTGACGTTGCCGAGCTGCGAGGCCAGCAGGCCGAAGCCGGCGCCGATCACGAACATGCCGGTCGGGAACTGCCAGCCCGACAGCTCGGGCCCGATCGCGATCAGCACGAACAGCATCCCCACCGCCATCGTGGCCTGACCGGCGCGGGCGATGTACTTCGCCGAGCGGCGGGACGTGAGCCACGATCCAACCACGGATGCGATGATGAGGCCCGCCGACAAGGGCAGGATCTTCAGGCCGGTCTCGAGCGCGTCGTAGCCGAGGATCGTCTGCAGGTACACCGGGACGACGAAGAAGAGCGCCGCGATCGCGAAGTACTGCACGAGGAAGCCGGCGAGGCCCCCGCGCAGTGCCGGAATGGTGAGGAGGCTCACCTTCAGCAGGGGCACCTTGCCCGCTGCCTCGAGCTTCTGCTGACGGCGCAGGAACCACCACAGCACGAGGATGCCGAGAATGATCAGGTAGGTCACGAGCGAGACGCCGAGCGGTGCGGGGATCTCAACACCGTTGATCTCGGGAAGCGCGAGCGGTACGAACCAGCCCCACGTCTTGCTCTGCAGGACGCCGAAGACCAGGAGCGCCATGCCGCCGGCCGAGAGGATGACGCTCAGGATGTCGATCTTGAGCTTCGGCTCGTTCGGGACGTCCTTGATTCGGCCCGAGAAGATCAGGACCACGATCATGACGATCGTCTCGGCGAAGAAGACGTAGCGCCACGACGCGTACGTCGTCACCCAGCCGCCGATGAGCGGGCCGGCCGCCGCCGCGAGTCCCGTGACGGCGCCGAGGATCGAGAAGGCCGCGACGCGGGCCTTGCCCGTGTAGTTGATCGCAGCGAGGGCGGCGATGGCGGGAATGACGAGGATCGCACCGAGACCTTCGACGAGCGACCAGCCGAACAGCAGCATCGTGAGGTTCGGGCTGAGGCCGGTCAGGAGCGACCCGATGCCGTAGACCACAGAGCCGATCTTGAAGGCCCGGCTGCGGCCCCACTTGTCGCCGAGCTTTCCACCGGTCAGCATGAACGCCGCCATCGTCAGCGTGTAGAACGTGATGGCCGCCTGCATGCCGGTGATCGTGGTATCCAGATCCGACGCCACCTGTGAGATCGACACGTTCATGACGGTGCTGTCCAGCACCATCACGAACTGCGCTACGGCGAGGATGACGATCACGAGCCAGTTCTTCATGGCCGGAGCCTACAACCGCCACCCGTCGTGATTCGGGATGCTGATCCCCAACGGGTGATGTCGAACCGCCGTCGCACGGCGACCGGCTCAGTACCCCAGCTTGACCGTCTCGACTGCTCCGCGTGTGCCGGTCACGTTCACCTGGAGGACGATCTTCGGCGACAGCTGGGTGACCGTGACCGCCGCGCTCGACGACATGACCCGCTTCGCCGCCCGATCGATCGTGATCGTGATGGGGCCGGTCTGCGCCTGAGTCGGATCGGCGATGCTCACGGAGAGCGACACCCCCGTTTCCGCCGTCGACACGACGGACCTGCCCGAGGAGGTCAGGAACGCTGCTCCCCCGACATTCACCGTCGTCGGCGATGCCCGCCAGAAGACAGCGCCCACCGCGTTCTTGGTGAGATCCTTCACGGCCGACACCGCCGTCGAGTTCGCGAGGACGACGGTGTCCGGTGAAGCGGCGTAAGCCTTCGTCTCGGCCGTCGTCGCCCCGGGAAGCAGCACGTACGAGTACTTCGCATCGACCGGTGCCGTACCGTGGTCGAACCACAAGGAGAAGTAGGTGTCCGTGCGGGGCGTCGTGGAGCCGTTCTTGGCGTTCACGTCCACCCATGCCCCGGTCTGCGTCGTCCTGCCGGCGCGGAGGGACTCCGAGCCGGGGAACACGTACCCGATCCGGCCCTTGCTGCCCGACAGCGACGCCCAGGCAGGATTCGAGTAGGTCACGGCCGAGGACGTGACCGCCGCTCCGTCGACGACGAGCGTCTGGTCGGCTGCCTCCACCCTGCGATCCTCGACGATCGTCTCGACGTGCTTCGGACGTCCGTCCCAGCCCGTCCCGGTCAGCCCGGGGTCGTTGATGCCCGAGCCGAGCGCGACGATCTCGTCGTCGAACGTGAACCACGCCTTGTTCGCGCCGAGATACGACTGCGGAGCGTCGAGGATCATGCCGTAGACGCCGTACGAGCCGGCCGCGGAAGCCAGCCCCCCGGAGAAGGGCTGCTTCGTGAGGTAGTTGCGGCCGTCGTTCACGCCCTTGACACGAGTGTCGACCGTCGTGCCGGGCAGGCGATACCGGTTGACCGTCGCCCAGAAGTGCGAGGAGTACTGCTTCGTGTCGCGCGTGTACAGATACGTCATGCCGTCCGCGGTGTACCACGCCTTCTGGTTCTCGCCGTTGGTCGCGGTCTCGAAGTTGGTGATGCGCGAGCTGGACGAGCTGACGCCGAACGCGTATTCGCTGGTGCGATGCACGTAGCGGTCCATCGACGCGAACGTCCGCGCTCCCACGACGGGCTGCGCAGCAGCGAGCGACGTATCCGCGAGGATGCCCTGCGTGCTCACCAACGCGTACAGCGAGCTCGTCGACTGGAAGCGCGGGAGGTCGGCGTCGGCCAGCATCCGCTTGACGGCTGCCCGCAGGGAGCGCCGAGGGGTCGGCTCAGCGGAGTCGGCGAGGTGAGCGATCGCGCGGATCGTGGCAGAGCCCGCTTCGATGTCCGTGCGGTACTCGCGGGAGATCTCGCGCCCGCGCACCGAGTCCATCATGACTCCCCGCCAGATGAACGGGGCATAGGTCGTCTCGACCGACTTCTGCAGGTTTCCGGTCGAGGAGTCGGTGACGTCCCAGGGCGATTCGTCGAAGAGGTACAGCACCTGTGCCAGCAGCTCGATGGCCGAGATCCCATAGCCGCCGACATACGGAAGGGTCGAGTGCTGGATGAACCCGCCCCGCTCGTAGTATCCGTCGCCGGTCGTGACGTAGCGCATGATCGGAACGATCTCGCGCGCCGCTTGGGCGGTGAGTGTCGAATTGGACTGGATGACGCCCCGCAGCGCGATGACCTTCGCCGACCAGGCGCGGTTGGCACCCGTCGAGTACGCGCCCGTCGTGTAGACGCCCGGGAGGAATCTCCTCTCGGCCGCCATGAAGGCGTCCACCCTGGCCTGGGGCACGCGACCGTTCAGCATCAGGATCGTGTCGTTGATCTCCATCGGGATGCCGAGCGCCCAGTACCAGTTGTTGCCGTCGTTCACGCTCGTCGTGTTGTAGCGGTTGGCTCCGAGCCAGTCCAGCGCCCACAGGATGTCGGAGAGCAGACTCGGGTCCCCCGCGAGCGCCGATCCGCGCGTCGCGTAGGCCAGCGCCATGCCCTTGACCCGGATGAACGTCTCGTGTCGGTCTGCCGTCACGGTCGCCGATGTCAGATCGGGCCAGAGATCCGTCGTCGGAGTGCGGATCATGGCGGCCCGATCCGCCTGCGCAGCGCTTGTGATCCGTGCCACCGCCTCCGCATAGGGGGCCGCGGCGGGATCGAACGCCGTCCCTCCCGTGAGGTAGTCGCGCCAGCGCTGCGAGGCGACCGCGAAGGGATCGTCGGCCGCTCCGGCCGGAGCCATGGGAGCTAGGAGCGCGATGAGCACCGCTGCCACGACGAGAAGTGAAGAGCGCCTGCGGTGTGAGTGTCCTGACCTGTTCGACAACGTCCGGCTCCTGCGGTGGTCGGTGGTGCCTCGTGGTCGGTGAGCCTAGCGCCCGCGGGTTTCGGCTTCGTGACGAAGGGCGAAGGGGGAGCGCGCCGCGGAGCCGGCTCGACAGGAAAGCGGAACCCCCGGTCAGAAAGAACTTCTGACCGGGGGTTCCGGTTCCGTGGACCTGAGGGGAATCGAACCCCTGACCTCCTCGATGCGAACGAGGCGCGCTACCAACTGCGCTACAGGCCCGTGAACCTCAGTTACAGTAGCACGCCCGCGGAGAGACTCCGAATCGGGCGGCGGCCGTGCTCATCCACCCGCCGCGCGGCGCTCGAGGAGCCGCCGGACGTGGTCTTCGATCTCGGCGTCGTCGACGTATCCCATGCGCGAGAACTCGCCCTCGGCAGCGCGCGAGCGCCGCGCCGCCGCGATCGACGGAGGCTGCTCGGCCTCGGTCCTCGCGCGCATCGCCTCTTCCAGGGCCGCCTCGCGGAGGGCCTGACGCGCATCGACGACGTCGAGCACTGCGGCGGCGCGCGAGCCCGCCGACGCCGTGAGCGGACGGGGCAGCTCACGCGGCGCCCAGGCCCGCTCCTCCGGCGTGAGCTCGACGTCCTGAACGGTCGCGTGGGCGCGGACCGCGGCATCCTCAACTCGCTCGTGACGCACGGCGTGACGGCTCACGACCCCCATGCGGCGCAGGAGGCCGACGCATACGGCGAGCAGGCCCAGCCCGCTCGCCAGGAGCACCCATCCTCCGGCGGCGACAGCATCCCACGAGCCCCACGCGATGAGCCCGAGGGCGATGGTCGCGATCGTCGTCGTGAGGAGCCTCGCCCGGCGGCGAGCACGTGCGCGGCGCGCGGCGGGGAGGTCGCGGGCGACGGCGAGGGCCTGACGCGCCTCCTCGAGTCCCGCGAGGTCCAGCTCGGCCTGCGTGCGCTTGGCGAGCTCTTCGCGCTCGGCGAGAGCGCGGCGCGCGAGCTTCTGCTGCGCGAGCGCCGTCCGGGCGTTGAGCTCGAGATGGACCTCCTCCGGCGTCTCGCTCGTCTCGGCGAGCACGCGGAGTGCCTGATTGAGCCGCACGGCGTTGCGCTCGGCCGCGTCGTACTGACGACGGCTCGCCAGGGTCGGCAGGAGGTACACGAGCCACAGCAGGGCGGCGACCAGGACGATGACTCCCCCGCCCAGCACCTGCCCACCCATGGATCAACGGTAAGCGCGAGGGATGCCGAGACCCGGCCATCCGTGCGCGTGTCGCCGCCTTGGTCCCGACGGGCGGAAGCCCGGCGTCAGGCGTGCAGGCGATCCGCGGGCGGGATCGTCGCCGCATCCTGGGGTGCGCGCCCCTGGACCCAGCGCTCGAGGACGCCCTCAGGGACTTCCTCCCGCACGAGCGCGAAGGCGTAGTGGTCGCGCCAGTCGCCGTCGATATGGATGAACCGCCGCCGGAGCCCCTCGTAGCGGAAGCCCAGCTTCTCCACCACCCGCAGACTCGCCCGGTTCTCGGGCCGGATGCAGATCTCCATGCGGTGCAGCCGCAGCTCGTGGAAGCAGATGTCGGTCGCCATCGCGACGGCGGTCGGCGTGATGCCGCGGCCCGCGAAGCGCTCACTCACCCAGTAGCCGATCGTCGCCGACGCAAGCGAGCCGCGGGCGATGCCCCACACATTGAGCTGGCCGGCGATCTCGCCGTCGTACTCCATTACGAACGGCACGCCGGCTCCGTCGCGGTACTGCTGGAGCAGGCGACGGATGCCGAGCCGCATGTCGAACGAGACCGGGCCGTCGGGGCTCGTGGCCTCCCACGGCCGCAGCCACGAGCGGTTGCTCAGCAGCTCCTGCTGCAGCACCCGGGCGTCGCGCTGCCGGACGAGCCGGATCGACACCAGCCCATGCCTGCGGGGAGCGGTCAGGTCCACGAACCCCCCTCAGCCGAGCGGCTCACCGTGCTGTCACAGCGTGGCCGCGAACTCCTTGAACCAGGGTCGCAGCTCCGGGCCGAGATCCTCGCGATCGGCCGCGAGCTGCACGATGGCCTTGATGTAGTCCACCCTATCGCCGGTGTCGTAGCGGCGACCCCGGAAGACCACTCCGTACACGCCGGGACCTTCCGGGTCGGCCGCGAGCTCCTGCAGCGCGTCTGTGAGCTGGATCTCGCCGCCCTTGCCGGGCTGCGTGCGCTCCAGGATGTCGAAGACGGCGGGGCTCAGGACGTAGCGGCCGATCACGGCAAGGTTCGACGGCGCGTCCTCGGCCTTGGGCTTCTCGACGAGGCCCGTGACCTTGACGATGTCTTCCCGGTCCGTCGCCTCGACGGCGGCAGCGCCGTACATGTGGATGTGGTCTGGGTCGACCTCCATGAGTGCGATGACCGCGGCGCCCGTACGCTCGTGCTCCTCGAGCATCGTCGTGAGCAGCGCGTCGCGCTCGTCGATGAGGTCGTCGCCCAGCAGGACCGCGAACGGGTGGTCGCCGACGTGCGAGCGGGCGCGCAGCACGGCGTGGCCGAGGCCCTTCGGCTCACCCTGACGGACGAAGTGGATGTCGGCGAGGTCGCTGGACTGCTGAACCTTGGCGAGCTTGTCGTGGTCGCCCTTGCGCTCCAGGTTGCTCTCGAGCTCGGGAACCGAGTCGAAGTGGTTGGAGAGGTTGTTCTTGTTGCGGCCGATGATGATGAGGATGTCCTGGATGCCGGCCTGCGTCGCCTCCTCGACGACGTACTGGATCGCCGGCTTGTCGACGACGGGCAGCATCTCCTTCGGCATCGCCTTCGTGGCGGGAAGGAAGCGCGTGCCGAGTCCGGCGGCGGGGATGACCGCCTTGAAGGGCTTATGAGGCATTCCTCGATCCTACTTGGGGGGCCCGGACAGCCTTCGGTCCTTGCCGAATCCCGCGAGACGTGTCCACGCCTACAATCGAGACCATGTCCGACGCCATCGCCGACGCCAAGCGCGCCCTGCGCGCCGAGCTGCGCGAGCGCAGGCAGTGCCTCTCCGAGTCGCAGCGGGATGCCGCATCCCGTGGTGTCAAGGAGCAGCTCGACGGCCTCGTGGATCGCGTCGGCGCGCGCTCGATCTCGTGCTTCCTCTCGACGACGACCGAGCCGGGCACGCGCGCCTTCGTCGAGGGCGCGGTCGCGCGCGGCATCCGGGTCCTCCTCCCGATCACCCGCACAGACGGCCTGCTCGACTGGGCGGTCGCCACCCCCGACCTCGACATCACGGAGGGGATGTTCGGACTCCCCGAGCCCGTCGGCGAGCTGCTGGGCCCCATCGCGGTCAACGGCGTCGACCTCCTCGTGATCCCGGCCGCCGCCGTCGACGGCACCGGGATGCGCCTCGGCTGGGGCCGCGGCTTCTTCGACAAGACGCTCGGCTCGATGGAGCGCTGCCCGCCCGTGTACGCCGTGGTCTACGACAGCGAGATCCTCGACGAGGTCCCCTGGGACCTGCACGACCAGCCGGTCACGGGTGTCGTGACGCCCACCAAGACCCTCGTGCTCGCGCCGTCCCGGCGCTGAGGCGCGATCGAACGATCCGAGAGAACGACAGACAACGACCATGCCCACCTACGCCTACGCCTGCAAGCAGTGCGGCCACCGCTTCGACGCCGTCCAGTCCTTCGCCGAGCCCGCGCTCACGGAGTGCCCCGAGTGCGGCGGACCGCTGCGCAAGGAGTACGGCTCGATCGGTGTGACGTTCAACGGCTCGGGCTTCTACCGCACCGACTCGCGATCGGGCGGCTCGGGCTCGGCGGCCTCGTCGGACTCGAAGGCCTCGTCGGGCTCGTCGGGCTCGTCGGGTGGAGACTCGTCGTCATCTTCGACAGGATCGAAGTCCGAGGCGAAAGCCTCGCCCGCAGCGACGGGTTCCTGACCGGCGGAAGCCGGCGACTGTGAGGGGCATCACATGATCAAAGGCTTCAAGGAGTTCATCCTCCGCGGCAACGTCATCGACCTCGCGGTCGCCGTGGTCATCGGCGCCGCGTTCACGGGCGTCGTCACCGCGATCGTCAACGGTCTCATCAACCCGCTCATCGCGCTCGTGTTCCAGGCGGACTCGCTGGGCGAGGTCGTCATCGGCGTCCCGAACGTGCGCGGCGGCACGACCGACTTCGCGATCGGGCTCATCCTCGCGGCCCTCATCAACTTCGTCGCCGTCGCGATCGTCGTCTACTTCGTCTTCGTCTACCCGATGAACCGTCTCAAGGAGCGCCAGGAGGCCCGCAAGAACATCGGCGAGCCCGAGGACGAGCCGGTTCCCGCGGAGCAGGCCCTCCTCACCGAGATCCGCGACCTCCTCGCGAACCAGTCGCCGCCCGCTCCCCGACCCTGAGTGCCACCCGCGAGCCCGCAAAGCCCGCGCCCTCAGTAATGCGGGGGGACGTCCTGGCGCATGCGGTCGTCGTTCGGTCCGGCGGTGGGGGCGGATGCTGCTCCCGCCGCGTCATCCGGGCTCTCATCAGCCGGCACGGGCTCATCCGACGTGCCGGGGGCAGGGGTCAGCTTCGCGCGGCGAGCGCCCGGGACCCGCTGGACCCTCTGGCGATCCTCACTCGATGACATCGAACGGCTGGGTGTCGGTGTCGGCCGTCACCGCTTCGGGAGCCACGCCGAGCAGCCCCGCGATCTTGGACGCGACGCCCGCGGGGTCGCTGTACAGGTCGAACGCGTGCACGCGCACGTAGTGCCAGCCGAGCCGCCGGAGGATCTGCGGGCGGAGGCGGAGCGACTCGCGGAGCGACTCCCCCACCGTCTCCGGATCGATCTCGGCGACGACCGCCTTGCCGTCGTACTGCGCGACGAGCGGGAGCAGCCCGCGGTAGTGCACGTCGACCGAGACGCCGAGGGCGCGCAGCTCGTGCGCGAGCGCGCGGGTCAGCGGGTCGGCGAGGTCCTCGAGCCGCGCTTCACGCGAGCGCGCCGCGATCCCGCCGAGGATCGACATGAGCGTCGCCGCACCGAAGTCCAGGCGCCCGTCGTCGAAGGCGGACGGCCGGATCGACGACACGATGACCATCGAGCGGCGGGCGCGCGTCATCCCCACCGTCAGGAGTCGGTCTCCGTCGGGGGTCGAGAGGTCGCCGAAGTCGCTCAGCACACGCCCGTGGCGCGTCAGGCCGAACCCGAGCGAGAAGATGACGCGGTCGCGACTCTCGGCGACCGACTCCTCGAGCGTCAGCACGGCGAAGGGCTCGGCCGTGTCGCGCGACACGAAGTCGGCGACATCCGCCCTTCCGGCGAAAGCCGTCTCGACGGCGGCGCGGACGCGCTCGGCGTGCTTCGCGCTCGCCGTCACGACCATGAGCGATTCGGACGCGCGGTTGATCGCGTGCTCGACGACGAGCGTCACGACGCGGTTGACCTCGGCGTCGGGGCTCTCGACGGCGCCCGTCACGGGGTCGGGCGCCCCGACGCCGCCTTCGACGTAGTCCACGCCGAGGCTCCCGCGTCCGAGGTACGAGCCCGCCCACGGCAGCGAGACCAGCTCCCCGCCGTAGAAGGCGTCGTTGACGAGCCGGGCCAGGTCCTCGCCGCCGGCGCGGTAGCTCCGGGTCAGCGTCTCGACCGGCAGGAGCTCCGCGAGCCGTTCGAACACGCTCGTGCCGTCGAAGGGCTCCTCGTCCTCGGCTTCGGGGCGCGCCGGTCCCGCGGCGACGCGGAAGGGCGTCGGCTTCTGCGTCACGGGGTCGCCGAACGCGACGACCTGGCGCGCGCGGCGCAGAGCCGGCGCGGCCTCCGCGAGGCACAGGGCGCCGGCATCCGCGATCACGACGACGTCGAACGCGGGGGTGTCCGGAATCGCCGGCACGTCGTACGGCGTCGCGAGCCACACCGGTGCGAGCGTGCGCAGGAGCGTGGGCGCCGTGCGCGTGAGCTCCGCAGGGTCGGCGACGCCCTCCTTCAGCGCGCGCTTGAGCGCCGCGGCTTCACCGGGCTGATCGACGATCCCGATGCGCCATTGCGTCGCCAGCTGCGCCGCGAGGAGAGGTCCGGATGCCGCGGCATGGGCCTCGTCGACGAGCCGGAAGTCCCGCTCGAGCCGGTCGACGACGGCCGTGTTCGCACCGAGGAGCGCCTTGTCGGTGCGCAGGAGATGCTCCAGCGCGGACTGCCACCACGCGTACTCGAGCTCGTCGCCCACGCGGTCCTCGGGGACGTGCCGCACAGACAGCTCGGTGAGGAGATGCTCGAGGCCGAGGCCCGCCAGCTCCGTGCGCAGCGCGGCGCGTTCGACGAGGTTGTCGAACACGTCGGACTTCGCGGCGAGGCCCGCGAGGGTCCGGACGAGCTCGGGCACAGGCAGCGTCGCCAGGCGGTCGGCTTCGGAGCGCCCGAGGATGCGGTCCAGCTCCCTGAGGTCGGCCTCGACGCGCTGCCAGGCGACGTGGACGTCGCCCAGACCCAGCGGCACCTCCGGCGCGACGCCGACGTCGACGTGCCGCTGCCACTCCGTGCGCTGCTGCTGCACGCGCAGGAGCCCCTCGTGCATGTCGGCGATGTGCACACCGGGGCGCACGTACTCTCGCGACAGTCGGCGCAGGTGCCGACGACGCGTGCCGCTGAGCTCGGGAGAGTCCCGGCGCGGGCCGTGCGCCTGGATGAGCTCGCCGAGCGGACGTTCGAAGACGGTCGGGCTGAACCGGTCGAGCGAGTCGCGGATCCCCTGCAGCAGTCGCAGATAGGCCCCGAGCTCCGTGATCGTGCGGAACGGCCGCATGCGCGTCTGGCCGATGAGCTCGTACGCGCGCTCGAGCAGGGCCGGAAGGTCGCGACGGTGCAGGGACCCCGCGAGGCCGTGCGCCGCCCGCGCCTGCTCCGTCGTCGCGAAGGTCACGCCGTACCAGGGCGATTCACCCGGCCCGACGCGGAACTCGCCGAGCCGGGCCGCGGCGGCGAGCTTGGCCGCGGCATCCGCTCGGCCCTTCGCGAGCGCCTGCAGCGTCGGCAGGACGAAGCGCGCCGCGGTCTCCAGCGACGGGACCCGCGCCTGAAGCGTCGCGAGCGAGCGGAGGATGTCGAGCATCGAGACGCCGAGCGACGCGTGACGGCGCGTGACCGCGCCCCGGTATTCGCGCAGTACGCCTCGCAGCCGCACGAGGGCGTCGTCGATGTCGGAGACCTTGGGCTGCTCGGCCTTCTCGTTGCGCGTGATGGCGCGGATGAGGTCACGCTGCAGATCGCGCGGAGTGACGGCGAGCCCCGACAGGCCGATGCTCGCGAGCCGGTGCCGGACGCCCTCGAGCGTCGAGCGGCGGGCGCTCACGACGAGGACGCGCTTGCCGTCCTTGACGAGCGCGCCGAGCGTGTTGATGACCGTCTGCGTCCCGCCCGTGCCGGGCAGCGTGTGCACGACGAGCGACTGGCCGCCCGCGATGCGCGCGAGGACCCGCTCCTGCTCGGCATCGGCGTCCAGCAGGAGCAGATCGGATGCCGGGGCCCGCTCGTCCGGGTTCGTCGGCGTGGGCGCCTCGCGGCGGATCGTCAGGGTGTCGCGGTCGTCGGCATGGCCCGCGAGGGCGTTGAGGATCGTGTGGTCCAGATCCACGGCGTCCCGCTCCATGGGCCCGCCCACGTCCGCGAAGCTCGAGACGACGAGCCGCGCCTTGACGGTGAACGAGTCGATCTGCGCCGTCAGCGCGCGGAGGTGGTCGATGACGGGCTGCGGCTTGAACACGCCGCCGTCCGAGGCGAGCGCGGCGAGCGCGGCTCCGTCGACCTCGATGCCGAAGTGCGTGCGCAGGGCGCGGACGAGCTCGGGGTTGACGCTGAACGTCCCGTGCAGCTTGAGCTCGAAGTCCGCCTGGTGCCGCCGGATCGCGAGGGGGCGCAGCAGGACGGGGGCCGTGCACTCCAGGCCGCCGATCCGCCACGAGGCGAGCGCGACGCCGAGCCGGATGGCGTCCAGCCCGCGAGCCGTGCGCAGCTCGACGTTCTTCGCGGTGAGCCGCTCGGCCGCGATCCGCGCGGAGCGCAGCACGACCTCGTCGCGGAAGAGGTTGGACAGCAGCGTCGAGCGCCCTGTGATGAACTGCGGGAGACTGCCCGGGTGGGCCTGCGTGATCTCGATGCCGGCGTCGCCGGGGTCGGCGTAGTGGAGCAGGGTCGAGCGACCGCCGAGGTGCGCGATCTCGCGGCGCAGCCTGTCGCGCTCCGGCTCGGCGATGTGCACGACCGTCACCCCCGGCTCGGACAGACCCAGGTCTGCTGGGGTCACGAGTGCCGCGGGCACTTGGTCTTCCGCGCCCATCACGGCGCTTCCTTCTGCTCGCCACACACCAGCCAGCGTATGCGGCGCCCGTGCAGGAGAAGGGATGCCGGTCCGAGTTTCGCGGGATTGCCGACACGCCGGATGACCAGCCTTTCCTCCCCAGCCCCCGGTTCGGGGCCGTGTTCCGCCGTGTCCACTCCCCTCCCGACCGCGGCCGCCGGAGCGCGGCGAGGATGGATCGCATGACCGACATCTCGTTCCGCGTCCACCCCTCGCCGATCGGAGACATCCTGATCGTGGCGGGTTCCGAGGGCATCGTGACGCTCCACCCGTTCGACGGCCCCCTCGATGCCGAACTCGCCCGCATCGCCCTGCAGCTGCACGCCGTCCCCGTTCCCGACGACGACGCCGGCGGCGACATCGACGTCCAGCTCGACGAGTACTTCGATGGTGAGCGCCGCGATTTCGACGTCGAGCTCGACTGGCGCCTCGTCGCGGGCTTCCGCCGGTCGGCGCTCGAGGCTGTGCGCGACATCCCGTACGGCGAGACCGCAGGCTACGGCGAGGTCGCGATCTCGGCGGGCAGCCCCGGCGCCGCACGCGCCGTCGGCACCGCGTGCGCCACGACGCCCTTCTCGATCATCGTCCCCGTGCACCGCGTCGTCCGGTCCGACGGGTCGCTGGGCGAGTACGGCGGACACCCGGAGGTCAAGCGCTACCTCCTGGACCTCGAGCGCGCCGCGGACGAGTAGGCCGTCCGTGCGCACGCGCCCCGGCCGGATCCACTCCGGTCGGGGCGCATCTTCGCGGTGGTAGGGTCGACGCTTACGATTCGCGGCGGCGGCGCCGTCCACCCGGAAGCAGGTGGTGCATGGTGGCACCCGGGGGCTCGGACTCCGACATCCGGCTCATCGCACGCGCCGTGAGCGATCTCGCCCGCCGCAGCCGGTTCCCCGTTGTCTTCGGCGGGCTCGTGCGCGACGGCGCGGTGCACGTCAGCGCCATCGCGGGGGCGCGCACGCGCAGCCTCGAGGGACTCGTCGTGGAGGCTGGTCGCGGCCTCGGCGGGCGGGCGTTCGTCGAGCGCCGGCCCCGTCTCGCCGTGGACTACCGGTCGGCGCGCGGGATCACGCACGACTATGACGGCGCCGTGCTGGGCGAGGGCATCGCGACCCTCTTCGCGGCACCCGTCGTGGTGGGCCAGCGGGCTCGCGGCGTCGTCTACTGCGGCTCGTGGTCCGCGTCACCCGTCGGCGAGTCCGTCGTGACGCCCGCCCTGCGGGTCGCCGAAGAGCTCGCCATCGAGCTGCGTGTGCGCGACGAGGTCGACCGGCGCCTCCGCGCACTGCCTCCCACGGACCCGGACACGATGCCCGCCGCGGCACGCGACGAGCTTCGCGAGAGCTACGCCGAAGTGCGCAGCATCGCCGCGTCGACGGACGACCCCGTGCTGCGCGCGCGCCTCGCGAAGCTCGAGCGCCGCCTCGCCTCGCTGTCGGAATCCGGAGGACAGCCCCCCGGCGTCCGGCTCGACATCCGCCTCTCACCGCGCGAGCTCGACGTGCTCGCATGCGCCGCGCTCGGCGCGACCAACGGCGAGATCGCGGCGAATCTCACTCTGCGGGAGGCGACGGTCAAGTCGTATCTGCAATCGGCGATGGCGAAATTGGATGCTTCCACCCGCCATTCCGCCGTGCTCGCGGCGAGGCGCGCCGGACTTCTCCCCTGATCGAATTGAGCGCGGATGAATTCGCGCTCCGGTGATGCGGGAATTGTCGCATCAATTCGCACATAGTCTGCGGCGATAACTGCGGGTATTGTCATTGTCATGGCCCGAAAAATTGTGCACCAGCTCGTCGACGACCTGGACGGAACCGTCCTCGAAGTGGGAGAAGGCGAAACGGTGCTCTTCTCTCTCGACGGCGTCGCCTACGAGATCGATCTGACCGATGCCAACGCGGCCGCTCTGCGCGACGCCGTGGCCGCATACGTCGGCGCCGCGCGAAGGGTCACGGCCGGGCGCGGTCCCCGAGGAGGATCCGCCGCAGCGTCGGACGGCCGCAAGCGCCGTCGCACCGGGCAGCAGGACTACGGCCCGGTCCGCGAGTGGGCGAAGTCGAACGGCTACACCGTCTCCGAGCGCGGCCGGGTGCCGGCATCCGTCCTCGAAGCGTACGAAGCCGCCCACTGACTCGCGCGGACGCCCGCCGCTTCGGCGGCGGGCCTCACACGTAGGATTCCGTCGCGCCCGCAGGGTCCCACGAGTCTCCGACGATCTCGGCCTCGTTGTCGGGGATCGGTACGACCGCGAGCTCGACGCCCGGCGTGAGCATGAGCAGCGCCGGGCGCCGCATTCCTTCGCCGTCGTTGACCTCGAGCCAGTGCACGCCTGCTCGCAGCCCCGATTCGATCTCCCTCTGGAGATCGTCGAGTCGGCGCCCGCCGACGCTGTAGTGCTCTCCGCCGTAGTAGATGTCGATGCGCTTCATGGATATCCCCGCCAGCCGTCACGAGAGACGTTGCCAGATCGCCGCACAGCCCGGAATCCCTTGACAGCCGACCATTCGAACGGTAGCCCGCAGGCTCGCGACTAGGCCCGAGCACCGCCGGTGTCAATCCCCTCGGTGATGTCGTCGGAGCCTTCCTACGTTCACACCACCGCCCGCTTCTTCCATGCGGCGGTGGAGGTGCATCATGCGAATGGGAAAGCGACAGCTCGCCGTCGGTGCGATCGCGTCGGCTGTGGCTCTGGGCGTCACAGGCTGCGCCGTGGGGACGGGTGGAGCCGACGACTCAGGCGCGGAGTACAGCACGGATGCCGAACTCTCCGGCGACCTGTCGGTCATGGGATTCTCGGGCGTGGACGAGGTGGCCACGAGCCGGGTCGACTATGCCGAGGAGCAGCTCGGCGACGTCAACGTCAGCCTGACCGAGGGTGATCTCGATCTGCAGCAGTTCCTCTCGGCTGTCGCGACGGGCAACCCGCCCGACATCGTCTATGCGAGCCGCGACCAGATCGGTTCGCTCGCAGCGCGAGGCGCCATCGTGCCGCTCGACCGCTGCATCGAGGGTGAGGGCATCACGACGGGCGATTTCGTCCCGGCGGCGATCGACCAGGTGACCCTCGAGGACGTCGTGTACGGCATCCCCGAGTTCAACACCGTCCAGCTCACGATGGCCAACGCCGACCTGCTCTCGGAGGCCGGGCTCACGGTCGAGGACGTCAACGGCTCCGACTGGGAGGCTGTCAGCGCCGCGAGCGCCGCGCTCGCGAAGGGCGACGGCGGCGACATCCAGGTGATCGGCTACGACTCCAAGCTGCCCGAGTTCCTCCCGCTGTGGGCCAAGGCGAACGGCGTCGACCTCATCTCGGAGGATGGCAGGACCGCCCAGCTCGACGACCCGAAGGTGCAGGAGGCCCTCGAGTGGGCCGTCTCCATCTACGACGACCAGGGCGGCTTCAGCGCCGTCAAGGCCTACCGCGACTCCGCCGACTTCTTTGGTGAGGGCAACCAGTTCGCGACGGGCGTCCTCGGTGCCATGCCCATGGAGCAGTGGTACGTCAACGTCCTCAACGACGTGTCGACCGATGCCCCCATGGCCTTCGACACCGTGCGCGACCGCTCCGGCAACACGATCGCGTTCGCGTCCGGATCCGCCTGGGCGATCCCCAGCGGCAGCGACAACCCCGAAGCGGCCTGCCGCTTCGCCCGCGCGATGACGTCGATCGATGCGTGGCAAGCCGCGGCCGAAGCCCGCATCGAGGCCCGCAAGGCCGAGGACAAGCCCTTCACGGGCATCCTCACCGGCAACGCGAAGGCCGACGCCATGATCCAGGACATGACGACTTCGGGCGGCGAGCCGTGGGACACGGCCGTCGCGAAGATGTACGAGGCCAACGAGAGCACGTTCGCGATGCCCGCCAACCCGGCCGACGCCGAGTTCAAGCAGGCGCTCTTCGACGCCGTGAACTCGGTGCTGTCCGGCGATGCGACGCCGCAGGACGCTCTCGCGACCGCGCAGGAGAACGCGCAAGCGGCTCTCGACGACGCGTGGAGCTCGCTCGAATCCGAGAAGTGACGACGATGTCGGCCCAGCCCATCACGAAAGAGCCGGCAGCCGTCGCCGCTCCCCCCGCCTCGCGCACCCGCTCGAGGCGGCGGGCGCGGCGGCGCGAGGTCACGGCAGCGATGCTGTTCCTCAGCCCCTGGCTCATCGGCTTCCTCATCTTCACGGCCTGGCCGCTCATCTACAGCGTCTACCTGTCCCTGACGGACTACGACGTCATCAACGACCCGCGGTTCGTCGGGGTCGACAACTACGTCAAGCTCTTCGAGGACCCGAAGATCGCCCTCGCGCTGGGCAACACGCTGTTCTTCACGGCGGTCCAGGTGCCCCTGTACGTCGTGGTCTCGCTCGCGCTCGCCCTGCTGCTCAACCGGGCGGGCCGCAGCGCCGGCTTCTTCCGGACCGTGTTCTTCCTGCCCAAGATGACGCCGCCCGTGGCGGTCGGCATCCTTTTCCTGCTGCTCTTCAACGGCCAGAACGGGCTGTTCAACACCGTGCTCGGCTGGTTCGGGATCAACGGGCCTTCGTGGACGACGGATTCCGCCTGGGTCAAGCCCGGACTGATCATCATGAGTCTCTGGACCATCGGGGCATCCGTCATCATCCTCCTTGCCGCGCTGCAGGCGGTGCCCGAGGAGCTCTACGAGTCGGCGCGGCTGGACGGTGCCGGGTTCTGGAGGCAGTCGTTCTCGGTCACCGTCCCGCTCATCAGCCCGGCGCTGTTCTTCATCATCGTGGTCAACACGATCGCGGGCCTGCAGACGTTCGACGAGGCCTACACCGCGTTCTTCGGCGCGGGGAACACGACCTACAGCAACGACGCCGCCCTGTTCTATGTCATCTACCTGTTCCAGCAGGCGTTCCAGTTCCTCCACATGGGGTACGCGTCGGCGATGGCGTGGGTGCTGTTCCTGCTCATCATGGTCGTGACCGGCATCCAGCTGATCGTGTCGCGACGACTCGTCTACTACGAAGGCGAGGACCGGCGATGACTCGTGTGCTGCCCCCCGAGGTCCCCCACCGCGACGATCCCGTCGATCCGGCACCGAGCGCTCCCGTCTCGACGCTCGCCGCTGACATCGGCGACGGCACGCCGCGCCGGCGCCGCGTCTCGCGTCGCGCCGCGCGCGGCGGTCGCCGCATCCGCCGCATCCTCGTCATCGCGGCGCTCACCGCTCTCGCCGTCGTCTTCGCCTACCCGTTCGTCTGGCTCGTGAGCGCCTCCTTCAAGCCGCGCGGCGAAGTGTTCGACAACAAGCTCATCCCCGAGACGTTCACGTGGGCGAACTACGCGACCGTCTGGCAGGAGGCTCCCCTCGCGCTGTGGCTGTTCAACACGGCGCTCGTGACGGTCCTGGCCGCCACGACGGTGACGCTGTCGAGCTCGATGGTCGCGTGGGCCTTCGCCCACTACCGGTTCCGCGGGCGCGGAGCGCTGTTCGGGCTCGTGCTCGCCACGATGATGCTGCCGGGGGCCGTCACGATGATCCCGACGTTCCTCATCTGGAACGCGCTCGGGTTCGTCGGAACCCTCGTGCCGCTGTGGGCGGGGAACCTCTTCGCGAGCGCGTTCTACGTGTTCCTCCTTCGGCAGTTCATGCTCGGGCTTCCCCCGGATCTGTTCGACGCCGCGAAGGTCGACGGCGCTTCGGAATGGGCCGTCTTCTGGCGCATCGCACTGCCGCTCAGCCGACCGGCACTGGCCGTCACCTTCGTCTTCGAGGTGCAGGCGGTCTGGACCGACCTCATGAGGGCGCTGATCTACCTCCGCGACCGATCGACCTTCACGATCCCGCGCGGTCTCAAATCACTCGTGGACGCGTTCGGCTTCGGCGGCGAGTGGCACTGGGAGATCATCGTGACGGCGAGCGTCATCGCGACGGCGCCGATGATCATCATCTTCTTCCTCGCGCAGAAGCAGATCATCCACGGCATCAGCGCGGGCGGCGTCAAGGGCTGACGCGCGACGCGGGCCGCCTCACGGGCCGACGCGCCCGGCGGGCAGGTCACCTGGGTGACGCGGCCAGCCGCCCGCGTCCAGCGGCGACGCATCCGCCGGGCACCGTTGGGGCCTGACGCCCCGAGATGCGCGGCGTCAGAGCGCCGCGAGGGTCTCCCCCGCCGTGTCCTGGAGCGGGCGCTCCGCCGGCTCGGGCACGACATACAGCCCGCCCGGCGAGTTCGCGGTGTAGGCGAGCGCGTCGATCCACGCGGGGTTCAGGCGCGGGTTGCGGCCGCCGTAGAACTTGTAGATGAGCGAGCAGCGCGGGTGAAGCCAGACGGACGTGCGGCCATCGCCGATGCTCACGTCGTCCTTCCACGTGAAGTGGAAGGGCTCCCCCCGGCGGAGCTTCGCGCCGATCACCAACTGAAGGTGCGCGAGCGTGCGGTCGTCGAAGTCGACCTTGACGGCCCCTTCGTAGATCAGCTTGCCCATGCGGGCCTCCATCGCGGACTCACCGGAGGCGCGAGCGCAGGGTCGCTTGGGGCGTGCCGCCGATCGGGTCCGAGACCCAGCATCCGCTCTTCGTCGAACACCCGCCACCGTCTTGACACTCCCGGCCTCGGCCTGTAGCCGGGGCGGGCGCAAGGTGCGATGTGGGCACCTTCAACACCTGTCGACCACGCGGCAAGTCAACCCCGTTGTCCTTGGATCCCGTTCAAGGCACCCTATGTCGCCCCCTTGCACCAGGAGATCCATGCCGACCGAGCCCGAAACCGTCGGACGTCGCCTGCGCGCCACCGACCGCCGCGCCGGATCCGGACGCACGATCGCGCCTCCTTCACATCGAGAAGCGCATCGCGCGGCGGATCAGTCCTGCGCGCAGTGGACTGCCCCGCTCATGTGCGACCGAGGGCCTGAGAACCTGGCGCCGGAGGGTCGATGGGAAAGTTCAGCTACGAGGACTCGGTGCGTGTCGAGTTCGACGACCGGGCGCTCGCCCACCTGCAGGTGGTCATCGGCACGAAGCTCCGCCGCGACGAGGCGTTCTTCTTCTCCTGGCGTGACGAGCTCTCCAACGGCGGAGGCAGGACGAGCGTCTGGATCCATTCGCACGCGGGACTCGTGTTCCGATTCCACGGCAGCCGGACGCCGCGCCTCAATCGCACGTGGCTCGATGCCCTCATGTACGCGGCCAATTCGCCGGGGGGCCTCCAGCTCGTCCCCGAGCCTGCCGAGGTCGGTGCAACCGAGGCATCCGTCGAAGAGGGCTGACCCGTGCGGCGTCACCCGCACCCGGTCGGCCGGGACCGTCGCCGCATGACGGAGATCCTGAGCGAAGCGGATGCTGCGCGCCGCCGGTTCGCCCGCACCACCAGCGTCGACGAAGCCCAGCGGTCGATGAGCGAGTTCTACGGCAGCGAGATGGACCTCTCGGCCCTGCCGAAGCGCGGATTCGGCTACGAGATGACGGCGATCCACGACGAATCCACCTCGGTCGCCTCGCTGCGCTTCAGCGGGCGCTGCCGCTCGGGCACCGACTCGTTCGACGACGTGATGTTCGCGCACGCAGTCCACGGCCGGCATCGCTGGCGCGTCGGCGAGGAGCGCGGCTCGGGGTCGGTGCCGTTCATCGTGCCGCCGGGCATGGAGATGCGCGTCGAGTTCTCGGGCGCGCGCCTGCGCACGGTGGGCTTCCCGGGGGCGTACCTGCACCGGGTGGCCGAGTCGATCACAGGGATCCCGGAGGCCGCGTTCCGATTCGACCGCATCAACGAGCAGCGCCGGCGGCCGTTCCTCGCCGCGGACGCGCTGGCGACGCTCGACGGATTCCTGCTCGGCGACGCCGCAGCCACCGTGGGAGAGATGGTGCGGGCGCAGGTCATCCGGCACGCCGCTGTGTCGCTGCTCTCGTCATTCCCCGTCCTCGATCTCGAGCCGCGGACCGACGGCGGCGCGCAGCGCCGCAGCCTCCGACTTGCGATCGCCTTCATCGAGGCGCACGCGCACGAGCCGATCACGGTGGGCGACATCGCGATCGCGGCGGGGACCACGACCAGATCGCTTCAGGATGCTTTCCGCCGCCGCTTCGACACGACGCCCATGCAGTTCCTCCGCAGGCGACGGCTGCGACTGGCCCGCGAGGAGCTCCTGGAGGGCGCCGGTTCGGGACGCACCGTACGCTCCGTGGCGCAGCACTGGGGCTTCGCCCACACCGGGCGCTTCGCGCAGCAGTACCTCGCGGAGTTCGGGGAGCATCCCTCGCAGACGCTGCGGCGCTGAGCGACAGCATCCGCTCCCCCGGCTACGCGCCGCCTCGCAGGGTGTCAAGCCCCTGCGTCGTCGCAACCGCGTGTTCGTAGCGTCGAGGCAACCGAAAGGAGCGGACAGATGACTGTCGCAAGGGACATCATGACCGCGGACCCGCGCTGTGTGGGCGAGAACCAGACCCTCGTCGACGCGGCGCAGCTCATGGCCTCGCTCGACGTCGGCGCGCTGCCGATCTGCGGCGAGGACAAGCGCCTGAAGGGCATGGTGACGGATCGGGACATCGTCGTGAAGTGCATCGCGCGGGGCGGCGACCCGGCCGCGACGAGCGCGGGATCGCTCGGCGAAGGCAAGCCCGTCACGATCGGCGCCGACGACGACATCGAAGAAGCCCTCGAGATGATGAAGCGGTACCAGGTGCGGCGGCTGCCCGTCATCGACGGCCACGAGCTGGTCGGCATCATCAGCCAGGCCGACATCGCGCTGTCGCTCTCAGCGGAGGAGGCAGGAGAGACCGTCGCCGAGATCTCGGAGTGACCTCGCGGGTTCACCCATCACCGCAGGGCCGCCGCATGAGCGGCGGCCCTGCGGCTGCTCGGCCCGACGCGGGCGGGATCAGTCGGACGACATCGCCGTCGTGTGGTGCGGCGCGCCGACCGGCTTCGACTCGCTCGATCCGCGCTGCCTGAGGAAGATCGACAGCGCGATCATCGCGCCGACCGCAAGGAACTCGGACTGCCAGTTCTGCAGCGTGCGCGACCAGAAGTCGGGCGTCACGAGGTACTCGGCCCACGTGATGGCCGGCTGTCCGTGCTCGGCGTTCTCGGAGTTCATGACGACGATGCCCGCGAGCGACTGCGCGAGCCACGAGAGCAGGAAGACGATCCCCATGACGAGCAGGAGCGAGTTCGAGTAGGCGACCTGGCGCAGGCCCCGCGACTTCGCCCAGGACGGCGAGTCCGGCTGCGCGTGGTCGCCGACGAGCTGCTCCTCATCCGAGCCCGGTCCTTCGTCGCCAGGCTTCTTCGATTCGGGCGACCCGCGCTGGACGAGCCAGATGGTCGCGGCGATGAAGAGGAAGAACTGGAGGAACTCGGACTGCCAGTTCTCCGCGACGTCCACGACGAACTCGGACGACGTCAGGAAGCTGCCGAAGCTCAGGAGCGGCATCCCGTGCTGCGCGAGCTGCTCGTTGCTCTCGAAGTAGCCGGCGACGGACTGCCCGACGAGGGCGAGGATGAACAGCCCGCCGAAGAGCAGGCTCAGAGCGTTGTCTCGCAGGGGTCGCATGGCTCAGCGCCCCACGAGCGGGATGGCGATCATGTACGTCAGGCCGACGGCCAGCACGGCGATCCACGAACAGAACACGATCGCCTCGCCCGGGCGCAAGCCCCGTTCCTCAGGGGTGAAATCCGGCATCCGAACCTCCTCGCGGTGACCGCCGACGGGTGCGGCATCGCCTCGATCATCGAGCGACGACCGGGCGGTCGCGAAGGGCTTGACAGGCCGTGCAGCGGCTCTGCCGGTTCGGGCAACGGGTCAGGCGATCCGTTTGAAGCGCGGCACCTCGGCGCCCTCGTGCTGGACGCGCTCCAGGAACATCGCGAGGGGCCGCACCCAGAAGCCGTATTCGCCGTACAGCTGACGGTAGAGGACGAGCTCCTCCTCCGTCTCGCTGTGCCGCCCGACTCCGATCACCTCGTAGCGCTGTCCCTTGAAGTGCTCATAGATCCCCGGCTCGACGGCGTCCGGTGTCGAAGGCGTCATGAGGCGATCGTATGGGCGCTGCGCCGGCGCCTACGCCGCCGACTTCCTCTGCGCGGCGACAGCAGCGCCGAGGAGACCGCCCGCGGTCGCGAGCGGCAGCACGGCTGCCACGACCAATGCGATCTCGATCGGCGACGGCAGCGGAAGCACCACCGAGAGTCCGCAGAGGACGACGGCGAGGGATGCTGTCACGGCGGCGAGGGCACCCAGAGGCTTCGTGCGCATAGGCACGACCTTATCGAGCCTCCCGGCCTGCCATCGGGGCTGTGGTGACAGCATCCGCCGATCAGGTCTGCGGGATCGCCCGCATACGGTTGTTCCGCGGGTTGTGCTCGAGCTCGGCGAGACCGAGGGCTTCGAGCAGAGGCGGCAGGTACATGCCGAAGCGGCCTCGATAGCCCTTGCGCTGGCCGTACCACCCGCCGACCGGGTTGTCGGCCGAGCGTCCCCATTCCTCGACCGTGCCGGGCGCCGCGTCCTTCTGCTCGTCGGCGGCCCCGAGCGGGACCCAATCGCCGCGACGGACGAGCTCGGCGTGCAGGTCCTCGATAGCGCGCGCGAGGTACGTGAGCCGTGTGCTCCCGACCTGGCAGACGAGCAGCGGGGGGTCGGAGGCGTCGTCCCGATGCATCGTGTACTCCGACGACAGCGGCGCTGTGCGCAGCCGCCACGGGTCTTCGGCCGTACCGGTTCCGGTCCAGGTCTCGCTCATGGTCGCTCCCATCGACTCCGCCCGACGACCTCAGTCTGGCCCTGATGGGGATGCCGCGGGAGTGCTGTCCGCTTCACCGTGCGCGGATGGTCTCGACACCGCCCGACGCCTGCGGCGCCAGCATCCTGTGAAATTCCTGGGGCAAGGCCCTCGCGCGCGGGCGGGGTTAGGGCTATCGTTCGCTCATCAGGACGCCCACGGGTGTCCGGATACCCGAAACACTTCTCGCCGCTTGGGGGCGGGAAGCCCTTCAGCCTTTTGCGCAGGTGTGGCATGGACGCCACGACGAAAGCCAGGCCGCGGCTGCGGCGTACCGACGGCTGCGTCTCCGACCTGTGCGTGCAGGATCGCGCGCTCCGTGAGCGAGCCGCTGCGATGACCTCCCGAGCGCGTTCCAGCGCGCGTTCGCGGAGAGTGGCGCCCTGGTGGGGAATCCAGGGTTACCCGAAAGGAAATGGCCATGAGAATGAAGTGGAAGGTGATCACCGGGGCGACCTTGGCCGCGGCCCTCGTGATCGCCCCGCTGGCGGCACTTGGGGCCGCAGCCGAGGAGACCCCGCCTGACGCGGCGACCACGGTGGTCGTCGACGAAGGCGCCGCGGTCGACGATGCGGCGGTCGCTGCCGAACCGGCAGCGGAGCCGGTGGCAGAGCCGGTCGCGGAGCCGGTGGCAGAGCCGGCCGAGGTCGCTGTCGAGACGGTGCAAGCCGAACCCGAGCCGTACCTCGCACCGACGCCGCAGCCGTCGCCGTCGTATCCGCCGCCCGTGGAGGTCACGCCGACGCTCGAGTTCACGCCGCCGACCTGTGATGCGGCCGGCTCGGTCTCCTTCTCACTCGGAGAGGGGATCATCTGGAACTCGTTCATCAATGAGGACAACTCGATCAGGTACACGGCGGAGCCCGCCGAGGGCTTCGTGTTCCCCGAGGGTGTGCAGATCGAATGGACGGTGCCGGATCTGAGCCAGCTCCCGCCGGATGACCCGGCGTGTCTGGAGTACATCGAGGTGACGCTCGTGACGCCGGTTGCGGACGACCAGTGCGGCATGGACAACGACATGTACGTCCTGCCCGCCGACGTCGAGGGAGTCACGTACATGCGCGACGGGCTCGACATCGTCGCTGTGATCGCGTCGGGCTACGTCGTCGTGAACGCACCGGCCGGCTGGGTCATGGAGGAGGACGGAAGTTGGCGCTTCGCGTTCAACGAGGCCGACTTCACGGACGAGCCGTGTGACATCGAGGTGACGCTCGTGACCCCGGTCGCGGACGACCAGTGCGGCATGGACAACGACATGTATGTCCTGCCCGACGACACCGAGGGCGTCACGTACTCACGTGACGGGCTCGACATCCTCGCGGTCGTCGCGACCGGCTACGTCGCAGTGAACGTGCCGGCCGGCTGGGTCATGGAAGGGGACGGGATGTGGCGCTTCGCGTTCAACGAGGCGGACTTCTCGGATGAGCCGTGTGACGTCATCGTCACCCTCACGCCGCCCACGATCGTCGACGAATGCTTCACGGCGAACGACGCCGTGGTGCTGCCCGAGGACACCGAGGGCGTGCACTACGACTGGGTGGATGCCGAGGATCCGGCCAACCTCGATGTCCTGGCGTCCGTCCAGCAAGGGTTCGTCGTCGTGGCCGTCCCCGAAGGATGGGTCGACAACGGAGGGAACGGGACATTCACGTACGCGATCACGTACGAGTTCACCGACGAGGACTGCCCGTTGATCCCCGGTGACATCGGCTCGGTGTGCGTCGGGAACGTGCCGTACCTCGGCTATGAGGTGACGGTGCCGGAGGGCTTCGTGCCTGACAGCGACACTCCCGTCACCATCACGTTCGTCAACCCGGATGGCCCGGACTACGTGGTGACGAACCAGCCGCTCAGCGGCACCCTCCTGTGGCCCGGAGCCAGTGCGACACCACCGTTGCAGTGGCCCGGCTGGGTGCTGAACCCGGATGGCACCTACTCCGAGACGACCGGCAACTTCGCGTGGACCCGCGCGGGCGTGACGGTCATCTTCGAGGTCAACCCGACCTACGAGACGGTCGTCGAGTACCCCGAGGCCACGGCGACGTGCGCCAACCCGCCGAGCAACCCGCCTGGGCTGGCGGTGACGGGGTTGAACAACCCGCTGCCATGGGGCGTCGGGGGTGCTGCGGCACTGGCGCTCGGCATTGCGCTGCTTGGGATGAGGAGGTTCGCGCGGCGGTGATTCCTTGATCAGGTGAGTCGGCCCCCGCCCGGATGGTGGGCGGGGGCCGGTTCTTCGCCGTCTGAGGAGGACGTTTGCCCCTGGAGGGACTCTCTCGAGCGACCTCATCTCGGGAGATGGTCGCCGAGCGCGGCGTCGCTGGGCCACGGTCTGCGTGGCTCGATGTCTATCCAGGTCGTCGTTCGTTGTGGGCCGCCCGTCTGATCGCGTAGATGCAGAAGGCGGTAAGTCCGCGCTGATACAGCGTCGTGGTCGCCGGGGAGCCAACCTCTGCTGAGCGAAGGAGGCGTGCGACCCGAGTTGAGATCCGCGACGAACCGTTCTACGGCGAGATACGACGCGACCTCCGACGCGACGGAATCGATCAGGATCGCGGCCGCATCGGACATACGAGGCAGGAAGTGGCCCAGGATTCGCTCGATGTGGTCGGGCCCATGCAGGAAGTCCGAGAAGACGAAATCGAGAGTTTTCGACGAGAAGTCATAGCGCGCGAAATGTCCGTCCTGATCCAGGTTGAGCCGGCTCGGGATGATGCTCATGCGCGACGACAATCCCAACCGTTCGGCGACCTCGCGCAGCAACGCCGGCGCGTCGGCGCCCACCACGTCGGTCAGGCCGCAGGCGCCGAGCAGGTCGCGTAGCGCTCGCAGCTCCACGGGATCTCGTAGCGCATCGAAGGAGTCGATGGTCCACAGGTGTCCGTGGCCGTTGTCTTCGAGGGCCTTGGCCATCCAGAACGAAGACACGCCGACGCCTGTGCCGAGTTCGACCACGGTGCGTGGCGCTCGCATCCGGAGGTGCGCATACAGGAACGGGGCCAGGCGCTCCGACCCGTACATCGGACCGAGCACTTCGGCAATGCGCGTGAGCGTGTCCGTTCGTCGGCTCGCATCATCCTTCACCCCGCGCCTCCCATTTCACGCCACTGTCCCGGCTCAGCACGCGGGTCGGTCACCTGCGGGTGCCGAGTGACGCGAAGGGGTGCAGCGCGCGGGCGATGGCGTTCTCGACGGCGGGAAGGGCGGCGCTCCAGTACTCGGAGGGGAAGAAGCCGGGTGAGAGTGCGACCGTCACGACAGCGACGTTCTCTTGCAGCGCTTGGTTGCTCGCGAGGCACCCGCCGACTTGTTCGATCCTCGACAGCACACCCTGGAGCCCTTCATCGACTTGAGCGTCAGGGTCGTCGGCGCCGACTCGATTGCTGAAGAAGTCCATATCTATGTCGAGGAGGACAGGCGCGACGACCTCGAGGGTCGCGATGTCAGCGACGGAACCGATCGTGTAGGTGCTGGCCCGGTCGTCGGCGACGAGAGGGTCGCGGTCGACTCGCGGCTTCATGCCGGGCAGCCCACTTGTGAACGGTTCCTCGCCACGGGAGACGGCCACGACGTGGCGCTCGACTTCGGCTGGAACGGCGTGGAGGATGTCGATCCGATTCGGCCCGCCGATCAGCGGTGCGATGAAGCTGCCCACGCCGATGCGACCGCGCAGGATCGCCTGGGCGACGGTCGAGGGATCCGCCGTATCGAGGACCGATCCGCTCAAGGGCAGGGAGAATTTCGCCGGAGAGTCGGTGCACGCGAGAGGCGGTGATGCGAGATCGTCGTGGGCATCGAGATGCAGCAGGTGCAGGGGGCCCCGCCATCCCGTCCGGCGGATCCACTTGGACCACGCCCAGAGCGCCCACTGGTGGTCCAGCGTTCGCAGGTACAGCCGGTCATCTTCAAAGCAACGCAGCACCCTGTAGGCGCCTCGCTCGGAAAGCGAGGCTCCGACCGTTGCGGCCAGCTGTTCAGGTAACTGGGAGTCTCGCAGTACCCCTGGACTCTGAGACGGCTCGAGAGCGAAAGTGCAACCGTCGGCATCTGCGGTCACCTCGACCGGATAGCGCATGGGGAACAGCTCGAATGCGACTTGCCGTGCTGTCTCACGGTCGGCGCCGGCGGTCGACGGCACCCTGATGAACTCGCGCTCCGGACGGCCCTCCTTCGCGAGCCTTGGCTTGTCGGCGGCTGCTTCCCAGAACGAAAAGACGAGAGAGAAGCGGATACCCGACCGGATCTCGCTCACAGCATGGAATGAGCGAGACGACATCGCGAATCCGAACCCACTGTTATGGGTTGGTCGCACGACGCGGTGGATATGGTCGGCATGCGGCCGGTTGAACAGCAGCAAGTGACCGCCGTCCGCGTCGGCGAACTCGTCGCCGAGGTAGAACACGAACCGGTGCGTCTCATCGCCGTCCAACGGATCATCGTTGTGGATGCCGATGCCCTGGCCGGGCGTCATCATGTGGGCGATGACCTTCGCGCGGTCCTCGAGCGCGCAGTCGAACGCGTCCTCGAGGGACGCGCGAACCTGGGCAATGGCCTCGACGCCGACCAACCTGCGGCACGTTGATGGGAAAGGCTGGTGCGCCAGGTCCGCTTCGTACTGCTCGAAGAAGGAACCCTCGTTGAGCGTCCAGCGGTCGATCGATCGCAAGAAGTCGCGCAGCTCGGCGGCATCGCCTTCCCGCAGCACGCTGTTGGCGACGAAGTATGGGAAAGGAGCTCCATGAAACTCAGCGTCGGCGAGGATGCGCGAAAAGGGATGCTCCCTGTTGGCGCGGGCCTCGTCGCCTTCAAGCACCGCCGTGTCGTTCGTAGCCGCCGGCGGGTGCATCAGGCTTCCATGAGGGGAATGAGCTGCTGTTCCGTCTGGACGAACAGATCGGGCCTCATCCGTTCCCATGCATGACCAAGGATCGCTTTGAAGTCATCGCAATACACGCTGGGGTTGTCGAACCGATTCTTCGAAGACCATCGGGAGGCGACGTGGCCGCCGCCGCAGGACAACTCGAAGGGACAGGAGCGGCAGACGGCGGCGAGATTGAGGGATGCATAGAGGATCTCTCGCCATACGGGGTCTGTCTGGATGTCTTGGAGACTATTCGTCTGGATATTGAGGTCGGTCTTCGTGATGTTGGTCCGTGTCGCCCGCAGCACATCAAGCGGCTCCAGACTTCCGTCGGTGAGCATGGTCGTCGTCGTGACGGGGCCGTATCCGATCGATTCCGATTCGCTCGGATACCCCAGCAGGCCTTTGACGATGCTGTCGATGAAGCGGATGCGCACCTTCTCGCTTGCGTACCGGTCGTACCACCTGTCGAACAGGCGCATGTAGTACGCCGCGATGCTCGGCGGAGCGTCGTCGTGGTTGGCGTCAGGCACCAAGATGTCGAACCCCACGTTGAGGTCGTCGACGAAGAGGTCGAGCATCTCGTCCGGAGATCGTTCGGGATCGCAGACGGCGAGGATGCCGGGTTCAACCCCCGCTTCGCGGAGGGTCGTGATCGCCGAGATGACCTTCTTGTACGTGCCTCGTCCGCGGTGATCAATCCGTCGAGCGTCGTGCACCGCCTCGGGACCGTCGATGCTGAGGGTCACTCCGACACTGAATCGCGCGAACATCTCCGCCCATTCGCGGTCGACGAGGATCCCGTTCGTCGTGATCGCCAACTTGAGCTCGAAACCGTGAGACTCTTCGACTTCTCGGAGGGACGATACAAGCCGACGAAAGCGATCCTTGCCGATGAGGGTCGGTTCACCGCCATGGAGCAGAATGAAGAAGCTCTTGAGCTGGAACCTGTCGACGTGCTGTCCCAGGCGCGCGAGGAGCGCGGTCTCCGCCTCCTCGGTGAGGAGCGCCGGCTTCTCGTACACGCTGGGGTCACGGAACCAGTAGCAGTACGTGCACGCGATGTTGCAACGCTGCGCGAGCTTGAGCAGAAGGTACCGGCTCACATATCGCGGTTCGCCGTGCTCGTCGGTGAGAAGGGCTTCGATCCCGTCCTCTGTCATCTGCGGTCCCATCGATGGAGGGAGACTGTCAGACTACTGAGGAAGGTCTGGCTGAATCCTTCCGATGTTCCGGTTCAGGATGGCCGGATTGATCACTTCGTCCTTGAGCGCCTCGAGCGTGCTGACCTCGCGGTCGTAGCTCCGGCTGTACCCGGGGTCGGTGCGGTCGAAGCCTCTCTCGTGTCCCGTCAGGGTTTCGACTTTGCCGAGCGAGTCGAGTATCTCGTTGATCCCCGACGAACTCGACCTGATCTCGATGCTGAGCCCGTGCTTTTCTTTGAGCTCATTCAATTTGGCTGGAGTGAGTCCCTCGAGATCCTGCAGGCTGAGCTCGAATCTTCTCTCGTCGTCCGGCATGGCGATACCTCTCATCGACGCGGTCGTTCGAAGGATTGCAGGCCCATTGTGTTCCTGCCCCATTGGCGTGTCAACAGGTCTGAACGGAGCGCAACCGCGACGCACAGGAGGACGCGCAGCCTGGGGCGAAAGTGGAACTGCCCTGTCACCGGCGGGTCGCCAGGGTGATGGTCCCCCGCGAAAGCCGACCGGAACTATGGGACATCCAGCCGTGGCGACCGCACCAGGGACCGGACGACCGGCACTGCTGGGCACGAGACTTCTCGTCAGTTCACACCCAGCACCCGCTTGGCGAGCGCGATCGCCTCGTCCTCGGTGGGGCTGCCAATGATCCGAAGCATTTTGGTGCCGAGGACGACGTCGATCGTGAAGCACGGTCCCATCGAGCTCGAGCGGGCCGATTCGATCCATGCTCGGTCACCGCCCGCGCACCTGCGTGATCCCGTCGACGAGGGTCTCAATCCGCGGCGCGATGACGCTTCGGTGGGCAGGGCCGATGGTGTCGGCCACGAAAGAACGCACCTGCGCGAAGAGGCCGCTGGCCGCCAATGGGCGATTCCTGCCGGCCGTTGGCGAGATCCCCCGGAGGTTTTCAACTCGTAAGACGCGCTATGAATTGCGCCCACAACTCATCTGCTTCCGTACCCGGCAGCGTTTCGCCCAGAAACACCGTCTCTGTAGGCATACCGACGAGACTGACTTCCGCAGTTGTCCACACCCACCCCTGCATGAAGGGCACTGGTGCTGCCGTCTGAACTCGCCGCACGTGTCGACGGCGCCTGAAGGGATAAGAGCTTCATGCGCAAAAGCTAGGCGGGAATGGTTGGCAGACGCCACATGCCGCCTGGCGGTCTCGAAGGTCGAGAAGTGTGACCGATTCCCACGAACTCGACCGACTCGATCGACACTCCCACACTCCCAAATCGCGCACGCGCTGGTCACGACGCCAGCGCAGACGCTGTATGACCCAATCATGAAGCCAGAAGGGGGCACACGGGGCGAGGCAGCCGACGCCGTGCGGAACTTGCTCTCGAGGGTGATGTTGATCGAACTGCCCAAGATTGTCCAGGCGCATTGCCGCGCCAACCCCGCCGTGCGGAGCATGCTCGGCCGATGGCCGAGGAGTCAAGTCGCGGCGCAGACGCAGACAGGCGAGCGCTCGCGACGCGCACAGCGTTGGGCGCTCGACATCATCGGTCAGGGTACAAGGCAAGCGATGCCCCTGGAGGGACTCGAACACGTTTTGAGCATTTTGCATAGCGCCATCGAACGGCAACTTCCGCGGAATTACGCGGGTTTTCGAGAGTTCGACGACATCGAACGACGTCCGAAAACAGCCAACCGCGAATGGAATGCGGGCAAATTGCGGGCAAGAATCCCAGTCGTGGAGCGGCATGCGGGGGCATGCCGGGAGAGGATGCGGGCAAATGGTTATTGCACGCTAACTGAAGACGCTGATTTTGAGCGGTCTGATCATCATGTCGCGCCTTGTAGGGCAAAGTGCTCCAATGCCGCTGTCTGCGCCGAGTTGCTGTCAGCGCCCGATCGACGGGCCCCCGGGCCGGCCGGAGCCCGTGATCGGCCCACTCCGATGAAGGAAAGGGTCAACCGCCGGCGCCCGTCGAGGCTCCTGGATTCGCACCTCCGGCGCGAGGCCCGAATCGCGAGCGCGACTCATGAGGCGGGTCGCGGTGCTCTGGCTGATATCGAGCGTGTCGGCAACGAGCTTGAGCGGGGGGTAGCTGAGCGCCGTCGCAACGCGGTAGACGGCGACCGCGTCGTAAAGGATGTCCGAGGGCTCGCGATCTTCGCGTGTCTGCTCGCGCGCGAGAAACTCTCCCACGGGGATCCGCTCGCTGTAGCCGTCGGCGGATTCGACGTCGACCGTGACGACGGCGAAGGCTGACTTCGTCATGATCCAATGCGTGCGCACCTCGCGCAGCACCTGACTGGTGATGTCGACGCCGCCCCCCTCCCGCTCGAGTGCGGCAAGAGCGACGACGGAACGGCCGAGAGCTGCATCCCATTCGACGCGCACGGTGATCGTCGCGGGCACGTCCTGCTCGCCCGACACGCGCGCATGCCACGACTTCGGCACGGTTACGCCGCTGCCGAGATCGAGGCGTTCCTCGCTGATGTCGTATGTCTCGACTTCTGCCATGGAGCCCACTATTCCAGGTCGGCGGCGATTCGTGAACAAGACTGTCGCTCTTGGCTCAGATATGTGGTAGCGTGCGACGCAGGGAGAGTGTCACTCCTGGCTCTAGGGAAGGAAGGGCGATGAACCGATCTCAGGACTGCCTGGCTCTGACGATGAAGGATGCCGCGAAGCTCGTCGGCGTCGACTACCGCACGATCAAGCTCGGCATCGACAGCGGGACGATCCCCACAGTCCAGCTCGGCCCACGCCGCATGATCCCGCGCGCCGGGCTCATGCGGGTGTTCGGGGTTGGCGACTGAGAGTCGCTCCCCGTGGCGGGCTCGGAGAAACTCGCACGAGCTCATCGACCGGTGACGCAGTACTGTTGTGCCACCGCGCCCGTCGCGCAGCATCGAGCTCGCCCTCAGGGCCGCGCCGCCCCAGGCTCCACCCGCTCGAGGGGACCGCATCATGACCGCTCAGCGCAACCCCGTCGACTTCGACTTCCTCCTGCGTGAAGACATCAGCGACGTCGACTTCGAGATCCCAGCCGAATCGTCGGCACCCGTCGACTGGCGGACGCTAAAGGATGCTGACGCCCGAGCCGCGTGGGACTCCCTGCGCGACTGGGTCGAGTGGTTCACGGTCCGCTACAAGATCTCGGAGTCGGTCGTGCCGGTGTGCTGGTACAAGCACGGCGACCTCGTCGAGCAACTCGCCGCGCTCCACGCCTCCCACACCGTCGCATTCGATCCGTCGGATAACGGATTCGGGCCGCTCGGATGGCACGAAGAACTCAGCCTGGCTCTGCCTCGCCTGCGTCAGACGTACTACAGCCAGTGCTCGCCGGAACACGGCCGCTTCAAGCCCCGCTCCTGGACGAACGCAGACGACGAGCAAGAATGGGGCGGCTGGATCCACCAGACGCACGCCGGGTGAAGGGCCTCGGCGCTTCGCGGATCCCGACAAAGGTGTCTAGATCAAGTTCGCGTAGATGATTCCGGCCTCGGTGAGCCCGATGACGAGGATGCCCAGGCTTGGCCACACGATGATGCGCGGCCAGTTGTGCGAGAGCAGCGACCCGACTTCGACTCACGCAACTGGGGAGACGCGAAACTCTCCGACCTCGTCGGCGAGATCGGACTCTTCGAGATCGAGCCCCGCCCCGCCGCCGACGGTGTGAGCGTCCGGCTGGCACAAATGGTGAAGTGGCCGAGGCACAACCGATTCGATCCTTGTCCGGGCATCGCCCGATGAAGGTACCACTCGTGCGCCCGCAACGAACTCGTTTGCCATCCCCATGCGGGTGGACGAGAACGGCGACCTGCGCGACGCCGGGGTGCGTCTCGATGGCGTTCTCTACTTCGGTCGGCGACACGTTGAAGCCGCCTGTGATGTTGAGGTCTTGAGAGGCGACGGGCCGTGTCCCTCTCCGGCGGAGAGTACGGCCAAGGCCGGGGAGCCAATGCTCACCCGGCCCTGACGGTTTCTCGCGTCGTCTTACTTGATCGCGACGAAGATCGTGTCGGCGAGCATGCCGGCGTTCACGGCGATGACACCGTCGGCGGGCGTCGGCACCTGGATCGCGCTGTTGCCGGTCGCGGAGGCGCCCGTGTAAAGGGTGCTCATCGAGTCGATCGCGTCGGGCGCCACGACCAACTTGTCCAAACCGTCGACGGTCACGCCGCCAGCCGTGACGTACTCGAGCGTCACGAATGCCGGCATCTGGCCTTCGGGATCGTCACCGGTATAGGTGGCGGTGTAGTTGATGATGATGTACTCGGTGCCGGCGTCGGGCGCCTCGTTGAACTGGTTCGCGGCGAGAACCTGATCAGTCGCGCCGAGCGTGACCGAGTTGATGACGACGGTCCAGTCGTCTCCCTCGATGGTCGAGCCGATGGCGGCGGGGTTCTCGCGCGTCCCAATTTCAGCGGCAGGCTCCTCCTCGGCAGGTGCTTGCTCGGCAGCCGGCTCCTCGGCAGCCGCCTCCGCGACCTGCGAGGTGGATGCCGTATCAGTGGTGTCGTCGCCACCACCGGCGGCGTTCGCGATGCCGCTGATCGCGAGGATACCGACGAGTGCTCCGGCGGGGATCACGACGGCCTTGCGCTTGTACCAAGACTTCTTGGGCTGGGACTTCTCGGCCTCGCCGACCAAGTTCTCACCGGCGACGGTGGCCGGCGCGTTCGCCGTCTTCTCCGTCCACTGCGTCCCGTCCCACCAGCGCGCCTGGCCAGTCTCGTCGGGATACCAACCCGGGGCGGCCTTGCTCTCCGTCGTGCTCATCTCTCTCCCTCGATAGGTGTAAGGCGCTGTGCCCCGTCTATGGGCTCCGCGCCAGCCCTATGGTATGACCACATGATGATTGTGGCGTGAGAGACGCCTGGTTGTACCCCTATAGCGCGCCGAGAGACACCTGAGTGTGCCCCTTTAGAGCGCGTAGCGCGCCCCACAATGCCACCATTGTGAATGGGAAGTGAGCGTTGTGGATTCCTACATGAAAGACAATTACGCGGAGGCACGCGGGGCTTCGGAGGCTCGACGGGATTGGCGACGTCCGAGATCGGCGGTCGACCATGGCGCAACACCAAATTGGTCTCGAGGCAGGAGGTTTCGGGATAGCAGCGCATCACTAAGCACGGGTGAGGGTGCGGTCCATCGGGCGGTCCTCCAACGCGGGCAAGTCGACGACGCCCCGTCGGTGCCTCGAAGATTCCCCCACAGTCACGACGCGGGAGAGGTCCGAGACGACGGGTCACGTTCCCGCGACCGAGTTCCATTTTGACGGTCCCCGATCGCGCGAATCTCACGCCGATGCGCGGCGCTATTGATCTTCTCGGCGGAGTGCTCGCGGCCGACGGCGACTGAGCACGTGGGGCCTACTTCTCGCCCTTGCCCTTCTGCGACAGCGCGCTGGCCGCGGCGGTCTTGGAGGCTTTCGAGGTGCGACCGTCGCGAAGTACTTTGCTTGCGGCTGTCGCAGCCTTGCTGGAGGTCTGCTTGCTGTTCTTGGCCATTGTGGCTCCCTCACGTTCGTACGTCGACGCGGCTCGGTCGACACGCGGACGCTACCGGGCACCACCGACAGCCGGGACGCCCGGTGCATCCTCGCTGGTCGCTCGCAAGCCCGTCGCTGTGCGCGCCACACAGCTCTATCCAGGGCGATGGGCGCGTGGACGGATGTCAGACGGCGATCAACGCGGTCGGGGTCGCGGTGCGACCGTCTCGTACCCAACCCGTCAGTGGGCGCGGCGTGATGTGCTGAGGTGGTGCCACATACGGAGCCTCAGGATCAGCTATCGTCCCATCTTGGTGAAACGCTCGCGTCGGTTGACGTACGGCATGCGACCAGTTAGGGGAAATGTGACCAGAGCCACCAAGTGCAAACGAACTGTCAATTTTCGTCTGAACACGTCTCTGGCGCCGGCACGGCTGATATCGGTCTGCAGCGTGGGCAAGCACATCGTTGATGATTTCAACATGGGTTGGGAACTGCTTCTTCCTCATGGCAAGGGAATTCTTGGTGAGGGAACAGGGCCGAGCAGTCCGCTTGCACCCGACCGATTCATCGATCTCTTCGTGTACGACCCGCGGTACGACATCTACGAAGTAAGCGCGAGCGGGCATCCCCGGGCGATTGCACTTCCTGCTGGGCACATGCTCCTCCTCGAGGCGACGTGGTCCGGCACCGATGGGAATGGTGAGGGTGGGATTGCGAGTCTGCTCTGGACTCATGACGAGTTGACCAAGGGAAAGCGGCCTCGACTGGCCTTCGGCATTGAGGCGGAACAGATCCGCAGATACGTCCATCGAACCGATACGGGCGCCACGCCAACCGCCCTCGCACTGAACACACATGTGCGAAGGATGACCCGCAGGGATCTGAGAGACCGCCAGAGTCGAGAGAAGCAGCTGAGTAGGAGCATGACGAATATCGAGCAGAGCACGTCGCCGATCAGCCTGCACATCTCCGGGTATCGCGGCTTCCGCGAGACCGGATTGCTGACGCTTGCGCAACCGCAGGAGGACCGGCCGGGAAGCGGACTCACGGTCGTGGTCGGCGCAAACAATGCAGGAAAGTCCACGGTGTGGGAGTCTTTCGACGCTCTCGCCCGCAAGCGCGATCAAGACGTCTCGTTCTCCGTTGAGCGCCGAAATCAGCTGAGCGACTCGGGCGTTCGTATCGGGCTCACATGGGCGGACGGCACCTCGTACGTGGTTTCCTCGCTTCACCCAGATACGAGTGAGACCAAATCCGACTGGTTGCCCGAGTCGGCGTCCGCCACGCACCCGCTCAGAATCGTCGTCATTCCTTCGCGTCGCTACTTTCGCGCTACGTTCGGCAAGAACTCCGGCGAGCGTCCCGACTGGATGAGCACCGGAGGCATGGGCTATTCCCGCTATGAGGAACGCGATCGCTTTACGGGCCGCCTGTTTGCGCTGCATGCTGACGCCGTCCGCAAAGCGCAATTTGATGAGCTACTCGAGCGAGTGCTGGGCCATAAGTTGGACTGGCGAATCGATCTGGCTGAGGGACAGGGCGGTGGCTCATACTTCCTCAAGGTCACCACTGAGGGCGTGACGCACAACAGCGATGGGCTCGGCGACGGCATCATCTCCCTGCTTTTCATCCTCGACGCCTTGTACGATCCCGAGCCGAACTCGCTCCTCGTCATCGACGAGCCTGAACTGTCTCTCCACCCCCAGCTCATCCGACGACTTGGTCGCGAACTTACGCGCGTGTCCTCGTTCAGGCAGATCGTCATCTTTACTCACTCACCCTTGCTCGTGTCATGGGACGCCATCGCGGCCGGCGCCGAGATAGCCCGCGTCTACAAGGAAGGTCAGGATTCGAGGATCGCACAGGTCCCACGCGACCGAATCGATGAAGTATCCAAGGTGCGTGGAGGCTGGAAAAACCCTCACGCGTTGGGATCTGATGCGAACGAGGCCCTGTTCCTTGACGACGAGATCATTGTCGTCGAGGGTCAAGAGGATGCTGGACTGCTCGCTACAGTGTTTGAGCAATCCGGCGTCACCCCACGCGGGACGGTGTTCGGCTGGGGCTCGGGCGGGGGCGATGGAAACCCGCGGCGTATCATCGGCCTCCTCGATGGACTCGGCTTCACAAAGGTGGTCGCACTGCTCGATGCCGACAAGCCAGACGAAGTGATTGCGATTCGCGAGGCGTATCCGCACTACTTCGCGACGACCATCCCCGCCGACGACATTCGAGACAAGCCTGCGTCACCCTCGAAAGGAAAGGAGGGCCTGCTCGACAAGGACGGTCGGCACCTCAAGGAATCATTCAAGCTGGCGACCCAGGAGACACTCCGCTCGGTGGTCGACTACTTCGAAGCTGACCCGAAGCCGCTCGATTCGTAGCAGTCCTGAACTCGATTCGTCGCAGTCTGAGACGTGACAGGCGACCCGAATCCTGCTTGCACCAATAGGTGCGCCCAGGAGTGGGCCGCCCGTAGCCGGGTCGCTGATCAGTCCTCGGATGGGCATGGCGTGAGGGTCATCATTGCCACACTTCCGACGAGCAGCCTGTTTCACAGGAGCCGCGCGATGCCATGCCCGAAAGGGCCCCGGCCGTGGACGACCGTCGCCGAAGTCAGACGTCCAAGATTCAGCCAATCCCGAATCGTCACCCCGAAGTTCACTTACTGAGACTGACGTGACTCCCTCTGTCACGCTAGTCTCAGAAAAGGTGACTGGTATGGGCGTGGATATCGACGTGTTGCGTATGGTCGAGCGTGCCCCTCTGCGAACAATAAGACCCCAGGACCTTGAGGAGCGCTTCACCCATCCCCGTCGCACCATCAATCGACTCGTCAAGATCGGCGCCCTTCTCCGGCTTGCGCGAGGCGTCTACACCGCTCCGCCAGACGGGAAAGATTCGCGCACATGGCGTCCCAGCCTCGAGGCTGCGGGCATCGCCGTAGCGACTGCGCGCTTTGGAAATCGCAACGCAATTCTCATGGGGCTGGGGGCCGCGCGACATTGGATGGCGATTCCGCGAGCGATCGGGGTGACGACTGTCGCAGTACCCGTCGCGGGCCGACCACCCGTGCGACTGGACTACCGCGGAGAAGTTCACTTGATCCCCCGTACGCTCGACCGACTCGATGCGACACTCGAACGCACCGAACTCGGACAAGCACTGGTCACGACGCCGGCGCAGACGATGTACGACCTCATCATGAGGCCGGCACAAGGCGGCATGCGGGGCGAGGCGGCCGACGCCGTGCGGCACTTGCGGTCCAGGGTGACCTCGGTCGAGCTGCTCGGGATAGTCCAGGAGCATGGCCGCGCCAACGCCACCGTGCGGAGCGTGCTTGACCAACTGGCCGAAGAGTCACGCGCCAGCGCAGAAGGATGAGGGTGAACGCTCCCTCCATACAGCGCTGCGCTCGGGATGGATCACCGACTACCTGCCGCCGTTCTTCACGCGCACGCCGCCGTTCGGATTCGGCGCGACGGTGAACAGTCCGATCTCGCGCACGAGGTCGGACAGCTTGGCGTAACCCCAGTTGCGCGAGTCGAAATCGGGATGCTTCGTCCGCACGAGCGAACCGACCGCACTGAGGTTCGCCCACCCGTCCTCGTCGGACGGGTGGGCACACTGGCACGCAGGTTCGAGACGAGCTTCGTGTCGCCGCGAAGATTGGCCGACCGCACCCGTGGCTTCGGCGAGGCCGCGGTCCCGGCATCCGTCTCCGTCTGCTCGAGGACGTCGAGGTAGGTGAACCGATCGCAGGCATTGCGGAACGCCTCGGGCGTTTGGCGCTCACCGAAGCCGTACACCGTCACCCCGTCCTCGCGGATCCGCGATGCCAGACGCGTGAAGTCGCTGTCGGACGACACGATGCAGAAGCCGCTGAACCGCCGCGTGTAGAGCAGATCCATTGCATCGATGATGAGCGCGCTGTCAGTCGCGTTCTTGCCGGTCGTGTTTGCGAACTGCTGCATCGGCTGGATGACGTGCTCGCTCGCGACAGGCTTCCAGCTACTCAGGTTTGGCTTCGTCCAGTCGCCATAGACGCGTCTGACGGATGCCGTGCCGTGCTTCGCGATCTCCGCGAGCACCGCTTCGATACGAGTGGACGAAACATTGTCGGCATCGATGAGGACGGCGAGGAGATTGTTCGATTGCGGCACGCGACCAGCATGGCAGGCCGAAACGGGGTGCCGATGCCGCTCCGGCGCTCGAGCCTCAGCTGTTTGCAATCCACATCTCTTCTGCCGACCTCACGCACGACATCGCCATGCCGGATTCCGCGTCTGCGATCGTCACGAAGGCGCTGTCGAGCGGCGCATCGGGTGCGTAACTCAACCGCATGTACGCGGGTAGAACTGCGGAAAAGGTCACGCCTTCTGTGGTGAGTCTTCCGTCGTCGGCGACCGACAGCGAGGTAGGCAGCTGGCCGTACTGCGACCGGTACTCGTCGAGTCCGACGCAGATCTCGTACGCGACGGCGACGAGGTTCGCCTGCAGCTGGTACTGCGGCTCTACCTGGCGCGCGTTCGACGCGGCCGGCACGTCCCGCCCCGCCCTCAGCGCATACGAATGGTCCTCGGGTGCCGCCTCTTGCATGGGCGGACTGGGCGCGACAGCCGGAGAAGCCGACGCCTGCGGTGAGAACGCCTGAGTAATCACAGCCTGTGGCGGCGCGGGAAGGGTCTGGTCGGCAGCCCATGCCATCCCCCACACCGAGAGCACCGTCGCAAGCGCTCCGAAGATGATTCCGAGCGTCGCGAGCACTCCTCCCCGCGCACAGCCGCGGCGGCGCCGATCGAGGTGCGTGATGCCGAATCCGATGGCGGTAAGCCCCACTGTTGTCCAGATCACACCCACTCTGGACGTCGACGGGAGCGGAAGAAGGACGAGTGCCAGCGCCGCGATTCCGAACAAAAGCGACAGAAGACCCCACCACGACCGAGGTGGTCGTCTCAAGGTCATTGTCGTTGCCGAAGGACGCGGCGTCGCCCCGACATACGAGGCCCTCGGCTTGTCGTCCCAGTACCCAGGCGGACTCCAGTCGCGCGGGCCATCACCCATCCGTACCCCAACCCCAGTGAGCGGCAATCCCCAGTGATGCCGTCGTCGCCGCGAGCCTATCGGTGAGGTGCGACTACCTCAGCGCAAGACGGGCGATGGCGCGAATCCCATCCGTAGGCGGGACGTCTCGGCGCCGACCGGCGGACCGCCAGAGGCCAAGCGCCTCGAGGACGTCAAGGACCGGCTCCGTCAGCGAGACGAACCAGCGCTGGTCGAGTTCTCGTCCCTGAGCGTCGGTGTAGCCCAGTTCATTGACGAACTCGAGCACCTGACGTTCCGCATCGCGCCGCGACGTGATGCTGCCGTCCGCCAAGCCGATGACGAGGACGGTGGCGGCGATGCGCTGAACGTCCGTCATGCGCTGGCGGAGCAGCATCCGTCCGATCTGTTCGCCGAGCAGCGCCGGCTCGCCGATCGCCGCACGCGTGCGGCTCACCAGCTCGAGCCGGCCCTTCAGTTTGCGGATCAGACGCAACCGCTCGGCCGAGGCACGCAACTCCCGCATGGGGTAGGTGAGGTCTTCGCGGTTCGTCTCGCCGATCCAGTCGTCGCGCCAGCCGAGGATCGTCATTCCCTCCAGCACGGCGGCGGGCGGCATCCATCCGGCCTTCGTCAGCGTCAGACCGTCGACACCGACGCGCTCGATCAGCCAGGCATACGGCCGCACGGCGTCGACTACGTCCTCATCACGCGGGCGCTCCGGCGTGAGCAGTCCCGTGCGACGGAGGTGTCGGCGCAGGTTCGACCGCAGTGGCGCCGTGAGGCCGGCCGCGAACACGGCAATGGGCGAGTCGGCCGTGACGCCGGCTGCGGCATCCACCAGTCCCGACGGATCTGACCCGTCCGGCGCGAAGAGGGCCGCGAGCTCACCGCGCGCACCATCGAGATCCGCGTCCTCGGGATCGTCGGTGGCCCACGGCCCGACGGCCGTGGCGACCCAGGCTTTCGTCGATCGATGGTCAGGATGCGACGGGTCGGCGAGGATGTCGGCGATGTCTTGGTGGCCGGTGATCCCGCCGGAGTCTTCGAACGGTGCGCGCCGCTCGCCGATGATCAGCTGCGCGAGCGGTTCACCGGGCCTCGCCCCATCGCGATCGATCAGGTCGATGCGGTGCAGCCAGTTGTCTCCCATGTCGTAGACGTACCAGAGCGGTCCGTCGTGCTGCATGGCCTCACCAACCGTCGTGAGCGCCTCGTCCTCCTCGCCCTCGATCTCGGTTTCAGCGAGCGACCACGCATCCACCCAGGCTCGGGGCCGCCGCCCGATGCGAGGGATGCCGTTGCTCCTCGCCCACGGGTCGTCCTCCGAGAAGCGGTGCAAGTGCGAGTCGAACCAGTTGAAGGCGATCTGCACCACCTGATGCAGCTGCGCGAGCGTCAGGCTGTCGTCGACGTCGATCGTGCGCCAGATCTCCGGCTCGATCCCGATGATGGAGACGCGCAGACGAAGGATGCTGCGGGAAGGGCGAGCGGGCACCCGTCAACGGTATCGGGGACACGCGAGCGAGGGATTGCCGGGAGCCGGAAGCAGTCGTCCCGCTGGTCAGAGATCGAGGAAGTCGCCCAGCCAGGTGCGTACTGCTGCGAGACAGTCGATCGACACTTCGCCGGCCACCCCGGTGAGTCGGTCCCGAGACAGCGTGCGAGGCTGCTCGGTCATGACCCACGATGGCCGGTCGAGCCCGCTCGGCCCCTCAACGCGAACGTGGTTCGGCCATCCGCGGTCGGTGGTCGTGATCG
The DNA here is from genome assembly GCF_040632175.1 of Microbacterium sp. NPDC019599. Taxonomy (NCBI): domain Bacteria; kingdom Bacillati; phylum Actinomycetota; class Actinomycetes; order Micrococcales; family Microbacteriaceae; genus Microbacterium; species Microbacterium sp. NPDC019599. The sequence goes on from NZ_JBEYBL010000008.1 coordinate 148,350, forward strand.
GCAATACGATGACGAGGGTCGTCACGGCATCCAGGTAGCCCGCAGACGCAACGACCAGCACCGGCCGATGACCCCCTTGCTCTCTGCCGCGGACAGGCTCGAGTGCCGCCCAGGCCACGACGCCGGGAGCAAGGTCTGGGGTCGTCACGAAGGATCGGCCAGTTCGGTGCGCTCCCAGTCTTCGGTCTCCGCAGCGTGCGATCCGGCATCGGCGCTGCTCGACGCGGTGATCGCGGACTTCAGCAGGTGGAGACGCCGCCTTCTGTCCTCGGCATCTGCGAGATGCGCGAGGTGCGCACCGAGTGTGATCCCGTCACGCGCGGCTTGCTCCTTGAGCCGGTCGCGGAGCTCGTCGCTGACCTTGATGGTCGTAGTCATACTCGGAGTATACCGGCGCGCGAGAGCGGGCGATCAGAGCGAGAGTCCGCCGCGCGAAGGAGACGAGCTCGGGGTGGTCCAGGGTGCGGAAGCCTGGAGCTCCCTCTCGCGCGCCGCCCGTCGCATCTCCGCCTCCGCCGCCCGCATCGCGTCCTGGATCGTGAGCTCGGTCGTCCCGCGCATCATCGTCGCGCCAACGTGCGCGATCGCCTCCTCGTCGGTCCGCGCGACCGTGATCGCGATGTTCTGGTGACGCCCTCGGGTCAGTCCGACGTACAACCCAGCCGCGTCGACATCCGGCCCCACCACCGCAGCATCCATCGTCTCGCCCTGGATGCCGTGCACCGTTGACGCGTACGCCAGTTGCAGGTGCTCGAGCGCGTACTCGCGACTTACGCCGTGCAGCTCGCCGCTGTCGCTCGCCGACGCGAGGGTGATGGTGTCATCCCGGATGCCGCGCACCACCCACTGCGCGCGGTTCTCGACGCCGGTGCGCGGGTCGTTCCGACGGGTCTGCACCGTGTCGCCGACGAGGATACGCTGCTCCCCCATTCCGAGCGCAAGCACGGTCGCATCGAGCTCGCCCTCGTCGACGCGGCGCTGCTGGATCGCATCGTTGATCGCATCCGCCTCGCTGTTCGTGCCCGAGACCAACGCGACCCGCTTGCCACGCGCGTGCCACTCGAAGTAGGCCGCGACCATCGCGTGGCGCGCTTCCTCCGTGCTTCGCACCCGTTGCACGTGCCCACCCTCGAGCAACTCCCCTGCAACGGTAAGAGCGTGGTCCCGGTCGCGAGGGTTGCGCAGGCGAAGCGTGAGTGCGGCGTACTCGGGATCGCTGAACCGGTGCACGGTGTCCAGTTCGACGGATGCTGTCGCGAAGCGCACCGCGGATGCCATTGCTCCCGCGTGCCCGACCGGAAGAGCCTGATACGGATCGCCCACCATCGCGACCCCCACCTGCTGTCGGTGCGCGAGATCGACGAGCGCGTCAGCCGTCTGCAGGTCGACCATTCCGGCCTCGTCCACGACGATCCGATCGCCGCGGCGGAGTTCGAACCGTGAAGGTCCCTTGTAGATGACCCCGCTGTTCGCGTCTACCTGGCCGAAGGACAGCCGGGTCCACACCTGGGCGCCGGTGGCGTCGGTGGTCCAGCGGTAGCCGTGGTCGGCGAGCAGAGCGTGGAGGCTCGACGCCGAAGCACCCACCTCGCGTGACGCCACGGATGCTGCCTTTCGGGTCGGGGCGACGACCAGCATCCGTCGGTGCTGTCCTTTCAGTCCCTCGTACGCGACACGCAACATCGTGGTCTTGCCCGCGCCGGCCGGCCCGGTGATCGCGACAAGTCCGCCCGTCCCCGCGATCGCGCCCGCGGCAGCGAGTTGCGACGTATCCAGCTGGTCGACGTCTTCTGCGGGTGCCGCGGCCTGGCGCAACTCCTGCGGTAGGAGTGACCGGCCCGGGGTTGCGAGAGCATCGAGGCGGCCGGCGAGGCGAATCTTCAGGCGCACCGTCTCGGTCGCCATGAACGCCTTCACGTGGCCTGGGAGGTCAGCATCCTTCACCAGTCGCACGGACTTGCGGTGCGCTTGCTCGGCGATCGCATCGATGGTGGGGGTCAGCTCGTCCCGGGGCGCGATCACGCCGCTGCGTGAGAGGGCGCGCGCAGCGCCGGCGCGCAGATCGAACGAACTGAACCTGCCGCCAGAGCGGGTGGACCGCTCGTCCGCATCAACGACTGCGGCGTCCGCCAGGAGGTCCAGGTCGAGCGTGTCGAGTGGAGTCGAGACGAGCGCAACCGGCGCCCGGTCGAGGGCGAGCCGGGGGTCAAGACTCGCGAGCTCGTCACGGATGGTCGCCTCCCACGAACGCTCGTCGAGGTCGGCGGGCTTGTTCGGTCGCGACATCGCCCACGCGCGGCGGTCGATCTGCGTCAAGACTCGGATGCTGGGGCTCGCGCCGCCGTGCTCGGCACTCCACTCCGCGATGAGCTTCGCCCGGTTCGCCTCGATCTGCGCTGACCGACGCGAGAAGGGTCGAACCACCCCCGCCAGTTGTGCCACCTCGCCGTCGTCATCGAGGGTGAATCCGTGGCGAGCGAGCGTCGCGACCCACTGCGGGTCGGTGCGCGCGGCGAGGTCGCCTTCGGCGTTGATCAGGGTGTGCAGCTTCATCGCGACCCGCGAGTCGACGTTGGACCACTTGCCGTCGGCGCCGAGCACCTTCACGTTCAGCCAGAGGTGGCGGTGAGCGTGCGGGTCCAGTGCGCGCGAGCGACGGTGGTCGAGCTCGACGACCTCTATGCGCGTGATGTCTTCTCGGATGAGTCCGCCGTGGCCGCGACGTGCGTTGAGCTCGTCGAGCCAGGTGGTCAGGATCCGGTCACGCAGGCGGTCTTGCAGCGACTCGAACTCGGTCGCCAAGTCCGGATGCAGCAGCGCGGCGATGCTGTACGACTTGGGGTGGTTGAGCGTCGCATCGAGCAAGAGGTCGGCGTCCGCGCTGAGGCGCTGGACTCCGCGCTCCTCCCCTGTGACGGGGTCATGGCCCGTCAGCCACACCCGCAGGGCATCCGCGGACAGCTCGTCGGCGTGGATCGCGCCGTCCGTGACGACGAATCGCGTGACGCTCGCGTCGGCGGCATTGCTGTACAACTCCAGTGCATCGGAGCCACTCGACAGGTGGAGGTGAGCGTCGCAGGTTCCCTTGACGGCGTAGTCGATCGCCCGCCCGACCCCGCCGGATCCGGCGCCTCTCTTCCATCTCTGAAGGCCTCCGCGCATGGCGTCAGAGTACGACCCATTTTACCGCCTGGCCAGCACTTTTTGCGGTACGCAGGTACGTGTGGCTGGATGCTTCAGAACGGCGCTCGAATCACGACCCCACCTAACGGTGCCTGCGTGCATTGCTCCATCGATGTCTTGCTTGAGCGCCCGATCGCCAACGCGATCCGGGCAGGGTGGGAAGGTCTGGTAACTCTTGATCTTGGTCGGCGGTGCCGCACGGAGACATCATCGAGCGGACACGGAGTCGATCGATCAGTTTCGCGGCCACGACCGAGTTATGCGCTTCCACGCATGGGCGCGCAGCCGCGAGTGAAGCTCCTCCTCCGACGGCACAGTCGTCGAAGCCGCCGGGGCGATGACCACCGGGCAGTATCAAGCACCGACAATTGCGCTACGGCTCGCTGAATAATCTGACTAGACCCCGTTCCCTGCGTCCAGCAGCCCCGATTCTTCGGCGATGTTGCGCAATCACACTCTGCGCGACTCAGGTGTGCGCCGAAGCGCAGACCGATCCATGCGCGCGCAGTGTAGGAAGTGGCTGGCGCGCGAGGACGCTCCGCAGAGATCGTTCAGCGGACGGCTGGCTGGGCGTCACTGGTGAGTGCTGACCCACACCGGCTTACTTCCATGGCACCGCTAATGTTCAGGCATGCACAGCATTCCTACGCCGGCGGACGTCGCTCGACGTCAGTCTCCCGAGATCGGCCCCGTGACCGAAGGTCATGCCGAGGGTCTGCGGACGTTCGCATTCTTTCCATATCGTGGGCCGAAATCGGCGCCGGGATCAGTGGAGCCTTCCGAACTTGGTCGGCGGGCATGGGAGGACACGCTCGCCTCTCTCGCTGCACTGGCAGAACCTGAGGAGTGGACAGGGTCGAACCCGACTGGGCGCCCCCTTCCGATCCTCGACAGTTTCCTTCGCTACACGCACCGGCGACTCGTCATGGAGGACAAGATTGCGGTCACGGTTGACGGGGAGTGCGCAGCTTCGAACACTGGGCTCCTAACACCGCATGCCGAGGAGATCTTCGGATTCTTCCGCCGGAACCAGCACGAAGGCGCACAGCACTGGTTCTTCGTCGGCTGGGTAACCGAGTCGAACCGGGATCTGCTGCGGAGCTTTGATGAACCACCGCAAATGGCCGAGTACGTTACGTCCGCGTCGGAACTTGTCTACGACTGGCGGCGCGAGCTAAAGCTTGCCTACGACCACATCCTCGGCGACAACATCGACCGCTTCCCTCCGGAGATGGTCGAGCAGCCGCTACGCGCCCGCCAGGCTCTCGACTCGGCTATCAACCTCACGCTTCGTCGAGTTCGCCGGAACCACAAGCTCGTGATTCCGCAGTGGTACCCGAAGCTCGGTGAGGCCGGGGCGCAGTTCCTTATGCCGCTCGACCTCACCGGCGACGGAAGCGCCGACCTCGCCCTCGTCGTTTCGGCGGTGGGAGAGCGCGCATACCGCGGTCACACTGTGCTGACCCTTGATATGGCGTACACGAACGCACGGCTGGTTGCTCGCCCGGACAGCGAGTGGCTGGCACCGAGTGCCGCAGCGATGCCTGGGACAGACGAGCTCTTCGCTTCGGACGAAGTCGCCGCCGAATCAGCGCTCTGATTCGCCGGTTGCTACAGCTAATCCACCGATGCAGCGCCGCTTTGGGACTCGACCTTCGGGTCTTCACTGGCTCAGATATTTACAGTGCTCGTCGGGTTCGGCTCCTGACAATTCACTTCTCAGCGCCATGTGCCACCGACGTGAGTGCAGACACGTCGGTGCCGACAGGCCAACAGGTTTCCAACCGCGCCCATCAGGGATGTGGGATCACCCCGCCCCTAGAGTTGACGGAACACGATCAAGGAAGTGGCATGCGACCGATCGGAAACATCCCCCTCGAGGAACTCCTTCTGGATGTCGACAATCCCCGACTCCCACGCGGTCTGAGTGATCTATCACAGGAGAGCGTTCTCGAACATCTCTACCGGCGTGCTGCGCTGCAAGAACTTGCCGAATCGATCTACTCGAACGGGTTCTTCTCAAGCGAGCCGGTCATCGTCTCTGAACCGGACGGGAATGGCAGACGAACGGTGCTCGAAGGCAACCGGCGTCTTGCGACCGCGCTGATCCTTGCCGGGGATTCACGCGCCACCACGAGAGGACTTGGCTTTCGAATTGATGGCGCTCCCGCACAGAAGCACATTGGCGCTCTGCCAGCCGTCGAGGTCGATGACGAGCAGGAGTTTGAGACGTACCTCGGCTTCCGCCACATCAGCGGTCTGCGCATGTGGGGAGCAGGCGAGAAGGCTCGCTATCTGTGGTCACGAGTCAAAGCCGCTACAAGTTCGGACGAAATCTTCTATCGGATCGGCAGGCAAGTCGGCAGCAATGCTCGTGGCGTAAGGAGTGCCTATATTGCCTATGAACTTCTGGAGCATGCTCGCCGTGAGGGCGCCGCGCCGGATCTCGTGGACTATGTAATCTCAGAGCGATTCGGCGTCTGGACCCGTCTCTTGGGGACAAAGAACCTATCGACCTTCATTTCATTGGATGCGAGTCAAACCGAGCTCGATGGCGTAGATACGGCAATTGCTCAGATCGAGCTCACACGACTGACCGAAGTCCTAGAGGATCTGCGTCCCGCGGCTGGGCGCAGAGAGGCGACACTTCGCGATAGCCGGCAGGTGACGGACTACAGCGACGCGATCGGCGACGAGATCGCACTAGGAGTGCTGCGCTCGAGCGGGAATCTGGACCTCGCGTCGACGATTGCCAACCGGCCCGACCTAGGCCGTGTTGATCAAGGAGTTCTGGTCGGTCCTGGGTGAGTCTTGATGGGTGACGCGTCGCGAGATCTCTGATGAGGTGTGGGCCGTGCTGGAGCCGATGCTGCCGGCGGTGAAGACGGCGGGCAGGCCTTGGACGGATCATCGCTCGGCGGTCGAGGGTGCGGTGTGGAAGTACCGGACTGGGGCGCCGTGGCGGGATGTTCCGGAGCGGTTCGGGAAGTGGAACTCGATCTACAAGCGGTTCAATCGGTGGGCCGAGGACGGCACCTGGGAGCAGCTGCTCGCGGAGGTCCATAGGCTCGCGGACGCGAACGGTGACGTGGATTGGGTGGTGTCGATCGACTCGACGATCGCACGCGTGCACCAGCACGGCGCGACCCTCCCGCGGACCACAGGGGGCTCCACCGAATCACAGGAATCCGCGGGCCGAGCCGCCTGATCACGCGATCGGGCGCTCTCGCGGCGGCCTGACCTGCAAGGTCCACCTGGTCGCGGACGGCAAGGGGCGGCCGCTGTCCTGGGTGCTCACCGGAGGGAACATCAACGACACCACGATGATGACCGCCGTGCTCGACGGCATCCGTGTCCCAAGATCAGGCAGGGGCAGGCCGCGGACCCGCCCGGACCGGGTGCTCGCTGACAAGGGCTACCCGTCGAGGGCGAACCGGGGATGGCTGCGCCAGCGCGGGATCGCCGCGACGATCCCCGAGCGGGACGATCAGATCGCTCACCGTCGCCGCAGGCCGGGACGGCCGATCGACTTCGGGCACCAGCAGCAGGCCCGCTACCGTGGCCGCAACGTCGTGGAGCGGTGCTTCAACAAGCTCAAGCAGTGGCGCGGGATCGCGATGCGCACCGACAAACTCGCCCGCAACTATCGCGCAGCCATCGCCCTCGCCGCCACCCTGATCTGGCTACGCACCAGCTTGATCAACACGGCCTAGATGGCCAACTCCAAGGTCTGCTGGATCAGCTTGATGTGCTGACCAACTCCGTCAAAGACGGCGCCCCGCTTACGGACGAGACCGAACCGCTGGCAGCGCGTCTCACCAAGTCAGCGAAGATCCTTCAGGTAACGGTTGCAACGTTTCGGGACGAGTTCTGAGTGCCGAAACCGTCATCGATCAAGCTTCGAGCGGACCCATACGGCAAATTCGCCCGCGCCAGCGCGCTTGCCGACTTCCTGGAATCGATCGCCGCGCATCGTGGCTCGGCCCTACGCACCGACCTTGAGTTGAGCCTGAAGCGCGGGGGTTGGTATCGCGTGCAGCGTGGCCTCTTTACCACCGACCCCGATATAGATCTCGCAAACATCGAAAGTCTCGAGAATGAGGATGGCACCGAGGATCTGGATGATCCGGATTGGCCAGACTGGGCGATGTCAGTTCTGAAACAGCGGAGCGACGTGCTAGGCCCCTCGTATCCGTTTGTAGTGAGGGACGATGGAGTCGATGTCGCGGCAGATTGGGAGCATAGCGACTACGGTCGCCTGCTAGTTCTGACCATGGCACACGCGTACGGCGCCGTGCTGCGTGTCGACCCCAGAACCATCTTCGAACGCCTAATCGTGTCTGCATTCACTTCAATGGGGCTGACCGCTGTCGGGATGGGGACCGCGACCACACGAGGACGCGATTTCGCCAGCCAACTCCAGGAGGCGGCGACCGCAGTCGGACTGACGGCAGCCCAAGTCCCATACCCATCGCGGACGTTTGCGAAGGACGCGGGGGTTGATGCAATAGGTGTCTTTGGCTGGGGGGACAGACGTCCGGGCCAGCTCGTCCTGATAGCCCAGGCGACGCTGACCTCAAGCGCACGATGGGAGTACAAGATCACCGAACCGAAACCACACCATTGGGTCGGCTATCTGCAGGAAACCCTCCACCCGATCGGCATGCTGGCGGTACCGCATCACATCGAGGACGAGCACCTACGATTTCTCCTGTCGCCGTACGCCACCGTGATTGATCGGCTTCGGCTTGTTGGCCGCCTCGGAGGCGCGACCGAGGGCGAGGACGATGCGCTCGCCTGGTTCGTCTCAAGTGAACTGGAGTACTGACGTTCACCGATCGCCTGTTGAAGGACGTCGCCGAAATGCGAGAGGAGATGCCACACATCACCAATAACGAGTCGCGGACTGTCGAAGATCGCGACCCATCCCACTGCGCTACGAGGGGCGCAGAGCCGCAGCTCGTACGCTGAGGTCAGGTCGAACGTGATGCGAGCGCTCGCGTCAGCCTTCGAGAATGTCTGCGAGCGGTACGCCAGCGGCGCCGGAGAGGTCGACTACGAACTCCACGTCTCGCACCGCAAGCACATCAGTAACCATGGGTCGTGGAATGGCCGCAGCGGGAACGGCAATGGGCGGCACATCCGGCCACGGCTCGAACCGGTATTCAGAAGCGAGTTGGGTCTCGACTCCAAGAACAAGGGCGACCTGCCTTGCCATGCGAGCACGCTCTACGTCGGTCACTCGGGCCTCAATTCCGCTGACTAGTTCGCGGATTGTGGACCCGGAGGGAGATGCCGCCACGCAGACCGACACGATGTAGGTTGCATCTGGGCGAAGCTGCAACTGGTCGAGTCGCAAGTGGTGGAGTCGCTCGCGACCTTCGTGGCACTTCACCTCCAGCAGCACACTTCTCACTGCGAAATCCACCTTGTCGTGAGGATGAGAGTGCCAGCCCCTCAGGAGTTGGCCGGGGTCCACCGACGACATAATGAGCCACAACTCCGCCCAGAGTCCCTTGATCTCGCCAGCGGTCGGCACGCGGTCACCCTGGAGCAACTGGAGAATCTCCGCAAGTTGCTCGGATAATGACCGCGGCTCGGCCAGCGGGAGCGAATCTGGGACGCATGCACAGAACGAGGCGAGAAACGCGTCCAACAGGTCGAATCGTTCGCTTGCCAGGGAGAGCCGAAGAAACGGGCCTACACGCTTTTCGTTCAGAACGTCAACCTCGTAGATTCTCGGCGAATGCAAGCGCATCGACCCGATCCGTAAGACGGCAGGATCATCATCGGCGCTGGCGGCAGGGACGAATAGCTCGTAATCTCCCCCATTGCCGCGGGCGCAAATGATGTTGTCGACAGCAACTGAACCGACAAAGGAGCCTGGCTCCGCGGCCGGCGTAAGGCCATGGAAGGCTGACCTTAGGGTCGCTGGGTCACGCATCAAAATACCTCGACGACCACATCCTTCTCGGCCACCTTCGGCACGAAAAAGTGCGCCCAGGGGACGGGTGTCTCACCACCCGTGAAGGTAACCTGTCGGAACTGAACAGTGAACCTATCGGCGTGACGCAACTCGCGCTCGCCTGAGTACAGCAAGGGGCTTGCCTCGGAGACGGTCTGGGGGTTTCGCCCGACAAAGGGATTCTGGCGAAACGACTTCGGGTCGCGGCCACGCTGCCCATCGGTCGTGAGCCCAGAGAGAATCACGAGGTCGACATCCGGCTGAAAGTATGCGACGTAGCGCGTGAGCGCCGTCATAAGGACGCGATCCCCCTGGTCTATTAACTCGAGCGTAAGCAGCACATTGAGGAGTTCGGTCGGTCCGACGTTCGGGAAGTACTCGTGGGGAACCACTCCTCGCCTCTTATCCACAACACCGGGGATGCTCTCGACACCCTGTGGCGTATCCATCGAAATCAGATACTCGCGATACGCGCGAAGCAGGCCGAGATTGTTCGCAATGGCCTCGGCGCCGCTGTCCATCTGCCGCGGCCAGACCCACCCCCCTTCAAGCTTGAGTCGACTGGTTCGACGGCCAATGACACTCGTTCTGGCGAAGTGCCTTATCCCTTGTGAAATGAAGAACTGTCGCTTCCATTCCCGAAGCGGTCTACCGTGCCAGGCCGCGAGCGTGTCGCGCAACGCCTTCTCGTCCTTCACGTAGGCGACGAACTCATCCTCAAGAGTTTTCGGAAGATAGATCCTGCAGAAGTCCCCGAATGGTGCTCGGTACCCGAAGAATCGCGCACGCTGCTGAAGCACATCGGTGCTACCGGGTGCGGGCCGGGGAATATAGGTGACTGTCAGTCCCTCGACGGTATAGCCGCGGTCTAGTTTGAGACCGCCGATCAGAATCCAGAATCTGTCACGTTCCCAGTCGACCTCTTCTCCCGTTGGAGTCGAGTTCACCTCCACTACTTGGAGTTCGGCACAAACCTCAGGGATTGCCCCGATCAACTCTCGGAGGGGCGGTAGCTCGCCAACGGTACGTGCCAACTCGTCGTAGGCGGCCTGCCATCCGAGGAGCAGCTCTTCGGCCCCTTCAGACCTTTCCACGAGGTTGGGCCAAGTGGCAACGAGTCGCGTCACCCAGTTCTTATACAGCTGATGCGGCTCGGTCGCCTGAGCAACCTGCAGCATCATTGACCGATTCTCGGCCAGCCCGTGGAGGTCAACTACCGCGCACCCGAGAAGGAAGACTCGCAGCGCCTCCTGCAAGGAAGCGGGCGCGATCTCGGGAGGGTCAGAGTAATCGTCGACCAAGTCGGTTTCAGGAAGTCGCTTTACGAGCTCGCTTCGACGCTTGACAAAGAAGTAGTCGCCACCGGTGTAACTCGAACCGCTGTCTATGACTCTCACGTACTCGGGATTCAGCGCGTCACTAATCCCGAGCAGAAGGTTCGCTTGTGGGGTTGCGGTGTATTGCACAAAGGTGTGATGGGGTACTGCGCTCCGCAACGCGTCAATCGTGCTATATGTCCGGCTCCGCTCGTTTGCATCGTTTAGGAGGTTGAACCGGGCACGCGTGTTGAGGCTGGCCTGGTCCGCCTCATCGTCCACAATGAGCGCCGGGACATCTGCGAGTTCGAGGCTCCGAAGGAGGGTCGTAAGGCTTTCAATCCGCGTAGTTTGTTTCAGCGCCGTGATGACTACTGTCGGGCGAGACCGGCCGCCCTCGATCGTGAACCTCTTCCAGTTGCGGAGCGTCTGTGCAACATCGTCCCGTCGAAGGGGCCCAGGATTGCTGTAGTGCCGCCATGCATCTCGTGTTTCCAGCTTTCCCATGTCGAGGTCACGCGTCAGCCGATCTTCTGACTGTGAGCGCAGGTTGTTCTTGGTCCCCGCGAGCAGGATCACGAGGCCGAACCCGTTGTCGCGCGCGGCCGCAATCAGGGTCGTGAATGACATCGTCTTGCCCGACTGCACCTGACCCACCACGAGAACTGCGCTCTGCGTCGATGGAGCAATGGGATCCACGCAGTGACCGAGGATATCAAGCGAGTCTCCCGCCACGCGCAGCGCTTCTGCGTCGCCGATGCGCGTCCGCATCTTGGCGATCGATGCGCTCACGCGATCGCCCGACTTAGCGACCCAGTGCATCGGCGGGCTGACCGTGTCGACGGGAACGACCCGGACTTCAGTCATTTCGATCCCCAATCACAGCGTGAACCCTCCTTAGTACGTCGTTGGCGTACATCAGCATCGGCCGGCTGAAGTAGCCCGCGTCTTGACTCAGCGACGATGCGATCGCCAGAGCGCAGCCCATCCCGATTAGCGCTCGGTTCGCCTCCCCATTTGGCCCGACGTAGGCTTGAACGAAAGGGTGAGCCCAGGAAAGCTTCACCTCAATTCTTCGGCTTTGCAGATTGGTGACGGGGTCATCGACGCGTGTGGTCGAACCAACCTCGATCCAGTCCGTGACGGACTCGTCATTTGTGATGTCGAGCCGAACAACCCAGTCGATGTCGTGGGTTTGGACGCTGATTGTGTGTGTCGCCGTTGCCGCGTCTGGCGGATCGTCGATTGACTCAGAGAGAACTTGCGGCGGCGAGGCAGTCTTCTGGAGATCATGGGCAACCTCGAGTAGGCGCGATTCGTATACGCGTCCCACGTCTTCGGTTGCTTCACGCAACGGCGAGAGCGATGCGCGGGCAAGGGCAGTCGGTCGGTATTCCTGCGCCTGCTTCACCAAGTCGAGGGGTGCCTCTCGGAGTCGCTCATGGAGCCTCTCAAGGAACTCGTCCTCCGATTCTCCCCAAACGAATCCGTCCTTCGTGTGCGAGACTTCAAATCCGTCGAGATCAAGCTCTCCCCAAATCCGCTGGTACTCGTAAGAGTTTGAGCGCCGGAAGATTGCCTCGGGACGGTACGGCTCGTCGAAGCTTCCGACAATCAAGCGCCGGCGACGAAACAGAGCGAAACCCGCCTCGCTCGTGCTCCCGCGTTGTCGCACCCCAGCGAAGCCGCCGACGTGGCGACCGTCCGACATCACAAAGTCGATGGGTTTTCTCCAGTCGACGAGGTTTTCATCCGGTCTCCATGCGGGGGGAGCTGAGAGCGGTTCAACTTCCTCATAGGTGAGTGGTTCGTCGTTGTATATGAGCTCAAGCGTCCCGTCGCGAAGAAATTGTCGGTAGATACTAGTTAGATGCCGCTTGATCTTCTCAATCGTGCGTCCGCGGGGCATGTGATTAAGATCGGTCAACTCAATCACGGTGAAATGGCTCTCAGCGAGCGCCGGTTCAACCGTGATCGGGAGCGACTCACGTTGCATATCGGTGATCTGGCGCATGTCAAAATGAACCGAACGTTGCACTGGATCGCCCAGTTCTGACGTCCGAACCGACCAATTCGCGGCGAACCATGTCGCTGCGCTCTTCATTCCCATGCCGAACTCAGACAGCCCGCTTCGGTTGGGCGGCGGCTCGGCCGCTCTGAACGCCCGCGGAAAGTCTGCATGGGCAATGCCGAACGCGTTGTCAGCGACGGTGACTCGACCAGACCCGCTAGTACTGATCGTGATCCTGACGCGAAGCGGACCAGCGTGCGGTCGCCCCTCGGCAACACCCGCGATATAGCTACCGAGTGCGTTATCCACGAACTCGCCAAGCGCATACCAGGCTTTGTAGTTGAGGCTCTGAAGGACACCCAGAATATTGACGCCCGGTCGGATGTCAATCGACTCAACGGTCATGCGATCAGCGCATCCTCAAGGGCACGAACCGGAGAGCACTCGAAGAGTGCGCTCGCAACCGCCCTAACGACAGTCACGTTCACGGCGTTCCCGAGCGCACGGTACGCCGCCTTGGGCGACGAAGGCAGGCTGATGGTGTCGAGACTTTGCAGGCGCGCACACTCACGAGGCGTCATGTATCGGCGTTCCCAACCGATGATTGGAACTTGGGTGTCTGTCATCGCGATCAATGACGGTGCCGTGGTAGGTCGTTTCACGCGAACGCCGGAAGCTCTGAATTGGATGACATAGTTCCAGACGGTCCTCTCCTCTCCCTGAGCGTTCCATTCGAACTTTTGGTAGCTCGAAGGAAACTCCTCAATTCCAGTTAGCGAACTCGAGATCCAAGACTCGTTCGCTTCGTAGAATGCGCGGTTCTGGGCGATGAAGCGCTGCTTCCAGAGAGGAAACATGCGCTCTCCTCTCCGCGCGTGGCTAGGAAGGTGCTCCCAAACGGAAGATGAAGCGCCGCTAAGTGAGGCTCCGTGGGAACCCCGGAACTTGCGTAGCCCCCAGTGCCCTTCACGTTCCACTATTCCAAACGGTGTCGTCTCTTCATAAGGATAGGTCGCTCCAAACTCCATGGACCAGATGGGGAACGACGGGAGCGAGACACTCGTTGGCGAGGCCTTCAGGAAGGCATCCCACAACGAGAGAGCGCGCGTCGCAGCCTCGCCGATGGGTTTCGCCTCCGGAGGGCGAGTGTCGAGGATCGATCGCAAGTCTGGCACTGACTTGCTAGGCGACGGCCACTCAAATCCCGCTAGCGACGTGCGGCTACCAACGATGTAGACGCGATCGCGCACCTGTGGGACTCCGAACGCATCGGGGCTCAGCCTGCCGATCCTGACGTCGTAGCCAAGTGCTCTTAGCTCGCCCTCAATACGACGAATTGTCGTGCCCTGGTCATGCTTCAGAATGTTAGGGACGTTCTCAAGGATGAAATGACTGGGGCGCTTGGCGGCAAGCACGCCAAGGACTGCGAAGAAGAGATTACCCTGGCTTGTATCCTCAAAGCCGAGTTGGTCGCCAGCCTTCGAGAACGGCTGGCAGGGAAAACCCGCCGTCAGAACGTCATGATCTGGAATCTCGCTCGGGTTTACAGAGTTGATGTCGCCCGCGGGGGTCACGCCGAAGTTCTCGCGATAGAGATCGGCAAGGGGCCTCACCCACTCTGCTGCAAAGACCCCCTGGCCGCCCAGTTCGGCCAGAGCTACGTGGAAGCCACCGAGACCAGCAAAGAGGTCAACGAACCTGAAGTCCGCCAACGGTCACACACCTTCCTCGGGCCGCGAACTAGGGGCCGCAATCGGACGCAGGCTGATTCGCGTGCGAGATTCGATCCCGGGGAATGCATCAAGGATGATGTCGATCAACTCAGCGGCCCTTGCCTCATCCATCCGAACATTCTGCGAGCCAGTTCCGACATTCTGCCGGTCCTCTGAACCGAACGTTACGAGTTGCAAGTACTCGACGCCGTCATCGCCGGTGAGTAAGCGGTACGCGCACTCGGCGTTCTTGGCCTGTTTGCGGAAGGCACGCGAGTCACGGAAGAAGCGAGTGATGATGGCCACTCACTATTCGTAGCGGACCTCGCATCGAACAGCCAGCTGACGCGCTGCGCAGTCGGCTTCAATCTAGACCGTGCTGCGCACCCGTTCCCGTGGGTAGGCTCGAGTGTGGTCGACTCCTGGGCCTCCAGCGAGAACGTGCGACGCGCCATGCTTGGCAATCGTCGCCGAGACACCACGCCCGAACTGCGCGTGCGCCGCCTCGTCCATGCGGCTGGGCTTCGCTATCGGGTTGACGTTCGACCCGTTAGCACCGTTCCGACGAGAGCCGACATCGTGTTCAGCAAGCGACGGATTGCGATCTTCATCGACGGATGCTTCTGGCACAGTTGCCCGGAACACGGCGTCGCTCCGAAGACAAACGTCGCCTACTGGCGCCCCAAGCTCGAGCGCAATCGAACGCGCGACAGAACCGTAACAACGGCTCTGCAGTCGCACGGATGGATGGTGCTGAGGTTCTGGGAGCACGAGGATCCTGGTGCCGTGGCCCGCGCGATCGGTGAGGCCTACTGGAAAGCCGCGCAATGAAGACCTGTACGCACTCGATGAGACTTACGGATTCGACACGTGGCGGCGAGCGCCGCTCCCCGACGACCGCGTCCGGCCGAGCTTGGTAAGGCGAGGCGCGCTGCATTGTCAGCGATGGCCGAGCGCCAGGGGAGGATCCGCGCGCGACGCCGTCTCAAGCACGGCCCTGATCTAGGGTCTGAGCGCATTACCGATGTACTCCCGAAGGCTCGGATCGCACACATACACGTAAGTGCCACGTATACCGCGCGTCAGCAGGACCCCGTATATGTTGCGAATGAACTCGAGAAGGTCGTCGTCGGAGTAGACGATGCCGCGCTGCTTGTTGTTCTCCTTGCCCTTGGCATCCCTATATGAGTCGCGGTCGATGTAGAGTCGCTGGGCTTCGGGATCGTAGCGGAGGTCGTTGCCGATGATGACGCCCGCGTAGTTGAGGTCGTATCCCTGCACGGTGTGGATCGAGCCGACCTCATGGATGGATCTCGGACTATTGATCCAGTCCTTCGCCTGGCTGTTCCATCGCAGCTGCAGACCGTCGAGCTCGATGTCGAACGCGTCCTTGTCGCGGTTGCTCTGCCACTCCCACGCGTATCCGGCGACGAGCCGCGCAAGACCGTGTTCGACGTTCCGGTCGAGAATTTCGCGTCGCATCGCACTGAGATCCGTGAAGAGTCGTAAGTCGTAATCGCCGAAGTCTGGTCGGTCATGGGCGTTGGTTTCGCCGCGCAGCATCCCTCGAACGAACTCCACGTAGTCGGCACCCGCCCGCACGCGCATCTGCGTCGACAAGGGGTATCGGCGGTGCGCAGATCGGGCCTCGTCAAGGACTGCACGAAGCAGCTTCTGTGGGAGATCCGCTGGGCGGACTGTCTGCTCCGCATCGAGCAGGTAGATCTGGTGCGTGCTCTGAGCGCGGATCCAGTCCAGTTGCGTCTTCGATGGATCGTCGGCACCAAAGAGCTTCTCGTTGATGGTCACGAATCTCTTGTTGTTCACACCGGACGACTGGTTCGCGCGCTGGTTAAGGCGATGCGTCTCATCGACGATGAGCAGGTCCCAGACCTGGTCAGACTCGCCGACGTCGAACGGCGTGAGAATCTGGTCCTCCACGACCTTCGGGGTCCTGCGAAAGACACGCTTGATCGACTCGCGGAGTGACTGCTGGGGGACGACGAAGCCGATCCTAAGACCCCTCAGCAGCTGGCGGTTCTCGGGCACGAAGAACTCGGCGAACATCGAGTCGGGCTCGATCTCGTCGGCGTCGTCGTAGTCCCGGATGTCGGCGAGCAATTTCAACAGGAAGATTGCGACGATCGTCTTGCCAGTCCCCGGGTGCCCATCGATGACGCTGAGCGATCGCGTGGCTGTGCTGAGATCGTTGAGCAAGCCTTCCACGATGTCTTCGACGGCGATCGCCTGCTCGGGAGTCAGCACCTTGAAGGGCGAGAGCTTGAACAGGTCGCTGTTCTCAATCTCGGGGATGCTTCGTTGGAAGATCCCTTCGGCCCGCAGCCGCTCGAAGATGTCGCGGAAGTTCTCGCGGTACAAGTCACGCTCGTAATAGCGGGCGTCGATGATGCCCTCATTGCCATTCATCACCGTGAACTGTCCGTCGCCGGCAAGCCACCGGATCAGATGCGACTCCAGGTCCAGACAGGCTGACTTGTTGAACGTCTCGTCGATGATGACGCGAACACGCCGGAACTCAGCCTTCGCGGGATTCTGCAGGTGCTGGCGCATGCGCGAGGCAGCGTTGACCGTCTCACCGACGTAGACGGATGGGGCGCCTGGCGAGCCCGTGCCATCGAGCACGTAGACGACGGGCCAGTTTCTGCGACGCTCGTCGCCGGAGGCCCAGGTCGAGATGGAGTGTGACGCGAAGTCGATCCGCTCCATCTCAAAGGGCGTCATACTTCGTGCTCCGTCCTCTCGATTGCTCGGTCGGATACTTCGCCTTGGTTACGGCAAGCTTCTCGAGCACGATGTCGTCGAGGTCAACACCCAGTCTCGCGGCGAGTAGCGCGCAGTAGGTCGCGACATCGGCAAGTTCCTCGCGCATTCGTGCCTCGTCGCCGTCGTCGCTCCATTGGAAGCACTCAAGCAACTCGCCAGCCTCAATCGAGATGCTCTTCGCCAGGTTTGCGGGGGTGTGAAACTGAGCCCAGTCCCGCTCTCGAACGAGTTCCTCCAAGGCGCGCTTTACCTGCTCACTCGTCACGGTGCGACGGTATCAGGACACTGCATGCGGACCTGGAGCACCCTGGGACCGCCCACCCCGCTCTTACCCCCAATCGCACGCGTAGCCGTCACCATCCCTGTCGAGGTCGTAAATGTCAGTCCCGACTACTCGTGCGCGCCCTCGGAAATACGCGGGGCCATTTCCGCTTCCGCCGGCGCAGTCGACATCGCTCGCACGAGGCACACACCCCTCCGCATAGTTCGGATCACAGTCCGATCCCGGCTGTGCAGGTGCGGGCGCCGTAGCGACGCCAGTTCCGACGGCAGTCACCTGGGCAACGGGCGGGGTGGTCACCTCGTCCGAGATGAGCTCACGCCCGGCCTCAACGCCGTCCACGAGCTTCACGCGATAGGTGAGGGTCCGCTCTCCGTTCTGCCCAGCGGTTGTGACGCGGGTCTCGCCGACCAAGAGCGTCGGGTCGTCGACGCGGGTCTCGGAGAAGGCCACCGGCTCCGTGACCCGCTCGTCGCGGGTCGTCGCCTTCGCAGCGAAGGTCGAGGTCAGCGCCGGCTCATCGGGACATGCGGTGAGGATGTTGGCCATTACGTCGTGCTCGGCCTGAGTGACCCATAGGCCGTAGGTCGCCTTCACCGAGATCTGCCTCGCCACGTAGGCACAGCGGAACGGCTTGTTCCGAGGGAGCCACGTCGCCGCATCCCCGTCTCCCTTCTGACTGTTGGCGGCGCCTGAGACAGCTAGAAGGTTGAGCGGGTCGTTGGCGAATGTCGCACGCTCGTCCTCGGTGAGCTGCTGCGCCCCTTTCTGCCATGCGTCAGACAACGCGACAACGTGGTCGATCTGCACTTCGGCGGAGGTGAACTCCCCGCGTTTGAAATCTATGCTCTCGCCAGTGAAAGGGTCAGCGAGGACGCCCGTCGTGACGGTGCACGTGCCGGAGCGCGCGACGTCGGTCAGATCGCGAGCGAGAGTGTCGTTGCGCGTGTCGCATCCGTTCCGATCGACATCGAGCCACCGCTGACCGAACTTCTCGCGGGCATAGTCAGTCTTGGGTGCGCGCCCCTTGATCTGCAGCGTCTCAAGCACCGCGAGAGCCGTCTGGCCCTCCGTGGCGGAGGTGTCGGTTGCGGTCCCCGTCTCGCCGGTGAAGGCAGGCACGACCGTTCGCGCGCCACTTGCTATGGACGCCTCGGCGACCGTATCGGCTGGGAATCCGGCGAAAGCCGAGGCGGTCAGCGCGCCGGCCACCAGCAGGCTGGTCGCAGCGACCGCCGTCGCCGCGATAGCGACTGCGCGGCTCGGTAGGCGCATCCATGTCGCCGAACGAGTCGCAAGTGCGACTATCGCAGTGATGAGGACGGCGAGGGCGAGAACGCCGAAGATCGGCGGCAGGAACACCAGCAGAAGGAGGCCCGCGGCCCCGACGAGCAGCCATGACCAGATCGGCAATCCGGGTCGGCCGGTGGGCGTTGCCCACGCCGTGACCCTGCCGATCGTGGCAGTAGGCAGGACGTGTTCAGTCCACTGCTGGCCGTCCCAGTAGCGGGACTGGTCGGGGTTCGATGGCTCGGGAAACCATCCGGGGGTCGCCGTCATGCCTTCGGTGTGTCCTTGCCTGGCGCGCGCTTCGGTGCGGATGCCTCAGTGGTGTCGACTTCGGTGACGTCGAACCTGAGGGCGTCGATCGTCGGCAGTCGCAGATGGCCGACGTCGGCTCCCGTAAGTGTCTTGACCGCTTCAGCCACGGAGAACGACGAGCTCATGCGTTCGGTCATCGTCGCGATGGCGGTCGTCAGAGTCGTGACTGGCGGAATGGTCACGGAGGGAACGAAGTCGGAGCCGATCTCGACCGAGGGGCGGCGCGGGACGCCATCGAAGACAGTGCCCAGTTCAACCGGCTCGAGACTCGGGATCTCGACAATCCGTTCGCAGACATCGGCGAGATCGAACTCAGGGAGATCGAATGCTGTGACGAAGCTCGAGCGCTGTACAGTCGTCACGCCTCGTTTGCTCGCTTCAAGGGCGAAGATTCCCGAATGCGTAATCGGAACGGCGCAGTAGCCCCATTCGGGATCGACCGGCATCGAGAATCCGTTGGGTCCCCTCAGATGGGTTGCGGTGGCGTTGCGGACCTCCCACGTGAAGAGCAGATCGCTTCCGCGGGGCACGACGGTGGACAGGGCGCGGAAGTCTGCGATCTCGGGTGGCTCGGTCAGTCTCTCAAGGCAGCGCGATAGATGAGAATACAGCGCCCTCGCAGGTGGCCGAAGAACGGGATCGGCGCTGAGCGCGCCGTTGACAGCCGACACCGTGTCTGCATCGAGGACGTCAGCCAGGTGCTCCGCTGTCTTTAGCTGCGGGACGCCGCGCCCCTCGCTGAGTCCACGCACGATGCACAGGGCGAGCTTGTAGACGTCGGTCGCCTGATCCTGGATGTGCGGGTTCCCGCGTGCGTGCTCATGTACGCCGACGGCCTGACATTCAGGGGCGAGATAGTAGGGGCTGTTTCGTTGATGCCTCGCTACGTCAGCAGCGGCCGCCGCGGCGTGGCAGTCCAGCAGACGGACCCTCGCGTCGACGGCAGAGAAGGCCACGCTCCTCAGGCTTAGGTCCCCGAAGACAATCCCAAGTTTGTGGAGTGTTGCGACGGCGTGCACGAGGTTCGCCAGGACGGCCAAGCGGAGGACGGCGTCGCCGCTGTCGACACGAAAGCCGGCGACGAGAGCCTGCGCGGGCGTGGCCGATAGCCACTCCAGCAGCTGCGGGCGCCGCGCGCCGGGACGCCTCCAAGTATCGGTGCCGAGAAAGAACGAATCGGGCATCGTCGGCACAAGCCACCCCACCGGCGTGTCCCCATCGGTCACCAGCTCGAGCGGCCAGGAGGCGATGCTGTCGAGTCGGGCTCGGTCGGGTGCATCCAGGGCTCGTCGGAGCCCTATGCACTGCGCCACGCCGCGTTCAAGACGCTCCCGCACCTCATGATCCAAATCCGAGTCCAGCTCCACATATGTGAGCGCGTCGGCACGCCCCGCCATCCGATGATCCGTCCGGTATTGCCGCGTGAAGGCGCCCCTGTCGCCCGCGTGCCCCAGCGGACCCACTTCCTCTCTAGCGACCATGGCCGATCATCCGTTCTGCATCTCGTTCTCGAGATCGCGAAGGACACTGTCGAGGTCGCTCGCGTCGAGTTCGGCGTCGCGCAGCGCCGAAGCGAGCTCGCTGGCCGCGTCATCTTTGTCGTAGACGAGCGTCGCGAGGTCGATGTCTCGGTTGGGCGTGCGGACCGCAGAATCTGTGACCAACCAGCCGACCGTCGCGAGGTTCTTGATCGCGCGGTACGCGCCGAGAGTGGTCGGGCCGGGCAGGATCGCGCTCGGAAGCACGAAGACGACGACAGCGGGCGTCAGTGGCTGTCCGCGCCGTCGGAATGAAGCCTCGTTGCTGCTAACCAAGGCAGCAACCCCGCGCATCGTGGCACGCATATCGACAGAGGTCGCCGAGCTGCGAGGCAGATCCGCCGCCTTCAAAGTCCCGCTCGGCCGCACGATCGGCTCAGAGAAACGGGGGGTCCCAGCCGCCACGAGCCAGGTGTACCCCGTCGTCTCACTATCGGAAGACAGGAGTGCACGATCCAGGCTCTCGACGAGCTCGCCGAGGCGCCGCCTGACTTTGCGGGGGCGGGACTCGAGTCCAGCCCCGGCGACGATGTAGACCCTGCGGAGGGGCCGGCTCACGACGGGAGCCGCGTTGACGAGCGGCGGAGCGGGCTCACTCGCCAGCGGCTCCTCGGCGCGCTGGCCAGTTCGCGCGGCGAGCAGGCTCGCATGGCTTGCGGCCTCGTCGGCGTCTCTCAATGGAACTGCCCGAACCCCTCGAGCCGGCTCGCGTCGAACAGTGCGCCCGGCGAAGAGCTCCACAATCATCGGCTCAGGGATGAGAAGAGCGGGATCCTCCTCCGCGCCCAACATCGCCTCTTCGATGGTGCTCAGCAACGCAACGTCGAGGCCGTCACGCACTGTCGCGCCGGGATTTCTTTCCGCCCGGCCGGCTCTCCCGCTCTCCCCGACGCTCTCATCGGCGTCCACTGAGCGTCCGTCAACCGAGAGCCCATGGACCTGGAGTGGAACGCCCTTCAACCGCGGAGAAGCACGAAGGGCGGCCACGCGATCCGCGACGGCGGTCGGCTGCCGGTCGAGGACCACGACACCGAGGAGAAGTTGACCGCCTGGCGCGACAGCGACATCCGGGATGCTGTCGCGCAGAGCCTTCCAGACCGGCTCGCCGACATCGTCGCTGCCACGGAGCCATTGGCCGACCGTCCGGGTGGATCGGGCTGGCCCGACGATTGTCACGCCTTCAAGACTCGGCCGGGTGGCTACACGATCGCGTGCCAGGTAGGTCGCGCTCCGAACCACGTCCTTGAGCTCGGCCGTCGTCACCACGAGGAAGAGCGCAGGCGTCGAGGACGGTGTCGCCGAGGAAGCTTCGGATTCCGGGTCCTCGGTCACAGGTCGTCCTCGCGCGGCAGGTCGTATGGGCGATGCGAGCGGCTTGCGAACTCCGGTTCCACGCCCGACGTCGCGCGGTTCCGCTCCAGGCTTTCCTGGACGTCTTCGCTCCACTTCTCGAGCGCAGCGGCGAGGATCGACTCCATCTGCTCGGCGACGTGCGCGTTCGCCGTCTTGCCGAGTGCGATCTCGCGCTGAAGCATGTCCTCGCGGACTTCCTCGCGCTTGCGCATCTCGCGGTCGCGCTGCACCTGGTCGGTGTCGACATCCGTCTCAAGCTCGTTGAGCTCGTCTTCCTGGAGACGTCTCGCGATGCGGTCATACTGGCTCTCGCCGCGGAACGCAAGGAGCGTCTTCACCGTGACGGGCATGATCTCGATGATGATGAAGAGCAGCGCGATGGCGATGTGAGCGGTACCACTGAGCGGGTTGTTCGCGGCCAGCTCGTCGAGCGCCTTCAGGCGGGCGAGCATTCCCGTGTTCTCATCGAAGGTCTTCGGGTCCTGGGCATTCGCCAGCTGTTGGCGAAGCTGCACAGCCTCGGCGCGCAGTCCCGCGGCGCATTCCGGATCGATTCCGGCGGGCGCGTCCGCGCTTGGCTCAGCGTCGGCTGGCGCGGGCGGTCCGCACAGCAGCGTCTGCGCCTCCTCCTGTGCCTCTTCGACCTTCTCCGAGTTCGAAGTCACAGCGTTCGCACGCGCCGTCTCGAGGTCGATGCGAGCTTCCGCAAGTCGCGCGGCTGCGGTATCCGCCTTCGACAGCGCATCCTGGTACTCGCGCACACGAGCCGCATACAAAGGACCTTCGCCAGCGGTGTGACTCACCAAGCTGCTGCAGTCAGCGTTGCTTCCCGCACCCTCCTTCTCGCACACCATGAGCCTGTACGCCTCGGTCTTAGTCGCGTCGGCTGTCTCGCTCGCGGCCTGGGCTTCGTCGAATTCTCGTTGGGCGGTCTCAAGCTCGGGCGATGTCAGACCCTCTACTTCACCCCGCAGGACCCTCTCGTTCGCGGAGATCTCCTCCTCGACAGTCTTGAGCCGCTGGGCCACGGGGCCGTGCTCCACCTCGTCGGTGTTGGCGGCAGCCGCAGCGACGTTATCGAGGTGAACCTGGTTGACGATCTCGCGGTCGAAGATCTGGAGTGTGAGAGGAATCGACACGACCACGCCGATCACGATCGCCATGATTAGTCGAGGAATGGCATAGAGGAGCGCCTTGGCGCCATAAATGCCCTGCATCGACTTGATGAGGAGACGGTCAAGGGCCAGGATGATGCCGCCCCAGACGACACCGAAGACGATCGCCACCGGGAGCGGCTGGCTCATCGCGTTTGCGATGGCGAAGGTCATCGACACCGCCGCCACAAGCGCGGTCGAGACCACGACGAGGCCGAGTCCAACCAGGCCGTTCTTCTCTGAACGCGCACGCTCGAGAACGCGCAGGTCCGCACCGCCCAGCACTGCGAGGGCGTCCGAGAACTTGGGCAATGCGTAGCCTTCCGCTCAGGCGAGATCCTCTTCGGAACCTCTTCGACCGATATGGAGGACGGGCGGCCTCCACAAAATGAGAACACTCTAATGGAGCGGACACTCCACCGAGACTCGGGTTACCTGCCGGTGATCTATCCAGTCCCTATGCACGCTCTATGCAGAGAATATGGCGGGATGCTGACTGCTTGCTGTGGACCGCGACTGATGTCGCGAGCAGAGCACCCGTCATCAAGGAAAGCGGTCGGTGGCGCGCGGGCAGATCGACACTTATCGCAGCCCTCGTCTGGCTCAATTGCCTACCCCCCGACAATCAGCCAGATCAGCGGTCGGGCGCGACGGAGTGCCCGGCGCGAGCGGTTGGTAAGCGGAGCGCGCCAGCGCGGAGTCTGCAAATAGCGAGTGTCGGGAACGGCGCCGTGCCCGATCGCTACACTCTCGGCGTCGGAGGGAGGCATCCGCTCCCCCACCACCGACACTTGGCGACGTTCTCCAGCATCGCCCGGCATCCGCTTTCGGCGACGTTGACGCGGTCGCTTGAGTGTCCGACACTGGCCCGATACTGACCGTCGAGCCGGCGTGAGCGGAGGTCGAGATGGGCAGCATCACCCCGTACGAAACGGCGAAGGGCCGCCGCTATCGCGTGCGGTATCGCAAGCCTGATCGCACCGAGGCGGAGAAGCGCGGCTTCACGACGATGCGCGAAGCGAAGCTGTACCTCTCGATGGTCACGGTGTCGAAGTCGAAGGGCGAGTACATCGATCCGTCTTCGTCGCGTGTCCCTGTCCGGATGTTCGCGGACAGCTGGCTGCGATCCAAGCAGCCGCCGATGTCGAAGCCCTCGTACTACATGACGCTCGAGCGGGCGTGGAAGAACCATGTCGCCCCGGTCTGGGCCGACAGGGAGATCTCGTCGATCCGGCGCTCGGAAGTCCAGGATTGGGTGTCCGACCTTGCGACGCAGAAGTCGCGCACGGTCGTTCTTCGAGCGCTCGGAGTCCTCGCCGGCATCCTCGACGTCGCCATTGACGATCGCCGCCTCGCGAGCAATCCAGCCCGGCATGTGCGCAACCTCCCTCGTCACGGACCTGGCAAGCGTCGCGTCTACCTCTCGCACGACCAGGTCGCGACGCTGGCGGCGTGCTCCGCGTACCCGACGCTCGTCCTGACGCTGGCGTATACGGGCCTGCGCTGGGGCGAGGCGACCGGGCTGCGGGTGCGCAGCGTGAACCGACTGCGCCGGCGCTTCGTCATCGAAGAGAACGCGGTCATGATCGCGTACGAGATCCACGTCGGCACGCCCAAGACGCACGAGAAGCGCTCGGTCCCCTACCCCGAGCGGCTCGCGCCGATGATCGAGCAGGCGTGCGCCGGCAAGGGCCCCGAAGGTCTGCTGTTCGGTGACGGGGTCAATCACATGCGCAACTCGGGCAACAAGGGATGGTTCGCGAACGCGGTTCGGCGCGCGCAGGAGTTCGATCCGTCGATCCCGCGGCTCACTCCGCACGACCTCCGTCACACCGCCGCATCGCTCGCGATCAGCTCGGGGGCGAACGTGAAGGCCGTGCAGCGGATGCTCGGACATGCGTCCGCCGCAATGACGCTGGACACCTACGCAGATCTCTTCGACGACGATCTGGATGCCGTCGCGACGCGACTGAACGACCAGATGCCATTGGTGGCGCTGCCGTCAGCACCGCAGACTCGCTACGCCCGACCGCAGTAGCCCAGAGAGCAGATTGCTCAGCTTTTCGACGAGGCAGATTTCGCCCGAAACGTTCGATTTCGGTGCTCTCAGACGTCCTGTGCAGGCCGTTGAAGGAGCCGTTTTCGGTTTGCCGAAATTCTTGGAATGCGGGCAAAAAACGGGCAAAAACCGATTCTTGAGTGGTCTGACCAAACAAGAATCCCTGGTCAGAGCACAAAACAGGCAGTGCCCCTGGAGGGACTCGAACCCCCAACCGTTTCCTTAGGACGGAACTGCTCTTCCATTGAGCTACAGAGGCTGGCGGCATCCAGTCTACGGTGACGCTCCCACTCCCCCGACACTCGCGCGCCCGCAACGAACCGGCGCCCCTATACCGAAGACGCCCGGACAGTCGTATCGTGTCGGCTGACAGCATCCGTGACCGGGGGCCAGGGATGCGCACATCGCACTTTCCCATCGCGAAGGGAGAGCATCGCCATGTTGCAACGACCGTGCGGCGCGCCCGTCAGCAGGTTCGGGTCATTCCAGGAGCACCTGGACAGAGACTCACCGGAACCAGGCGTCGACTATGCGGCCGCCTACGGGACGGACATCCTCGCCGCCGAAGAGGGAACCGTCGACGACATCAAGCGGACCAACGACGGCGCCATGGGACGCTACGTGCGGGTCTCGCTCAAGGACGGCAGGACCGTCCGGTACCTGCATCTGTCGGAAGTGCTCGTCGAACTCAATGCCACCGTCGTCCGAGGTTCCCTCCTGGGCCGAAGCGGCGGCAGCGGGGAGGGCGAGGACAGGCACTACGACTCACACGTCCACGCGAGCCTCTGGACCGGCAAGGCCTGGCAGTCGGACCTCGTCGATTTCGAACTGAACGCAGGCGGCGCCGCCTTCGCCGGCCGCATCGCATCACCGACAAGAGTGGAGGACGACGACATGATCGCACTGAAGATCAGGTCACGTGGCAAGGTATTCCTCTGCGCCCTCGGGCCAGGCATATTCCGCCACTTCATCAGTCAGGACCCGTTCGAGAAGATCAAGAACATCATGCGGATCCAGGACGACTGGCAGGAGATCACCCTCAACGAGCTCAATCCGCTGCTGCGCACCTACGGCTGCGACCTCAAGATCTGGGACGTCCGCAACGGCGACTTCGCCGTCCTCGACCCGCTCAACGGAACGATCAAGCCCGGCAACATGTGGTCCGCGGCCGGAGCCGTCCGAGCCGCGATAAACGGGCTCTTCGTCCCGGTGATCGACAACGACCCTGCTCTCGAAGAGGATCAGCGCTTCCGGGACGACTTCGAACGCAACTTCCCGGGTCTCGAGCCGGTCGCCCCGGTGGACGTCGACCCCAACATCTTCTAGGCCTTCACTCGTCGCGGACAGCGACGACGATCTTGCCGAGCGCTCGGCCCTCACCGTGGCGCTCGAGCGCGGACGGCACGTTCTCGAGGGGATGGATGCTGTCGATCCGCACTCGCACGTCACCATTCAGGATGCTGTCCGCCACCGGTGTGAAGTGGGCCGGACCCTCGCGCACGAAGAGCACGCCGAGGCGCGTGCGCGACAGCATCCCGACGATCGTCCCCAGGGTGAGCAGGCGGAAGAGCGCTCGCGTCGACCCGCCGACCATGAAGTACCGCCCGCCCGGTGCGAGAGCCCGCCGGTACGCGAACACGGAGCGGTGCGCGACGAGGTCGATCACGACGTCGTACGGACCGGTGCGGGTGAAGTCCGCCGCGCGGTAGTCGATGACGTCGTCGGCGCCGAGCTCGAGCATGAGGTCGAGCTTCGCGGCCGTGTCGACCCCCGTGACGTGGATGCCGGCGGCCTTCGCGAGCTGGATGGCGAGGGAGCCAGTGCCTCCGCCGGCGCCGTTGATCAGCATCCGCTCCCCCGGCTTCGCCCGCGCGACCGCCTGGACCGCGATGGCGCCGGACTGCGGGAGGGTGGCGGCATCGGCGAACGAGAGTCCGGCCGGCTTGACCGCGAGCATCGACGCCGGCGCGATCGCGTACTCGGCGAAGCCGCCCTTGAGCTGCAGGTTGTCGCCGTAGACCTCGTCGCCGACGCGTAATTCCGCGACGTCCGAGCCGACGGCGGCGACACGCCCCGCGATGTCGGAACCGAGCACACGGCGACGCGGCGCGAAGAGCCCGCCGATCCGTGCGTAGCCGGGGCGACCAGTGAGCGCCTCCCAGTCGCTCAGGTTGATCGACGTCGCGACGACCTCGATGAGCACGTCGCGCGGCCCCGGCTCGGGGGTCGGAAGCTCTTCGAGACGCAGGTTCGCGGCCGACCCGTACCGGTCGTAGACGACGGCTCTCACGCGAACAGTCTGGGCCATGCTGCCCTGGGCATGCGAGGCCCACGCGATGCTTGACCGCAATCCCGCGGCATCGATTTACTGTCACCGGGAGGGCATGTGCATCCGAGTCTGCTGGAGACGCTGTCGGCATGGCTGCTGGTCGTCGCATTCACGATCTCGCTGGCGTACGAACTGTGGCGGGCCACCGCGAAAGCCGGCACCTCACGACATGACTCGCTCCCGGCGTTCCTGATCCAGGACCTCTGGCTTTACCTCGTCGCGGCGATCGTGATCGTGCTGCTGTTCACCGGAGTCTCGTTCGCCGCGTGGGTGGGCCTCGTCTTCTCGGCGCTCGTCGTGCTGGTGTCGGTGTTCTACTACAACCCCGTCATCATGCTCGAGCGCAAGCCGGGGCTGATCGACTGGGTCGAGGACCTCCTCTACACAGGTCTCCTCTTCGTCGTCGTCGCGTTCCTCGTGCTCGAGGTCGCGGGCTTCAGGCTCAGGTAGCCCCTCCCCTCACCGGAAATCGCGCGAGCGGTGATCGACGCCGACGCGGAGGTCCTCGAACCGATCGGCGAGGAGGTTCGTGACGCCCTCGACCGAGCGCTCCAGCATCCCTCTCACGATGAGGGCGGGAGAATCGCGCACGACTCGGCGGTAGCGGTTCCAGACCCCGACCGAGCACACGATGTTGACGAGTCCGTGCTCGTCCTCGAGGTTGATGAAGGTGACTCCGGATGCTGTCGCCGGCCGCTGCCGATGCGTCACGAGTCCCGCGACCTCGATGCGTCTGCCCGTCTCGTGCTCGCGCAGCTCGTGCGAGGTCAGGACGCCGCGGGCATCCAGGCCCGAGCGGTAGTGCGTCATGGGGTGGTCGTCGGTCGAGACACCCGTCGCCCACAGGTCGGCCGCGAGGCGCTCGTAGCTCGTCGGATCGGGGAAGAGCGGGGGCTGCACCGAGATGAGCGAGTCCGGGAGGTACTCGGCGCGGTCCTGCGCCGCGGATCCGGCGAGCCAGATCGCCTCGCGGCGCGTGAGGCCGAGGCAGTCGAAGGCACCGGCGGTCGCGAGCGACTCGAGCTGGACCGCCGTGACCCCTGTGCGCCGGACGAGGTCGCGCATGTCGCGGTAAGCCCCTGACGCCTCGCGCTCGGCGACGATGCGCTCGGCGACCGCGGACCCGATGCCCTTGACGCCCGCGAGGCCGAGCCGGACGGCGAACGCGCCGTCACGGCGGTGCGCGGCGGACTCGTCGGGCGCGGTGAGGTCGAAGTCACCGACCGGTGGCTGGTGGCGGTCGAGGCAGGAGGGGAGGCCCTCGGTCGTTGAGCGAACGAAGTGAGACGAAACGACGTTGCCCGCGGGTCCGAGGCGTTTCGTCTCGTCGCTTCGCTCCTCGCTCAACGACCGGGAGTTGGGTGGGGGGTTGGGGTTCGACCCCTCGACAAGCTCGGGGGCGAGGGGTTCGAGGGTGGCCTCGGCGCCGGAGAGCAGCAGGTCGGGGCGCAGCACCTCGACGCCGTGCCGGCGGGCGTCGGCGACGAGCGTCGCGGGCGAGTAGAAGCCCATCGGCTGCGCGCGCAGCAGCCCCGCGAGGAACGCGCCCGGATAGTGCAGCTTGATCCACGAGCTGGCGTACACGAGGAGCGCGAACGACAGCGAGTGCGACTCCGCGAAGCCGAAGTTCGCGAACGCCTGGATCTTGGCGTAGATGTCGTCGGCAGCCTGTCCCACGAGCCCGTTGCGGGCCATGCCCTCGTAGAGCTTCTCGCGCAGCGAGTCGATCCGCTCGATCCCGCGCTTGGACCCCATCGCGCGGCGCAGCAGGTCGGCGTCCTCGCCGCTGACCTCGCCGACGGCGACGGCCATCTGCATGAGCTGCTCCTGGAACACCGGGATGCCGAGCGTGCGCTCGAGCACGGGCTCGAGCTTCGGGTGGGCGTACGTGATCGGCTCGCGCCCGAGCTTGCGGCGGACGAACGGGTGCACGGCGCCGCCCTGGATGGGCCCGGGGCGGATGAGCGCGATCTGCACGACGAGGTCGTAGAACCGCCGCGGCTGCAGGCGCGGAAGCAGGCCCATCTGCGCGCGCGACTCGACCTGGAAGACGCCGATCGAATCGGCGCGGCACAGCATGTCGTAGACCGCCTTCTCCTCCTTGGGGATCGTCGCGAGCTCCCAGTCCTCCCCCGTCGAGGCGCGCACCATGTCGAAGCAGTACTGCAGGGCGGCCAGCATCCCCAATCCCAGAAGATCGAACTTGACCAGACCCATCCATGCGGCGTCGTCCTTGTCCCACTGGATGACCGTGCGGTTCTCCATGCGCGCATGCTCGATGGGCACGACCTCGCCGACGGGCCGGTCGGTCAGCACCATCCCGCCGGAGTGGATGCCGAGATGCCGCGGCGCCTTCAGCAGCTCGGACGCGTACTCGATGACCTGATCGGGGATGTCGTGTCCTTCGCCCGTCGACAGGGAGGCGCCCCACGCCTCGACCTGCTTCGACCAGGCGTCCTGCTGACCCGGCGAGTGCCCGAGCGCCTTCGCCATGTCGCGCACGGCGTTCTTGGGCCGGTACTGGATGACGTTCGCGACCTGCGCCGCGCGCTCTCGCCCGTACTTCGCGTAGACCCACTGGATGATCTCTTCGCGCCGGTCGGAGTCGAAGTCGACGTCGATGTCGGGCTCCTCATCGCGCAGCGACGACAGGAACCGCTCGAACGGCAGGTCGTACGCGATGGAGTCGACGGCCGTGATGTCGAGCAGATAGCAGACCGCGCTGTTGGCCGCCGAACCACGCCCTTGGCACAGGATGCCGCGACTCCGCGCCTCTTGGACGATGCCGTGGACGATCAGGAAGTAGCCCGGGAAATCCTTCAGCTCGATGACCCCGAGCTCCTTCTCGATGCGCTTGCCCTGGTCCTCGGTCAGGTCGGGATACTTGCGCGGCACCGCCGCCCACACGAGCTCGCGCAGATACGACATGGGCGTGTGCCCCTCGGGCACCTCCTGCTTCGGGAGCGCCGGCTTGGCCCGGCGGAGGGGGAAGGCGAGCTCGTCGGCGAGCGTCACGGTGCGCGCGACCGCGCCGGGATAGCGCGCGAAGCGCTCGGCCATCTCGGCCCCCGAGCGCAGGTGCGCCCCCGCGTGGGCGGGGAGCCAGCCGTCGAGCTCATCGAGTCCTCGGTTCGCGCGCACCGCCGCGACGGCGGCCGCGAGATGCTCGCGCTGCGGCACGGCGTAGTGCACGTTGTTCGTCGCGAGGAGGGGCAGGCCCCGCTCGGCGGCGAGCGCCGCGAGCACGTCGTTGTCGCGCGTGTCGAGCGGATTGCCATGGTCGATGAGCTCGACGTGGACAGCATCCCGCCCGAACAGCGCGACGAGCCGGTCGAGCTCGCGCGCGGCACCCGCGGGACCCTCCGCCGCGAGCGCGTGCCGCACGGTGCCCTTGCGGCATCCGGTCAGCACGGCCCAGTCGTCGCCCGCCTGCATCGAGAGCTCATCGAGGTCGTAGACGGGCCGGCCCTTCTCGGCACCCTGCAGCTGCGCGTGCGTGAGGGCGGCGGCGAGGCGGTGGTAGCCCTCCTCCCCCCGCGCGAGGACGAGCAGATGCGTTCCGACCGGATCGGGCTCGCCGTTCTGCGGCTGCGGGAGCTCGAGCGACAGCTCGGCGCCGAACACGGTCTTGACCTCGAGGGACTCGGCGGCCTCGGCGAAGCGGACGATGCCGTAGAACCCGTCGTGGTCGGTGATCGCGAGGGCGTGCAGGCCCAGGCGCTCGGCCTCTTCGGCGAGCTCTTCGGGAGACGAGGCCCCGTCGAGGAACGAGTACGTCGAATGCGCGTGCAGTTCGGCGTAGGGCACGGCGTCGCCCGGTCGGTCGATGTGCGGGGCCACGTAGGGCCCGCGCTTGTGCGACCACGCGGGGCTGTCGCCGCCGTCGGCGCCGGCGGGGCGGCCTGTGGGGCGACGGCGGTCGCTGAGGAGCCGCTCGATCTCGGACCACGGGACGGACGGGTTGTCGAAGCCCATCAGGCGCCCCTAGTCATAGCGGGCCTCCGCGGTCCAGCGGCCGTCCTCGCAGACGAGGAGCCAGGCGGCGCCGTCGGCGTCGACGACCTGGAACCGGTGGGCGCGGCGGGCTCGGACAGCATCCCATCCCCGCTCGCTGATGGGCCACGGTCCCGCCCACTGCGTGATGGCGCGGCGCTGGGCGCCCTCGATCAGGACGGCGGGGTGGGCCGTCAGGCGGCCTCGCTCGTCGACCGCGACGGGGCCGTCCATCGACGACCTCACCTGGACGGACGGAGGCGGCGAGAAGACGGATGCCGGCAGGGGATCGGGCAGGCTCCCGGGCCAGGGCCGCGAGCGCTCCTTCGCGACCACGGCGCGGTCGCCCCACGGCACGAGCACCTGCCGCTCGGCGAGCCATCGCCCTCCCCCGACGGCGGGCGTCAGGACGCCGCGGTGACCGAGCATCGCCTGCACGCGCGAGAGGGCGTGGTGGACGCGCTCCTCGGGCGCCGCGCCGAAGATCGCGGGGGCGTGATGGGATGCCGCGTCCACCGCCTCGGGCGAGATCCGCACGAGCGCGACGCCGCTGCGGAGGCCCTCGGCATCCTCCCCCAGCTGCCAGCGCACGCGGTCGACGACTCCCGCCGCGTCGAACGCGCCGGGATGCAGCCACACGCGCTCGCTGCGCTCTCCGCGGTCGCCTGTGAGCTCGACCCGCAGCTCGGTGCACACGAGGTCGACGGCGCCGAGGCCCGCGATGAAGTCGTCGGCGGCGAGCCGCACGCCGAACGCGACCTGGTCGGCGAGCTCGAGAGGCGGCTCGAAGGCGACCTCGCGATGCAGCTCGGGCGGCGGTGTGCGGGGGGCGACGGCGCGCGGATCGCGCCCCGAGGCGAGGGCGTGCAGGCGGATGCCGTGATCGCCGAACCGCTCGCGCACGCGGTCCTGCTCGAGCGCCGCGAACTCTCCGAGCGTCTGCACGCCGAGCCGCGCGAGGAGCCCGACGAACTCCGGGCCGCCGCCGAGCGAGGCGTCGTCGAGCAGGGCGATCGGCAGCGGCTCGAGGAAGTCCGCCGCATGGCCGGAGGGCACGATGCACACCGGATCGTCGGGACGCGTGCCGGCCCGGGCCGCCTGCTCGGCGGTGAACGGGCCGTCGGCGACGCCCGCGCGCGCGGTCTCGATGCCCAGCCCGCTCAGCGACTCGAGCAGCATGCACGCCGCCTCGGTCTCGCCGCCGTAGTAGCGGGCAGGCCCTCGCGCCTTCAGCGCGCACAGCCCCGCGCGCACGATCTGCACTCCCGGAGCGCGCTCCTCGATGCGCGCGACGACGGGCGAGAACACGCGATGATCCCGCATCGCGTCGGCGGGGATCACGGTGAGCCGCGGGCAGCGCGCCTGCGCGTCGCGGCGGCGCTGGCCGCGCCGCACGCCCTCCGCACGCGCCGCGGCGGAGCACGCGACGACCTCGTTGCGCTCGAACACCGCGACCGGGGCGTCCGGATCGACGGCGCCCTCGCGCGCGAGAGCCGTGACCGGCCAATCCGGGAACCACAGCACGAGGCTGCGGACTGATGCGTCGGGTCGCGCTTCGAAGCGTACGGGCGGCATGTCAGCCCACCGCCTCCAGTACGCGCATAGCGGTGCGCAGGCGCTCGTCGAACTCCTCCTGCGCGAAGGTCGCCTCGCGGACTTCAAGCCGGGCGGGCTCGGGTCTGGGCTGCTCGGGCCGGGCGGGCTCGGGTCGCGGTTGCCCGGAGGTCCGGGGCGTTTCGTCTCGCAGAATCGCGGTTCCTGAGCCTGTCGAAGGGCGCTCAACGACCGAAGGAAGAGCGGAGGGAGCGGGTGCGACCGAGGGAGCGACCGGAAGTTCGGCGACCGGAGCCTGGACGAGGGCGACCTCGCCCTGCGGGCCGGGGAGCAGCATCCGCTCGCTCCGCGCCCGCGGCCAGCGCCGGCTCGAGGAGGTCACGGTCACGGCCCGGCTCTCGAGATAGCCGTGGCCGCTGCCGAGCCCCGTCCACTCGGGGTCGCCGACGTCGAGCGTCGCCTCGGACTGCGGCCACGGTCCCTGCACGAGCAGCACCGTCCCCCGGTCGCGCAGCCGCGCCGCGAGCCTCGCGATCTCGCCGTCGGCGGCTTTGGTCGGCGGCCGGACCGCGACGACGGGCGCGACTTCGGCGATCGTCGCCGTGACGGCGAGCCACCGCGGCCCCGGATCGGGTACGAGCACGAGCCTGCCGAGGTCGACGCCCAGCGATTCGGCGGCTTCGGCGCCGAGCTCGGGCATGCCGATCACAGCGCACCACGAGCCGTCCTGCGAGGGGCGCGACACGAGCGCGAGCAGGAGCGACGCGGAGCGTCCGAGCGAGTACGCCGCCCCGGGACGCAGCCCTCCCCCGGGCAGCAGCGACGTGAACGCGGGATGCGTCGGCAGCACCGGCGCCTCGAGCCGTCGCCCCTGGAGACGCTCGAGCTGCGCCCGCAGACGCCGCACCTCGCCACCCTGCTCCTGCCGGAGCGCTTCGTTCCGCACGATCGCCCTCACCTCCACAGAATAGAACACATGTTCTATCCGTTCAATGATGCGATCGAACTTATCTCCACCCTCCGACATTCGCGAGGGCGGAGCCAGGGTTCAGCCGGCGATCTCCGCCGTCGTCGCGATCTTCGCGAACCCGCCCTCCTGCAGGACGAGCGCCGTCGCCGCCATGAGCTCGGCAGCCGAGCGCGTCACGGTGCCCAGACCCGCGACATCCGCCGTCAGATCGAAGGTGCGCGTCGCGTCGAGCACGACCGTCACGTCGTAGCCGAGATTGCCCGCCATGCGCGCCGTCGTCTCGACGCACATGTTGGTCTGGATGCCGCAGACGACGAGCTCGCCGACCCCCTGCTCCCCCAGCCACGCGTGCAGGTCGGGGTCGCCGTAGAAGGCGGAGTTGACGCTCTTCGAGACCGACAGCGCGGGCTCGACCGCCGCGACGGCGTCGACGAGAGCATTGCCCGGGCTCGCGGGACTCAGCGGCGACCCAGGCGACACCGAGTCGTGCCGTACGACGACGATCGGCTCACCCGAGCGCGTCCACGTCGCGATGAGCGCCTCGACGTTCGCCTCGCAGTCCGGGTTGGCGGTCGGCCCCCAGAAGTCGAGGTCGTCGAAGGCGCGCTGCATGTCGATGATGAGGAGTGCTCGGGTCACTCGCCCATCCCATCACAGCGTCGAGGTGCGAACGGTCCCCACGCCC
Organism: Microbacterium sp. NPDC019599; assembly: GCF_040632175.1. Classification (NCBI taxonomy): domain Bacteria; kingdom Bacillati; phylum Actinomycetota; class Actinomycetes; order Micrococcales; family Microbacteriaceae; genus Microbacterium; species Microbacterium sp. NPDC019599. The sequence goes on from NZ_JBEYBL010000008.1 coordinate 182,838, forward strand.
CCTCACGGCACCGCTGGCGCGTTGCCGCGAGCCTCTGGGCGCGTGGGCCCGACTGTCACCGCCGCTGCCCGTCGCTTCACTGCCGTTCTGCGGCGCGGCAACTCGGGGTGACGCGGCAGGACGGCATCCGGCTTCTTGCGCACGACGGCACCCGCGGCGACGCCCGCGAGGACGAGGGCGACACCGACGGCCTGGACGATTCCGAAGGCCTCCCCCGCGAGCGCGACGCCGAGGATCACGCCCGTCACCGGATTGAGCAGCCCCACGAGCCCGACGACCTCGGCCGGGAGCCGGCGCAGGCCCGTGAACCACGCGACGTAGGCGACGGCGGTGCCGATGATCGCGATGTAGGCGAACCCGAGCGTCGACGTCGGCGTGAAGACGGGAGGCGGGCCCTCGACGAGCACGGCGACGGGGAGGAGCACGATCGAGCCGGCGAGCAGCTGCCACGCCGTCATCGGGAGGGCCGGCACGTCCGAGCCCCACCGCGACGTGAGGACGAACCCGAACGACGATGACAGCATCGCGCCGAGCGACGCCGCGATGCCCCAGCCGTCGACTCCGCCCGGATCGACGCCCACGAGGATCACGACGCCGATGAGCCCGACCGCCGCGCCGACGAGTGCGGCCAGACGCGGGCGCTGCTGCAGCAGGAGCCACGCGAAGAGCATCAGGGTGATGGCGGATGTCGACATCACCGTCGCCGCGAGGCTCGACGGAAGGCGCTGCCCCGCGATGTAGACGAGCACGAAGAATCCGCCGACATTGAGCGTGCCCAGCACGAGCGATCGCCACCACCAGGATCCGCGGGGCAGCCGGCGCGCGATCAGCAGGACGAGCAGCCCGGCGGGAAGCGCACGCAGCACGCCGCCCCACAGTGGGGAGTCGGCCGGCAGCAGCTGGCGCGTCACGACATAGGTGCTCCCCCACGCGATGGGCGCGAGCGCCGTCACGAGGATCCACCGGAGCCGCTTATCTTCCATGGAAGATACTTTATCTTACCGGGAAGATATTTGGCGCTACGATCGCTTCATGACCGACGACGGTGACCGGATCGCCCAGATCCAAGCGGCCTGGCAGCGCGAGCGCCCCGACCTCGACGTGTCGCCGCAGGGCGTCATCGGACGCCTTCACCGCGTCGCGCTCGAGCTGACCGAGCGCCTCACGGCCGTCTACGCCCAGCACGGGCTCAGCGAGGGCGACTTCGACGTCCTGGCGACTCTGCGCCGTGCGGGAGCGCCCTACGAGCGGGCGGCCGGAGAGCTCGCCGATCACACGCTCGTGACGACGGGCGGCCTGACCAAGCGCGTCGACCGCCTCGAGGCTCGGGGACTCGTCGAGCGCCGGGTCGAGGCATCCGATGCCCGCCGCCGGGTCATCCGGCTGACGCCCGCGGGCAGGGCCCTGATCGACGAGGCCTTCACGGCGCACATGACGAACGAGCACCACCTGCTCGACGAGCTCGGCGCGGCGGATGTCGAGGCGATCGAGCCCATCCTGACGCGCTGGCTGGCACTCCTCGACCGGCCGTGAGTGCGCCGGCGCGTTTCGTCTCGCTACGCTCGCTCAACGACCGTGGAGTGAGGTCACGCAGTCTCGGTCGTCGAGCGAGGAGCGAAGCGACGAGACGAAACGCGCCGGGCGTCAGGCCTCCGGTTGTCGCAGATCCACAGAATGAGATCGGATGCTGTCGATCCGCGCCAACCGAACGCTCAAGCTAGGCGGCGAGCTCGAGATACGGCTCCCAGCGCGGGTCGGTCCGGTCAGTGCCGCGGACAGTCCATTGCGCGCCGTGCGGCGGGCGGGGCGCGATGCGCAGGTCCCAGCCCATCTCCTGCGGCGTGCGATCGCCCTTGACGTTGTTGCAGCGCAGGCAGCACGCGACGAGGTTCTCCCACGAGTCGCCGCCGCCGCGCGAGCGGGGCAGGATGTGGTCGATCGTCGACGCGGCCTTGCCGCAGTAGCCGCAGCGGTGGGCATCACGCCGCAGCACGCCTCTTCGCGTCACGGGGATGTGGCGTCCCCCGGGCACGCGCACATAGCGCGTCAGGAGGATGACGGCGGGGCGGTCCCACGCCTGTCTCGTCCCCCAGATCGGCTCCCCGTCGACGTGCTCGACGACGGTCGCCTTGTCGTTCATGACGAGCACGATGGCTCGTTTGAACGACACGATGGCGAGCGGCTCATAGCCCGCATTCAGCACCAGCGTGCGCATTCCTCATCCTCTCGAACGGCCGGGACGGCTTCTCGGTTATTCGACTCACGCGGCGTTCCGGGAGGTCGAGAGGCATGAAAAAAGGCGCTGTCTACAGACAGCGCCTCGGCGCCACGGACGTGCCGTGGCATCCGCTCATGTGATGCCGAAGGACGAGCAGGCCGAGCGCGTCCATGGTGCGGATGCGTGGCGTGGCGTCCATCAGCTCCCCCTCTGTTTCTCAGAGCGTCAGGTTCAGGCTAATGCACCGCGCGGGAGGGAGGGTCGTCCGGCGCCATGAACGCACGGTGGCGTGTCGCTGAAACCTGGGCGCAGCACAGCCGGCTCGACCCGGCTCGGAGGGTCAGCCGGCGTTGGCCTGGAGCCAGGCGAGCGGGTCGACGAGGCCGCCGTTGACGCGCACCTCGAAGTGCAGGTGGTTCGCCGTGGAGCTGCCCGTGCTGCCGACCGCGCCGATGAGCTGGCCGGCCGCGACGGTCTGGCCTGACACGACCTGACGGCTGCCGTACGTCATGTGACCGTAGAGGGTCGAGACCGGCTGGCCGCCGACGACGGAGTCGATCGTGACCGCGACGCCGTAGCCGTTGTAGCTCTCCTGCGAGACTCGGACGACGCCTGCGGCCGCGGCGAAGATCGGCGTGCCGGCGGGGGCGACCATGTCGAACCCGTTGTGGTTCGGTCGGCCCGGCGCGCGGAAGAGGTTGTAGCTCGCGTACGTGAAGCCCGACACGGGCCAGCGCACTTCGCCCGAACCGGGTGCCGTCATCGACAGGTTCATGCTGTAGACGGTCTGAGACTGGGACTGAGCCGCAGCCGCTGCTGCCGCTGCGAGCTGGCGGGCCCGTGCGGCCGCGGCCTCCTGCGCCTTCTTCTTCGCGATCTCTTCCGGCGTCGTCGCGGAGTAGCTGCCGCGGTCGAGCTTCTGCGAGGTCGCGTCGGAGGCGACGACGAGGGACTGCGCGTCGTCGGCGGCCACCTGCTGCAGCGTCACTGCCGCCTCGGCGGGCGCGCGCCACGCACCGTACGCGGGAAGCGCGACGGTTGCGACGAGGCCGCCGACCATGCTGAGGATGACGAGGGTGCGCAGAGGACGCGCCTTGGCGCGCGGGGACGCCGATGAGGAAGCGACGCGAGCGGGGCGGCGAGGCTTCGTTCGGCGCGCGGCGATTCCGCGCGCGCGAGTCCGCTTCGCGACACCCGTCGGGTGCTCCTGTGACGACTCGTCGACAGGTGTCTCGTTCTCTTCAGCCAAACTGTCCTCCGGCGCCTCTGCGCCGGGGCGCTGGCTCGTCAGCACTGGGTGTTCGGGGCACTTGATGCGGGCTTCACCGCGCAGACGACGAGCCGGGGAGGCAATCCGTGCGGGGTCCGTCGGCGGGCTTCTCGCCAGGTGGACCCTTCGAGGCTACCCGAAGGTAACGAATATGTCACGCTGGCAACTTATCGGCGCGACTCAGACCCGTTCGTCGACGAGGAAGATGTGCGCGGCCACTTCGACCGGGAGCTCGAGGGCCTCGTCGCTGCCGTCCATCTCGACGAGCACGTAGCCCTCGCTGTAGCGGAAGCCTCCCTTGGCACCGGGCACGACGCCTGCGGCCTTCAGCTGCTGGAGCAGCTCGGGGTCGACCTGGGCAGGCTCGGCGAGGCGGCGGATCGTGCCGGACACGGGCTGACCGACCTCGTTGAGGTGACGCACGAGCCCCACGACGCCCTGATCGAACGTCCGGGCGGGCACATCGCCGAGCTGGTCGAGACCCGGGATCGGGTTGCCGTACGGCGACTCGGTCGGGTGCCCGAGCAGCTCGACGAGCCGGCGCTCGACCTGCTCGCTCATGACGTGCTCCCAGCGGCACGCCTCCTCGTGGACGTAGGCCCAGTCCAGCCCGATGACGTCGGAGAGGAGCCGCTCGGCGAGGCGGTGCTTGCGCATGACGTCGACGGCCTTCTGCCGGCCGGCGTCGGTGAGCTCGAGGCGGCGGTCGTCGGAGACGACGACGAGCCCGTCGCGCTCCATGCGCCCGACCGTCTGCGAGACCGTCGGGCCGGAATGGCCGAGTCGCTCCGAGATCCGGGCGCGCAGCGGGATGATCGCCTCCTCCTCCAGCTCGAGGATGGTGCGCAGATACATCTCGGTGGTGTCGATGAGATCGGTCATTCAGGCATCCTCGAGGGGCGCGGACGGGGACTTTTCAGCCTACCAATGCGCCCCGACACCGGATCCGTCACACGAATGGGCCGCATCGGGGCGCAACTCTAGAATCGGACCCATGTCGCACGTCGCCCTGCCCCGCGAGATCCTGCCCGCCGACGGACGCTTCGGATGCGGTCCGTCGAAAGTCCGCCCCGCACAGGTCGAGGCTCTGACGGGCCCGCTCTCGGCGCTGCTGGGGACGTCGCACCGCCAGGCGCCCGTGAAGGACCTCGTGGGCCGCGTGCGCGCGGGCCTGGCCGATCTGTTCCGCCTTCCGACCGGCTACGAGATCATCCTGGGCAACGGCGGATCGACCGCCTTCTGGGATGCCGCGGCGTTCGGCCTCATCGAGAAGCGCAGCCAGAACCTCGTCTTCGGCGAGTTCGGCGGAAAGTTCGCCTCCGCCGCGAAGGCGCCGTGGCTCGAGGCCCCCGACGTGCGAGAAGCCCCCGCGGGCGGGCGCTCGGCGGCCGAGGCCGTCGAAGGTGTCGACGTATACGCGTGGCCGCACAACGAGACGTCGACGGGCGTGGCCGCCGACATCGTCCGCGTCGCCGGCGACGAAGGCGCCCTGACCGTCATCGACGCGACGAGCGCTGCGGGCGGCATCGACTTCTCGGTCTCGCAGACCGACGTCTACTACTTCGCGCCGCAGAAGAACCTCGGCTCGGACGGCGGCCTGTGGTTCGCCGCCGTCTCCCCCGCCGCGATCGAGCGCATCGAGCGCATCGCCGCGTCCGGCCGGTACATCCCCGAATTCCTCAGCCTCAAGAACGCGGTCGACAACTCGCGCCTCAACCAGACGCTCAACACCCCCGCCATCGCGACGCTCGCGCTGCTGGACTCCCAGCTCGAGTGGATCAACGGCAACGGCGGCCTCCAGTGGGCCGACGCCCGGACGCACGAGTCGTCGCAGGCTCTCTACGACTGGGCCGAGGCATCCGCCTTCGCGACGCCCTTCGTCGCCGACCCCGCCGACCGCTCCCCCGTCGTCGTCACGATCGACTTCGACGAGTCGGTGGATGCCGCGGCCGTCGCCAAGAGCCTCCGCGCCAACGGCATCGTCGACACCGAGCCGTACCGCAAGCTCGGTCGCAACCAGCTGCGCGTCGCGACGTTCGTGTCGATCGACCCCGACGACGTCCGCCAGCTGATCCGCGCGATCGACTACACGGTCGAGCGCCTGGGCTGAGGCTGCGCGAGGGTTCGGCGCGTTTCGTCTCGCTTCGCTCGCTCAACGACCGCTTCGCTCGCTCAACGACCGAGGGCGAGGCGGACGCCGGGCGCCGGTTCGACGCCACGACAAGCCGGGTCTAGCGGACGAGCTCGTCCGGGGCCGGATCCTCGCCGAGCGGCGACGGGGCCGGCGAGAGGACTGAGGAGACGATCGCCTCGATCGCGAACTCCGATGCCCGCGCGAGGTCGACGGCATCCGGATCGAGCAGCCACTGCACCTGCAGGCCGTCCATGACGGCCAGGATGCTCGCCGACGCGTAGCCGATGGTGGCGGGCTCGGTCACGCCGCGCTCCTCGCACGCGACCGCGAATGCGTGGGCGACCTCCGACCGCAGCGTGCGGTAGCGCTTCTCGAAGAACTCGCGACCGGGATTGTCGTCGGTCACCGACTCGGCCGACAGCACGGCGTAGGCCTGCACGATGCCCGCGCGGTGGGCGTTGACGAAGGCTGTGCGCACGAGGTGCCGGAACAGCGGCATGCCGTCCGGGATGTGCTGCTCTTCCAGGTCGGCCACGTCGGTGTCGTCGCGGTGCTGCAGCACCTCGAGGAGCAGTTCGTGCTTCGACCCGAAGTGATGGAGGATCCCCGCGTGGGTCATGCCGACCTGGTCGGCGATCTCCTGCAGCGTGCCGCCTGCGAAGCCCTTGCTGCCGAAGATCTCGACGGCCGCGTCGAGGATCTCGCGTCTGCGGACGAGGGTCTCGGGGCGCGAACGCGGCTGCCGACGCTGTCCGGTCATTCGGTGCGCGCTCCTTGGTCTCGGCGTCTCCGGTGGGTCTTCGCCGGCGCCTGCGAGTTTACGCAGGTGCGGTTCCTGCGTCCGGGAACAGGATAGTTGCAAACATTACTTACTTGATTGTAAGTTGATCCGGCAATCACCCATCGACGTCGTCGTCACCCCGGAGACACGATGTCGTGCTCACATCAAGGAGAAGCAATGAGGCTCAGAACAACCCTCGCTGCCGCCGGCGTGGCCGCGGCGCTTGTGCTCACCGGCTGCGCGAGCGGTGGCGGCGACGACGCCGAATCCACTGGAGCGGCCCTCACGATCGCCAAGCCCGACGGTGCGATCACCACGGAGTCGAACAACCCCTACCTGGGCGACTCGTCGGCCGCGAAGTACGGCTACGGCAAGGTCATCTTCGAGTCCCTCGCACTCGTCAACCCGACCGGCGACCTCGGAACCACCCCCTGGCTCGCGGAGTCCGTGACGTGGAACGACGACTACACCCAGCTCACGGCCGTCGCGCGCAGCGGTGTCAAGTGGAGCGACGGCGAGGACTTCACCGCCGACGACATCGCGTTCTCGTTCAACCAGGTGCTCGACGGCAAGCTCAACGACACCAACGCACTCGACCTCAAGAGCGTCAGCGTCGACGGCGACACCGTCACGATCGACTTCAACAGCTCGAAGTACACCCAGCAGGCGCGTGTGCTCCACTTCCAGATCGTGCCGGAGCACGTCTGGAAGGACATCGCGGACCCGAACACCGACCCGGTCACCGGCGAGGGCCAGGTCGTCGGTACGGGTCCGTACGTGCTCGACTCGTGGACGACGGAGTCGGTCAACCTCACCGCGAACCCCGACTACTGGGGCGGCGAGCTGGCCGTGCCCGAGCTGCATTACGTCTCGTACGGCGACAACGCGGCGCTGACGACCGCGCTCGCGACGGGCGAGGCCGACTGGGCGCAGGCGTTCATCCCGCAGATCCAGGACAGCTACCTGTCGGCCGACCCCGACAACAAGTTCCTCGCCTCGCCGACGGCGGGCGCGGGGACGCTCTTCATGAACCTGCAGACCAAGCCGTTCAACGACCCGGCGCTGCGTCAGGCGCTCGCGTGGACGATCGACCGTCAGGCCTACGTCGACATCGCCCGCGAAGGAGCGAGCGAGGCGATCTGGAGCGTGACCGGTCTCGGCGCGCTGCTCGAGGACGAGATCATCCCCGAGTACGCCGGCCAGAACTACGAGGTCGACGTCGACAAGGCCCGTCAGATCCTGACCGATGCCGGCTACACATGGGACGGCGACGCCCTCGTCGACCCCGACGGCGAGCCTGTCACGTTCTCGATCTCGGTCCCCGCGGGCTGGAGCGACTGGAACACCGAGCAGGCGCTCATCGCCGAAGAGCTCAAGGAGGGCCTCGGCATCGAGGTCAAGGTCGACCAGCCGGACTGGGGCGGATGGGATGCCGCACGCCAGGAGGGCACGTTCCAGGCGATCATCCACTGGCTCGAGGACACCGGCAACGCCTACGGCCTCTACACGTCCGCGATGGACCCGAAGTGGATCGTCGACGACAAGGCGTCCTTCAACTTCGGACGCTTCGACGACCCCGCCGTCACCGACGCGCTGAACACCTACGCGAACGCGTCCTCCGACGCCGACCGTGAGGCCGCCCTCGCGGTGATCCAGAAGGCGTTCGTGGAGAACGTCCCCGTCATCCCGCTCGGTGCGCACCCGCTCCTCGGCGAGTTCAACACCCGCAACTACGTCGGGTGGCCGTCGGAAGGCGACCAGTACGCCTCGGCCGACCCGACTCAGCCGGCGATCGTGCAGATCCTGACCAAGCTGCAGCCCGCGTCCTGACACACCGCTGGCGGGACGGATGCTGCGGCATCCGTCCCGCCCTCGTCAGCACTGCTGCTGCGGCATCCGTCCCGCCCTCGTCAGCACTGCTGCTGCGGCATCCGTCCCGCCCTCGTCAGCCCTCACGAAAGCGATTCAGCACTCATGAGAGATTCGCTGCTCTCCGTCCGCGACTTCTCGATCGTCTACGACGTCGATCCCCCCGTGCGCGCGGTCAAGAACGTCTCCCTCGAACTCCAGCGGGGTGAGATCCTCGGACTCGCCGGCGAGAGCGGGTGCGGCAAGACCACGCTCGCCTACGGCATCCAGCGCCTGCTCAAGCCCCCGGCTGTCATCACGAGCGGGTCCGTCGTCTTCCACGACGCGAGCGGCGAGGATGTCGACATCAACGGCCTCGATGCCGAGGAGATGCGCCGATTCCGCTGGGACAAGATCTCGATGGTCTTCCAGGGCGCGATGAACTCGCTGAATCCGGTCGCCACGATCGGCTCGCAGCTCGAGGACGTGTTCGAGGTCCACCGCCCGAACCTCTCGCGCTCGGAGCGCCGCGCCGCTGTCATCGAGCTCCTCGAGATCGTCAAGGTCGGCGCGCAGCGCTACCGCTCGTACCCGCACGAGCTGTCAGGCGGCATGCGCCAGCGCGTCATGATCGCCATGGCGCTCGCGCTGCGCCCGCAGCTCATGGTGATGGACGAGCCGACGACCGCACTCGACGTGCTGGTCCAGCGCGAGATCCTGCGTCAGATCTCGCAGCTTCGCCACGAGTTCGGATTCTCGGTCATCTTCATCACGCACGACCTTCCGCTGCTCCTGGAGATCAGCGATCGCATCGCGATCATGCGCGAAGGAGCGATCGTCGAACTCGACACCGCCGAACGCGTCTGGACCGACCCGCAGGACGAGTACACCCGGACGCTCCTCGCTTCCTTCCCCAGACTCACCGGCGAGAGAGGGGTGGTCAGGCGATGACCGTCCTCGAATTCGACGCCGTCACCAAGGCGTACACCGTCCGCGGCGCGGGACAGATCAAGGCGCTCGATGACGTGAGCTTCACGCTCCACTCGGGCCAGACGATCGGCCTCGTCGGCCAGTCGGGCAGCGGCAAGTCGACGATCGCCAAGATCCTCACCCAGCTCGAGTGGCCCACGAGCGGCGAAGTCCGGTTCGACGGCCAGCCGATCCCCCGGCGAGGCAAAGCGCTGCGGACCTACCGCCAGCAGCTGCGCATGGTCTTCCAGGATCCGTTCGCCTCGCTGAACCCGTACCACACGATCCGCTACGCCATCCAGCGACCGCTCCAGCTCGATCGGGTCGTGCCGAAGGAGCAGCTCGACGACGAGGTCCACCGGCTCCTGAGCCGCGTCCGCCTCGATGCCGACGCCGTCATCGACCGCCGGCCGCACGAACTCTCCGGCGGCCAGCGCCAGCGCGTCGCGATCGCCCGTGCACTGGCATCCCGCCCCAAGCTGCTCGTGGCCGACGAGCCGGTCTCGATGCTCGACGTGTCGATCCGACTCGGAGTGCTGAACCTGCTCTCCGACCTGCAGCGCGAACACGGCCTCGGGGTGCTGTACATCACGCACGACCTCGCGACCGCGCGCCATTTCAGCGACGAGATCATCGTCCTCAACCAGGGGCGCATCGTCGAGCACGGCCCGGCCGACGACGTCATCCTCAATCCCCAGAGTCCCTACACCCAAGAGCTGCGCGCGGCATCGCCCGATCCCGACACCTACTTCGCGCACGCAGCCGGCATCCTCGGAGGTGAGAAGTGAGCGCCGTCGCCCCCCAGCTCTCCCCGGACTTCGACGCGATCGAAGCCGGCACGACCGCGACGAGCGCCGTCAAAGGCGGCATCCGCGTCCCGTGGCGCTTCCTCGGCAACCGTGCCCTGTTCTATCTGTTCACGCTGTGGGCGGCCATCACGATCAACTTCCTGTTGCCGCGCCTCATGAAGGGCGACGCGGTCAGCGCGTACCTCGCCCGCAACCGCAACGTCTCTCCCGAGGCGGCCGACGCGCTGCGGGCCATGCTCGGACTCGACTCCGAGACGCCGCTCTGGCAGCAGTACCTGGACTACTGGAGCCACCTCCTGCGCGGAGACCTCGGCATCTCGCTCCTGCACGGCATGCGGCCGGTGACCGAGGTCGTCGGCCAGTCCCTCATCTGGACCATCGCCCTCGTCGGCTTCGCGACGCTCCTGGCCTTCACGATCGGCACCGTCGGCGGTGCGATCATCGGGTGGCGTCGCGGCAGCCGGCTCGACATCCTCATCCCGATCACGACCTTCTTCAGCACGATCCCCTATTTCTGGCTCGGCCTCCTGGCGATCGCGGTGTTCTCGGTCGCGCTCGGGTGGTTCCCGATCGGCAAGGCCTACGGCGTCGGAGCCGTGCCGGAACTCTCGTGGGAGTTCATCGGCGACGTGCTGCATCACGGCTTCCTGCCCGCGGCGACGATCATCATCGCCTCGCTGGGCGGCTGGATGCTGGGCATGCGCAACATGATGCTCACGGTGCTCGACGAGGACTACGTCACCGTCGCGCAGGCCAAGGGTCTGCCGAACGACCGGGTTCTCTGGCGGTATGCCGCGCGCAACGCCGTGCTCCCCCAGATCCAGAGCTTCGCCCTCGCGCTCGGCTTCATCGTCGGCGGCACGATCGTCATGGAGGTGGTGTTCAGCTATCCCGGCGTCGGCAAGCTCCTCCTCGACGCCACGAACGCGAAGGACTACGCCCTCATGCAGGGGGTGTTCCTCGTGATCACCATCTCGGTGCTCCTCGCGAACCTCCTCGCCGACGTCGCCTACGCATTCCTCGACCCGCGCACGCGCCAGACGGAGGCCTGAACATGAACACGATCGCAGGCGACACGATTCAGCAGCGCGCGGCGAACACGCCGGCCACCGCCACCGTCCGCAAGCCGGCACCGGCCGGGAAAGCGCCCCGCAAGCCGACCTTCTGGTCGAAGCTCGGCTCGGCGTTCGCGATGTTCCGCAACAAGAAGTCGATCACGGGCCTGTCGATCCTCGGGTTCTTCGTGCTCGTCGCGGTCTTCGCCGACGTGCTGGCCCCGTACTCGCCCACCAAGGTCGACAACACCGCGCGCTTCCAGCCGCCGTCGGCGGCGCACTGGCTGGGCACGACGCACATCGGCGAGGACGTCCTGAGCCAGGTCATCCACGGCACGCGGGGCGTCATCGTGGTGGGGTTCCTTGCCGCACTCATCGCCACGGTCCTCGCGATCGTCGTCGGCGTGCTGTCCGGATACCTCCGCGGGTGGCGCGGCGAGGGCCTGTCGGCTCTCACGAACGTCTTCCTCGTGATCCCCGGCATCCCGCTCATCATCATCGTGGCGTCGATGTTCGAGGACCCGCCCCTCATCCTCATCGCCGGAGTGCTGGGCCTCATCGGCTGGGCGTGGGGCGCGCGCGTGCTGCGCGCCCAGACGATGTCGCTGCGCAGCCGCGACTTCATCCAGGCCGCGCGCGCCAACGGCGAGCCTCTCCGGCGGATCATCACCGTCGAGATGCTCCCGAACCTCATGGCGCTCATCGCCGCGAGCTTCGTGGGCACCGTCACCGCCGCGATCATCGGGCTCACAACCCTGTCGTACATCGGCATCATCCCGGTGACGACCTACAACTGGGGCACGATCCTCAACTGGGCGAGCGCGCAGGGCGCGTTCCGCCAGGGCCAGTGGTGGTGGTTCATGCCTCCGGGCCTGTGCATCGCCGCCATCGGCGTGGCTCTCTCGCTGATCAACTTCGGCATCGACGAGTACGTCAACCCGCGCCTGCGATCCGCCGGCGAGCGCGCCCGCGCCCTGAAGAAGAAGGGCATGAACGTGAACGACACGGTCACCGCCGTGCGCACCGACATGAACATCCAGGAGAACGTGTGACCACCGCCACCCGTCCGGACTACCTCGACGCCTCGCTGCCCGTCGCCGACCGCATCGCCGACCTCCTCGAGCGGATGACGGTCGAGGAGAAGATCGGCCAGATGCTCCAGCTCGACGCCCGGGAGGACCTCGCCGATCAGGTCGTGCGCATGCACGCCGGCTCGATCCTGCACGCCTCACCCGAGAAGGTCCTGCGCGCTCGCGAGCTGACGCTCTCGACGCGTCTGCAGATCCCCCTCCTCGTCGGCGAGGACTGCATCCACGGGCACTCCTTCTGGGAGGGCGCGACGATCTACCCGACCCAGCTGGGCATGGCGGCGTCATGGGATGCCTCGCTCGCTGAGCGCGTCGCACGGGCGACCGCCGTTGAAGTCTCGGCGACCGGCATCCACTGGACGTTCTCGCCCGTCCTGTGCATCGCGCGCGATCTGCGCTGGGGGCGCATCGACGAGACGTTCGGCGAGGACCCGTTCCTCATCGGCGAGCTCGCCTCGGCGATGGTGCGCGGCTACCAGGGCGGCGGACTGGACGACCCCACGGCGATCCTCGCCACCGCGAAGCACTTCGCGGGCTACTCCGAGACGCAGGGCGGACGCGACGCGAGCGAGGCCGACATCTCGCGGCGCAAGCTGCGGTCGTGGTTCCTGCCTCCCTTCGAGCGAGTGGCGAAGGAGGGATGCCGCACCTTCATGCTCGGCTACCAGACGACCGACGGCGTGCCGATCACGGTGAACGACTGGCTGCTGAACGATGTGCTGCGCGGTGAGTGGGGGTACACGGGAACGCTCATCACCGACTGGGACAACGTCGGTCGCATGGTGTGGGAGCAGAAGGTCCAGCCCGACTACGCGCACGCGGCAGCGGCGGCCGTGCTCGCCGGCAACGACATGATCATGACGACGCCCGGCTTCTTCCAGGGTGCGCTGGACGCTCTCGCGCAGGGTCTCATGACCGAGGACGCGCTCGACCGCGCCGTCGCGCGGATCCTGCTGCTCAAGTTCGAGTTCGGCCTCTTCGAGGACCCGCGCCTGCCCGATCGTGAGCGCATCGCGGCGACCGTCGGCTCGGCCGAGCACGCGGCGCTCAACCTCGAGGCCGCGCGGAGGTCGCTCGTGCTCCTGCGCAACGACGGGACGCTCCCGCTCGCGGGCGGGCTCACCGCCGACGCCTCCGGGCGCGCTGTGGCCCCCGCCTCGGGCGCCCGCCGCATCGCCGTGGTCGGCCCGCTCGCCGACGACGCGCAGACGCAGCTCGGCGACTGGGCCGGATCGTCGGGGCAGGTCGACTGGATCCCGGACGGGCACCCGCGCGCGATGATCTCGACGGTGCTCGACGGCCTGCGCGCGCATGCGCCCGCGGACTGGGAGATCACGCACGCGGAGGGTGCCGGCATCCTGACCCTCGAGGAGGACCCGCAGGGCGCGTTCTTCCCCGACGGGCAGCCGCGCCCCCAGGTGGTCGTGCCGATGGCACCGGACGCCGATCTCATCGCCGGGGCCGTCGCGGCGGCCGAGGGTGCCGACTACGTCGTCGCGGTCGTCGGCGACCGCATCGAGCTCGTCGGCGAGGGCCGCTCGACGGCGACCCTCGAGCTCATCGGTGGACAGGTCGCGCTGCTGGAAGCCCTCGCGGCGACCGGGACTCCCCTCGTCGTCGTGCTGCTCGCCTCCAAGCCGCACGTGCTTCCGAAGGCTGTGATGGATGCCGCCGCGCTCGTGTGGGCCGCGAACCCCGGAATGCGCGGAGGCCAGGCGATCGCGGAACTCCTGCTGGGTCTCATCGAGCCGAGCGGGCGCCTGCCGCTCTCGTTCGCCCGCCACGCGGGGCAGCTGCCGATCTATTACAACCAGATCCGCGGCCAGCACGGCGACCGCTACGCCGACCTCACGCAGAGCCCCGCCTTCGCGTTCGGCGAGGGCCTCTCGTACACGACCGTCGAGTACTCGGACCTGCGCATCGTCGAGGCCGACCTCGATGGCGACGACACCGTGCGCGCCCTCGTCGACCTGCGCAACACCGGCGACCGGCCCGCACGCGAGATCGTGCAGGTCTACGTGCGCGACACCGTGACGTCGGTCAGCTGGGCCGACAAGGAGCTCAAGGGGTACCGCCACCTGGACCTCGAACCGGGCGAGAGCGTGACGGTCGAGCTGTCGCTCCCCGTAGCGGACTGCACGATCGTCGACGCCCACGGCAAGCGCCTCGTCGAGGCCGGCGAGTTCGAGCTTCTCGTCGGACCGTCGTCACGTGAGGAGTCGCTCCTGAGCGCGCGGTTCCGCGTCGCCGACCCTGTGGCGTCGTCACCGCGTGCGAAGGACTGACTGGGCTGCGGTGTGCGCCGGAATCGGCGCGTTTCGTATCGCTTCGCTCGCTCAACGACCGGCAGGCATCGGTCGTTGAGCGAGGGCGCGCAGCGCCCGAGACGAAACGTCCCGGACCTGCGGAAGGCCTAGGCCTTCTCGGACTCTTCCGTCTCGGGGAAGTCCGAGGCGTCGAGGTCGTCCTCGTCGGAGTCGACCCCGAAGTCGTCGCCGAAGTCCTCGTCGTCGTCGGCCGGCGAGTCGTCCAGCCCAGCGTCGAGGTCCAGGGCGTCGTCGTCGTCTTCCTCGAAGTCGTCGCCGTACGGCTCATCGTCGTCCGAGTCGTCGTCGAAGCCCTCGTCGTCTTCGTCTTCGTCTTCATCGTCGAAGTCGTCCTCGTCCGAGCCGGTGTCGGCTGGAATGACGGCATCGGCGAGCTCGTCGATGTCGACACCGTCGACGTCTCCCGCGTGCAGGATCGGCGAGCCGTCGTCGTCGAAGTCGGACGCGTCGAGATCGTCGACGTCCTCGAGGTCTTCGTCGGAGTCCTCGTCGTCCTCGGCGTCGGCCTCTTCGGCGAGCGCAGCCTGCGCGGCCTGGTAGTCCGCGAGGCGCACAGCCCACGGCACCCACTCAGGGGCCAGGAGCGCATCGGTCCCGGGAAGCAGTTCGAGCTCGAGCACGGTCGGATCGGCGTCCTGCACGCGCGCGACGGTCACCGTCCAGAACCAGCCCGGATAGCCCGCGAGCCTGTTCTCGAACCGGAGCGAGACGACGCCGCCGTCCTCGAGCGTGTACCCCGCGGCATCCCCGATCGTCGCCTCGGGAGTGATCTCGCGCAGCGCGGCGAGCGCGAGGTCGTGCGCGGAGAGCAGGCGCTCATCGGGCTCGACCGGCTCGGGCGCGGACTCGGGCTCGACCGGCTCGGCGTCGGGCTCGTCGGCGACGGGCTCGTCGGCGACGGGCTCACCCGAATCGCCCGGCTCGGCATCGGGACCGTCGACCGCGTCCTCGGACCCCGACTCCCCCGCTTCGACCTCGGAGTGCTCGGCATCCGGCGCGACGGCGTCGCCGTCGAGCGCGGCCGGCTCGTCGGCCAGCGCGACAGGCTCCTGTGCGGAGGGGTCAGGCGTCCAGGTCATCCGCGACCTTGCGGAGCATCGCCGCGACCTTCTTGGTGTGGCCGCTGCTCGGGTAGTGGCCGCGACGCAGGTCGCCGCCGATGTCGTCGAGCACCTTCACGAGGTCTTCCACGATGATCGCCATGTCGTCGGCGGGCTTGCGCGCGCGCTTGGCGAGGCTCACGGGCGCCTCGAGCACGCGGACCGAGAGCGCCTGCAGGCCGCGCTTGCCGTCGGCCACGCCGAACTCGAGCCGGGCGCCCGGCTTGGGCGCCGGAGAGCCGGCCGGAAGGGCAGTGGCGTGCAGGAAGACGTCCTGGCCGTCATCAGTCGTGATGAAGCCGAACCCCTTCGCCTCGTCGTAGAACCTGACCTTGCCGGTGGGCATGGAATGACCTCGCTGTGGAAAAGCCCGCGCTCGGCGGGCATGACGGAATGCGGACCAATGGGCCCTCCCCCAAGCCTACGGCACCGCCCGCACCCGGTAGGCTGATGCGGATGAGCACGCGCAACAGCGGCCCGGATCTGCCCGTCCGGCGGATCGATCGCATCCTCGCCTACATGGCACTCGGCCTCACGATCGTGTCGATCGTCTGCTTCTTCGCGGTCATCCTCGCGCGTCCGCTCGGGGTCAGCGACTTCAGCACGGGCGTCTGGCCCCTCGTCGTCGTGCTGCCCCTCATCGCGCTGCCGATCGCCTTCATCCTGATCATCGCCCTGCTCATCGTCAGCTTCGTGCGACGCTCACGTGCCAACAAAGGGGCATAGGCGACCGAGATGACCACCGGTGAGCGGTCGCTCGCGATGTGGCTGGCGACCCGCGACGATGCGGCGCTGGCCGAGACCTTCGCGCTGCGCTCCGTCTCGCCGACCGTCCCCTGGCACGACTTCTTCGACGCCGCCGACGCGCTCCTGGATGCAGCGTCCGTCGATCGCGCGCTCGTGCGCCTCCCGCGTCCCGCGCTCGTCGCCCTTTCGAACGGCGTGACCGACGAGGACCGCCCCCTCGTCGAGCCGCTCGCGCTCGTCGATGCCGCGGGTGAGCCCTATCCCGCGATCGCGGAGCGCGTCGCGGCGGCGGCTGCGGCGGCGCCGGAGGCGTTCGAGACGGATGCCGCTCCCGAGCAGCCGACGCCCGCCGATCCGTCGGCATCCGCAGCGGCCGCCGAGCGCGCGTTCGGATCGATCGGGGCGCTCGCCGACCTCCTGATCGCGACGCAGCACACGCCTCTCTCCCGCACGGGCGCCGGACCTGTCAGCGCCGCGGACCGCAAGCGGCTGACGGATGCCGGGGCGATCGACTCGCCGGAAGACCTCGACGATCTCGTGGCGGCTGCCTCCGCCGCGGGACTCATCGACGGGACCGACCGCGAGTGGACCGTGAGCGAGGCCGCCGACGCCTGGCTGCGGGCGGTGACCACGACGCGCTGGGCCGATGTCGTCGAGGGACTGCGGGCGAGCCTGCGCCCCGGGCTGCGCACACCCGAGGGTGGCTTCCTTCCGCTCTCCGCGTGGCCGCAGCGCTACCCCCTCGACCCCGAATGGCCCGCGATCGCCGCGCGGCAGCGACGGCTCGCGGAGCGCTGGGGCCTTGTGACGCCCGAGGGCGACGAGCCCGCGTGGGCCGCGAGCCTTCGACGCGGCGAGGGGGCCGACGCCGCAGGACTGGCCGGGTTCCTCCCGGCCGAGATCGACCGCATCTACCTCCAGGCCGACCTGTCGGCGATCGCGCCCGGGCCTCTCGCGCCGGCGCTCGACCTGCGCCTTCGACGCATCGCGGTCCGCGAGTCGCGGGCCCAGGCATCCACGTACCGGTTCACGGCGGAGTCTCTCGTCGCGGGGATGACGGAGGGCGAGTCGGCGGAGTCCGTCCGGGAGTTCCTCGCGCAGCTCTCGCTGACCGGCATCCCCCAGCCCCTCGAGTACCTCATCACGAGCACGGCCGCCCGCCACGGTCTCGTCCGCGTCGGCGTCGACGGCAACGGCAACACCGCGATCACGAGCACCGAGCCGAGCGTGCTCGACGCGATCTCCGTCGACCAGGCGCTGCGGCCGCTGGGTCTCGTGCGCGACGGCCGCCAGCTCATCACGCGCGCGGGGCGCGACGTCGTGTACTGGTCGCTCGCCGACGCGCGATACCCCGTCGTCGCGCTCGACGAGTACGGCGCGCCCGCCCCGATCGTGCGACGTCGTGCGCCGCGTCGCACCGAGGCCGACGGCCCCGTGCACTCGTACGCCCCGCTCGTCGCCCGGCTGCGCGAGACGCACGGCACGGATTCGGATGCCGCGTGGCTGGGCCGCGAACTCGAGCAGGCCGTGCGCGCCCGCTCGATCATCGCCGTGGTCGTGCGCCTCCCCGACGGCGCGGAGCGCTCGTTCACGCTCGAGGCGACGGGTCTCGGCGGCGGCCGCCTGCGCGGGCGGGACCGGAGCGCCGACATCGAGCGGACGCTCCCCGTCTCGAGCATCGTGAGCGTGCGCCCGGCCTGACCCACCGCGGATCGTCAGGTCGACCACGCATCGGGAGGCGGGATCGCGCCGATTCGACCTGCAGATCCGTGGTTGACCTGTGGATCGGGGCGGCCGGCGCGTCTGCGGCGGGGACGAGCGGATGCCGGGGCCTGCGGCGCCCGGTAAACTAGACCGCTATGGCTGACGGCCCTCTCATCGTGCAGAGCGACCGGACGGTGCTGCTCGAAGTCGCCCATCCGGACGCGGAAAGCGCGCGCCACGAGCTCGCGATCTTCGCCGAGCTGGAGCGCGCGCCCGAGCACATCCACACGTACCGGATCACGCGCCTCGGACTCTGGAACGCCCGAGCGGCGGGCCACGACGCCGACGACATGCTCGCGACGCTCGACAACTGGTCGCGCTTCCCCGTGCCGCCGTCGGTGTCGATCGACATCCGCGAGACGGTCGGCCGCTACGGCCGCCTCGTCATCGAGCGCGACGACGAGGGCGCCCTCATCCTTCGATCGACGGATGCCGCGGTGCTCGCCGAAGTCTCGAAGAACAAGCGCATCCAGCCCCTGCTGATCGGCCGCCCCTCCCCCGACGCCTTCCAGGTCGACGCGTGGGCGCGCGGGCACATCAAGCAGGAGCTCCTGAAGATCGGGTGGCCCGCGGAGGACCGTGCCGGCTACACGCCGGGGACGCCGCATCCCATCGATCTCGAGGAGGACGGCTGGAACCTGCGGCCCTATCAGCGCCTCGCGGTCGACAAGTTCAGCGACGGCGGCTCGGGAGTCGTCGTGCTCCCCTGCGGCGCCGGCAAGACCCTCGTCGGCGCGGCCGCGATGGCCGACACGAAGACGACGACCCTCATCCTCGTGACGAACACCGTGAGCGCGCGGCAGTGGCGCGACGAACTGCTCAAGCGGACGTCGCTCACGCCGGAGGAGATCGGCGAGTACTCGGGCCAGGTCAAAGAGGTCAAGCCCGTCACGATCGCGACGTACCAGATCCTCACGGCCAAGCGGAAGGGCGAGTACGCCCACCTCGCGCTGCTCGACGCGCTCGACTGGGGCCTCATCGTCTACGACGAGGTGCACCTGCTCCCCGCGCCGGTCTTCAAGCTCACCGCCGACCTGCAGGCTCGTCGGCGCCTCGGCCTCACCGCGACCCTCGTGCGCGAGGACGGCCGCGAGGGCGACGTCTTCAGCCTCATCGGCCCCAAGCGGTTCGACGCTCCCTGGAAGGAGATCGAGGCGCAGGGCTTCATCTCCCCCGCCGCCTGCTACGAAGTGCGCGTCGACCTGCCGGCCGGCGACCGGCTCGAGTATGCGGCGGCCGCCGACGAAGAGCGCTACCGCCTCGCCGCGACGGCCCACGCGAAGATCGGCGTCGTGCGCGATCTCGTCGAGCGCCACGCAGGCGAGCGCATCCTCGTGATCGGGCAGTACCTCGACCAGATCGACATCCTGTCCGAAGCCCTGAACGCGCCGAAGATCACGGGAGCAACGCCCGTCGATGAGCGCGAGCAGCTCTACCAGGCGTTCCGCGAGGGCTCCATCGACGTCCTCGTCGTGTCGAAGGTCGCGAACTTCTCGATCGACCTGCCCGAGGCATCCGTCGCCATCCAGGTGTCGGGCTCGTTCGGATCGCGGCAGGAGGAGGCGCAGCGCCTCGGCCGACTGCTGCGGCCGAAGCAGTCGGGCAACACCGCGAGCTTCTACACGCTCATCGCGCGCGACACCGTCGACCAGGACTTCGCGCAGAACCGCCAGCGGTTCCTCGCCGAGCAGGGCTACAGCTATACGATCCTCGACGCCGACCAGGTCGCGGCCTGATCGCTACGGGAACAGGAACTCGGCGATCCGCCGCGTGACCGCTTCGGGGTTGTCGTCGACGAGGTAGTGCGCTCCGCGGGGGACGAACTCCACCGTCGTGTGCGGTGCGTCGTCGGGGTTGACCTCGAGCGCGTCCTTCGGCAGAAGCGCGTCGTCCGCTCCGAACAGGACGAGCGTCGGGGTGTGCAGCACGCGGCCGAGGTAGGCGCCCCGCAGGGCCTTCATGAACCCGGGGAGGATGAGGCCGCGGTACAGCTTCGAGGCGGCTCGTGCCCGCGCGGGATCGCGCAGAGCTTCAAGATATGCCGAGACATCCGCCTCCCCCTTGGGCCGGATCTCGGATAGGCGGAGTATGTAGCGCGCGAGCCGCTGTCGACCGCGGGAGAGGAGCATGGGCCCGAGGCCGGGCGTCGCGACCGCCCACTGGAACCACAGATGCGGCATCGCCTTCATGAGTCCCACGACGAGCGCGCGATTCATGCGGAAATACGGGGCGGGCACGGCGATCGCGACGAAGCGGCGAATACGCCCCGGGGCGTCGAGGCAGAGGTCGAAGCCGACGAGTGCACCCCAGTCGTGGGCGACGAGATCGACCTGATCCAGACCCAGACGATCGAGGAGCGAAATGACATCGCGCCTCACCGTCGCCGAGTCGTATCCGGACGCCGGCGCTTCGGTCTCGCCGGCGCCGCGGAGGTCGGGTGCGATCAGGTGCGCGCGCTCGCACAGAGCCGACATGACGGGCGCCCACTCCCGCGCGCTCTGCGGAAACCCGTGAAGCATGAGCACGGGTGCTCCGGCACCCGATTCCGTCACATGCATGCGCAGTCCGTTCGCGGTGACCGTGCGCGAGCGGATAGCGGTCGTCTCGGTCATCACGTCAATCTACTACGGACGTAGTGCCATGTCACTACAGTCATAGTTCCGTGGAAGAGATAGGCTCCCGACGATGACTACGACCCGCGAACGGGCACTTGCCGCCGCCGTCGAACTCGTCGGGACGCACGGCATCAGAGCGCTCACCCACGCACGGGTCGATGCGCAGGCACGGCTCCCACGCGGCTCGACCTCCAACCACTTCCGTACCCGCGCCGCCCTGCTCTCGGGCGTCGCGGCATGGATCGCTGAGAACGAGGCGCGGGACCTGTCCGGCGTCCTCGGGCAGCCTTTCGAGGACGTCGACGGGTTCGTCGACCTGTTCACTCAGGGCATCGAGCTGCTGACGGGCCCGTACGCGATACGGACCCGCGCGCGCTACGCGCTGTTCCTCGAGATGGCGTCCGACCCGGAGCTGTTCGCGCCTATGCGCCTCCAGCGCGAAGGGATGGCGGCGTGGACCCTCGGCCTGCTCGTCGAGCTGGGCACACCGCATCCCGACAACGCGGTGCGTGCTTTCATGGCCTTCGGCGACGGCCTCATCCTCCACCGCCTGAGCGTCGATCCCAACGCTCCCGTGCGCGAGAGCGTCGAGGTCGCAGTCCGCGGCTGCCTCGCGACCTGAGTTCTACCGGGCGTAGCGGAGGAAGACGAAGCCCTCGTCGTCGGCGAACGTCCGGGCGAGCTCGAAGCGACGATCTGCCTCGGGCGCGCCGCGCACGATGCGGCCCGCCTGTCCCCCGACGAACCGCGGCGCGAGAGTCACGCATACCTCGTCGACGAGATCCGCCTCGAGCAGCGAGCCGAACAGGTGCGGGCCGCCCTCGCACAGCACCTGGGTGAGTCCGAGCGCCGCGAACTCCCGCAGCATCGCGGCGAGGTCGACGGACGCGCGGCCGCAGACGAGCAGATCGGCGACCTCGGCGAGCGCCGAACGCCGCTCCTCGGGCGCGTCGGCGCGGGTCACGAGGATGGGCCGGGTGACAGCATCCGTGAAGACCTCGTCGTCGGGGGTGAGGCCGAGCGACCGCGACACGACCGCGAGGCGCGGCTGAGGCGCAAGTCCTCGCTCGCGCCGCCACGCGGCATCCGCCTCCGACAGCTCGAGCCCGCCGTACCCCTCGGCGCGGACGGTGCCGGCGCCGACGACCACGACGTCGCACAGGGTCCGCATCACCTCCATGACGGCGCGATCCGTCTCGCCGCCGAGCCCGCCGCTGCGTCCCCGCAACGTGACGGCGCCGTCGGCGCTTTCGACGAAGTTCATGCGCACGCGCGTCTCGTCCCGATCCGGCAGAGCGTAGATCTCGAACAGCTCGTCGCGCGACGGGGTCACGAGTTGCCCTCCGGCCGCGTGTTGTGCAGGAGGTAGGCGGGCTCACGCCAGCCCTCGATCGCCTCGATCATGCGCAGCGCGTCGACGGTCTCGCGCACGTTGTGGGCGCGGATGATCCGCGCACCCTGCACGGCGCAGTACACGGCGGCCGCGATCGACCCCGACAGCCGCTCCGCGCGCTCGCGGTCGAGGCTCTCGCCGATGAAGTCCTTGTTCGAGACGGCGGCCAGGAGCACTCCCCCGAGCTGCGTCAGCTCGCCGAAGCGCCGCGTCAGCTCGAGCGAGTGCAGCGTGTTCTTGTTGAGGTCGTGCCCCGGGTCGAGGATGATGCGGTCCGGCCGCACGCCGCGCTCGAGCGCGAGGTCGCGCCGGGACTCGAGGAAGCCCGCGACGTCTCCGATCACGTCGTCGTAGTGCGGGAGCGGGTGCTGCGTCCTCGGCGCCGCGAGGCTGTGGGCGATGACGACCGTCGCGTCGCCGGCGGCCACGACGTCCGCCATCCGCGGATCGCGCAGCCCCGTCGTGTCGTTGACGATGCTCGCACCCGCGTCGATCGCGGCGCGCGCCACCTCCGGGTGGAACGTGTCGACGCTCACCGCGATGTAGGGCGCGAGCGCCTCGACGACCGGGACGACGCGGGCGATCTCGTCGTCGATGGGCAGCGGCGCGCCCGGCGCGAACGGGACCCCGCCGACGTCGATGATCTCGGCGCCGGCGGCCGCAGCATCCCGTCCCGCCTGGACGGCCGCGTCGAGCGCGAACGTCGCCCCGCGGTCGTAGAACGAGTCCGGGGTGCGGTTGACGATCGCCATGACGGCGATGCGCCGGGAGAAGTCGATCGTGCGCCCGCCGAACGTGCGCACGGGATGGTCGATGCGCGGCCCGCCCGTCACGAGGCCGCGAGCCGCTCGAGGTCGACCGACTCGTCGCGCAGCTCGTCGGGCGAGACGGGCTTCGCGTCGCGGATGAGCTTCTGCAAGTCGTCCTGCACGTCCCAGACGTTGACGTTCATCGCGCCCACCACGCGCTTCCCGTCGTGCCAGAAGGCGATGAACTCGCGCCCTGCGACATCGCCGCGCGTGACGAGCTGCGCGTCCTTCATGAGCGGCGGGTAGCCCGAAAGCTCCATCCCAAGGTCGAACTGGTCGGTGTAGAAGTACGGGATCGAATCGTGGGACGCCGGCATCCCGAGCATCGACCGTGCCACGACCGCGCCCGCTTTGAGGGCGTTGTCCCAGTGCTCGCTGCGCAGGTGCCGCTGGATGACCGGGTGGTAGGCGTTCGCGACATCTCCCGCGGCGTAGACGTCGGAAGCGCTCGTGCGCAGCGCCGAGCCGGTCCGGATGCCGTTGTCCACCGTGATCCCCGCGTCCTCGGCGAGCGAGACGTTCGGCACGGCGCCGACGCCGATCACGACGAGGTCGGCCGGCACCTCCTCGCCGCCCACGACGACCGCCTCGGCCCGGTCGGATCCTGTGATCCGCTCGACCTGGACCGAGGGCCGCAGATCGACGCCCTTCTCGAGGTGCAGATCGCGGAAGACCGCCCCCATCTCGTCGCCGACCGCCGCCGCGAGCGGGATCGGATCGCGCTCGAGCACCGTCACCTCGTTGCCGAGGCTGCGGGCCGTCGCCGCGACCTCCATCCCGATCCACCCCGAACCGATGAGCACGAGCCTCTTGCCGCCGCCGCGCAGCTCCGCGGCGAGCGCGTCCGAGTCGTCGATCGTCCGCAGCATCCGGACGCCGGCGAGGTCGGCCCCCTCGAGCGGCAGCCGCCGCGGCGACGAGCCGGTGGCGAGCAGCAGCGCGTCGTAGGTCAGGCTCGAGCCGTCCTCGAGCTCGAGGCGGTGCGCCGCCGGGTCGAGTGCGATGGCCGCGACGCCGGTGCGCAGCTCGGCGCGCCCGTCGCGGTACCAGTCGGCGGGATGCAGGATGACAGCATCCGTCCCCTCTTCGCCCTGCAGGTACCCCTTGGACAGGGGCGGGCGCTGGTAGGGCGGATGCTGTTCCGCCGCGACGACCGTCACGTCGCCGTCGAAGCCCTCGTCGCGGAGCGTCTCGACCGCCGTGCCTGCGGCGAGCCCTCCGCCCACGATCACGTAGTGCGCCATGTGTCCTCCTCGTGCGCCGCCTGCATGAATCGTGCCCGGATTCCGGGGTCGTCCGCCACCTCGCCCGTGAACGCCGTCGTGACGGTCGCCGCGCCCTGCGCGCGGATGCCGCGCGCCGACATGCACAGGTGCTCCGCCGTCATGACGACCCCGACACCGCGCGGCGCGAGGGTCACGTCGAGATGGTCGGCGATCTGCATCGTGAGCCGCTCCTGCACCTGCAGGTCGCGTGCGAACCAGTCGACGACGCGCGCGAGCTTCGACAGCCCCACGATGCGATCGCCCGGGAGATAGCCCACGTGCGCGACGCCCCGGAACGGCAGCAGGTGGTGGCGGCAGAGCGACGTGAACGGGATGCCGCGGACCAGCACGAGGTCGTGATAGCCCTCGTCGTTCGGGAACGACGTCATGGCGAAGGGCTGGGGCTCGAGCAGCTCGAGCAGTCCTGCCACCACGCGCCGAGGCGTGTCGGCGAGGTGCTCGTCATCGAGATCGCGCCCCAGCGCGCGCAGCAGATCGGCGACGGCGTCCGCGGCGCGATCGGCGTCGATCGCGGAGTCGACCGGGTGGAGTCTCGCTGCGCCCGACGGAGTCATCGGTGATCCCTTCGCCTGTTGATCGCGAGGCTAGATCGGGAAGTTTCTTTTGTCAATGACTCTTGCTTTTAGAGCTATACTCGCCCCATGGTGGCCCTCAATCGCATCGACGCGATCGCGGCGCTCGACGACCCCGTCCGCCGGCGCCTGTATCGCCTGACGACGGACCGTCCCGTGGGGCGGGACGAGGCAGCCGATCTCGTCGGCATCCCGCGCAGCACCGCCGCCTTCCACCTCGACCGCCTCGCCGACGCGGGCCTCGTGACGGTCTCGTACCGGCGTCTCTCGGGTCGGAGCGGTCCCGGCGCGGGGCGTCCGTCCAAGCTCTACGCCGCGGCATCCGCCGATGTCGTGGGGAGCGTCCCTGAGCGGCACTACGAGCTCGCGGGCGACCTGCTGGCGTCGGCGATCGAGCGCTCGGAGGTCGACGGCGTGCCCGTGCGCGACGCGCTGGCAGCCGAGGCGCACGCCACGGGCGTCGAGCTGGGCGCCCGCAGCGCCGATCTCACGGAGGCGCTCACGCGGTGCGGGTTCGAGCCCGCGGACGACGGCGCGCACGGCGTGCGGCTGGAGAACTGCCCGTTCCACGCCCTCGCCTCAGCCCACACCTCGCTCGTGTGCGCCGCGAACGTCTCGTTCGTCTCGGGGCTCGCCGAGGGCGCGGGCGACCCCCGCGAATCGCTCCTCGAGCCGCGCGACGGCCACTGCTGCGTCGCCGTGCGGCCGCGTGCGCAGTGACGCGGAGCCGCCCTTCCCGCCCGATATCCCAACCCCGGCGTGATTACCTCGCCATAATGAACGCATGACCGCACCGCGCATCCTGGTCGTCGACGACGAGCCGAACATCCGCGACCTGCTCATCACGAGCCTCCGCTTCGCGGGGTATCAGGTGAGGGCCGTGTCCAACGGCGCCCAGACGATCTCGGCCGTTCTCGAGGAGGAGCCCGACCTCATCATCCTCGACGTCATGCTCCCCGACATGAACGGGTTCAGCGTCACGAAGCGGCTCCGCGGCGCCGGCTACACGGCTCCGATCCTCTTCCTCACGGCGAAGGACGAGACCGAGGACAAGATCACGGGCCTCAACGCCGGCGGCGACGACTACGTCACGAAGCCCTTCTCCCTCGACGAGATCGTGGCGCGCATCCAGGCGATCCTGCGCCGCACGATGCAGGCCGACGAGGAATCGGTCATCCGCGCCGGCGAGCTGACGATGGACCAGGACACCCACGACGTGGTCGTCGGCGACGTCTCGATCGACCTGTCCCCCACGGAGTTCAAGCTCCTGCGCTACCTCATGCTCAACCCCAACCGGGTGCTGTCGAAAGCGCAGATCCTGGACCACGTGTGGGAGTACGACTTCAACGGCGACGCGGGCATCGTCGAGAGCTACATCTCCTACCTGCGCCGTAAGATCGACCCGCACTCGACCGAGCCCCTCATCCAGACCAAGCGCGGCTTCGGCTACATGCTGAAGGCGGGCAAGACCGCCTGACCGGCGCGAGGGGAAGGCGAGCGCCCTGGCGAAGAAGTCCGATGCCGTCACGCGCTGGTGGCGCGGCATCAGCCTGCGCGCGAAGGTCACCGGCGTCACCGTCGCCCTCCTCGTCGTAGGGCTCGTCGCGGCGGGGATCGGCACGATGGCGTTCCTCCGCAACGCCCTCATCGTCAGTCTCGACGAGCAGCTCCAGCAGCTGACATCGACGGATGTCGCGGTCAACGCCGTCCTCGAGATCGAGGTCTCCGCGGGCGACGTCTCGTTCAAGAGGAAGCCCGACGCCGCGACGGACTACTTCGTGGCGATCTACGGGCCGGAGGGCGACTTCATCATCAGCGCGGGCGGCGACGAGGATGCCGTCCAGCCCGACTATCCCGAGACGATCACGCTCCAGCGCACGCAGGAACGGGGACTCACGCCGTTCGAGATTCCCGGTGAGGACGGCGGCTCGGTGTTCCACGCGAGCACGGACGTCCTCCAGCCGGCCGGCGCGAGCGCCCTCTACACGCAGCTGGTCGCGATGCCGATCGCACCCATCAACCGCGTCGTGACGACCTACCTCGGCATCTACAGCATCCTGGCCCTCATCACGATCATCGCGGGCGCGTTGCTGACCCGGTGGCTCGTCACGCTCACGTTCCGCAGCCTCGGCCAGGTCGAGTCGACGGCCATGACGATCGCGGCGGGCGACTTCGGTCAGCGCATGACCGACATCGAGCCCACGACGACCGAGGTCGGGCGGCTCAAGACGGCCATCAACGCGATGCTCGACCGCATCGACGGCGCCCTCTCGCAGCGCGATGCGACGGTCCGGCAGATGCGACGCTTCATCGGCGACGCGAGCCACGAGCTGCGCACGCCGCTCGTGACGGTCCGCGGCTACGCGGAGCTGTACCGCATGGGCGCGATCGACGGCGACGACGACGTCGCGCAGGCGATGGATCGCATCGAGTCGGAGGCCAAGCGCATGGGCCTGCTCGTGGAGGACCTTCTCGCTCTCGCCCGGTTGGACGAGCGCCGTGACGTCGTCATCGCCCCCGTCGATCTGCGCCCCGTCGCGCGGGATGCCGCGATGGACGTGCGCGCGGCGTCTCCGCATCGCCCGGTCACGGTCATCGACACGACGATCCCGGAGTCGCGGCCGGCGAGCGATGCCGGATCCGAGCCCCTGGCACCCGAACCCGAGACCCCGAAGACGCGACGGGGAGGCGCGGGCCGGCCGTCGATCGGCCGAGCAGGCGGCACGCTGTCGCTCCTGCGGAGGCGACCGAAGCCGGTCCCCGCCGTCCAGACGCCCTCGGCGGGTCCGACGCCTCCCGTCGCCCCCGTCGACCTCGGTGCGACGATGGGCGACCCGGCCACGCCGCCCCTCGTGCTCGGCGACGAGAACCGCATCCGGCAGGTCGTCGCCAACCTGCTCGGCAATGCGCGGCGCTTCACGAGCGAGGACTCCCCCATCGAGCTGCGCATCGGCATCGACCCCAGCGCCGAGACCGGCTGGATCGAGGTCATCGACCATGGCGAGGGCGTGCCGGACCAGATCAAGGAGAAGATCTTCCAGCGTTTCTGGCGCGCCGACACGTCCCGCGCGAGGGAGACCGGCGGCACGGGCCTGGGCCTTTCGATCGTCGCATCGATCGTCGAGGCGCTGCACGGCGGCGTCGACGTCGTCGACACGCCGGGCGGCGGTGCGACGTTCCGCGTGGCGCTGCCGCTCGCGATGGAGGCGATCGCCGCCGAGCGCGCGAGCTTCCCGACGCAGCCGATCCCCCGCCTGCGCCACGACGCCTGACCCGTCTCCTCCACAGGCCGCGCGGGCAGTCCCCGACCGCACATCCTCGACGCGGGGGCGGGATGCCGCTCCCCGCGTCCGTAGCGTGTCCCGGGTCCCTTCACCCTGACCCCAGGAGGTTTCCCATGGCCGTCTTCTCCGTCGACAGCGACGCCGTCTTCGCCGCCACCGGCTCGGTGCGCGGCACGATCGAGCGCATCCAGGGCGAGACGCACTCGATGCTCGCGCAGCTGACCCATCTCCAATCCACGTGGTCGGGCGGCGCCGCGATCGCGTTCCAGGGCGCGCTCGACCAGTGGCGCGCGACTCAGCGACAGGTGGAGGAGGCGCTCGCCGGCATCAACCACGCGCTCTCGGTCGCCGGTCGCCAGTACGCGGAAGCCGAGCAGGCATCGATGGCCCTGTTCCGCTGATCCTGGCGTTCAGTGGGCGCTGATCCACCGCGTGGGCCGCCAATCCGTGGAATCGCGGCCACCGAACCCCGAGACGACGAAGGCCCCCTCCGTGAGGAGGGGGCCTTCGTGCGGTTCGCTGGCGCGAGGCGGACTCAGAAGTCCATGCCACCCGTCGGGTCGCCGGCCGGAGCCGAGACCTTCTCGGGCTTGTCGGCGACGACGGCCTCGGTCGTAAGGAACAGGCCGGCGATCGACGCGGCGTTCTGCAGCGCCGAGCGCGTCACCTTGGCGGGGTCGATGATGCCCTGCTGGAACAGGTCGCCGTACTCGCCGGTCGCGGCGTTGAGGCCGTGGCCGGTCGGCAGCTCCGACACCTTGTTCGCGACGACACCGGGCTCGAGACCCGCGTTGAGGGCGATCTGCTTGAGCGGAGCCTCGATCGCGACGCGCACGATGTTGGCACCGGTCGCCTCGTCACCCGAGACCTCGAGGCCCTCGAGGGCCTTCTTGCCGGCCTGGATGAGCGCGACGCCACCACCGGGGACGATGCCCTCCTCGACGGCCGCCTTCGCGTTGCGGACGGCATCCTCGATGCGGTGCTTGCGCTCCTTGAGCTCGACCTCGGTGGCCGCGCCCGCCTTGATGACGGCGACGCCGCCGGCGAGCTTGGCGAGGCGCTCCTGGAGCTTCTCGCGGTCGTAGTCGCTGTCGGTGTTCTCGATCTCGCGGCGGATCTGGGTCACGCGACCCTCGATCTGCGCACCGTCACCGGCACCCTCGACGATCGTGGTCTCGTCCTTGGTGATGATGACCTTGCGCGCACGGCCGAGCAGGTCGAGGGTGGCGTTCTCGAGCTTGAGACCGACCTCCTCGGTGATGACCTGGCCACCCGTGAGGATCGCGATGTCCTGCAGCTGCGCCTTGCGGCGGTCGCCGAAGCCGGGGGCCTTGACGGCGGCCGACTTGAAGATGCCGCGGATCTTGTTGAGCACGAGCGTCGCGAGCGCCTCGCCCTCGACGTCCTCGGCGATGATGACGAGCTCCTTGCCGTCCTGGATCACCTTGTCGACGACGGGCAGAAGGTCCTTGATGTTCGAGATCTTCTGGTTCGCGATGAGGATGTACGGGTCCTCGAAGACGGCCTCCTGGCGCTCCGGGTCCGTGACGAAGTAGGGGTTGATGAAGCCCTTGTCGAAGCGCATGCCCTCGGTGAGCTCGAGCTCGGTGCCGAAGGTCTGCGACTCCTCGACCGTGACGACGCCCTCCTTGCCGACCTTGTCGATCGCCTCGGCGATCAGGTCGCCGATCGTCGGGTCAGCGGCCGAGATGGACGCGGTCGCGGCGATCTCCTCCTTGGACTCGACCTCCTTGGCCGAGGCGAGCAGCTCCGCCGTGATGGCGGCGACAGCCTTCTCGATGCCCTTCTTGAGCGAGATCGGGTCGGCGCCTGCGGCGACGTTGCGCAGGCCCTCGCGGACGAGCGCCTGGGCGAGGACGGTGGCCGTCGTCGTGCCGTCACCGGCGACGTCGTCGGTCTTCTTGGCGACCTCCTTGACGAGCTCCGCGCCGATCTTCTCGTACGGGTCGTCGAGCTCGATCTCCTTGGCGATCGAGACGCCGTCGTTCGTGATCGTGGGGGCGCCCCACTTCTTCTCGAGAACGACGTTGCGACCGCGGGGGCCCAGCGTCACCTTGACGGCGTCCGCCAGAGTGTTGAGGCCGCGCTCGAGACCGCGACGGGCCTCCTCATCGAAAGCGATGATCTTTGCCATGTGTGTGTCGTCCCTCCCGGACGTTGGCTTGGTCTTAGCACTCACTGATACTGAGTGCTAACCCATTCTGGCACTCGCACATGGTGAGTGCAAGCCGCGCGAGCGGCGCCGAAACATGGCGACACCCCGGGGGGCCGAAGCCCTCCGGGGTGTCGGAGTCAGGTTGCGAGGCGGGATGCCGCGGCATCCCGTCGTCTCACGCCACGACGCGGACCGACTCGGCCTGCGGGCCCTTCTGCCCTGTGCCGACCGTGAACTCCACGCGCTGCCCCTCCTCGAGGACGCGGAAGCCGCTCATGTCGATGTTCGAGTAGTGCACGAAGACGTCCTGGCCCTCCGCAACCGTGATGAAGCCGAAGCCCTTCTCGGCGTTGAACCACTTGACAGTGCCCTGCGTCATTTCGAATCACTCCTGTGTAGCCGTGTACTGGGGCCCATCGTATGGTCGGCTCAGAGCGCGCAATCGCGCAGAGGTCATCTGTTGACACAGGTGCCGCGAAGTGTTTACCCGGCCGAAACACCGGCGGTCGAACGGGCGCGTCAGGGGGTCGGCGAGGCCGAGGGGCTGGGCGGATTGCTCGTGCGGTCGAGGCCGATCACGACGACGAGCTGCTTCGTCGTGCTCTCGTCGACGTCGGCCGTCGCAGGGTCGTCGGTGGGCTGGTAGACGTCGCTCTGCGCGACCTGCGCCCCGCCGAGGACGGTCTCGGCGAGGCCGCGCGCGGCGGCTTCGTCCTCGGGGAAGGCGTAGTAGACGGTCGTCTCGGCGAAGTCGGTCACGCCCGCGCCGCTCGCCGTCACGGAGTCCACCGGCCAGCCCGCGGCGACGATCTGGTCCTTCATCTGGGTCGCGAGACCCTCCTCCGGCGTCGCGTTGAGCACGAGGACCGAATAGCTCGTGTCGACGACGCCGGCGACGGTCTCCACGGGCGTCGGGGTGGCGACGGGCTTCGGGTTGAGCTCGATCCGTCCCGACGCGATGAGGGTCGCGAAGATGCCGATGGTGACCAGGACGATCGTCGCGAGCACGGCCCACAGGAACACGACCCAGCCCCGCATGTGGGGGTTCTCGGCGCGGTGCGCGCCGACTCGACCGGACTCCACGGGGAGGTCGTCGAAGCGATCCCTCGGGTAGGTCGATTTCGGCACCAGAGAATGCTACCTGTCGGACGAATGGCGGCCGTTCAGCGGGGCTCGGCCGCCGAACGCGCGCCGTGGGCGTGACGCGCGGCATCCCGCATGCGCCGCAGGCGCTTGACGAGCATCGGGTCGTGCTGCTGGGCGTCGGCGGTGTCGATCAGCCGGCCGAGGAGCTGGTAGTACCGCGCGGGGGCGAGGCCGAGATCCGCGCGGATGGCCTCTTCCTTGGCACCCGCGTGCCGGCGCCACTCCGCCTCGAAGTCGAGGATGGCGCGGTCGCGGTCGGTGAGGGGCACGGGCCCACGCTAGCCCCGCACCCGCGACTCCCCCGTGCGCCACTCCACGAACGCCCCGAGTGGATCCACCGCCGCGAGCGGACGCGCGTCCAGGGCGAGCACGAAGCCGTTCCACGTCGAGGCGTCGATCGCCGGATGCCACGCGTCGTGGAGTCCCGGCGGGTCGATCGTGATCCACACGGCGTCGGTCGCCTGGATCGCCGCGATGAGGCGCTCGCGCCCCGCGCGCGGGACATGCGGGAGGACGCCCGGTGTCGTGATGACGAGCCTCGCATCCCGCGGCGCGCGTGCCGCGAGAGCCGCGAGCACGTCGGGGTCGGTCGCGTCCCCGCCGAGGATCTCGGGCGGATCGGCCGCGACGATGTCGAGCGCGGCGTCGATGCGCTCCGCGCGACCCTCCTCCCCCGGCCACACGAGGGTCGTGAGGAAGCGCCGGTCCGCGGCATCCGTCGCATCCAGCGGGGCGAGATCGATCCCCGCGCGCCACATCACCTCGGGCATGCGCAGTGGGACGAGGTCGGCGAGGGGCCCGCGCAGCTCGCACTCCAGGACGACGCGCGAGCGGCCGGCGGCCGGGTCGAGCACAACCGTCCGCTCGCCCGAGTAGCGGTACGAGTATCGGTCGGGGTACAGGCACAGGCCCGCGCTCGCACCGATCTCGAGGAGGGCGACGGGACCGTCGATCGCGCTCAGCGCGGGCAGGAGCGCCGCGCAGCGCAGCGGCTCGTTGGTCTGGAGGCCGCGCCGCTCGCTCTCGGCCACGACGGCGTCGGCATGGCGCGCGAGCCACGCCGACCACTGCGGAAAGGGAGCGAGTGGCGCCCCCAGCAGGCGGGTCACGGCGAAGACGAGCGGCGGCTGGCGGCGCCCGGCCGGGATGCGGGCGAGGAGCGCGGCGGTGCCGTCGTCGCCGGCGACTCCCCGCGCCCAGTCTTCGTAGAGTGCCGAGCGGCCCGGGGCCTCGTCTCGCGCGAACCTCGCGTAGCGCTCCTGCACCTCGCGCAGGGCGGCCGGCGAGGCGCCGGACGGGGCGGTCGCGGCATCCCGATCCGTCGTCACGTGTCCCATTGTCGGGGAACCCGGAGGAAGGTGCGGAGCGCACGCGGCCCGGCTCGGGTTGAATGGAGGGGGCATGAAGGAGAAGTCATGAGCTACGCAGTCAACAAGTCCGACGCCGAGTGGCGCGAGCAGCTGGGCGCCGAGCAGTACGCCGTTCTGCGGGAAGCGGCGACGGAGCGTCCGTGGACGGGCGAGCTGCTGGACGAGAGCCGCGCGGGTCTGTACACGTGCGCCGCGTGCGGCGCGGAGCTGTTCCGCAGCGGCACGAAGTTCGACTCGCACTGCGGGTGGCCGAGCTTCTACGAGTCGATCCGCCCCGAGGCCGTCGAGCTCATCGAGGACCGGACCTACGGCATGGTCCGCACCGAGGTCCGCTGCGCGAACTGCGGCTCGCACCTCGGTCATGTCTTCCCCGACGGCTTCGGCACGCCCACCGGCGACCGCTACTGCATGAACTCGATCTCGCTCGAGTTCACGGCCGACTCATGAGCAGCGCGCTGGAATCGGCCCGGGCGAGGCGCTCGTGGTCGAAGGTGACGGATGCTGCTCCCAGCCATGCCGAGCTGCTCCGGTACGTCTCGGCCGCAGGCCGCGTCGCCGACCACTCCTCGCTCAAGCCGTGGCGGCTCATCGAGCTGCGGGGAGATGACCGCAAGGCGCTCGGCCGGGCCATCAACAAGGCGGAGGGCCACAAAGGGGCTTCATCGAAGCCCATGCGCGCGCCGCTGCTCATCGCCGTCGTGTCGAGCCCGCGCAAGAGCTCGAAGGTGCCGCGCTGGGAGCAGGAGGCGGTCGCCTCGGGCGTCGCCCACATGCTGAGCCTCCTGCTCGACGAGGCCGGCTGGGGCGTGTTCTGGCGGACGGGCGGCTACACGCGCAGCAAGGCGGTCGCCAAGGCGCACGGCCTGGACAAGAACGAGGACCTCCTCGGCTGGCTCTACGTCGGCGGCAAGCCCCACGGCAAGCGCAGCGGGCACCGCAAGCCGGTCGACGCCGCGAAGTTCGTCTCGCGGATGCCGGGCTCGAAGCAGCACTGAGGCTCCCGGCCGCCGAGAAGCCAGAACTTCTGGCGTCTCGACGTCGAGATGCGCGAAGTTCCGGCATCTCGACGTCGGCGCCCTGGATCAGCCGCGCGTCCGCCGCCGCAGTCGCGACCACGGGACGACGGCCGTCACGACACCCGTCAGCGCGACGAAGACCGCCGCCAGGGCGAGCGGCAGCGAGGGCCCGGCGATCGGCGGCCACACAGCATCCAGCACGACCGAGGTCGCGAGCAGGCCCACGACAGAGCCCAGCCCCAGCAGCAGCACCCCCGTGTGCCGCACGAGGGCGGCCGACAGGAAGATGTAGACGACCCCGATCGCTCCGCCGGTGTAGAGCCACAGGTCGGTCGGGGCGCTCGCCGGAGCACCCACCAGCGCGACGTGGATCACGGCCGCGACGGTCAGCGCGATCGTGCCGCCGATGAAGTTGACGAACGTCGCGACGAGGGGGCTCCCGACGGCCTGCCGCAGCCGCCCGTTGGTGGCCTGCTGCCAGGCGATGCCGGCTCCCGCGAGGAACGGCAGGAGCAGCATCCACCACGGCACGCCTGACACGCCCTCCCCCGTGACGCACAGCACGACGGCCACCAGCACGAGCCCTGCGCCGGCGACGCGACCCATCGTGACCGCGACGACCCCCGCCGGGCCGTACCCGACGCGGTCGAGCACGAGGCCGTTGACGGTCTGGCCCGCGACGACGCCGACCGTGAACAGAGCCACGCCGATCGTGGCGACGGTCAGGCCTTGCGTCGCGACCGTGAGCGCGCCGGCGAGGCCTCCCAGCAGCACCCAGGTCGGGATGCTGCTCCCGACCCCTTTCGCGAGCCGGACGATCCCGGCGCGTCCTTCGGGCAGCACGGCGCACAGGACGATGAGGATCGCGAGCCCCGAGCCGAACGAGATGACCGCTGCGACGAATCCATCGCCGAGCGCGACGCCGAGCGAGCCGTTGATGCGGGCCTGCACCGCCGTCATGACGCCGACGAGGACCGCGCCGCCGATTGCGAGCCAGGCGGGCAGGCGGCGGCGGGACACCCGTCAATACTGCCGGAGGACGGATGCCGTCCTTGACCGCGTCATGCGGGGTCGATCCACCGGATCCGTGGCTCGAGGCCGAGATACCGCGCGTAGCGGTCCGCGGCTCCCTCGATCGCCCCCGCCTCGCCGCGGTCGAGCGGGCGCGTGGGACGGATCTCGAACGTGACCGCCTTCGCGTTGACCGCCCGTTTCATCCCCGCGAGCAGCTGGCCGTCGACGAGTGCCATGCCGATCGCGCTCTCGCGCCCGCGCACGAGCATCCCGGCCTCGTCGAGGACCCAGCGGGACTCCTGATAGCCCCGGTACATCTCGTCGAGGACCTGGAGCAGATGGCCGGCGGGCGACGAGGATGCCGGCGCCTCGCCCGGCGCGTGCCAGTAGGTGCGGTCGTCGTGCTCGAACGATTCGAGCCGGTCCGCGGCTCCCGCGAGCCCGCGCCGCACGTCGGTGAGGGTGAGCGTCGCCCAGTACGCGAGGTCTCGCTCGGTGGCCGGTCCGTGCGACGTGAAGTAGCGCAGCGCGAGCTCGACGAGTGCCTCGTCGCGCTCGAGGCGACGCGGGGTGGGGACGCGGTCGGCGAACAGGGCGTACGTGTGCTCGCCGTCGCGGGGCGCACCGCTGACGATCACGGTGTGCAGCTCGAGATGAGCCGCGAGGAGCATCAGCTGCATGCCGGTCAGCTCGTGCCCGCGCTGGGCGAGCGCTTCGGCGAGCTCCGTCCGGGTCCCGGCCGGCGATTCGCCCAGGACGTCCACCACCGCGTCCTCCAGGGCGGGCAGGCGATCGGCCAGGGGCTTGAGCTGCTGGTCCACCGTCGGCAGCACCCGGTCTCGCGTCAGCTCGATGAGCCACACCACGTCCTCCGCGTGCACGTAATGCCACGTCGGCCGGAGCACGTGCGTCCGCAGGACCTGCCCGCTCGACAGCAGTGCCGCGAGGTCGTGCCGGCTGGGTTCGCGGGTGCGGGTCGCGACCGCCCATGCGGATTGCGACGGGTTCTCCGCCTGCACGGCCAGCAGAGAGCGGACGACGTCCTCGGCCTGGTCGAGAGGTGCCGCCAGATGCTGGGAGCGCAGCCGCCACCGGGCGATGTCACGATCGGTGAGCACACCCCGAGCGTAGGCGCCGGGCCCGTTCAGCGGGGGTCTCCGCCCGGATCTCGGCGGGGCGGGCCTGTGAGGGGCACTGCCGGTACCCGGAACGTCCGTCACTGCCGTCGTCGAGCGATCCGCGGTTGCATGGATTCCGCAAACTCGGCGATCCGCCCAGGAGGAGCAGGACTCATGATCGAACTCACCCTCAACAACGGCGTCACGATGCCCGCCATCGGACTCGGCGTCTTCCAGAGCGCCCCCGCGGAGACGGCGGCCGCCGTCGCCGAGGCCCTGCGGGTCGGCTACCGCCACATCGACACCGCTGCCGCCTACCGCAACGAGCGGGAGGTCGGCGAAGGCATCCGGCGATCCGGCCTCGACCGAGCCGACATCTTCCTCGAGACGAAGGTGTGGGTCAGCGACTACGGCTACGACCAGACCCTGCACGCCTTCGACAAGGCGGTCGGCAAGCTCGGAGTCCAGACGCTGGATCTGCTCATCCTCCACCAGCCCGCACCGACGCGATTCGACACGACGATCGCCGCATACAAAGCCCTCGAGACCCTCCTGACAGACGGCCGCTTGCGAGCCATCGGTGTGAGCAACTTCATGCCGCACCACCTCGATGCGCTGCTGCGTGAGACGGACGTCGTTCCGGCTGTCAACCAGGTGGAGCTGCATCCGTACTTCACGCAGCCCGACGTCCAGCAGGCGGATGCCGCGCACGGCGTCCTCACGCAGGCCTGGTCGCCGATCGGCGGCATCACGTTCTATCCGGGCTGGGGCGATGAGCGCCGCAGCGTCATGGAGGACGCCGCCATCGGCGAGATCGCACGTGCCCACGGGAAGACTCCCCCACAGGTCATGCTGCGGTGGGGCATCCAGCAGGGGCGGTCCGTCATCCCGAAGTCCACCAACCCGGCGCGGATCGCGGAGAACCTCGACCTCTTCGACTTCGAGCTCTCTGCCGAAGAGCTGACACGGATCGATTCCCTCGATACGGGCGTCCGCGGCGGCCCCGACCCAGACCAGCCGCGCGACGCCTTCTTCGACGTCGTCATTCCCGAAGCCTAGGTCGGGCGGCGCCGCCGGCCGGGCTCTTGAACGGGGATCTGGGCGTCGCCGATGAGCAGAAGGTCTTCCGTCTGCGCGGCGCGGCTATGCGTCGGCATCCACTCCGATGTCGCGTTCATCGAGGGAGCAGCCGTCACGGCAGCGGGTAGCGGCGAAACGGCGGAGTCCGAACCCTGACGGTCCTCGGCGACAGCATCCCGTCATGCCGCGCGACGGAGCGCCTCACCGCTGGTCGAGCTGCCTGACGCGCGCGCGGCTCGCGACGAGCTGGTTGAGCCGCTCGGACATGAGCAGGCCCAGTGCCACGAGCGCCCCGAGGAAGACCGGGAAGATCCACATTCCGGTGCCCGTCGAGATCGCACCGAACAGCGGAGGCACGAGAGTCGAGCCGGTGTAGGCGGCGGCCATCTGGATGCCGATGATGGCCTGCGAGTTGCGGCGGCCGAAGTTCACCGGGGTCGAGTGGATGATGGCGGGGTAGATCGGCGCGCATCCGAGCCCGGCGACCACGAGTCCGACCAGCGCGAGCACATCCGTCTCGAGCGGGAGCGCGAGCATCACGACGCCGACCCCTACCGTCGCGAAGCCGCCGCGGATCATCTGCCGATCGCCGATCCTGTCAGCGACGAAGCCGGCCAGGAATCTCCCCGCCGTGATGCCCAGCAGGAACAGGGAGGCGAAAGCCGCCGCCGTGGCCGGGGCGACTCCGCGATCGCTGACCAGGTACGTCGATGCCCAGAGGATCGCCGTGCTCTCGAGCGCGCAGTAGGCGAAGAAGGCGGTCAGGATCAGCCTGACGCCGGGAATCCGCAGCGCCTGAGCGAGCGGGACATGCGCGCTCCTGGGTCCGGGAGGCTCATCGCCGTCCTCGTGCGCTCCGTCGGACGCGTCCGCGGGCTCGCTCGGGACGATGGGGTTCACCTTGCCCCAGAGCGGGATGCCGATCAGCAGCACGAATGTGAGGACGACCTGGATGAGCCCGATGATGAGGTAGGCGCTGGACCAGCCGAGGCCCGACGAGAGGGCGAAGCTCATGACGAAGGGGCTGATCGACGCACCCAGCCCCCAACAGGCGTGCAGCCAGTTCATGTGTCGCGCGGCGTAGTGCACGGCTACGTAGTTGTTCAGCGCCGCGTCGACCGCGCCGGCACCCAGGCCGTACGGGATCGCCCAGAGGCACAGCATCCAGAACGAACCGCTGGTGGAGAAGCCCACGAGCGCGGCCGCCGTCATTCCGACGCTGACGGCCGTCACGACGCCCGCGCCGAATCGACGGGTGACGCGCTCGGACGCGAGACTCGAGAAGATCGTTCCGCCGGCGATGATCATGGTGATGATGCCGGCGTAGGCGACCGGCACGTCGAGGTCCTGATGCATGACGGGCCAGCCGGCGCCCACGAGAGAGTCGGGCAGTCCGAGGCTGATGAAGGCGACGTAGATGATCGCCAGAAGGAGCGAATACACGGCTCGGTACGTTGCCTTTCCCAGGGCGTCGGCAGAGAGATCGCGACCGACCTGGTCGCGCAGGTACGATCGTACACACTATCTGTACGTCCGTACACAGTCTGAGGTAGGTTGATCGCATGACAGCGCACTACTTCGCCGGGGATCCCCGTACGAACCGGGAGCGGATGCTGGCGGGAGACCTGTACATCGCCGACGATCCGGAGAGTGAACGGCTGCACAGACGAGGAGTCCGACTCGCCGACGACTACCACCGCGCCGAGGTCGCGGGCGATCCCGCGGCCCGGGCGATCCTCGCCGATCTGGTCGGCACGCTCGGCGAGGACGCCCACATCAACCCGCCGCTGTTCGTGGACTACGGCGAGAACCTCCACGTCGGCGACCGCACCTTCGTCAACTACAACCTCACCGCCCTGGACGTGGCCGCCATCACGATCGGGGCCGACTGTCAGCTCGGGCCCAACGTCCAGCTCCTTACGCCGACACATCCGATCGACCCGCAGCCGCGGCGGGACAAGCTCGAGGCCGCAGAGCCCATCACGATCGAGGACAACGTCTGGCTCGGCGGTGGCGTCATCGTCTGCCCAGGAGTCACCATCGGGGAGAACTCCGTGATCGGCGCCGGCTCGGTGGTCACCAAGGACATCCCGGCGAACGTCGTCGCCGTCGGCAACCCCGCCCGCGTCATCCGTTCGATCGAGTAGTCCGATGCCCGTCGATCAGCGCGCACCCGGGTCGCGGCTCGGCCGCCGGAACGATCCCGACCGACGCGACCGGATCATCGACGCATGCCTGGAGGTCATCTCGGCCTCCGGGGTCGCCGGCACATCGCACCGCAAGGTCGCCGCTCGAGCGGAGGTCCCCCTCGGCGCGATGACGTACTACTTCGACGGCATGGACGACCTCCTGCGGGAGTCCTTCACCCGGTTCGCCAGAACCATCAGCGACAGATTCGAGCGCCGTATGGCCGCCGCACCCGACGTCGACGCCGCGCGGCAGGCGGTCGTGGCGATCATCCTCGAGGATGTGTTCGGCGACGATCGGGAGCTCGTCCTGTCCCACGAGCTGTACACCCTCGCCGCCCGCGAACCCGCATTCCGTTCGATCACCAGCGCATGGATGGAACGAAGCCGCTGGGCGCTCGAGCGTCACTTCGACCCCGAGACGGCGCGCATGCTCGACGCGCTCGTCGAAGGACTCACCATCCACCGCGCCCTCGACGCCGAGCCTCGCGATCCCCGTGAGGTCGAACAGGCCGTCGCACGCATCACGGCCGCGGGCTCCCCCTCGGCATCGAGTGCCGCAGACGCGACCGTCGCGCCGCCCGGTCCTCGGGATTAGTCTGGCGCGCGTGGCCCACTCCGCCTCGCTCGCGCGCGCCTGGATCGGGACGATCGTGTTCCTCTTCCTCGCACCGGGCATCGTCGCGGGTCTGATCCCCTGGCTCATCACGGACTGGCAGCCGCACGAGTGGGGCGGTGCCGGGTGGCTCGTCCTGCCGATCGCGTGGGCGGCCATCATCGTCGGCGTCGCGTTCCTCCTCTCCGCGTTCGCCTTGTTCGCCGTCCACGGCGGAACGCCTGCCCCCGTCGCCCCGACCCGCACGCTGGTCGTGAGAGGGGTGTACCGCTTCGTGCGCAATCCGATGTACCTCGCAGTGCTCGCGATCATCCTGGGTCAGGCGCTCCTGTTCGGGAGCGGGTGGCTCGTGGTCTACGCGGCTGTCACGCTCACTGCGGTCGTCGCCTTCGTGAAGGGCTACGAGGAGCCGACCCTCACCCGCGCCTACGGCGAGCAGTATCTCGAGTACCGGCGCAACGTCCCGGGGTGGTGGCCGCGTCTCACGCCGTGGCGCGCGTGAGCAGGGCACCCGGCCGGGTCACTCACGGCGCGAACAGCAGCACACCGTAGACCCCGAACAGCATGAGGTGCACGGCGCCGTGAACGGCGGTCGTCCGTGGCGCGAAGTACGTGATCACGGTCATCACGAGCGTGATGCAGATGAGCACCATGTTGCCTGGCGACTCCCCCAGGATCACGGGCTGGCCCGTCACGAGGCCGATCACGAGGATCGCGGGGATCGTGAGGCCGACAGTCGAGACGAACGCGCCGAGGCCGAGGTTGAGCGCGCGCTGATTCTCGTTCGCCAGCGCGGCACGGACGGCGGTGATCGCTTCCGGCGTGAACACGATGATCGCGATGATCACGCCGCCCAGGGCAGCCGGGGCTCCGGTGAGCTCGATGCCACGATCGACCAGGATGCCGAGATCGTGCGCGAGCAGGACGATGGGCAGCACCGTGGCGACGAGCAGGGCCGAACGCGTGAGCAGCTCGCCCCGTGTGACCTTCGGATGCTCGGGCTCGGGGGCGCCGGCCAGGCCCGCCGTCACCCGCTCGGGAAGCGGCTGAAGGTACAGCGCCCGGTCTGAACCGGTCTGCATGAAGAGGAAGAAGACGTACAGCGCTGCCGAGAGCACCGCGATGCCGATCGACTGGAGCGGCACGAGGCTGCCGTCGCCGGTGGAGGTGAGGAAGCTGGGCAGCACCAGAGTCACGAGCGACAGTGCGGCGATCATCGCGATATAGATCGATGCGCCCTCCATGTTGTACCGCTGAGGTCCGAACTTCAGCGCGCCCAGGAGGATGGTGAGGCCCAAGACGCCGTTGACGATGATCATCATGACCGCGAAGAGCGAGTCGCGTCCGATCGTCGCCGACCCGCTGGGCGCGAGCATGATCGATGCGATCAGGACGACCTCGATCACCACGACCGTCAGTGTGAGGATCAGCGTTCCGAACGGCTCGCCGACCTTCTCGGCGAGGTGCTCGGCATGGTGGACGACTCCGAACGCGGCCACCATGATCGCGCCCAGGATGACGACGAAGCAGACGACCGCCAACGTCGCATTCGCCGGATGCACCACCCACTCGTGCCCGACCGTGAGGAACACGATCGTCGTGACCCACGCGATGACGAGGGTGGCGATGGTCGACCCCGAGAACATTCGCCGCCACTCGCTCTGCGCGGCATCGAGGCCACGCCGGCGGGCCCGGTGTCGAGTCGCTCGCACCATGTCCCCTCCGGTTCGTCGACGCGGACCCCGCGCGGAGCGAGGCATCCCCGCATCAGTGAACCAGAATCCCGCGGGTTACCGTGAGACCATGCGCGAACTGACGTCTGCCGGACTCGAGTTCATCCGCGAGCGCCACCTCGCGACTCTCTCGACCCTCGCGCCATGGGGTGGGATCCACTCCGTGCCCGTGGGCTTCACCTACCACGGCGGTATCCTCCGCATCATCACGTCGGGCGATTCCCAGAAGGTGCGGAACATCCAGCGGAACGAGGCGGCCACGGTCAGTCAGCTCGGCGGGCCCGAGTGGATCACCTTTCAAGGCACGGCGACCATCCACACCGACCCGGAAGCTGTGGCCGAGGCCGTCGCGCTCTACGCGTCGCGGTATCGCCAGCCGCGCGAGAACCCGCGACGCGTCGCGATCCACATCGCTCCGCAGCGACTCATGGGCAGCGCGCTCATGGTCGAGCGGTAGGGATGTCGGTCCGGCGCCGACTGCCCATCCGGCGAGAAATGGAGCCGACCACGGGACTCGAACCCGTAACCGCCCGATTACAAGTCGGGTGCGCTACCAATTGCGCCAGGTCGGCAGAGCGCCCAGTCTAGCCGGGCGGCCGCGAGGGGAACGCGCGGCTCAGGGGGTCGGCGTGGGCGTAGGGCTGGCCGTCTTGTAGTAGCTGTCGCTCGCGATCGTCAGGACGAACTGCGAGAACTCGGCCGGGTCGTCCAGCGCGCCGACGTACGGCTTGCCGTTGACGAGGATCATCGGCGTGCTCTGCAGCGCGACGCCGTCCGTGCCGGGGATGCCCTCGAGCGCGCGGTCCGTGGCCGACTTCGCCCACGCGGCGAAGTCCTCGTCCTCGATGCACGCCCGCACGACCTTGGGCGAGGTCGCGCCGGCGGCCTGCGCGATCGTGGCGAGCTCCTCGTCCGTGAGCCCGTCGGAGTCGACGGCAGGCTGCTGCTCGAGCAGCGTGTGCGTGAAGGAGAAGAACGTGTCGGGCGAGTGCGTCGCGACACAGGCGGCGGCGCTCGCGGCCCGCAGCGAGTACTTCGTCCCGTTCGACTTCGAGGTCAGCATCGCGACCGGGTAGTACGAGAGCGTCGCGGCGCCCTCGGTGACCCACGAGGACAGCTGCGGCGCATTCGCGAGCTGGAAGTCGCGCGACCCGGGCGAGAGGTAGTCGACGTAGACGCGGATGTCGACGGCGGACTGAGCGGCGGTGGCGGATGCCTCGGGGGACGGCGTCTCGGTCGGCGTCGGGGTCGGCGTCTCGCTCGAGGTCCCGGCGCCGGGCGCGCCCATCTCGGCGGAGCTGTCGGCCATCGTGGTGCCGGTCACCGACGTCACGACGACGCCGTCGTCGGTCACGTTGTCCGGATCCAGCAGCGGCTTGGACGCGGCGGAGCCGACCGTCCACGTCACGACGAGCGCGGTCACAGCGACGACGGCCGCGATCGCGATCGCGATCGCGGCGGTGCGGATGACACGCGCCCTGGACTGCTGCGCCTGGACCTGAAGCGCCTTCTCACGCACCGCTTCACGGCGGTCGCTCGTGATGGGCGCGCTCTGTGACTCGTCGTTCGACATGGAACCCTTTGGCAGACGGAGGCCGATCCGGCCCGGCCGCACCGGGGAGGCGGCCGTTGACGATGCTAACGATCCAGGCTGGGAAAAACCCAGACAGGCCCGCACAGCGGGTGACAGCATCCCGAAGTCCACCCTCGTTTACGGAACCGTCAGGTTGCCGTGTAATACTGAGAGATACGCCCGACGGTGGGCGCGCGGGAAAGCCCCCGCTCATTCCATTCACTACGGATCGTCCGGCACGTACCTGCCGGTGAAGGAGAACAAAATGGCGTCCGTCACGTTCGACAACGCAACCCGCCTGTACCCCGGGGGCACGCGCCCCGCTGTGGACAAGCTCAACCTCGAGGTCGGAGATGGCGAGTTCCTCGTCCT
>NZ_JBEYBL010000009.1:0-27533 GCF_040632175.1 Microbacterium sp. NPDC019599
GACCTGCGCATCCTGAACGGCCTCCTCGAAGACGCCGGCGAACAGCCCGTCTCCGCCGCCGGCCTCGGCGAGGACACCCCATGACCACCCCCACCCGCGGACGGACACGCTGAGCCGCCCGCCTCGATTCGGACCTGCCGACTGAGTGACGGCCTCAAAGGCCTGAGCTGGATCCACACCCAGCTCAGGCCTACGATCGGCGTCACCGGCCTCGGTCCCCGACGGCGGTGACGCGCCTCCGGCGCCGAAGGAGAGAATGGGCGGATGCGCACCATTCTCCGCGGGGGGCTCGTCGTCGACCCGGCATCCGGGACCGCGTCCGCTGCCGACGTGCTCGTCGATGGCGGCCGAGTGGCGAGCGTTTCGGCTCTGCCCATCCTCGACGCGGGAGCCGCCGTCGTCGATGTGAGCGGGCTCGTGGTCGGTCCGGGATTCGTCGACCTGCACAGCCACGTGCACTCGATCGCCGGCCAACGTCTCCAGGCGTTCGACGGAGTCACGACGAACCTCGACCTCGAAGCCGGGCTCATGCCCGTCGAGCGCGCGTACGCCCAGGCAGCCGCCGACGGCAGGGTGCTCAACTACGGCTTCTCGGCGTCGTGGACCTCGGCGCGCGGCCAGGTGCTGGCGGGTCTCGAGCCGACGGCGCGATTCCACGACGCGATGGGGCTGCTCGGTGATCTGGACTGGCAGCGCAGCTCATCGCCGACCGAGCTGACGGCGTGGCTGCGGCTTCTGGAGCGCGAGCTCTCGGCCGGCGCGCTGGGCATCGGCGTGCTCATGGGGTACGCGCCGCGATCCGACCCGGCGGAGTACCTCGCCGTCGCGCGCCTCGCGGCCGCGGCCGGCGTGCCCACGTACACCCATGTGCGCGAACTCGTCGAGATCGATCCCACCACTCCGATCGACGGGTCGACCGAGGTCGTGATCGCGGCCGCCGAGACCGGCGCCGCAATGCATCACTGCCATGTCAACAGCACGTCGAAGCGGCACATCGACCGCGTGCTGGGCACGCTGGAGCGATCACGCGCCGCCGGTTCGAGAGTGAGCGTCGAGGCGTACCCGTACGGCATGGGCAGCACGAGTGTCGGAGCGTTCTTCCTGGCCCCCGAGAGACTCGGCGCTGCGGGACTCTCGCCGACCAGCATCATCATGCTCGGCACCGGGGAGCGGCTGGCGGACGAGCGGCGTCTGCGCGAGATCCGCGCGACGGATCCCGCCGCGACGTGCTTCGTGGAGTTCCTCGACGAGCGGGACGAGGCCGACCGCGCTCGTCTGCGGGATGCGCTCGCCTATCCCGACTCCATCGTGGCCAGCGACGCCATGCCGGTCGAGTGGCCCGACCACCGCGCCGACAGCCGCGAGTGGCCGCTGCCGGCGGGTGCCTCGACGC
Organism: Microbacterium sp. NPDC019599; assembly: GCF_040632175.1. Classification (NCBI taxonomy): domain Bacteria; kingdom Bacillati; phylum Actinomycetota; class Actinomycetes; order Micrococcales; family Microbacteriaceae; genus Microbacterium; species Microbacterium sp. NPDC019599. The sequence continues at coordinate 1,394 of NZ_JBEYBL010000009.1, forward strand.
ACCCGCGCACGGCGGGCACGTTCGCACGCAGCCTGCGGCAGATGGTGCGCGAGTACGGACTCTGGGACTGGGTGGAGGCGTTCCGCCGGTGTTCGTACCTGCCGTCGCGCCTGCTCGACGACGCGGCACCCGCAATGCGCCGCAAGGGCTTCCTGGCGGCCGGTGCGGACGCCGATCTCGTCATCCTCGATCCCGACACCATCACCGACAACGCCACGACGACCGATCCGGTCCGTCCTTCCACCGGGGTGCGTCACCTGCTGGTCGGCGGCACGTTCGTGATCCGGGACGGCGAGCCGGACCTCGACGCGTACCCCGGTCGACCCGTGCGGGGCGAACCGCGCTGAGGATCCGCACCCGGCTGGTGGCTGCGGTCGTCGGCGCACACGTAGCCTGGACGGATGCTGTCGCAGCCCGGTGAACCGGATGGGTACCGAATCGCACTCGATCTCGTCGCAGCGAACTCATACCTCACGCTCGCGACGTCCAGTGCCGACGGCGAGCCGTGGGCGTCGCCGGTCTGGTTCGCGGCCCGCGACCTCGAGTGGTTCGTCTGGGCGTCGAAGCCGGGCGCACGACACTCTCGCAACATCGTGCACAACCCTCGGGTGTCGATGGTGATCTTCGACTCGAGCAGGCCACCGGGCTCGGTCGGCGCTCTGTACGTCGCCGCGGATGCTGAGCCGGTCGATGATCACGGGTTCACGGACGCGCTGTCCGTCTACAACCGCCGCTCGATCGAGCGTGGCCTGGGCGAGTGGTCTCCGGCGAGGCTGCGCGAGCCCGCTGAGCACCGCCTGTACCGTGCCGTTGCGCGCGAGATCTTCGTGCTCGATGAGCATGACGAGCGGATCAGGCTCGCGTAGCAGACGAGCCCGCGGATCCCGCGATCGGCGCTGCCCGACAGCATCCCGATGCGTGGGCAGCCCGCCGCTCGTAGGCTGGCGGAATGTGGATCGAGTGCTTCGAGAAGGACGCGCGTTTCGACGGCGGCGAGATCGGACCACTCGTCGACCAGTTCATCGCACACCTGCGTGCGACGCACGAGGTGCCGTACCCCGATGATGAGCTGCGACTGTGGGCTGCGAACTTCGCCGAGGCGTCGGCGCGCGAGGACGGGCCCATCGAGCGACGTGCGTCGATCGGCTCGATAGAGGTCCATCCGGTGACAGAGGAGCGCATCGACGATTGGCTGCGGTTCTTCGACCGGGATGCGTTCCCCGACAACCCCGACTGGGGGTCGTGCTACTGCCTGCACCCCCACACCGGCGACCTTCCCGAGCGACCGTGGCGTGATGTGCGCGCCGACATGATCGACCGGCTGCGCTCGGGAGCCACGCTCGGGTATCTCGCCTATGTCGACGGCCGACCGGCGGGATGGGTGAACGCGTCGCACCGCTCGACCTACCGGAAATACGGCGAGGTCGATCCCGAGGGCCCCGCCCCCGACACGGTCCTGGGTGTGTCCTGCTTCATCATCGCGCCGCCGTATCGGCGCCACGGGGTGTCATCCGCGCTGCTGGATCGTGTCCTCGCCGACGGCGAGGCACGGGGCGCCCGGTACATCGAGGGGTACCCCCGTCGAGTGGAGACCGGCGAGGATTCCGCATCGTTCCGAGGACCGCGCTCGATGTTCGACGCGCGTGGCTTCGCCCCCGTCGAGGAGCACGAACACTTCAGCGTCGTCCGCCGGCCGGTCCAGCAGATGCCGTCCTAACGCTCGGCGCCGGTGCGGTCGTTCTCCCTCCGCGACCCGAGCAAGCCGGTGACCTCGTTCATCAGATCAGGGTCCGTCCAGTAGTTGCTGTGGCCCAATGGCCGCACCTTTCCCCCGGGACGAGGATTCCGCGGAATCGGCAGAGGCGATGCCGACGAGTCGGCTCGACGGGGATCGGGGAGCTGAGTGTCCGTGCAGCCTGCCAGGCCGAAGGGGGACGCGATCGGATCGGTATCCCGCCAGAAATTGGACCAGCGGAGTCCGTCGCGAGTCACGTCGGCGTAGAGCTCGTCATTGAAGTAACCCGGGAAGAACGTCCCGTACAGAGTCCGGACGGGAGAGCCGCAGGTGACGAGCGCGATTCCCGCGCGATCCCGCAAGCCGTCTCCCGCACAGAGCCAGGTCGCGAGGATCGACCCCTGCGAGTGGCCGACGACGACGACCGGCCTTTGCGAGGAATGCAGATCCTCTCCAACGGAAGCGAGAACCGGGTTGCGGTAGGAACGCCCTGCCAGTGGGTGCCACGCGATCGGCCAGAATCCGATCACATCGGCGACCATCGCGCCGACTCGGCGGATTCGGCCGTTGAGGAAGACCAGGAGTACGGCGACGAGGGCTCCCACGTGCGCCGTGAGCACCACGAAGGCAGTGCTCCCGCGTCCCCCATCCGCGCGGGCCGTGAAGATCCAGACGTAGCAGAGCACGAAGAGCGCAGAGCCGATGAGGAATGCCCACCCGAGGCGTTCGCCGAGCGACCCGACGAGCCGATGAAGGTACCGATCCCACTCCACCCTGGAGAGGTGACGCGGCCATTTCGCTGCGCGCTTGCCGAGGAGGTTCACCAGTACGAGGGAGAGGATGAGGATGCCGAGCGCGATCACCGCGTTGGCGAAGACGGTGTTCGGTATCCAATCTCCACCGATCGGCGCGCACGCAGGGTCGTGGCCGTGGACATACCGCCCCCGTCCACCCAGACCCGCCTCGTCGCTCACCCAGCCATAACGGTTCAGGTAGGCGAGGAACCAATCCAGCGCAAGGCGAAGGGCGCCACCGAACGCGTTGGCAAGCACGACGCTGCCCACGAGCGCGACCGCGGCGGCGGCCAACTCGGGCCGCTTTCCGAGGATCGAAGCGACGGCCAACGCGAGGGCCCCGACGAACGCGAACCCGACGCTGAGTACGATGATCGCGTTCAACGGGTTCAAGGCGCTGACGAACTGATCCCGCAGCTCGGCAGTGCCCTGGCAGTAGGACATACCCTCAGGAAGCTGCCCGACCAGGCGCTGATAGGTCACGGTTTCCAGCAGTCCCGTCGCGGGCACCTCCAGAAGAGTGGGTCGAAGCAACACGACCCAGGCACCCACGATGACGGACGCGATGACGTGCGCCGCGATGACTCCGCCGGACAGCATCCGCTCCCGTCGTGCGGAGCCGTTCCGCTGACCCACCATGACGCGACCGCCACGCCAGACGATCGCGGTCGAATACGCCGCGACGATCAGTCCGAGGACGACGGGCACGACGCCCTCGGCCCCAGCCCCGGGCACGACGTCGAGGATGGTCTCGGCGATCACCATCAGCCAGATGAGCCCGACGACGGACACCAGCAGTCCGTAGACATGAACCAGCCCGCCGAGGCGCGTCCGAACCGCTCCCCCCTCGCATCGGTCGAGGGTCGCACCGGCGACGTTGAGGAGCGAGTACGGGAGCGCGAGGAACCACGTGGGACGGCCCGCGACTCTTCGCGACGACCGCGACCAGTTGATCAGTCTCAGCGTGTGATCGGGAAGCTGCGGCGGGCTGTACAAGTCCGCCCCGGTCGGATATCGAGTCGCCAGCAGCGATCCCGCACCCAATGCCGATAGTGCTTCGTGGTCCCCGACCCCATGGATCCGGAACTCCGTGCCTGCCCCCACCGCTTCCTGCCCCATGGCGCGAACCGTACTGGTTGCAGCCGATCACCGAAAGAGTGGGGACTCCTGTCTCGACTTCCCGGCTGCGGTCGCCCGTTGCGTTGAGCCTGGCCGCGGTGGCGCGGAGGGCGCGTCCGAGCGCGCGGGGACCTCAGGAGATGAGGCCCATCGCGCGCAGCGCCGGCTCGAGGACCGGCACGTCGCCGATCGCGCCGAACTGGCCGGTCGAGCCGATCGAGAGGAACGACCCGACTGAGCCGATGGACAGGAATGAGCCGGCCGAGCCGATCGAGAGCACCGAGGCGATCGAGGCGAACGAGCCGATCGAGAAGAAGCTGAGGACCGACGCGATCGAAGCGGCGCTGAAGACCGAGCCGAAGCTCAGCCACGAGCCGAACGAGCGCGGGGCGAGCGCCTGCACCTTAGGAGCGGCCTTCACGGTGTGGATGCGAGGTGCAGTGAAAGTGGTCATGATCATTCCTTGGATGAGGTCCTGATGTGGCTACTTGACACTGTCAAGTATTGGATGACTCGATCATGCCGCATTCGCTTGACACTGTCAAGCCAATGCGGCAAGGAATTCCATCGACTTCTACACCTCGCGCCACCCTCACCCGGAGCCGCGCGGGCACAACACAAGAGCCGTCGCGAGGATCGGTCCGCGGGCTGCATCACCCGCGACCGCATTCAGTGCTGTCCGGGATGCTGGGGTCGGGGGCGGTGGGAGGGTGCGGCGACGGGTGTCGTGTGCGATTCCCGGTGTTTCAACCGGAGCGGGCTCAGTCGCGCGAAGTCGCGTTCACGCTGCCGGAGCGTTCCTGACCGCTCAGGCGTGCGATGGCGGCCATCATGCGCTCGGTGATCTGGCGACGAGCCTTGCCGTCCGGCACACCCTCGAGGTCGGCGAGGTCGAGCGGCTCGCCGAAGCGCACCTCGAGACGCGGCCGCCCGGGCAGCAGATGGCTCAGCGGCTTGACCGTGCCGGTCCCGATCAGCCCCACGGGTACCACCGCGGCGCCCGTGTCGCGCGCCATCCACGCCGCGCCCCCGTGACCTTCGTGCAGCTTCCCGTCGCGTGAACGGGTTCCCTCGGGGAACACCGCGAACACGCTTCCCGCCCGCAGGATGCTGCTGCCCGCGTCGAGCGCGGCGCGCGCGTCACGACCGGTCGCACGGTACACCGGGACGCCGCCGATCGATGTGAAGAACCAGCGCTTGAAGCGGCCCAGCATCCCGGAGCCCGTGAAGTACGACGACTTGATGAGGAACTGCACAGGCCGGGCCGCGGATGTCGGGATGATGACCGTGTCGAGCGACGCAAGGTGGTTGCTCGCCAGCAGCACCGGCCCGCGCTCAGGCACGTTCTCTCGACCGACGATGCGCGGGCGGAACATCAGCCAGAACAACGGCCGCAGGACCACGCGCCCGAGGAAGTAGATGGCGCCCGGCCGTGGTGCAGGGGAAGGGCCGGGTGGAGCAGGCGCGATCACCTCGCAACCCTATCCGTCATCGCTGACGACGTACGCCGACGACGATCCGACCGAGCGACTGGGTGGTGTCGAACACACCTGTCGTCTGGGCGCGATCACTTCTCGCCACCGAGTCCGCGCGCAGGTTTGCTGCTCAGCTCCTGGCCGGCGGCCGATAGAGGGTCTGAACCGCGGCGCTGATGTCATCGTCACCGCCATCGACGGGTTCCAGGTATAAGCGCATTCGCACGATCAGGCCGTTGTCGGCGAGGAGGATCACCACGCCGCGCATCGCAAATGGCGAGCCGTCGGAGTATCGGCCGCGCCAGTCCCACTCGCCCCATTCGGCTTCTCCGTCGATCGCGACAGCCAGGAGTTCAGCGGTGAAGTCGGGCACGCCTTGGAACACCGCGGTCCAGTTGGTCAGCACCTGGTCGCGACCACTGAAGCCGCGGGCGGGGTGAGCAGGCTGGCTGCTTTCATAGTCGATGGCGAACAGGGACGCCATCTGCTCAGCGTCATGCTCGTTCATCGCCTGCCGAAGACGTTCCAGCATGGAGGCCATGTGACCGACCGTAGCCCTGCCGCTCACGGACGCAAGTGGTTTGCAGTTCCTAGGGGTCCCGCGCAGGGTCGATCATCGTGCCGTCAGTGCAGGATCATCGGCGATTGCTGATTGGTGTCCGTGTCGCACGTCGTGATCTGCCAGGCTGCCTGATCGCCGTCCATGACACGCACCATCTCGATGATCAGCGGGCTCGGCCACCGCTCGCCCGCTTCCTGGGCAGCTTCCAGCGCGCCAGTCGAGGGCGAGCGCTGTTCGGCTTCTGTGAGCGTGACGTCGTGCGTAGCGATGGGCTCCAGACTTCGAACGTCGATGAGCGACTCTCTGCCGAAACTCCGATCGCCCGCCTGCTCGCCGAAAGCCTGGTGCTCGGTGGCGGCGCTCCTCACTCGCCAGACCCACCGCGAGTCGATGTACTCCAACCGCAGACCCACGATCCCGCCGCCGACCGCCGATGACTCGCCCGGCAGAGACTCCAAGAAATCCGTGGGCCAGGACAGCTCCGCCGGGAGGCACGTGCCTGGATAGTCGTCTCCGACGGCGTTCGGCGGGCTGGGGAACGACGAGCAGCCTCCACACACAAGGCCAAGGGCGATGATGACCGCGCTGCATACCGACGGGCGGGCCATACTCCCGACCCTCTCGCGCGGTTTCATTCGACGACCATATCCACATCCCGCGGCCTGACGGCGCCGGTGAGATGCATCCATACTCGAGGGACTGACGACACCCACCAGCCGCCGGCGAGCCACGCTCCCGAGCATCGGCCGTCGACTGCCCGTCGACAGCGCGTCGTGCGTCCGCAGGCGGGTCGCGAGTCGGGCGTATTTCGCGAGCTATGACACCTGAGTCCAATGGCGAACCCTGTCGTCACGCTCGACGAGGTAACGGTCGTCTTCGGGGTAGTACACGGCAGCCTCGATGTCCGCGCCGGCGAAGCCCTCGACCGCATCGAGACTCTGCCAGCGCGACACTGTCACGACCTCGGTAGTGCCGTCGCCGAGTTCGCGTGTCAGCATCCACGCGTCGAGGTTGCCTGGCGTCTCGCGATACTCCCGCATGCCGGTGCGTTCGATGTAGGCGACGTACTCGTCGACGTCGTCGCTTCGCACACTGCCCCGCCACATCCGGACGATGGGCCTCTGAGCTGTCATGCCGCCATTCTGCGCGGAAGACCGTTGACGCGCACCCGGATGCGGCCGCATCCGGCCGAGCTCGCACACGGGCAAGGCCTCCCAAGGACGCACGGTCCGTCACAGGTGCGCTCGCACACTGGTCCGCACGGAAGCAGAGCGCGTGAGCCCTGCTCGCCTGCGGGCGTCAACCCGCAGGGGGTACCGGTGCTGATCTGCGCAGACGCTGAGGTCGACGTGTCGTCGCCGACGGTGCCAGAGGGGTTGCGCGAGAATGTGTCCGGACGACCGACGACGTCCCGGCGCGGGAGTGAGGGACGACGCATGGCGACAGTGACGGTGCGGCCGATGACCCGCACGGAGTTCCACGAGTGGCAGCTCGTCCTCGCCGAGGAGTACGCCGTGGAGCAGGTCGAGGCGGGCCGATGGGCAGCTGAGGGAGCGGTCGAGCGAGCGCGCGAAGAGAACGCGCAGGCCCTCCCGGACGGCCTCCGGACAAAACGGATGCTGCTTCTCACGGGGCTGGACGCGGCAGGTGAGCCAGTGGGTCGCGCGTGGGTGAGCCTGGATCATCCGCGCGGGGCGCCCGATATCGCCTTCCTCTACGACATCGAGGTCATCGAGGCGCGGAGGGGCGCAGGCCTCGGACGCGCACTCCTTGCGGCTGTCGAAGCCGCGGCCCGGGATGCCGGTGCCAGGGCGCTCGAGCTGAACGTCTTCGGCTCCAATCGCCCCGCCGTCATGCTCTACGCCTCAGCGGGATATGAAGTCGTGACGCAGCAGATGCGCAAGCCGCTGTAGCCGTTGTTGGCGCGCCGATTCCCGGCGAACGGCGTTCGATGATCATTTGCACCGGGCAGTGAAATGCGTGAACCGGGAGCGCTGATCGAGTGGCTCCACCCCCGGCTCGCCGTTTCTCGCACTCAGGATTCCGCACGGCGGCGGGAACACGAAACCCGCGGAAATCCGCGGGCTTTCGGCGTTCACTGTCTCAGTCTCAACACAGTGCGCGCCCGAAGGGACTCGAAGCCGGGATCGCGTCTTCGGCCGCGATGCCGTGCTTGAGCGCCGCGCCGTGGATGTTCACGCGGCGTACGCAGCGAGCGCGGCGCGGATGAGTTCCGATCGCGTCTTGTGGAGCCGCCCGGCAAGCGCGTCCAGTTCGGCGAGCTCCTCGCTCGTCAACCGCAATGCGACGACCTGCGAGGGCTCCGCACCACGTCCGGGCCGACCCCTCCCCCGCTTCTTGAGCGCGTCGATGTCGTAGCCAGCCTCGGCTTCCGCCGCCCACGCGGCAATCTGCTCCTCGGTGACCGGCACTCCCCCGATCGTCTCACCCGCACTCACGAGCCAAGCGTAATACGAAAATACGGTGCGTCACAGGTGCGCCCACATATTGGTCCGCATGGGAGTAGTGCGCGTGAGCCCCGGTCAAGTGCGGGCGTCAGTCCGCGCGGTTATCGGTCCCGCAGCGTGCAACCGTAGGCAGCCGAAACCAACGCCTAAGGACGACCTCGACGGGTCTGACTTTGGCGCCGGTCAAGTCCGTGGGCGCCTCGCCGATCCGGATGGACGGCTTGCCCGTATGCCCCGGGCGATGAAAAGCACGAACCGGGAGCGGTAATCGAACTCCCTCGAACCCACTCCGCACGTTTGATCGCGCGTGCAGCGGGCCGAGTGATGTGTGATCCGGTGCCCACATAGGTGCACACATGCGTGCACACATCCGTTCTGAACCGAGGCTGCACCGCTCGCCCAAGATCCGCGCGATTCCGCGGAATCGGCCGGGCGCCAACGCGAACTCTTCTGACTCTTGGGCAGACAGAAATGTCCCGGAATCAGAGCGATCCCGCCGCCACCCACAAACACGAAAACCCGCGGTAATCCGCGGGTTTTCGAGGGTTACTGTCTCAACACAGTGCGCGCCCGAAGGGACTCGAACCCCTAACCTTCTGATCCGTAGTCAGATGCTCTATCCATTGAGCTACGGGCGCACGGCCCCCGCACGAGTCGGCGCGGAGGCACTCGAAGAGCTTACCCCAGCCCATGCCGAGTCGCGAAATCGAGCCCGGACGGCGACGCGTAACACGGTGAAGAAGGGGTTGCCTCAGGATCCGGAACCTAGTTAGGTTAGGCAACGCTTACCTCGCGACCGATGGCGTTCGCACGACCGAATCGACCCCACCCAGGAGCCGCGCCCGTGCACGAACTGCTGAACCGCTCCACGGCGACCGAGTACGCCGACCTCCTCGACGCCACGACCGGAATGATCGCGACGCGGTTCGCGAGCGTGCGCCAGCCCTTCTCCGGCGCGAGCCGCGAAGAGCTCCATGCACTCGTCGACCAGACCGACCTCGACGGCGACGGCGTCGGCACCGAGGCGGCGATCCGCGAGCTCGACGGACTGTTCCTCGAGCACGCGGTCTGGTTCCACGACCCAGCGTACGTCGCGCATCTCAATTGCCCTGTCGCGCTCCCCGCCGTCGCCACCGAGGCGGTGCTCGCCGCCGTCAACACCTCGGTCGACACGTACGACCAGTCCACGGTCGGGACGCTCATAGAGCGCCGGCTCGTCGACTGGACGGCCGACCGGATCGGGTTCGGGCGTGGCGACGGCGTCTTCACGTCCGGCGGCACGCAGTCGAACCTCCACGCCATGCTGCTCGCCCGGGAGTGGACGCTCGCTCGTCACGGCGGCGAGAGGTCCGGCATCCTCCCCCGCCTCAACATCCTCGCGACGGCCTCGAGCCACTTCAGCGTCGACAAGGCCGCCCTCATGCTCGGCCTGTCGGACGACGCCGTCATCGCCGTGCCCGACGACGGCGAAGGCCGGATGGACCCGATCGCGCTCGCCGCGACCCTCGATGCCGTGCGCGACGCAGGCCGCATCGCGATGGCTGTCGTCGCGACGGCCGGCACGACCGACCGGGGCGTCATCGACCCCGTGGCCCGCATCGCCGACGCGGCCGACGCGCACGGCGTCTGGCTGCACGTCGACGCCGCGTACGGGTGCGGCCTGCTCGTCTCACCGACGCGGCGCCGCCTGATCGACGGCATCGAGCGCGCGCGGTCGGTCACAGTCGACTTCCACAAGAGCTTCTTCCAGCCCGTGTCGTCGAGCGCGATCCTCGTGCGGGAGCCGCGCGACCTCGCCGCCGGCGCGTGGCACGCCGACTACCTCAACCCCCGCGAGAACGCCGAGCCCAACCAGGTCGACAAGTCGCTGCAGACGACGCGGCGCTTCGACGCGCTCAAGCTCTGGACGACGATCCGCGCGCTGGGTGCCGACCGCATCGGCGAGCTGTTCGACCGCGTGATCGACCTCGCCGCGGACGTCCACGACGAGATCGCGCGCGACCCAGAGCTCGAGCTCGTCGGCCGCTCGCAGCTGAGCACAGTCCTGTTCCGCGTCATCCCGGAGGGGACGGATGCTGTCGCCCAGGACGCCCTCGTCGCCCGGGTGCGCCGCGTCCTGTTCGACTCCGGCCGCGCTCTCGTCGCGAAGACCGTCATCGACGGGCGACCCTGCCTCAAGCTCACGCTCCTCAACCCCGAAACGACGCTCGAGGACGTCCGCGCCGTCCTTGCGCTCGTCAAGGATGCCGCCGCCGCCCTCGCCGGCATGAGCCAGGACCTCGGTGAGGATCTCGTCGGGACGGAGGCCCTCGCATGATCGAACGCACCCACCGCACGCCGGACGCCGACCGCACTTACGACATCGTGGGCGTGGGGATCGGCCCGTTCAACCTCGGCCTCGCGTGCCTCGCCGAACCGCTCGGCCTCGACACGCTGTTCCTCGACCGCGCCGACGACTTCCGCTGGCACCACGGAATGATGCTCGAGGGGTCGACGATCCAGGTCCCGTTCCTCGCGGATCTCGTCACGATGGCCGACCCGACGTCGCGCTTCTCGTTCGTCAACTGGCTCAAGCAGACGGGCCGCCTGTACCCGTTCTACATCCGCGAGAGCTTCTACCCGCTGCGCGCCGAGTACGACGCCTACTGCCGCTGGGCGAGCGAGCAGCTCGCGAACCTGCGCTGGGGCCACGAAGTCGTCGCGGTCGAGCACGACCCCGCCGACGACACGTACCTCGTCCGGACGATGCGGACGGATGACGGAGCCGAGGAGACATTCCGCGCGCGGCATGTCGTGCTCGGCGTCGGCACGCAGCCTGTCGTGCCCCCGGCCCTGCGCACACTGGACGGTCCCGTCGTGCACAGCGCCGACTACCTCCCGCAGCGCGAGACGCTCAGGGCGACAGCATCCGTCACCGTCGTCGGAAGCGGGCAGTCCGCCGCAGAGATCTACCTCGATCTGCTGAACGGCCTCCGCGAGGGCGGGTACCGGCTGGACTGGATCACCCGGTCGCCGCGCTTCTTCCCCATGGAGTACACGAAGCTGACGCTCGAGATGACGTCGCCGGAGTACACCGACCACTTCCACGCGCTGCCGCTCGGACTCCGCCAGCACCTGGGACGCGAGCAGCGCGGGCTCTACAAGGGCATCTCGGGCGACCTCGTCGACGAGATCTACGACACGCTCTACCGCTTGAGCGCGGCGGGTCCCGTGCCGACGACCCTCCTCACCGACACGTCGGTGGAGGGCGCCGCGTGGGACGGCGAGCGCTTCCGGCTGCGACTGCACCACGCGCAGCTCGACCGCGAGTACGAGCGCGAGACGAACGCCCTCGTCCTCGCGACGGGCTACTCCGCCCGGACGCCGGCGTTCCTCGACCCGGTCCGGGACCGGATCGCCCTCGATTCGCTCGGACGCCTCGACGTCGCACGCGACTACTCGATCGACGCCGGACGCGGGCGCGTGTTCGTGCAGAACGGCGAGGAGCACACGCACGGCCTGACGGCCCCCGATCTCGGATTCGGGGCGTGGCGCAACTCGACGATCCTCGCGGCGGTCACGGGTCGCGAGGTCTACCCCGTCGAGCGGCGCATCGCGTTCCAGGAGTTCGGCCTGCCTCACGACGCGCTTCTGCCCGCGGAGGCCGCCCGATGACCGTCGCGACCGGGTTCGACATCGCGATCGTCGGTGCGGATCCGCGGCGCGATGCCGCAATCGTCCGCGCGTGGCTCGCCGACCCGCACGCATCGTTCTGGCGCATGGCCCACCTGACCGAGGACGACGTCGCCGACTACCTCGCGAGCGTTGTGACCGACCCGCACCAGGACTCGTGGCTCGGCGTCGTCGACGGCGCACCGGCCTTCCTCGCCGAGACGTACGACCCGCGGCATGTGCTGCTGCCGGGCATCCACGAGGCGGCGGAGGGCGACCTCGGGATGCACGTGCTCATCGCGCCGCCCCACGGCCGGCCGCGACATGGCCTGACCGACGCCGTCTTCGCCGCCGTCATGCGCCACTGCTTCCAGACCCTCGGAGCGCTGCGCGTCGTCGTCGAGCCCGACGTCCGCAACGAGCGCATCGCCCTCAAGAACGCCCGCGCGGGATTCCGCGTGCTGCGCGAGGTCGACGTTCCCGACGGCGACGGCGTCAAGCGCGCCGCCCTCTCGATCTGCACGCGCGACGACTTCGCCGCCTCGCCCCTCGGAGCCCTCTCATGAACCCTGCCGCCCACCTAACCCCCGAGCACCTCGCGACCGCCCAGCGGCACCTCGTCGCCAAGGCCATCGCGGAGTTCACGCACGAGCGGCTGCTCACGCCGGTTCCGGATGCCGCATCCCCCGGTGCGTGGCGGCTCGTCACCCCCGGCTCCGAGTACCGGTTCCGCGCGCGCGTCGGCACCCTCGAGCACTGGGTCATCGAGGAGGAGACGCTCGAGCGCTTCGTCGACGGCGTCCGCGCTCCGCTCGACGCGCAGGAGTTCGTGATCGAGCTGCAGGCCGTGCTCGGCATCCCGGATCACCTGCTCGCGACCTACCTCGAGGAGATCGCGTCGACCCTCGCGAGCGCCGCCTTCAAGGCGCATCGCGGCGGGCCGAGCGCGGACGAGCTGGCGGTCGCCGACTTCCAGACGATCGAGGGGGCGATGACCGAGGGCCACCCCGGCTTCGTCGCCAACAACGGCCGCATCGGCTTCGGCGCCTCGGAGCACGCGGCGTTCGCGCCCGAGGCCGGGCGGGCGTTCCGGCTCGTGTGGCTCGCAGCGCGGCGTGAGCTGTCGCACCTCGCTCTCGGCGCGGGCCTCGACGAGGCGACGCTCCTCCGCGGCGAGCTGGGCGTCGAGGAGCGCGCGCACTTCGCGTCGCGTCTCGACGACCTCGGGCTCGACCCGGCCGATTACCGCCTGCTGCCCGTGCATCCGTGGCAGTGGGAGCACCGCATCGCCGTCACCTTCGCGCCCGACCTCGCGCGACGCGACCTCGTCCTCCTCGGCGAGGGGCGCGACGCGTACTTCGCGCAGCAGTCGGTGCGCACGATGTTCAATCGCTCGCGGCCCGAGCGCAGCTACGTCAAGACCGCGCTCGCCGTGCAGAACATGGGTTTCCTGCGGGGCCTCTCCCCCGCCTACATGCGCGTGACGCCCGCGATCAACGACTGGGTGCACGACCTCGTCGAGCGCGACGCGACGCTCCGGGATGCCGGCTTCCGAGTGCTCCGCGAGCACGCCTCGATCGGCTACACGGGCGACGCCTATCACCGCACGGCCACGCCGTCGGCGCACCGCAAGATGATCGCGGCGCTGTGGCGCGAGAGCCCGATCCCGCTCATCGCGCCGGGCGAGCGGCTCGCGACGCTGGCTTCGCTCCTGCATCGGGATGCTGTCGGCAGGTCTGTTGCGACAGCACTCGTACGGCGGTCGGGCCTGGACGCGGCCGACTGGGTGCGCGCCGTCCTGCGCGCGTATCTGCGCCCCGTCGTGCACTGCCTGCTCGCGTACGACCTCGCGTTCATGCCCCACGGCGAGAACCTCATCCTCGTCTTCGACGGTGCCGTGCCGACAGGCGCGTTCATGAAGGACATCGGCGAGGAGGTCGCGCTGCTCGCCGACCGGGCGGTGCCCGATGAGATCCGCCGCATCGTCTCGCCCGTCGACGACGACGAGAAGGCCCTCGCGATCTTCACCGACGTCTTCGACGGCGTGCTGCGGCACCTGTCGGGCATCCTGCACGCCGACGGCACGCTCCCCGAGTCCGTGTTCTGGATGCTGGTCGCCGAGGCGATCGACGAGCACCGGGAGCAGCATCCGGATCTCGGCTCGCGCGTCGATCTGCGGGCCGAGACGTTCGCGCACTCGTGCCTCAACCGCCTGCAGCTGCGCAATACTCTCCAGATGGTCGACCTCGCGAACCAGTCGGCGTCGCTGCTCTACGCGGGCGAGCTCGCGAACCCCGTCGCGCGCTCTGCGGCGCTCGCCTTCGCAGGCTGATGGCGGAGCTGTTCCGCGACGCGCTGGGCGTGCCGCATGTGCGGGCCTCGGGCGTGCTCGAGCTCGCCGACGCGCAGGGAGAGGCGACCGCGCGCGACCGCGCGTGGCAGATCGACGCCGACCGGCTGCGCGCCGAGGGCCGCCTCGCCGAGCTCGTCGGCGAGGCGGGCGTCGCGTGGGACGTCTTCGCGCGCCGGGCGCGACTCGACGACACGGCTCGACGCGCCTTCGAGGGGCTCGACGACGAGACGCGCGCGTTCGTGGAGGCGTTCGTCGAGGGCGTGCGGCGGGGGCTGCGCGCCGTCGTGCCCTCCGAGTTCAGGGCGCTCGACGAGCGGTTCGGCGGCGAGGTCGAGGTCGGCGAGTGGGTGGATCACGCACCGCTCGGCATCCTGCACGTGAACCACGTGCTGTTCACGACGTACCCCGTCATCCTGTGGCGCGCGCACGTCGCCCGCACGCTCGGCGAGGAGTGGATCCCGTTCTTCGAGCTCGACGACGGGGTCTCCTCGTCGGGGAGCAACGCGTGGGCGCTGCACGGCTCGCTGACCGGCAGCGGGATGCCGCTCCTCGCCGGCGATCCGCACCGCATGTTCGAGCTGCCCGGCGTATACCAGCAGGTGCGACTCGCGTGCGACGAGTTCGACGTCGTCGGGCTCTCCTTTCCGGGGGTTCCGGGCGTGCAGCACTTCGGCCACACGGGCGCGGCGGCGTGGGGCATCACGAACGCGATGGCGCACGGGACCGATGTCTTCCGCGAGACGCTGCGCCGCACCACGGACGGGATCGAGGCCCTGGGACCCGGCGGCTGGGAGCCGACACGCGTCGAGCGCTCGACGGTGATCGTGCGCGGCGGCGAGCCCGTCGAGGTCGAGGCGATCGAGACCGAGCGCGGGCCCGTCGTGACGGATCTGCAGGAGGTCGACGGCGAGCTCGTCGGGTGGTCGGTCCGGATGCCGGCGCGGGCGTCAGCCGATCTCGGGTTCGGCGCGCTGCTTCCGCTCCTGCGCGCACGTTCGGCGGCCGACGTCGTCGAGGCGTTCGGCTCGTGGGTCGACCCGATCAACAGGCTCCTCGCGGCCGACCGCGGCGGCGAAGTGCTCTCGGCGACGGTCGGTCGCGCGCTCGACCGCGAGCCCGCAGACCGTCTTCTGCCGCACGATGCGCGCTCCGTCGCGCCGGTCGGGGTGAAGCGGATGCCGCGCGCTGTCGCCGTGCGCGGCGTCCAGGTGGACGCGAACGAACGACCCGACCGCGCTGAGATCGACCTCGGAGCGGGCTACGCGCCGCCGCACCGGGCCCGGCGGATCCGCGAGCTGCTGGACGGGCTGGAGCCCGGTGCCACCGACGAGTTCGGGCCGATCTGGGGCGACGATCTCGTCGGGTCGGCGGAGGCGCTGCTCGCCTTCCTCCCCCGCGGCCCGCTGCCGGATGCGGCGGCAACCGTGCGCGATGCGCTCGACGCGTGGGATCGGCGGATGTCGGCGGACTCCGAGACTGCGGGTGCGTACGCCGCGTGGCGTGCCGAGCTCGTGCGCCGGCTCGCCGCGCACCCCGTGCTCGCTCCGCTGCGGGAGCCGCACGGGTTCGGCGCCGTGTACGACCCGTGGTTCGGCGTCTTCGGCCGGATCGCGGCCGGGCTGCCGCGACTGCTCGCACATCCGGCCCTCGCCGCGGACGCGGGTGAGATCGCGCGCGACGCGCTTGTCGAGGCCGCGGCGGTCAACGGAGCCGGCGTCGAGCTGTGGGGCGAGCGCCACCGGCTGCTGCCGCTGCACGTCCTGGCCGACGTCGAGGGCGTGGCCGATCCCGGCGCGGGGCTCGGCATCCCGCTCTCGGGCGACATCGACACCGTCCGCTGCACGGGCTCGACGCCGGGGCTCACGGACCGCAGCTGGCGCGGCTCGGTCGCGCGCTGGGCGTGGGATCTCGCCGACCGCGAGGCGAGCCGGTGGGGCGTGCCTTTCGGGGCGTCCGGCGACCCCGAATCGCCGCATTTCGCCGACCAGCTCGAGGCATGGCGGGATGCTGCTCCCGCCCGGGTCGTGACGGACTGGGCTGCTCTCACCCGGGTGGGGGTGCTCGGCCCGCGGCTCGCCTCGGGGCGGCCGGGCGAGGTCGTCCACGTGGAGGACGAGCCGCACCTGGGGCGCCTCGAATTCGCCGTGCTCGACCCCGAGGCCGACCTCGAGACGATCCACGCGTGGGTCACGGCGCCGCACGCGAGGTTCTGGGGCCTGGGTGAGCTGCCGCCGGACGAGCTGCGCGACCTGTACGCGTTCGTCGACTCGCTGTCGACGCACCACGCCTTCCTCGTGCGCCGCGACGGCGTTCCCGTCGCGCTCCTTCAGACGTACGAGCCCGAGCACGATCCCGTCGGCGCCTGCTACTCCGTGCAGTCCGGCGACGTCGGGATGCACTTCTTCCTCGGGGGCCGGGGCGAGCGGGTCGCGTCGTTCACGACGCGACTCGCGGCCGCCGTCGCGCGGTTCCTCTTCACTCCCCCGGCCGCGCGGCGCATCGTCATCGAGCCCGATGTGAGCAACGACGCCGCGATCGCCCGCATGCTGCGGCTGGGCTTCGAGCGCGGGCCCGAGATCGACCTGCCGGGCAAGCGTGCGCAGCTCGCGTTCCTCACTCGCGAGCGCTGGTTCGGCGGGGACGGCTGAGGGGCGGCGGCCGGGCTCGAGTCCGACGCCTCGACAAGCTCGGCGACCGTGGGCCGTGACCGTCGGCCCGGGGGCTGAGGCGGAGGTCAGGCCGGGTCGAGGTCGCGCTCGACGGCGCCCTGGGCGAGCCGACGGCGGTGGGCGCCGAGGCGCGGGAGGTCGACGAGGCGGAGGGCCTGCATCCGCGCCTCGCGCATCGTCTCGTAGTCGGGGTCGTTCTCGGCCCTCATGCCCTCGACGCGGAGGCGGCGCTGCAGGTTGGACTCGACATCCCCCCATGCGGCGTCGCGCGCCTCCTCGACGAGCGCCCGCACGGCCTCGGGATCGTCCGCACGCCGGCGGAGGATCTTCGCGACGCCCTGATACTGACGTTCGCGGCGGCGGAGGTTGCGCGTGTCGCGGTCCCGGTAATCGTGCGTGCCATGCGAGTCGCTGTACTTGCCCCAGGCCGCGCGGCGCTGCTTGCGCACGAGGTTCGCGGCATCCTGCTGCTCGTCGGCGAGCGCGACGAGCGTGTCGCGCGCGAAGGCGGACAGGCGGTCGAGGTCGTACGCGGCGTCGTGCGTGATCGCCTCGACCAGGATGTGGTTGCGCACGGCGAGCCGGGCGGCGGCAGAGGCGATCGAAAGGCCCTCTTCGACAGCATCCGCGGTCCTGCCCATGCCTGCGCACCTCCTCCTTCGAGGTTACCGGCGCCCGGTGACGGCCACCTCACCGCGCGTGGGTGAGAATCGAAGGCGGCTTTGCGATGACGCGGAAGGAACGGCGATGGCGAAGAGGCAGCGGCTGGACGTGCGGGGCAGGACGACCGTCGTCACGGGCGCCGCGAGCGGCATGGGCGCGGAGGTGTCCCGCGAGCTCGCACGGCGAGGCGCGCGGATCGCGCTCGTGGACCGCAACGCGGAAGGTCTCGAGAGGCTCGCTGAGGAACTGGACGGAGCGGGTCACACGACCCACGTCGTCGACCTCACGGACGACGAGGCCGTCCTCGCGCTCGCGGCCGACATCGAGGCGTCCCATCCCCACGTCCAGGCGCTCGTGACGTGCGCTGGCTCGTCGATGCTCGGCGACGTCGACCAGCTCACGATGGAGGAGATGCGCTGGCTCATGGACGTCAACCTCTGGGGCACCGTCAACGTGACCAAGGCCCTGCTGCCGGCGCTCCGGCGCGAGCCGGCGGCGCACATCACGCACCTCGTCTCGATCTACGGGCTCGCCGCTCCCGCCGGCCGCATCCCGTACGCGATGAGCAAGTACGCGGTGCGCGGGTTCACCGAGGCGCTGCGCCACGAGCTCGCGGGATCGACCGTGACGGTCGGCGCCGTCTACCCCGCGGGTGTCAAGACGGGGATCATCCTGCACGGCCGGTACGCGGCATCCATCGATCCCGCCGTCGCGCAGCGCGCCGCGCAGGCGCAGGCCGCGATGTACCACACCGAGCCCGCCGACGCCGGGCGACGGATCGCCGAGGCGACTGTGCGCCGGTCCGCGCGCACGATGGTGGGCCGCGAGGCGCGGCTCGTCGACATCCTCGCGCGCATCACGCCGACGGGCTACTGGGCCTTCATGCGCCGGCCGCTCCGCGACGCGATCGACACCCGCACACCCGTCGCGTAACGCTCGCGCCTGTGAGGAGCGCGGGCGGACAGCATCCGCTTGCGCCGTTCAGTTGTCGCAGATCCACCGGAGACGACCGGATGCTGTCAGCCGCGGCCGCCCGGCCTCAGCCGGCGAGCTTCGTCACGACCGCCTGCACTCGGCGAGCGCGCGTCTCGGCGGCCTTCGCGGACTCGACGCTCGTGACGTGCGCCTTGCGGTGGCTCGGCGGGAGCTTGTCGAATGCATCGCGCACTCCCGCCTCGGCGAGCGCGGCGGCGAGGTCGGCGGGGACCTCGACGGTGCGCGGAGCCGTGTCGAGCTCCACGTCGACCGTGATCGCGTCGCCGCCCTGGATGCCGGTCGCCGCGCGCTTGTCGGAGCTGAACGGGATGAGCGACTTGCCGCCCATGACCCCGACCGTGCTGCGGTACTCGTAGCCGTTGACGGTCACGGCGACGGCGGGGCGCTTGCCGCCGCCGAGGGCCTCGATGACGTCGGGCGGCACTTCGATCCCGGTGTTGTTTCCCATCAGGAGCATCGTCGTCTCGAATCGCACAGGTCGAGTCTGGCACTGCTAGCAAGCCGCCGACCCGGATGCAACCCCCTCCGTCGCGCAAGCGCCGTGTCGTAGCGTCTGGAGACCGCCCGATCGAAAGGGCGAGCCCCTCACGAAAGGAGCGCGCTATGGGATTCGCTGAGGACGCCAAGGAGACGGCTGAGACCGCCGGTCGCAAGATCCAGGACGCGTGGGAGGACACCGCAGACCGGATCGGCGACAAGGTCGACGAGATGAAGGCCGACGCCGACGTCAAGAAGGCGGAGGCTGAGCGTGACTCGGTCCACAAGCGCAACGAGGTCAAGGAGCACCTCCGCGGCGACGACCGCTGAAGACGCGTCGCGGCCGCTGCGCGCCGCCCGGTCGCGACGTCCACGTCGAAGGGCCCCGGAGCACACTCCGGGGCCCTTCGCTCTGCGCTCGTGCGCCCTCTCCCCCGCTCTCCAAACCGATCGACGGGATGCTCCGAACAACCCTATGACGCGGCACCGGGCCGCGCATCGAAGGGGAGGATCCCATGCGCTCGTCACCGAATCGACTCGTCGCCACGATCTTCGGCGCCGTCTACCTGCTCGTCGGAACGCTCGGCTTCACGGCGACGATGGGCGTCCCGCTCGTCTCGACGGACGGCGGACTGCTGCTCGGCATCTTCGAGGTCAACCCGCTCCACAACATCGCGCACCTCCTGATCGGCGCGGCGCTGCTCGCATCTGGCCTGATCTCGGCGAGGGCCGCGAAGATCGTCAACATCGTCGTCGGCGCCGCCTATCTGCTGCTCGGCATCACGGGGTTCTTCCTCGTCGGCACGGCGCTGAACGTCCTGGCCCTCAACACGCCGGATCACTTCCTGCACCTCGCGAGCGCCATCGTGCTGCTCGGTGTCGGCCTCGCCGCCGATCGAGGACCGGCGCTGTCGGGCCGCACGGCCTGATCTGGGACGCGGCCGTGCACGCGGGACACGACGAGGCGGCCCTGCGGGGGCGACGGGATGCCTCGCCCGCCGCGTGGGCGGCCGTGACGGCCTTCACGGCCGTCGCTGCGTGGGGCGCCGGGCTCATCCAGCTCGCGCTCGGCGCGGGAGTGCTCACGGCGTCGGATGGCGGGAGGGCGGTAGGGGTGCCGCTCGTCCTGCTCGGCTCCGCGAGCATCGCGTGGGGGGCGGCGGCGCTCGCCCGCGGGCGCGTCATCGCGCCGCGGGCGAGCGTCGCGGGGGTGCTCTCCGGGATTGCGGCCACGGCCGTCGCGGTGTGGGTCGATCCTGCCCGGACGAGCGTGATCGCCGCGGGGGCGGCATCCCTGCTCCTCCTCGCGGTCGGGATCGTCTGCGGCCGCGCAATCCGGGGAAGGGGCACGGATGCTGCTCCCCCGCGGGTGGGTGCGCTTCTGCTGGCCGCCGTGCTGGTGGCCGGGGTCGTGACCCCTGCCCTCGCCGCGACCGAGGCGGGGCGCCTCGGCGGCGGCGGGCACGGGGTCGTCCAGGGCGGGCACGCCCACTGACCCCGTCGGCCCGGTCGGGGTGTGCGCCGGGTGCGGGCGTTTCGTCTCGCTCCGCTCGCTCAACGACCCAGGCGGATCAGATCGCGGCGATGCGCCAGGACGCGGAGGACTCCGCGCCGGGCTCGAGCACGATGAGGCCCGCGTCGTAGGAGTAGGAGCCGGCGTTGAAGGCGTCGGGAGCGCACGTCATGGGCTCGACCGCGAGGCCCGCGCGGTGGCCCGGCTGGGCCGGCCCACCGGGGAGGTCGGCCGTGTGGATCTGCACCCATGGGCACGCGGCATCCCACGTCATCTCGACGCCCGTGCCTGCAGGGTCGGTGACCCGCACGGTCGCGGTACCCGACTCGTCGCGGACGAGGCCCGAGTAGGCGTGGTCGATCTCGGCGGCGCCGATGGTCCGGGCCTCGCGGAAGTCGAAGCGCGCGGCGTCGTCGGCGTCGACGGGGCGCAGGTCGGTCGGGATGAGCCGGTCGTCGGTGACGAGGAGGACCTCGGCCGCCGGCAGCTCGAAGGTCCACTCGTCCAGCGCGCCGGCGCCGGCCACGAGGTACGGGTGCGGGCCGGTCCCCCACGGCGCGGGCTGCGCGCCGGCGTTGCGCGCCGTCACGGTCTGGACGAGGCCGTCGGCGGCGAGCCGGTAGGTCGTCGTGACCTCGACCCGCCACGGGTAGCCGGCCTGCGGCTCGATCGTCGCCGCGAGCGTCACGTGGTCCGATCCGGCATCCGTCACCTGGAAGTCGAGCCAGGCCGCGAGCCCGTGCAGGGCATGTCCGCGCTCGGGCTCGGTCAGCGCCAGGACATGCGCCGCGCCGCCGAACGAGTAGTGCCCGTCGACGACGCGGTTCGGCCACGGGGCGAGCGTTGCGCCGCGGTAGCCGGTGCGCAGCTCATCGGCCCCGAACGGCACGACGAGGTCGCGGCCGTCGAACCGCAGCGTCCGCAGCGATGCGCCGACGCTCGCGACGACGGCTTCGTACTCCCCGCAGCGCAGGGTGTGCTGGATGCCCGAGACCGGGATGCGTGCCATTGGATGGATTCCTCTTCGTCGAAGTTTGTTGCCGAGTCCCCGAAAACGGTTCAGTGTACGGCGCCCGGGGTGCGCGCGTCGACCCGCCGCGGTCAGCTGCGGCGGGTCGACGCGGCCGGGATCAGATGCCCTGTGCGAGGCGGTAGTACGCCTGGTTCCAGCGGAGCTCGCGCTGGAAGTCGCGCACCGTCGAGTCCTCGTCGATGACGACGAGCTCGGTCTTGGCGATCTCGGCGAAATCGCGGAAGACCTCGATGCCGACCGCCGTCGTCATGACCGTGTGGTGCGCGGCCCCGGCCGCGAGCCAGCACGCGGCGCTCGTCGCGAAGTCGGGAGCGGGCTTCCAGATGGCGCGGCCGACGGGGAGCTTGGGCAGGTCGGGCGCTTCGACGTTCTCGACGACGTTCGCGACGAGGCGGAACCGGTCGCGCATGTCGCTCATCGCGACGACGAGCGCGGGACCGGGGTCGGCCGTGAAGACGAGGCGCACGGGGTCGTCCTTGCCGCCGATGCCGAGCGGGTGGATCTCCAGGCGCGGCTTGGCCGTCGTGAGCGACGGGGCGACCTCGAGCATGTGCGCGCCGAGGATCCGCTCCGAGCCCGGGACGAGGTCGTACGTGTAGTCCTCCATGAGGCTTGCGGCGCCGGGCAGGCCCGCGCCCATGACGTTCGCGACGCGCACGAGGATCGCCGTCTTCCAGTCGCCCTCCGCGCCGAAGCCGTAGCCCTCGGCCATGAGCCGCTGCACCGCGAGACCGGGCAGCTGCTTGAGCGCGCCGAGGTCCTCGAACGACGTCGTGAAGGCGCCGAAGCCGCCCTCCTCGAGGAACGAGCGCAGTCCGACCTCGATCGCGGCGCCGTCGCGCAGCGACTGGTGACGCTCGCCGCCCGGGAGGAGCTCGGCGACGACGTCGTACTGCTCGATGTACTCCGCCACGAGGGCGTCGATCTCGGCGTCGGTCGCCTGGGCGACAGCATCCGCCAGCTCGTTCACACCCCACGTGTTGACCTGCACCCCGAAGCGCAGCTCGGCCTCGGTCTTGTCGCCCTCGGTGACCGCGACGTAGCGCATGTTGTCGCCGAAGCGCGCGAGCTTGAGCGTGCGGGCCGCGGCCCAGCCGGCCGACGCGCGCTGCCAGTCCTCGATCTGCTGCAGGACGACGGGGTTGGAGACGTGCCCGACGACCGTCTTGCGCGCGACGCCGAGGCGGGTCTGGATGTACCCGAACTCGCGGTCGCCGTGCGCGGCCTGGTTGAGGTTCATGAAGTCGAAGTCGATGTCGGCCCACGGCAGCTCGACGTTGGCCTGCGTGTGGAGGTGCAGGAGCGGCTTCTGCAGCGCGTCCAGGCCCGCGATCCACATCTTGGCGGGGCTGAACGTGTGCATCCAGGCGATGACGCCGATGACGTCGTCGCGTCCGTTGACCTCGAGGGCGAGGCGGCGGATCGAGTCCGAGTCCTTGAGGACGGGCTTCCAGACGACCTTCACCGGGAGGCCGGCCAGGCCCTCGGCGACGGCCTGGGACTGCTCGGCGACCTGCCGGAGCGTGTCCTCGCCGTACAGGTTCTGGCTGCCGGTGACGAACCAGATCTCGTACTGGTCGAGGGAGGTGGGGAGGGGTGTGCGGGTCATTTCGGTTTCCTTCGAGAGGCTGGAGGCTTCGATGTCCCGAACTTGGCCGCTTGAGAGGCCCCATTGCGGCGAAGTCGGGGACATGGAGTCGGGGGTGGGTCAGAGGGCGGAGACGGCGGCGGCCTCGACGGCGAGGCCGGCCCGGTAGCGGTCGAGGTAGGCGGCGAAGCCGGCGACGTCGGCGGGGTCGGGATCGACGGTGTCGATCGCCGCACTTGCGAAGACTTCGTCGCGCAGGTAGGCGCCGAGGTCGGATCCGGATGCCGCGAGGAACGCGGCGAGCACCGCGATGCCCCACGCGCCACCCTCGGACGCCGTCTCGCCGACCGCGACGGGTGCGCCGAGCGCGCCGGCGAGGAAGCGCTGCGCGACGCCGGCCGTGCGGAAGATCCCGCCGTGCGCGAACATCGCGTCCAGCGCGACGCCTTCGCCCTCGAGCACCTTCATGCCGAGCGCGAGCGTGCCGAACACGCCGTACAGCTGCGCGCGCATGAAGTTCGCGAGCGTCAGGCGGCTGTCCGGCGTGCGGACGAACAGCGGGCGCCCCTCGGCCAGGCCCGCGATGGGCTCGCCGGCCAGGTGGTTGTACGCGACGAGGCCGCCGGCATCCGCTTCTCCCTCCAGGGCCTCGCGGAAGAGCGCCTCGAAGACGGCGTCACTGTCCAGGGGTGCGCCGGCTGCGGCCGAGAAGCGCGTGAACAGGCCCGCCCACGCCGCGAGCTCGCTCGCGCCGTTGTTGCAGTGGACCATCGCGACCGGGTCGCCCGCGGGCGTCGTCACGAGGTCGAGCTCGTGGTGCACCTCGGTGAGTGGCCGCTCGAGGACGACCATCGCGAAGATGCTCGTGCCGGCGCTGACATTGCCCGTGCGCGGGGCGACCGAGTTCGTCGCCACCATGCCCGTGCCCGCATCGCCCTCGGGAGGGCAGAACGGGATGCCGGGGCGCAGCGCCCCTGTCGGGTCGAGCAGGGCCGCACCCTCGGCGGTGAGCTCGCCCGCCGCAGCGCCCGCGGGGAGCACCTCCGGGAGCAGATCGCCGAGGTTGGCCTGAAGTGCCGAGCCGGCGACGAGGGCGTCGTACTTCTCGACGAGCGCCGCGTCGTAGTCGCCCGTGGCGGAGTCGATCGGGAACATGCCCGACGCGTCGCCCACGCCGAGCACATCGCGGCCCGTGAGCTTCCAGTGCACGAAGCCGGCGAGCGTCGTGAAGGACGCGATCCGCGCAACGTGCGGCTCGTCGTCGAGGACGGACTGGTCCAGGTGCGCGATCGACCAGCGCAGCGGGATGTTGACGCCGAAGAGCTCGCTCAGGCGAGCGGATGCTGCTCCCGTCGTCGTGTTGCGCCACGTGCGGAACGGCACGAGCAGCTCGCCGGCGTCGTCGAACGCGAGGTAGCCGTGCATCATGGCCGACACGCCGATCGCGCCGAAGGTCTCGGGCCGGACGCCGTGGCGGCGCTGGACGTCCGCGACGAGGTCGGCGTACGCGGCCTGCAGGCCCGACCAGACCGACTCGAGCGAGTATGTCCACACCCGATCGACGAACTCGTTCTCCCACTCGTGGCTGCCCACGGCGAGGACCGTCGTCGGGTCGTCGGCGGCGACGAGGCACGCCTTGATGCGCGTCGAGCCGAGCTCGATGCCGAGGGCGGTGCGGCCCTCGGCGATGGCCTGCGCGCTCACGAGGCGTCCTCCGCGTCGCGGCGCTGGTAGGAGGCCTGGCCGTAGACGTTCTGGTACCGGTCGAACAGGCGGTCGATCGCCTCCTGCGGGATCGGGATGAGCGGACCCGCCTCGCGCGCGTAGTGCACCGTGCGCGCGACATCCTCGACCATGACGGCGGCCTTGACGGCGTCCTTCGCCGAGACGCCGATCGTGAACGGCCCGTGGTTCTGCATGAGCACAGCCCTGCTGCGGTGGCCCGTCAGCGTCTCGACGATGCCGCGGCCGATCGAGTCGTCGCCGATGATCGCGAACGGGCCGATCGGGATCGGCCCGCCGAACTCGTCCGCCATCGCCGTGATGACGCACGGGATCTCCTCACCGCGCGCGGCCCACGCGACGGCGAAGGTCGAGTGGGTGTGCACGACTCCCCCGACCTCGGGCATGTTCCGGTACACGTACGCGTGCGCCGCCGTGTCGGACGACGGACTGCGGTCGCTTCCGGGAGTGCTCGGGACGACGTTGCCGTCCAGATCGCACAGGATCATATTCTCCGGCGCGAGGTCGTCGTAGCTCACGCCGCTCGGCTTGATGACGAACAGGTCAGCGCCCGGCACCCGGCCCGAGACGTTGCCGCCCGTCCAGACGATGAGGTTGTAGCGGACGAGCTCGCCATGGAGCTTCGCGACATCCGCGCGCACCTCCGCGATGGCGGCCTCGATCTCGGGGCTGAAGGGGGCTGCCGGCTTCGACGCCGGGTCAGTCACGGTCACGGGTTCCTCCGTCGGTGCTCGTGCGGCGGGGACAGGATGCCGCGACCGCCGGGAGTGATGTTACCGGTAACATCGGGTCTTCGCCAGCGGCCGCCTGTCGAGTCGCCAGAACTTCTGGCATCTCGGCATCCGTTGACCGGAACTTCTGGTGAATCGGCGGGATGCTTTGCGCCCGGCCATCCGGCCACCCTCGAGCCTTCCGGCGCGGCCGGCAGCCGCCTCGGCGCTCGACATGCCAGAACTTCTGGCACCTCGGCATCCGTTGACCGGAACTTCTGGCGTCTCGGCGGGATGCTGTGCGCCCGGCCATCCGGCCACCCTCGAGCCTTCCGGCGCGGCCGGCAGCCGCCTCGGCGCTCGACATGCCAGAACTTCTGGCATCTCGGCATCCGTTGACCGGAACTTCTGGTGAATCGGCGGGATGCTGTGCGCCCGGCCATCCGGCCACCCGCGAGCATTCCGGCACGGCCGGCAGCCACCTCGGCGCTCGACCTGCCAGAACTTCTGGCATCTCGGCATCCGTTGACCGGAACTTCTGGTGAATCGGCGGGATGCTGGGCGCCCGGCCATCCGGCCACCCTCGAGCAT
>NZ_JBEYBL010000009.1:27632-128411 GCF_040632175.1 Microbacterium sp. NPDC019599
GCCACCCTCGAGCATTCCGGCGCGGCCGGCAGCCGCCTCGGCGCTCGACATGCCAGAACTTCTGGCATCTCGGCATCCGTTGACCGGAACTTCTGGCGTCTCGGCGGCGGCGAGCGGATGCTGGGAGCCCGGGAGCCTCAGACCGCGAGGTCGCGCAGCTCGTCCCACAGCTCGGCCGGGATCGGCGCAGCGGCGTTCGCGACGAGCTCGTCGACGCGCTGGGGCGACGAGACGCCCACGACGGTCGAGGAGACCCGGGGGTCGCGCGTCGAGAACTGCAGCGCCACGGCGGGGAGCGAGACACCGTGCGCCGCGCACAGCGCGCGCAGCCGCTCGGTGCGCTCCACGATCTCGTCGCTCGGCATCCCGTACTGGTACCGCGGCCGGTCGGCGGCGGGCTTGGCGAGCATGCCGCTCGCGAACGGCGCCGCATTGACGTATACGAGGCCTGCGGCCAGCGCGTGGTCGATGAGGGCGTCGGCGCTGCGATCCAGGAGCGTGTAGCGGTTGTGGTTCAGCAGGATGTCGAAGGCGCCCGTGTCGACGTACCGGCGCATCGCGCCGAGGTCGCCGCCCGCGACGCCGATGCGATCGACGGCCCCGCGCCGCTTGAGCTCGACCATGGCGTCGACCGCTCCGCCGGGGGCGGACAGGTCGTCGAAGTCGAAGTGCTCGGGATCGTGCAGGTAGAACACCGGCACGCGGTCGAGCCCGAGGCGCTCCAGGCTCTCCTCGAACGACGCGAGCACGCGGTCGCCCGTGAACTCGCCGTCGCCCGGCACCGGGTCGGCCTTCGTCGCGACGACGAACCCCTCGGGAAGGCCGCCCGCGCGGCGGATCGCCTCGCCGATGCGCTTCTCGCTCTCGCCGCCGCCGTAGTTGTTCGACGTGTCGAGGAAGCCGATGCCGGACTCGAACGCGCGCAGCACCGTCGCGATCGCGCGCTCGGCCTCGACGTCGTAGCCGTAGATCTGCGGCATGCCGCCGAGCGGGCTCGTGCCGACGCACAGCTCGGTGACGACGGGCCCGCCGGGCCCGAGCTCTCTCGTGGTCATGTCGGGTCGTCCTCTCCGGCGCGCGGCGGCGCCGAGGTCGAGGCGCGCGGCGGCGCCGAGGTCGAGGCGCGCGGCGGCGCCGAGGTCGAGACGCGCGGCGGCGCCGAGGTCGAGGCGCGCACGACGAGTACGGGTCGCGCGGGCGGGGTCGGATCGGGCAGGCCCAGCACCTCGGCGACGCAGCGGCGCGCCTCTCCGGCCAGGTCGAGGTGCACCGTCGTGAGCGCCGGCCGGTAGAACGCGGCATCCGGATTATCGTCGAAGCCCGCCACACTGATGTCGCGCGGCACGTCGAGGCCCGCTTCGCGCAGCCCAGCGATGAGCCCCAGCGCCATCTGGTCGTTGGCGACGAAGACGGCTGTGGGTCCCAGCGGACCGCGCACGGCGTCGACGATCTCGGGAGCGAGGGCTGCGGCGGTGGCGGCCGACCAGTCGCCCTCCCAGCGCCCCGCTGCCTCGAGCCCGCGTGCCGACAGCGCCTGGCCGAACCCGCGCTCGCGGGCCGTCGCCTCGAGCCAGTCGGCGGGGCCCGCCAGCAGTGCGATGCGCCGATGCCCGAGCTCGGCGAGGTGCGCGACGGCGAGCGCCGCGCCGTCCTCCTGCACGCCGCCCTCGTGCGAGCCGTGGAGCACGCCGAGAGGCACGCCGAGGGGCCGCGCTGCGAGGCCCTCGAGCGACCTGGCGTGCGGCGCGAGCACGACGATGCCGTCGACACCCTGCGCGAGCAGGCGCTCGGCCGCGTCATCGACGGATGCCTCGTCCGCCGCATCGGCGTAGGCCGTCGCGACCCACCGCCCCGACTCGCGCGCGGCGGCCTCGAGCGCCGCGATGCCGACCGACGGGCCGTAGAGCGTCGCGTCCGAGGCGATGACGCCCAGCGTCCGCGTCGTGCGCGTCCCGAGGGCGCGCGCGGCGTTGTTGACGCGGTAGTCGAGCGCCTGCATCGCCTCGAGCACTCGGCGGCGGGTCTCAGGCCGGATGCTGGGATGCTCATTGATCACGCGCGACACCGTCTGCGACGACACGCCGGCCAGCTGCGCGACCTCGCGCACGCCGACGCGGCTCGTGCGCGTCCCGGCATCGCTCATGGGGTACACCGTAGCCGGGGCTGAAGGCGCCGAGATCGCGCGATCTGCGATCCCGTCGGGATCGGGACGGTCGTCCACGCGTTCTCGAGCCGGTCTGGCCTCGTCGCATGCGAGGCTGGGGGCATGGGCTCCCCCGCGCTCGATCCGGTCCGGCCGTCACGGCTCGCGGCGCTGCGCGCGCGGCTGCTCACGGCGGTCTCGGGCGACCCCGATGGGGCACCCAAGTGGGTGCTGGCACTCGCCGAGGGCGACGACGACGGGTACTTCGCCGAGGACGGGCCCGCCTGGACGGTCCACGAGGGGATGGCGACGTTCGTCGCCGGCATCCGGGCGCTGCTGCTCCAGGCCCTGCACCCCGGACCGATGGCCGGCGTCCACGACTTCTCGCGCTACCGCGACGATCCGCTCGGGCGGCTGTCAGGCACAGTCCGCTGGATCCTGTGCCTCACGTACGGCTCGCGCGCGCAGGCGGATGCCGAGACCGCGCGGGTCGCCCGCTTCCACTCCCGCGTCGAGGGCAGCTACGTCGACGCCGCTGGGACCGAGCGCGCCTACTCCGCCGCCGACGCGGAACTGTCGGACTGGGTCCACCTCGCCTTCACCGACGCGTTCCTCACGGCGCACACGACGTGGGGAGGGCCGATCCCGGGCGGACCCGATGCATACGTCGCCGACTGGGCGCTCGCGGGACGGCTCATGGGCGTCGCCGAACCGCCGGCGACCGTGGCCGAGCTCCACGCCCGCATCGACGGCTACCTCGAGCGCGGCGAGCTGCGCGGCGACGAGCGCGTCCACGACGTCGTCCGGTTCCTGCGCCGCCCTCCGTTCGAGGGACGGATGGGACTCGCCTACCGGATGCTGTTCGCCGCCGCCGTCGCGACGATCCCGCGTCGCTACCGACGCCTCCTCGGGGTGCGTCGCGCTCCCCTGCCTGTCGTGACCGCGACCCGCGTCGTGCTCGCCGTCGCCGAGCGCGCGCTCACGTCGGGCGGACCGCGCGCGAACGACCGCGCCCGCGAGCGGCTGCGCAGGCTCGAGCGCGAGGCGCGCGCCGCCGCGCCCTGAGCGACAGCATCCCGCCCCGCCGATCGGGACGTCCACCCCAACACGGGGCGACCAGTGGTCGGCTCCGTTCGGCGGAAGCGGCGCTTCCTCACCCCGAAACACTGTTTGCGGCGCACTCCGGGGTCGCGAACGGCTGCTTCACGCGCGGCGAACCCACCACATGCGACCCCGAACCTCCCCAACCCTCGAGATCGGGGTCGCGGACGGCTGCTTCACGCGCGGCGAACCCACCACATGCGACCCCGAACGATCCCGCGTGCCCGGAGGGACAGCATCCCGTCGCCCCCGCCCGGGCACACTGCAGCCGTGACAGGGTGGAGACATGCGCATCGCCCTCACCGGCTCTTCCGGAAAGCTCGGTTCCGTCGTCCTCCGCGAGCTGCGCGAGGCCGGTCACGACGTCGTCGGGATCGACGTCGTCGGAACCCGCGGGCCCGGCTTCCTCCAGGTCGACCTGACCGACTACGGCGCCGTCGCCGACGCTCTGTCGGGCGTCCACGGCGAGTCGGGCGGCTTCGACGCAGTCGTGCATCTCGCGGCGATTCCGGCGCCGAGCATCCGCAGCGACATCGCCACGTTCCGCAACAACATCCTCACGACGTTCGACGTGTTCTGGGCGGCGGTGCGGCTCGGCATCCGTCGCATCGTCTACGCGTCGAGCGAGACGGTCCTGGGGCTCCCGTTCGACGTCGACCCGCCGTACATCCCGGTCGACGAGGAGTATCCGGCGCGTCCCGAGTCGGTGTACTCCCTCGTCAAGCACCTCGAGGAGCAGCTCGCGATCGAGCTCGTGCGCTGGCATCCCGATCTGTCGATCACGGCGCTGCGCTATTCGAACGTCATGAATCCGGACGACTACGCCGAGTTCCCGTCGTTCGACGCCGACGCCCGCAAGCGCAAGTGGAACCTGTGGGGCTACATCGACGCGCGCGACGGCGCGCAGGCGGTCCAGAAGGCGCTGGATGCTGCTCCCCCCGGCTTCGACCGCTTCATCATCGCGGCGGCCGACACCGTCATGACCAGGCCCAACGCCGAGCTCGTCGCCGAGGTATTCCCCGGCGTGCCGCTCAAGCGCGAGCTCGGGGTGAACGACACGCTTCTGTCGATCGACAAGGCGCGGCGCCTCCTCGGGTTCGACCCGCAGCACTCCTGGCGCGACCACCGGAGCTGATCGGTCGGCTCGGCGTCTGGCCGGCGTCGAACATCCCGAAGTTCTGGCCTCTCGACGCCGAGATGCCGGAACTTGTGGCATCTCGCGCGGAACGCGGTGCTCCTCGGCGGGCGGATCCGATGCTCCCCGCGGCTGGGGCTGAGCTCCTCGGCGGGCCGGGCGCGACTCCGCGCGCACACCGCGGGATCGCTCCCACCAGCAATGTGATCGCTAACGTTCCAATCCGGGTTCACGCCGGGATCGAAACCGCAGATAGCGGCGATATCACGCCGCCGTTACCCAAATGTTATCGCTCACATATTGCGCGACCCTGAAATGTGAAGGCTAACATTCTGGTCATCGAGCCTCCCCCGACGGCTCGCATGGAAATCGCCGGCGCAGATGCCGGTCCCGAACAAGGAGGTTTTGGGTGAACAAGAAGTTCATGGCCGGCATCGCACTTCTCGGTGCGCTCGCACTCGCGGCCACGGGCTGCTCGAGCAGCTCGGGCACGGGCGGCGACGGCGGCGACGGCGGCGACGACGGCCCCGTCACCGTCGGCTTCGCGCAGACCGGCTCCGAGTCCGGCTGGCGCTCGGCGAACACCGAGTCGATGAAGGAGGCGTTCTCGGCCGAGAACGGCTTCGACCTCATCTTCAACGCGGCCGACAACGACCCCGCAGCCCAGATCGCGGCGGTCCGCGACTTCATCAACCAGGGAGTCGACGCCATCGTCATCGCCCCGATCGTCGAAGACGGGTGGGATGACGTCCTCCAGGAGGCAGCGGATGCCGGCATCCCGGTCGTCCTCGAAGACCGCACGGTGACCTCGCCCGAGGATCTCTACGCGAGCTGGGTCGGCCTCGACTTCAAGAAGGAAGGCACGACGGCCGGTGAGTGGGCCGCCGAGAACTTCGGCGACACCGCCACCAAGATGGTCGTGCTCGAGGGCACGACGGGCTCCGCGCCCGCCAACGACCGCGCGGAGGGCTTCGACGAGGCCATCGCCGGCACGTCCATCGAGAAGATCGACTCGCAGACGGGCGACTTCACGCGCGACGGCGGCAAGACGGTCATGGAGGGCTTCATCCAGAAGTACGGCATCGACGGCATCGACCTGCTCTACGCCCACAACGACGACATGGCGCTCGGCGCCATCGAGGCGATCGAGGCGGCGGGCGGCGTCCCGGGCGAGGACATCAAGATCATCTCCATCGACGCGGTGCACGACGGCATGCAGGCCCTCGTCGACGGCAAGATCAACTACATCGTCGAGTGCAACCCTCTGCTGGGCGAGCTCGCAGCCGGCCTCGTCACCGATGTGCTCGCGGGCACCGAGGTGGAGAAGAAGTACTACGTCGAGGACCAGAGCTTCACGCAGGAGCAGGCGGCCGAAGTCATCGACGAGCGCGCTTACTGAGCCTCAGCAGCACCAGGACGCACGCCACGTCCGCCGGGGGTGAGACCGTCACCCCCGGCGGACGTGCCGACGAGACCGAAAGGCCACCCGATATGCCCGCGGACGCCGCAGTCCTCCCGGTCGTCGACATGACCGGCATCACGATCCGCTTCCCCGGAGTCCTCGCCCTCGACGAGGTGGACTTCCGCCTGTTCCCCGGCGAGGTGCACTCGCTCATGGGCGAGAACGGCGCCGGGAAGTCGACCCTCATCAAGGCCCTCACCGGGGTCTACCCGATCGACCAGGGCGACATCGTCGTCGCAGGCAGCAGCCGCGTCTTCGGGTCGACCGCCGACGCGCAGGCGGCCGGCATCTCGACCGTGTACCAGGAGGTCAACCTCTGCTCCAACCTCTCGGTCGGAGAGAACGTCATGCTCGGCCACGAGTCGCGCACCTCCCGCGGCATCGACTGGAAGGCGAGCCACCGCGCCGCCGCCCAGCACCTCGAGAGCCTCGGATTGCACATCGACACCCGCTCGACTCTGTCGACGCACTCGATCGCGATCCAGCAGCTCGTGGCGATCGCCCGGGCGATGGTGCTGGACGCCAAGGTCCTCGTCCTCGACGAGCCGACCTCGAGCCTCGACCGCGGCGAGGTCGAGCGGCTCTTCACCGTCATCCGCGATCTCCGCGGCAAGGGCGTCGCGATCCTCTTCGTGAGCCACTTCCTCGACCAGGTCTACGAGATCTCCGACCGCATCACGGTGCTGCGCAACGGCCGGCTGATCGGCGAACACCTCGCCTCTGAGCTGTCCCGCGGGGAGCTCGTGACGAAGATGATCGGCCGCGA
The DNA here is from genome assembly GCF_040632175.1 of Microbacterium sp. NPDC019599. Lineage (NCBI taxonomy): Bacteria > Bacillati > Actinomycetota > Actinomycetes > Micrococcales > Microbacteriaceae > Microbacterium > Microbacterium sp. NPDC019599. The sequence goes on from NZ_JBEYBL010000009.1 coordinate 34,240, forward strand.
GCTGGACGAGCTGACGGCGCTGTCGTCGGTCGCCGACCGCGACATCGCGCGCGACGGCATTCCCGTGCTGCGCGCGACGGGCATCGGACGGCGAGGGATGCTGGAACCCCTCGACATCGAGGCCTACGAGGGCGAGGTCGTCGGCATCGCGGGCCTCCTGGGCTCGGGACGGACCGAGCTCGTGCGCCTCCTCTATGGCGCCGACCGGGCCGAGACGGGCGAGATCGAGGTGAAGGGGGTGTCGACGCGGATGACCTCCCCGAGGCAGGCGATCCAGAGCGGCATCGCCTTCTCGTCCGAGAACCGGCGTGCCGAGGGCATCATCGCGGACCTCACCGTCGCCGAGAACATCGTCCTCGGAATCCAGGCCCGCCGCGGTTCGATGCGGCCGATCCCGCGCGCGGAAGCGGAATCTATCGTCGTGGACTACATCGAGGCGCTCGGCGTGCGCCCGGCCGACCCCGGGATGCTGGCCGGGAACCTGTCCGGCGGCAACCAGCAGAAGGTGCTGCTGGCGCGCTGGCTCGCGACGGCACCCGCGCTGCTCATCCTGGACGAGCCGACGCGAGGCATCGACGTCGGCGCGAAGGCCGACATCCAGCGCAAGGTCGCCGAGCTGAGCGCTCAGGGCCTGTCGGTCGTCTTCATCTCGTCCGAGCTCGAGGAGGTGCTGCGCCTCGCGCAGCGCGTCGTCGTCATGCGCGACCGCCGCAAGATCGGCGAGCTGTCATCCCGTGACGTCGACCTCGACGGACTCATCGACTACATCGCGAACAAGACCGAGGACCCCGCGGCATGAAGAAGCTCATGAGACACCGGCTGTTCTGGCCCGTCGTCGCCCTCCTGACCCTCATCGTGATCAACACGATCGCCCGGCCGCAGTTCATCCTCGTGACGGTGCGCGACGGCGAGCTGTACGGCGCGCTCATCGACATCCTGCGCAACAGCGCTCCCCTCATGCTCGTCGCGCTCGGCATGACGATCGTCATCGCGACACGCGGCATCGACCTCTCGGTCGGCGCCATCATGGCCGTCTCGGGGGCCGTCGCGCTTACGATCATCGACGCCTCCGAGGATCCGGGAAGCCTCGGGACCGTCGCGGTCGCGGTGCTCGCCGCGATCGGCGTCTCGCTCCTCCTGGGCTCCTGGAACGGCCTGCTCGTCTCGGTCGTCGGGATCCAGCCGATCATCGCGACACTCGTGCTGATGCTCGCGGGGCGCGGCGTCGCCCTGCTCATCACCGGCGGCTTCATCACGACGGTCAACAGCGCTCCGTACTCGTTCATCGCGACGGGGTACCTCGTCGCCCTCCCCGTCGCCTTCCTCATCACGGTCGTCGCGATCGCGGTCCTCGCGCTCGTGGAGCGGCGCACGGCGCTGGGCGTCCTGACGGAGGCGGTCGGCATCAACCCCGAGGCGAGCCGGCTCGCGGGCGTCCGCGCGCGCGGCATCATCTTCAGCGCCTACGTCCTCTCGGGCGTGCTCGCCGGTGTCGCCGGGATCATCTACAGCGCGAACATCCGCGCCGCCGACGCCAACGCGGCAGGCCTGTTCATCGAGCTGTACGCGATCCTCGCCGTCGTGCTCGGCGGCACGTCGCTCCTCGGCGGCAAGTTCACGATCGCCGGCACCGTCGTGGGAGTCCTCACGATCCAGACATTGGAGTCCACCATCCTGTTCCTCGGCGTCCCCTCCGCCCAGAGCCCCGTCTTCTTCGCGATCGTCGTCATCGTCGTGGTCGTCGTGCAGTCCCCCCGGCTGCATGCGTGGGCTCGCAGCATCCTGAGATCCCGCTCGCGCGCCGGCGCTCCTCGCAAGGTGGAGGTGGCGTCGTGACCGCCGTCGACGCGCCCGTGCGCGGGGGTGCGACGATGTCGTCGCGCTACTCGACGTTCATGAGCCGCCACTCGTCGATGGTTCCGACGTTCGCGGCCGTCGTCATCCTCATCGTCCTGCTCGTCGGTGCCCAGCTGCGGTTCGAGAACTTCCTGACTCCGCGCAACCTCTCGGCGCTGCTCCTGGACAACGCGTACCTCGTCGTCCTCGCGGTCGGACTGACGCTCGTGATCGTCACGGGCGGCATCGACCTGTCGGTGGGCTCGGTCATGGCCTTCACCGGCATCCTGTGCGCGAGCCTCCTCGCCAGCGGCATGCCCGCGTACCTCGCGATCCCGATCATGCTCATGGGCGGCGCCGCGATCGGCCTGCTCGTCGGCATCCTCGTGCAGTACTTCAACGTGCAGCCCTTCATCGCGTCCCTCGCGGGGCTGTTCCTCGCCCGCGGCCTCGCGTTCGTCGTGAGTCTCTCGTCGATCCGCGTCGAGGACCCGGCCGTGCTGTGGCTGCAGCGCACGCGCTTCACGGTGGGCGACTGGTACATCACGCCCACGGGGATCATCGCGCTCGCCGTCGTCGCGCTCGGCGCGTTCGTCATGCAGTGGACGCGGTTCGGCCGCACGATCTACGCGATCGGCGGCGCGGAGCAGTCCGCGCGGCTGATGGGCCTGAAGGTCGGCCGGACCAAGGTCGTCGTCTACGTCGTGAGCGGAGTCTGCGGCGGGCTTGCGGGCCTGATCCTGACGGCGTACTCGGGTGCGGGCTATCCGCGCAACGGCATCGGCACCGAGCTCGATGCGATCGCCGCGGTCGTCATCGGGGGCACGCTCCTCACGGGCGGTGTGGGCTACGTGCTCGGCTCCCTCGTCGGCGTGCTCGTCTACGGCACGATCAAGAAGCTCATCTCGTTCATGGGCGCCGAGCAGTCCTGGATGCAGATCATCATCGGGGCGATCCTCCTGATCTTCATCGTCGTGCAGCGTGTCATCGTCGCCCGGTCGCAGCGTCGCACCTAGTGCTCGCACGTCGGGAAAGGCGGCGCCGCGCACCTGGGGTGCGTCGGCGCCGCGCTCTGCGCGCAGCGCTCGGGATAATGGCGTGATGGACACCGCCCCGCTGCTGCAGCTCATGGGCGGAACGGTGCGGTTCGGGGCGGATGCCGCGATCGACGGCGTCGACTTCCGCCTGTTCCCCGGCGAGGTGCACTCGCTCATGGGCGAGAACGGGGCCGGCAAGTCGACGCTCATCAAGGCGATCACCGGCGCGCTCCCCCTCGATGAGGGGGTTCTGATGCTCGGCGGGCAGACGGTGCGCTTCGCGACGCCGCACGAGGCGCAGCAGGCGGGCGTCAGCACCGTCTATCAGGAGATCGACCTCCTGCCGAACGTCTCGGTCGCCGAGAACATCTCGCTCGGGCGCGAGCCGCGCCGGTTCGGGCGCATCGACTGGCGCGAGATGCGCCGGCACGCGCGCGAGGTGCTGGGCGACCTCGGCCTCGACATCGACCCCGCCTCGATCCTCGACACGCACTCGCTCGCGGTGCAGCAGCTCGTCGCGATCGCGCGCGCCATCTCGACCGACGTCAAGGTGCTCGTGCTCGACGAGCCGACCTCGAGCCTCGACCTCGACGAGGTCGCCGAGCTCTTCCGGGTCGTGCGCGACCTCAAGCAGCGCGGCGTCGCGATCCTGTTCGTGTCGCACTTCCTGGACCAGGTCTACGAGCTGTGCGACCGCGTCACGGTGCTCCGGGACGGCCGGCTCGTCGGCGAGTACCTCACGCGCGAGCTGCTGCGCATCGATCTCGTCCAGGCCATGCTCGGCCGCAGCGCCGCGGCGCTGCAGACTCCGACGAAGGCCGAGCCTGAGGAGCACGGGATGCCGCTCCTCAGCGCGCGCGGCATCACGGTGCGCCCCGGCATCGCCGACGCCGACATCGACCTCTTCGATGGCGACGTGCTCGGCGTCGCCGGCCTCCTGGGCTCGGGCCGCAGCGAGACGGCGCGCGGGCTGACCGGGATCGACCGGCTCGACGCCGGTGTCATCCACCTCGAGGGCCGGGCGACGTCGTTCGGCAGCCCCCGCAAGGCGATGTCGCTCGGGGTCGTGTACTCCTCGGAGAACCGCCGCGCGGAGGGCATCATCGGCGACCTCAGCGTCGAGGAGAACATCACCCTCGCGCTGCAGGCCGACCGCGGCGTCTTCCGCCGCCTCCCGGCCGCCCGCCGTCGCGAGCTGGCGGCGAGCTGGGTCGAGGCCCTCGACATCCGCCCGCCTGACCTCGACCGGCCCGCCGGCACGCTCTCCGGAGGCAACCAGCAGAAGGTCCTGCTCGCGCGGCTGCTCGCGCTGTCGCCGCGCGTCCTCGTGCTCGACGAGCCCACGCGCGGGATCGACGTCGGCGCGAAGGTCGAGATCCAGAACCTCGTCGGCGAGATGGCCCGCAACGGCCTGTCGGTCATGTTCATCTCCGCCGAGCTCGAGGAGGTCCTGCGGGTCGGCAGCCGCGTCGCGATCCTCCGTGAGGGCCGCATCGTCGAGACGCTGGACTCGGACCAGCTGACGGTGGACTCGCTCCTGGCCCTCGTCGCGCGGCCGGAGGACACCGATGGCTGAGCCGCGCGGCACGGGCGCGGACGACGCGGCGGCCCGGCCCTCGAACATCTTCGACGTCGCGCGGCTCGCCGGGGTCTCGCACCAGACCGTGTCGCGGGTGCTCAACGATCTGCCGAACGTCCGCCCCGCGACCCGTGCGCGCGTCGAGCAGGCGATCGCGCAGCTGCGATACAGCCCGTCCCCCGCGGCGCGGGCGCTCGTGACCCGGCGCACCCGCACGATCGGCCTCGTGGCCCCCGGCGTCTCGGACTACGGCCCGACGTCGATCGCGATGAACTTCACGTTCGCGGCGCGTGCCGCGCGCTACAACGTCGAGACGGTGAGCTCGCTCGACGCCGACGTCGCGAGCGTCCGCGAGGCCGTCGAGGGCCTCCTCCGCCAGCGCGTCGACGCGATCGTTCTCGTCGTCGTCGACATCGCGGTGCTCGAGGCCGTCCGCGCCCTGGATCTCAGCATCCCCGTCGTCGCCGCCGCCTCGACTGCGCGCCGGAGCCCGCTCATCGTCTCGATCGACCAGTACCGCGGCGCGCGCTCGGCCGTGCGCCACCTCGCAGAGCTCGGCCACGAGCGGATCCTGCACCTGGCAGGACCCGCGCAGGCCTCGGACGCGTTCGAGCGCGTGCGCGGCTGGCGCGACGAGCTGGCGGCGCGTCGCCTGGCCGTCGTCGAGCCGCACCACGGCGACTGGAGCGCCGCGAGCGGGTACCGTCTCGGTTCGACCCTCGACATCGAGCCCGGGTCGGCGATCTTCGTCGCGAACGACCACATGTCGATCGGCGTGCTCTCGGCCCTGCGCGAGCGCGGACTGCGCGTCCCCGACGACGTCAGCGTCGTCGGCTTCGACGACGTCCCCGAGGCCGGCTACCTCTACCCGCCGCTCACGACCGTGCGGCAGGACTTCGCGGCCCTCGGCGAGCTCATCATGCAGAAGGTCCTCATCGCCGTCGAGGAGCCCGACAGCGCGACCGAGGACACGCCCCTCCCGACGCACCTGATCGTCCGCCAGTCCACGAGCGCTCCCCGCTGAGCCGCGCCCATGCTCCGAGGCGCACGTAGGCTCGGTGGCATGGGACGGATGCTGCGCCCATGAGCGACGATCCGCGCGAGGCCGCCGAGCGCTACCGCCTCGAGAAGTGGCAGCGCGAGCACGGGCTCGAGCCCGATGCCGCGCCGGCCGCTCCCGCGCGGGGTGCGACGGCGGCCGATCGCGCCGCGTTCGTCGAGACGGCGATCCAGCAGGCGATCCGGCGCGGCGAGTTCGACGACCTCCCCGGTGCCGGCAAGCCGCTCGAGGGACTCGGCGAGCGCCACGATCCGGACTGGTGGATCCGCCGCAAGATCGAGCAGGAGCAGCTGCGCGGCCTCGGTCCTCCGGCGCTCATGCTGCGCGTCGAGCACGCCGAGCTGGAGGCGCGCCTGGACGCCCTGTCGCGCGAGGACGAGGTGCGCGAATACCTCGACGACTTCAACCGGCGCGTCATCGAGGCGCGCCGGCAGCTCCTGGGCGGTCCGCCCGTCGTGACCCCGACCCGCGACGTCGACGCCGAGGTCGCCGCATGGCGCGCCCGCGCCGCCTCCCGCCGCGCCGCCGAGGCCGCCGCCCGCGCCGAGGCCGAGGCATCCGCCCCCCGCCGTCGCCGGCGCCGCCGCACCTGACGCGGTCGACGGCGGTTCGGTGGTCGCAGATCCACCGCATTCCCGCGGTTCACCTGGATCCGTGACAACCGAGCCGCACATCCGGTCGTTGAGCCAGGCCGCGCGAAGCGCGCCCGAGACGAAACGTCGGAGCCTTTCGGTCGCCCCGGCCTTCGTCCGCGCTGGGACGTTTCGTCTCGCTTCGCTCGCTCAACGACCGGGCTGGGTCGAGGAGCTGCTCGGCGGGGCGGCGGGATCAGGGGCGGGCGAGCCAGCGGGCGAGGATCGCGTCGGCGATCGTCGCGGCGGGGGCGTCGATGTCGACGATGAGGCCGTTCTCGTCGGGCTCGAGCGGCTGCAGCGTCGCGAGCTGGGAGTCCAGGAGCTCGAGGGGCATGAAATGCTCGGCGCGAGAGCCCATGCGCGACGCGAGGAGCTCGCGAGTGCCGTCCAGCTGCGCGAACAGCACGTCGCCGGCCCGCTCGCGGATCGTGTCGCGATAGGCGCGCTTGAGCGCCGAGCACGCGATGACGACCCGCTCCTCGGCGTGCTTCGCGATGACGTCGCCGACGTCTCGGAGCCACGGCATCCGGTCCTCGTCCGTCAGCGGGATGCCGGCGCGCATCTTCTCGACGTTGGTCGCGGGGTGCAGGTCGTCGGCGTCGATGTACGTCGCACCTGCGCGCTCGGCGACGAGCGCCGCGATCGTCGACTTCCCCGACCCGGACACACCCATCACAACCAGCGACACCCCTTCACGGTAGCCGACGACCGCGCGCCCCGACCGCCGCATGACGCACGGGTAGGCTCGCGGCATCCGTTCCTGCGAAGGGAGCCGCCGTGTCCGCAGCCGTCCCCGCCGAGGGCGCCCCGCACGACGACCTGGAGGCGCGCCGCGAACGGGCCGACCGTCTCAAGGAGCGCATCTACCTGTCGTTCGCGGCGCTCGCCGTCGTGCTCGCGATCAACGCGCACGGGCACGCCGACCCGCTCGACGCGTTCCTCACTCTCCTCGTCACCGTGCTCGGCACCCTGCTCGCGGTCTTCGTCGCCGACATCATCTCGTTCACGGTCGCGCACGAGCGGCCGATGAACCGCGCGGAGTTCCGGCACGCCGTGTCGGCGAGCTTCGGCACGCTCGGAGCCATCGCGGCGCCGTTCGCCTTCCTCCTGCTGGCCGTCGCGGGCGTGTGGGAGATCGAGACGGCGCTGCGCGCTTCGGCGATCGCGCTCATCGCGGCACTCGTCGTGATCGGGTGGGTCGCCGTGCGGAGGGTCAAGCTGACGTGGTGGCAGCGCCTCGTCGCGCTCGGCGGCGAGGCGGTGCTGGCTCTCGCTGTCATCGGGCTCCAGCTGCTCGCCCACGGCTGATCGCGACGAGTAGCCTTCGGAGCACACAGGACGGAGGACCGCATGAAGACGAATCCGAGCGGCGGGGTCGTGCTCGTCGGGGTCATCGCCTGGGTCTCGGGCATCCTGCAGCTGTTCTCCGGCGCCGTCATGCTCATCGCGGGCGAGTCCCCCGTGACCGGGTGGACGCACATCGTCGTCGGGCTCGTGACGTTCCCCGTGTGTCTCGGGCTCTTCCGCGCACGCAGGAGCGCCCGGCTCGTCGTGACGCTCGTGTTCCTCCTCGAGATCACGGCGGGCGTCATCGCCGTGATCGACCTGCAGGGGCTCGCCTATACGGCCGTCACCTCGGCGATCCTCGCCGTCTTCGGGCTCGTGCTGCTCTACACGCCGGCCGCCAACGCATCGTTCCGCGACGCGGCGACGGCACGGCGAGCCGCGAAGGCGACGGCGTAGCCAGGCCGTGACGCCGGGGCATCGGACTTCGGCCAAGGTGGATACATGTCGATCAAGGTCGCCCTCGAGCACACCACGACGTACGAGTTCGCGCGACCCGTCACCGTGATGCCGCACGTCGTGCGCCTGCGGCCGGCTCCGCACTCGCGCACGCCGATCGAGGCGTACTCGCTGGAGATCACGCCGAAAGAGCACTTCGTCAACTGGCAGCAGGACCCGTTCGGCAACTGGCTCGCGCGCATCGTCTTCCCGGAGAAGGTCTCACGGCTCGAGATCACCGTGGGGCTCGTCGCCGACATGATGGTCGTCAATCCGCTCGACTTCTTCATCGAGACGTATGCCGAGCGCTTCCCGTTCTCGTACGCGCCGGCCCTCGCCGCCGACCTCGCGCCGTACCTCCGGCCCGTCGCCGACAGCGACCGCGTCGAGGCGTGGATGGCGGGGCTCCCTGCACTCCCCGACGCCGGCGTGCCGACCGTGCAGTTCCTCGCAGACCTCAACCGGGCGGTGTTCCGGGATGTCGCGTACAGCCTCCGCATGGAGGCGGGCGTGCAGACCCCCGACCACACGCTCGAGGCGGGCATCGGCTCGTGCCGCGACAGCGCGTGGCTGCTCGTGAGCATCCTGCGCCGCTACGGCCTCGCCGCCCGCTTCGTCTCGGGCTACCTCGTGCAGCTCGCACCGGACCGCCCCGCGCTGGACGGAGCGGCCGGACCCCGCGAGGACTTCACCGACCTGCACGCATGGACCGAGGTCTTCGTCCCGGGCGCCGGCTGGGTCGGCCTCGACCCGACGAGCGCGCTCTTCGCCGGCGAGGGCCACATCCCGCTCTCCGCGACGCCGCACCCGAGCAGCGCCGCCCCCATCTCGGGAACGACCGAACCCGTCGAGGTGTCGTTCTCGTACCGCAACGAGGTGCGACGCGTGCACGAGGATCCGCGCACGACGCGCCCCTACACGCCGCAGCAGTGGACCCGGATCGACGCGCTCGGCGAAGCGGTCGACGAGCGCCTGGAGGCCAGCGACGTCCGGCTCACTATGGGCGGCGAGCCCACCTTCGTCGCCCTCGACGACCCCCGCTCCGCGCAGTGGCGGACCGCCGCCGACGGCCCCCACAAGCGCGAGCTTGCCAACGCCCTCGCAGAACGGCTGCGCGGCATCTACGCCCCCGGCGGCGCGGTCCACCGAGGGCAGGGCAAGTGGTACCCCGACGAGCCCGCACCGCGCTGGAGCATCGCTCTGCAGTGGCGCACGGACGGCGAGCCGCTGTGGGACGACCCGGCTCTCTTCGCCGACCCATGGGGACCGGATGCCGATCCCGACGCGACCGCGAACGCCGAGCGAGTCGCCGCACGCATCGCGGCGCTCCTCGGCCTCCCCCGCGCCCAGCTGCTCCCCGCCTTCGAGGACCCCCTCGCCGAGCTCTCGAACGACCTCCGCCGCCCCGAGGGCCCGCGCCCGGGCCTCGACGGGTTCGACCGTGCGGGCGTGGACACCGCGGCGTACGAGCCGCCCGCGCCCGCCGGCTGGGTCCTTCCGCTCACGACGCACGGCGAGTGGACGAGCCCCGCGTGGCGCTTCCGTCGCGGCCGGCTCGTCCTGCTGCGCGGCTCCAGTCCGCTCGGACTGCGGCTGCCCCTGGACTCCGTGTCGTGGCACGATCCCGAGCCCACCGGCGAGCCGTCGTACCTCGAAGCCGGTCCCCCGCTGGATGCCGGCATCCCGTCCGTCACGATCGTCGATCCCGAGGGCGCCCAGACGACGGCGCTCACGGTCGAGGCGCGCGACGGCCACGTCCACGTCTTCCTCCCGCCGACGCAGGAGGTCGAGGCGTACGTCGATCTGCTGCACCTCGTCGAGCGGGCGGCTCGGGATGCTGCCTGCCGCATCGTGCTCGAAGGCTACGGTCCCCCACCCGACGCGCGGCTTCGCCAGCTCGTCGTGACACCGGATCCCGGCGTGGTCGAGGTCAATCTGCAGCCGACGTCATCGTGGGCAGAGCAGCGCGACCTCACGACGACGCTCTACGAGACGGCGCGCGAAGTGCGGCTGACGAGCGAGAAATTCGACGTGGACGGCACCCACACCGGCACGGGCGGCGGGAGCCACATCACGCTCGGCGGCTCGCAGCCGATCGACTCGCCGCTCCTGCGCCGGCCCGATCTGCTGCCGAGCCTCCTGACCTACTGGCAGCGGCATCCGAGCCTGTCGTACCTCTTCTCGGGACGGTTCGTGGGCCCGACCAGCCAGGCGCCGCGCTTCGACGAGGGCCGCCCCGACGCCGTCTACGAGATGGAGATCGCCCTCGCAGAGATCCGGCGCCTGACCGACGAGGCCCAGGGCGGGAGCCTCCTGCCGTGGGTCGTCGACCGCTCCCTGCGCCACCTCCTCACCGACCTCACGGGCAACACGCACCGCTCCGAGTTCTGCGTCGACAAGCTCTACAGCCCGGACTCGTTCCGCGGCCGGCTCGGCCTGCTCGAGCTGCGCGGCTTCGAGATGGCGCCGCATCCGCAGCTGGCCCTCGTCCAGCTCCTCCTCGTGCGGAGCCTCGTCGCGATGTTCTGGGAGAAGCCGCTGACCGCTCCCCTCATCCGGTGGGGCACGCGCCTGCACGAGGACTTCCTGCTGCCCGAGGGCGCGATCCGCGACATCGGCGAGGTCGTCGGCGACCTGCGGGCGCACGGCATCGCCTTCGAGGAGACCTGGCTCGACGCCTTCACCGAGTTCCGGTTCCCGCGGATCGGGATGACGCGGATCGACGCGGGGGCGAACGGAGCGAGCGGTCCCGACGCCGAGGCTGCCTCCCCGACACGCCGGGTGATCGAGCTGGAGTTGAGGCATGCGATCGAGCCGTGGCACGTCCTGGGCGAGGAAGCCGGCAGGACGGGGACGGCGCGCTACGTCGACTCGTCCGTGCAGCGGCTCCAGGTGAGGGTCCACGGCATCGATCCGCACCGCCACCTCGTGACCTGCAACCAGGTCCCTGTCCCGCTCGCGCCGACGGGGCGTCTGGGCGAGTACTACGCGGGCGTGCGGTACCGCGCGTGGCAGCCGTGGTCGGCCCTTCACCCCATGATCCCGGTCCACGCTCCGCTCACCTTCGACGTCATCGACGCGGATGCCGCGGCCAGCCTCGGCGGGGCCACCTACCACGTCGTGCACCCGGGCGGGCGGGCGTACGAGCATCCGCCCGTCAACGCGAACGAGGCGGAAGCCCGTCGCGCCCGCCGCTTCGAGCCGCACGGGCACACATCCGGTACCGTCGACGTGGCGGCCCTGCGTGAGAAGGCCCGGCGCGCAGCCAACCCCGACTATCCCCGCACCCTCGACCTGCGGAGGGTCCCCTCCTCGTGACCGTTCTACGCGACTACGCCACCGCCCTCGCCCAGCCGACACTGCCCATCGGCGGCACCGAGGTGCGCTACGACGAGGTCGTCAGCCCCGACGGTTCGCTGCGGCCCGGGTGGAAGAGCCTCGCCGAGGCAGCGCTCGGGCTGACCCCTGAGGAGCTCAAGCGGGTCGGCGGCGAGATCTCGCGCTTCCTCGCCGACCACGGCGTCACCTACGTCCCGCGCGGCGCGACCGCGCAGCCGTGGCACCTCGACCCCATGCCCCTCGTGATGGAGGCGGCCGGGTGGTCGCGGCTCGAAGTGGGCCTCGCCCAGCGCGCCGAGCTGCTCAATGCCCTGCTCGTCGACCTCTACGGCCCCCAGGAGCTCCTGCGCGACGGCATCCTCCCCTCCGCCATCGTGTTCGGTCACTCGGGGTACGCGCGCCCGCTCGCCCGGCCGAGCGCCCACGATCCCCAGCCGCTCCTGCTGTCTGCGACGGACCTCGGACGCGACGCGGAAGGCGAGTGGCACGTCCTGGCCGATCGCGTGCAGGCGCCGTCGGGCCTCGGCTACGCGATGCAGAACCGCCGCGTCCTGTCGCAGGTCATGCCGGAGCTCTATCAGGAGACCGACCTGCACCGCATGGAGCCGTACTTCGCGGCTCTGCGATCGGCGCTGCTCAACTCCGCGCCGGAAGGCGTCACCGAACCGCGCGTCGTGGTCCTCTCACCCGGCACGCACTCCGAGACGGCGTTCGACCAGGCGTTCCTCGCATCGACCCTGGGCTTCCCGCTCGTGCAGGCGAGCGATCTCACGGTGCGCGGCGGCTGGGTGTGGATCAAGCCCCCGGGCTGGCCGAAGACCGGACCCGGCGAGCGCGTCGACGTCATCCTCCGGCGCGTCGACGCGGACTGGTGCGATCCCCTGGAGATGCGCGGCAACTCGCGCCTCGGCGTCGCGGGCCTGAGCGAGGCGGTGCGCCGCGACCGCGTCCGGGTCGTCAACGGCCTCGGCGCGGGCGTGCTCGAGAACCCCGCGCTCCTGCCCTTCCTGCCCGCGATCTGCCAGCACATCCTCGGCGAGCAGCTCCGGCTCCCGGCGGTGCCGACCTGGTGGTGCGGTGATTCCGAGGGCCTGTCGACCGTGCTCGACCGGCTCGGCGAGGACGAGGGCGACTTCATCGTCCGCCGCATCGACGAGCCGCGCAGCGCCTCCGCCGCGCTCTCGACGGAGGAGCTGCGCCGCCGCATCCTGGCGGGGCCGCACCGCTACGTGGGCCAGCAGCGCCTTCCGCTCTCGCAGGCGCCCGTGTGGTCGCCGGAAGGGCGCGCGGATGCTCATCCCGTCGTCATGCGGGCCTTCACGGTGCGTTACCGGTCGGCGTTCCGGCCGCTCCTGGGCGGGCTCGCGACCGTCATGACGCCCGCCGCGACGCCCGTGACGAAGGACGTGTGGATCGTCAAGGGCGCGCCGGAGGACCCCGACCAGGGCCTCGTCGACGTCGCGCCGCTCGACTTCCGCCCCAGCATCCCGGCCCTCGCGCCCCGCTCGCTCGAGGACATGTACTGGGCGGGCCGCTACGCCGAGCGCGCCGAGGACCTCCTTCGGCTGCTGATCACGGCCGACGCCCATCTCGAGGAGCTCGCAGCGCCGATCGAGTCCGAGCAGGCGGTCGCGGCACGCGCGCTCCTCGAGCCCCTCCGGCACCTCGCCGGCCGGCGGCCGGGCGATCCGCAGGCGGAATTCCGCTCGCTCCTGCTCGACCGCGCCCGCCGCGGCTCCGCCGCGTACTCGCTCGAGCGGCTGCGCGACGCGCTGGAGGGCGTGCGCGACCAGCTCTCCGACGACACGTGGCGCGTGTTCGCGCACACGGATCGGGCCATGAAGGCGCTGCGCGGGTCGGAGCGGCCGCACCGCATCACGGAGTCCGCGGGCCGCATGCTGACGGCGGTTCTGTCGCTGCAGGGTGTGACGGCGAGCATGATCCGCGACCCCGGCTGGCACATGATCGAGGCGGGCCGCTGCCTCGAGCGCGCGCTGCAGGTGTGCATCCTCCTGGGATCGACCACGACCGAGCGCCTCGGCATCGCCGCCGACCGCGACGTGCTCGAGGGCGTGCTCGTGGCGGCCGAGAGCTCGGTGACCTTCCGCCGCCGCTATCGCGGCAACGTCCGCACGAGCGGCGTGCTCGAGCTCCTGCTCGTCGACCGCGACAATCCGCGGTCGCTCGCCTTCGCGTTCCGGGAGCTCCGCGGCCACCTCGCGGCGATGCCCGCCTCGACCGGATCGACGCGGCCCGAGCGCCTGCTCGAGCACCTCGAGACGGCGATCGACAACCTCGATCTCACGGCCCTCGCGACGCCGTCCGGCCCGCGGCGCCCGCGACTGCAGCGCTTCTTCGACAGCACGCGCTCCCAGATCGAGCAGCTCTCCGACGCGATCGCCGACGTGCACTTCGCGAGCGGCCCGCCGCCGCAGCCGCTGTCGTCCATGTCGGTCATCGAGCTCTCGGGGGTGAACCCGTCGTGAAGTACGTCGTCTCGCACCGCACCGCGTACACCTACAGCTCACCGGTCCGCGACAGCCGCGGGCTCTACCATCTGTCGCCGCGGCCGCTGCCGTGGCAGGAGGTCGCGACCCACACAGTCACGGTCGAGCCGCTGCCCATCGATCTGCACCGCGATACGGACTGCTACGGCAACGCCGTGACGTACTTCCAGGTGACCGACGCGCACCGCGAGCTCGTCATCGAGTCCACGAGCGACGTCACAGTCGTCGAGCCGCGCTACGACGAGGACGCACTCGCCGTGCCATGGGAGCGCGCGCGCCCTCTTCTCCACGCCGACGCCCCGGATGCCTGGGCCGCCGTCGAGTTCGCCCTCGAGTCAGCGCGCGCGGCGCACGCGGACGGCGTCGCGGAGTATGCCGCGGCATCCCTCACCCGCGGTCGCCCCATCGGCGAGGCGGCGACCGACCTCATGCAGCGGATCTACCGCGACTTCGACTACGACAGCACCGCGACGACCGTCACGAGCACCGTCGACGATGTGCTGCGCAAGCGCGCCGGGGTCTGTCAGGACTTCGCCCACTTCGCGCTCGCGTGCCTGCGCAGCCACGGCATCGCGGCCCGCTACGTGAGCGGATACCTCGCGACGCAGCCGCCGCCCGGCAAGGAGCGCGTCGTGGGCGCCGACGCGTCGCACGCGTGGCTGTCGGTATGGATGCCGGGATCCTCGGACTGGCTCGCGATCGACCCGACGAACAACCAGTGGGCGAACGAGCGCTACGTGACGGTCGCCTGGGGCCGGGACTATGGCGACGTCTCGCCGGTGAAGGGCGTCATCTTCACGAAGTCGAAGAAGTCGACGCTCCGCGTCAACGTCGACGTCGCGCCCGTCGGCTGATCCCGCGCCCCGCTGTGCTCCCCCGGCGCCGAGATGCCAGAAGTTCCGGTATCTCGAGCCCCGGATGCCAGAAGTTCGGGCATCTCGCGGGGTCGCGGTGAACCGGGGCGGCGGGATGCTGGGCGGTCAGGCGGTGTCGAGGGCGTAGCGGTCGAGCCCCAGCATCCCCTCCACGGCGCGGTGCAGGACGGAGCCGCGCGCGCGGTCGGCGCTCCAGCGCACGAGGGCCTGCGCGTTGAGGCCGTCGATCATGCCGAGAAGCTGCCACGCGACGTCGGCCGCGTCGTCCACGGCGAACTCACCCGCCTCGACCCCGTCCTCGACGAGCCCGCGGACGACGAGTTGCCAGGCATCCATCTCCTGCCGCACCGCCACAGCCAGCGTCTCGTTGCGGCGGCCGAGCGCCCACGCCTCGACCCAGACGAGGGTGACGTCGTCGCGCGTGCCGTCCAGGAGCGTGTCGACGAGCGCGGCGACCCGCGCCGTGGGCCGAGTCTCGGCCGCGAGCACGCCGCGGATGTCGTCGAGCTCCGCCGCGACGACGGTCGCGAACGTCGAGGCGACGAGGGCGTCCATGTTCGGCTCGTAGTGGGCCACGAGCGCAGGCGCGACGTCGATGCGCGACGCTACGGCACGGAGCGTCACGGTCGAGAGGCCCTGCTCGAGCGCGAGATCCCGGGCCGCGTCGGCGATCTCGGCGGCGCGCTCGGCGGGCGACTTGCGGGCGGCCTTCTTCCGAGTGCTTGACATGGTCATCTCCGGGAGGATATCGTCGCGGAATCTTATTGATCGCTTGATCAACAATATCCATCCCGACATCGACGAGGAAGTCCCATGCGCGAAGAAGCCATGACAACCGCCCCTCCCGAGCCCGCCGCCGACCGCGCGGGGCACATCGAGACGCACGGCGCCGACTACATCCCGCCCGCCGACCGGCACGGCCGTCCGCGCGAGCTCTTCTGGGTCTGGATGTCGGCGAACGTCATCTACCTGTACTTCGTCATCGGCGGAGTCCTGATGCTCCTGGGCCTGTCGCTGTGGGAGGCGCTGGCGATCACGATCGTCGGAAACCTCTGGTGGGCGGCCGTCGGGTGGCTCGCGATCAGCGGTCCGGCATCCGGGACCCCGTCCGTCGCGATCATGCGCGCGATGTTCGGCGTCCGAGGCAGCCGCGTCTTCGGCGCGGGCCTGGGCGTCGTGATCGGAGTGTTCTACGAGATCATCAACATCGCCTTCGCGACCCTCGCCGCCCTCGCCCTCGTCGAGTGGTTCGGGATCGCGCTGCCCGCGGGCGCCGAATGGATCGTGCTGGCCGGGATCGGCATCCTGAGCTTCATCATCAGCGTCTACGGGCACGCGACGATACTCAAGCTCGCGCCGTGGTTCTCCGCCGCGCTCGCGGTCGTCTTCATCGTCCTCGCCGGCTTCGTCTTCGGCGCCGCGGACTTCGCCTACGCACCCCCGCCGCTGGACCCGTCCGAGCACATCGCGATGATCCTGCTGGGGTTCGCCGTCGTCGCATCGAGCCCGCTGTCGTGGGGCACCGGCGCGGACTACGCCCGGTACCTGCCCGAGAGCGTCTCGAAGGCGCGCGTCGCGCTGTGGACGGCACTGGGCGGGTTCGTCCCGGCCGTCGCGATCGGCGTGCTCGGCGTCGTCGCCGGCACCGCGATCGACATGACCGACCCGCAGCTGACCGTCGCCGAGATCGTGCCCGCGTGGTTCATGCCCGTCTTCCTCGGGATGATCGTGCTGTCGAGCGTCGCCAACAACGTCCTCGTCGCGTACTCGACGGGCCTGTACGCGCTGGGGCTCGGCTTCCGCGTCTCGCGCGTCGCGACGATCGTCATCACGGGCGTCGTGTCGACGGCCGCAGCCGCGTGGTTCCTCTTCCTCGCGCCGGCCTTCCTCGACACGCTCAACTCGTCGCTCGAGCTGGCCGTCACGGTGCTCGGCCCGCTCGTCGCGGTCTACGCCGTCGACATCCTGCTGCGCCGCAACCGGTACGACGGCCGCGCCCTGGCCGACGAGCGCCGTGACGGACCGTTCTGGTACACGCACGGCGTCTTCTGGCCGGGCGTCATCGCGATGTCCGTCGCGACGACGACCGCCGTTTTGATGGCCAACACGACGCTGTACGTCGGGCCGCTCTCCGTCGCACTCGGCGGCGCCGACCTCTCGGCGATCGTCGGTCCCCTGCTGGCCGGCGGCCTGTACGCCCTACTGTGGCTCACGTGCGCGCCGTACCGCGATCCGGCGGCACGACCGACCGCCCACGCGCCCGCCGAAGCGCGGGCGATCCACGAGGAGGTGCCGGCGTGAGCTGGACGATGCCCGCCGAGACCGCTCGGCACGACCGCACCTGGATGGCCTTCCCGCGCGAGGGGATCACGCTGGGCGACACGGATGCCGAGCGCGAAGAGGGCTACGCCGCCTGGACCGCCGTCGCCCACGCCGTGGCCGAGTTCGAGCCCCTCACGATGGTCGTCGATCCGTCCGAGGCAGACCGCGCGCGACGGATGCTGGGCTCGCACATCGACGTCGTCGAAGCCCCGCTCGACGAGTTCTGGATGCGCGACGTCGGCCCGAGCTTCGTGCTCGACGCCGAGCGGCCGGGCGTTCTGGGCGCGGTGGACTGGACCTTCAACGGCTGGGGCGCGCCCGCCTGGGCCGAGTGGCAGTTGTCCGCCGAGCTCGGCCGCGTCGTGGGCGCCGCCGCCGGCGCCGAGGTGGTCAGCTCGCTCCTGGTCAACGAGGGCGGCGGCATCCACGTCGACGGCGAGGGCACGGTCCTCGTGACCGAGACCGTGCAGCTCGATCCGCGCCGCAACGCCTTCGCCGACAAGGCGCGGGTCGAGGCGGAGCTCGCCCGCACGATCGGCGCGACGCGCGTCGTGTGGCTCCCCCGCGGCCTGACGCGCGATTACGACGACTTCGGCACGAACGGCCACGTCGACATCGTCGCGACGATCGCGTCGCCCGGCCGCGTTCTGCTGCACGCGCAGCAGAACGCCGCCCACCCCGATTTCGAGGTCACGCGCGAGCTGCGCGCGCACCTTTCGGAGCAGACGGATGCTGTCGGCCGCCGCTTCGAGATCATCGACCTGCCGGCGCCCGAGACCCTTAAGGATCACGAGGGGTTCGTCGACTGGAGCTACGTCAACCACTCCGTCGTCAACGGCGGCGTCGTCGCGTGCGGCTTCGGCGAGGAGAAGGCGGATGCCGCGGCCCGTGAGATCCTCGCCGACGCCTACCCGGGCCGGCGCGTCGTGACCGTCGACGCGCGGCCCATCTTCGCGCGGGGCGGCGGCATCCACTGCATCACGCAGCAGCAGCCGGCGGTGACCCCGTGACCGGGGAGGCTCGGCGCGTTTCGTCTCGCTTCGCTCGCTCGACGACCGCGGCTGCGTGGATCTCGGCCGCTGAGCGAGGGAGCGCAGCGACCGAGACGAAACGCACTGAACTCGGAGGAAACCAATGATCGACGTCGTCGCCCTTCGATACGGCCGCTTCGCCGCCTACTCAGGAACCGCCGCAGCCCAGCTGATCGGGAACACCGATGTTTGAAGTCACTGAATGTTCCATCGCCGAGCTCCGCCGCGCGCTCGAGTCGGGCGACGCGACCGCCGTCGGGCTCGTCGAGGCCTACCTCGCCCGCATCGACGCGTACGACCCGCCGAGCACCGAGACCGCACTCAATGCGGTCGTCGTGCGCAATCCCGACGCGATCGCGGAGGCCGCGGCATCCGATGCCCGCCGGCTCCGCGGCGAGACGCTCGGGCCGCTCGACGGCATCCCGTACACCGCGAAGGACAGCTACCTCGTCACGGGGCTCACGGCGGCCGCGGGGAGCCCCGCCTTCGCCGACCTCGTCGCGCAGCGCGACGCCTTCACGATCGAGCGGCTGCGCGGCGCGGGTGCGATCTGCCTCGGCCTCACGAACATGCCGCCCATGGCCAACGGCGGGATGCAGCGCGGCGTCTACGGCCGCGCCGAGAGCCCCTACAGCGCCGACTGGCTCACGGCGCCGTTCGGATCGGGATCATCGAACGGCTCGGGCACCGCGACGGCCGCGAGCTTCGCGGCCTTCGGCCTCGGTGAGGAGACGTGGTCGAGCGGGCGCGGCCCCGCCTCGAACAACGCACTGTGCGCATACACCCCGTCGCGGGGTGTCATCTCGGTGCGCGGAAACTGGCCGCTCGTGCCCACCATGGACGTCGTCGTGCCGCACACGCGGACGATGGCCGACCTCCTCGAGGTGCTCGACGTCATCGTCGCGGACGATCCCGAGACGCGCGGCGACTTCTGGCGCGCGCAGCCCTGGGTCGCGCTGCCGGCGGTCGCCGACGTGCGGCCTGCGTCCTACCCCGCGCTCGCCGGCGGCGAGGCCCTCGCCGGCCGGCGGATCGGCATCCCGCGGATGTACGTCGATGCGGATCCGGATGCCGGCACCGGAACCGGCATCGGCGGCCCGACGGGCGAGCGCATCCAGACGCGCGAGTCCGTCCTCGCACTGTGGGAACAGGCGCGGCAGGACCTCGAATCCGCCGGCGCGACGGTGGTCGAGGTCGACTTCCCCGTCGTCTCGAACTACGAGGGCGACCGCGCCGGGGCTCCGACGATCGCGACGCGCGGGCTCGTGACTCCCGGGTACCTGCACCGCGAGATCATCGACCTCTCGGCGTGGGGCTGGGACGACTTCCTCGCCGCGAACGGCGACCCCGCGCTCTCGACCCTCGCCGACGTCGACGGCGCCCGGATCTTCCCGCACCCCGAGGGCGCGGTCCCCGACCGCTACACGGGCTTCGACGACGACATCGCCGAGTACCCGGGCTGGGTGCGCGATCACCCGGGTGCGACCCCCTGGACCGACATGCCCGAGCTCGAGGCGGGCCTGCGCGGCCTCGAAGAGACGCGTCGCCTCGATCTCGAGGAGTGGATGGACGGCCTCGGGCTGGACGCCGTCGTCTTCCCCGCCGTCGCCGACGTGGGCCCCGCAGACATGGACCGCGTCGAGACGTCCGCCGATCTCGGCTGGCGCAACGGGGTGTGGGTCGCCAACGGCAATCTCGCGATCCGGCATCTCGGCATCCCGACCGTCACGGTGCCGATGGGGACGATGGCCGACATCGGGATGCCGGTGGGCCTGACCTTCGCGGGCCGCGCGTACGACGACTCGGCGCTGCTGCGGCTCGCGGCGGCGTTCGAGGCGACGGGCGACCGACGCACCGAGCCGCCGCGGACTCCGCGCTTGCCGTAGCGTCGAGCCGTGCCGTCGCTCGACTTCTCCCGCGCCCTGGATCGCCCCGACCTGCTGTCCGAGCCGGTCCGGCGCGGGCTCGAGGCCCTGCCGCCGGGCATGGCGGCGACCGTCCGTGTGACGCCGATCGACCCGTCGCTCGCCGACACGGCGGCGTTCTGCGAGGCCTACGGCGTCGGGATGGACGAGGGCGCGAACTGCATCGTCGTCGCGGGCGCCCGCGGCGAGGTCACGACCTACGCCGCGTGCCTCGTGCTCGGCACGACGCGCCTGGACGTCAACGGGATCGTCCGGAGGTTCCTCGGCGCACGGCGGGCGAGCTTCGCGCCGATGGACGACGCCGTCGCCCTCACCGGCATGGAGTACGGCGGCATCACGCCGATCGGCCTGCCTGACGACTGGTCGATCCTCGTCGACGCGAAGGTCGCCGAGCTGCCCTGGGCGATCGTGGGTGCCGGCATCCGCGGTGCGAAGCTGTCGCTTCCCGGCGCGGTGCTCGCCGCGCTCCCCGGAGCCGAGGTCATCGAGGGCCTGGGCCGCGAGGTTTCCGCGGCGTCCTGAGGTCGCCCGCGGGCTCGCGCTCCACGCTCCGCCGTCGGTTCGTCTCCGTCGAATGTCGACTTTCCGTGGCGGAAGTCCGGCGTTCGACGGAGACGAACTCAAGGGCAGCGGGGGCCGAGGACCAGCCTCAGCGGGCGACGGCGTGCTCGCGGATCCCCCAGGGCTGGCCGTAGCCTCCCTCGGCCGCGGGGCGGGCCATGAGGTCGAGGAAGGGCACCGCGTCGAAGGCCTCGGGCCCGAGGACTCCGGCGCCCGACCATGAACCCGCCGCGAGGAGCTCGAGTGCGATGACGGGGTTGAGCGCCGTCTGCCAGACGACGCACTGGGCCTCGTACTCGGCCATCGTCCACTCGTTGTCGGACACGTGGTACAGGTACGTCTCGCGGGGCTGCCCGTCCTTGCCCGTGCCCGTGACCCACAGGCCCGCGCACGTCTTGCCCGTCATCCGCGGGCCGATCGTCGCAGGGTCGGGCAGGGCCGCTGCGACGACGTCGCGCGGCGCGACCTCGACGGGGCCCGCGGCCGACCGGACGCGCACCGGCGCCGTCCTGTCGAGGCCGAGCAGATTGAGCATCCGCAGAACGTTGATGAACTCGGCACCGAGCCCGTACTTGAACGTCACGCGCTTCGCGTCGACCCAGCGCGGCATGAGGAGGACCTCCTCGTGCTCGACGTTGACGCACTCGACCGGACCGATGCCCTCTGGGAAGTCGAACACTTCGGGCTCGCTGAACGGCGGCGTCGTGAACCAGCCGCGTCCCTCCTCGTACACGACGGGCGGGTTGAGGCACTCCTCGATCGTCGTCCAGATCGAGAAGGACGGCGCGAAGATCTCGTTCCCGTCGTCGTCGCGGACGACGAGATTCGCGCCGTCGCGCACACCGAGCTCGTCGATCTCGCTGAAGAGGTGGTCTGCCGCGTACCGGGCGAACACGTCCGACAGGCCGGGCTCGACGCCCATGCCGACGAGGGCGAGGCGACCGGCATCCCTCCAGTCCTGCTCCTGCGCGAACTGCGCGTCGCCGAGCTTGACACCCGTCTGCGCGTAGGGCTGGTCGGGATGCCGCTCCGACAGGCTCATCGCCATGTCGAGGTAGTCGCAGCCCGCCGCGAGCGCACCCTCGAAGATCGTCGGGACGAAGCGCGGCTCGACCGCGTTCATGACGTGCGTCGCGCCGTGCTCGCGCGCGACGGCGGCGACGGCCGCGGCATCCGACGCGTCGACGCGCGCACTCGCGAACCGCTCGGCGACCTCCTCGCCGTGACGCGCACGGATCCACGCGACGGTGCGCGCCGCGCGGGCCTCGTCGTAGTCGCTCACGATGATGCGCTCGTAGAACGACCGCCGTGCCGCGATCTTGGCAATGGCGTCGCCGACGCCGCCGGCGCCGATCAGCAGGACTCGCATGATGCTCCTTCGGGCGCGCTCGGCGCCACGTCGTGGGGTGGGGTCGATGAGGGGCCTCGGAGAGGCGGCCCGGAGCGGCGCGCTCAGGAAGGGTGGACGTCGACGCGATCGGCGAGCGCCTCGGCCGCCGTGCGGTCGGGCTGCGCGCCCACGCCGCCTGCGCCGCGCGTCGATGCGGTGCCGCACGCGACGCCGAGCGCGAGCGCGCGCTCGACCGGCTCGCCGGAGAGGAGCCCCGCGAGGAAGCCGGCGGCGAGGCTGTCGCCCGCACCGACCGTGTCGACGAGCCGGCCGTCCAGCTCCGGCACACCCGCGTGCACGCGCACCGTCGCGCCGCCGTCGCGGCGGGCCGCGACGGCGCCGTCCGCGCCGAGCTTGCAGACGACGACGGCGCCCGCCGGCATCCGGTCCAGCAGCGACTCGACGGCGTCGTCGGCCGTCGCCGTGCGTGCGATCCCGGTCAGCTCCTGCTCGTTCGCGAAGAACACGTCGGTGTGGACGAGGACGCTCAGGATGCCGCGATCCCACTCCTCGTCGGGGTCGAAGTTGCCGTCGAGCGACGTCGTGAGGCCCGCGGCGCGGGCGTCGGCATAGAGCGCCGGCGCCTCGGCCCACAGCGACCGCTGCAGGAAATAGCTTCCGATGTGCAGGTGCCGAGCCGACGCGAGCGCGTCGGGAGAGGCATCCGCTCGGCGCACTTCGCCGATGGAGCCCATCGCGGTCAGGATCGCCCGGTCGCCGTCGGGGCGGGTCAGGTGCGTGGACGAGCCGGTCGGCAGCGATTCGTCGATGCGGATGCGCGACGTGTCGACACCGCGGGACGCGAGCTCGCGCACGATGTAGTCGCCGAAGTCGTCGCGTCCGACGACGCCGACCATCGTCGTGCGCACGCCGGCGGCGGCCGCGCCGCACGCCGTGATCGCCGACGAGCTGCCCATCGTGAGCGTCGTGGACGGGACGAGCTGCTCGTGCTGGCCGAATCGGAGTTCGCCGTCGAGCGCGACGATGATGTCGACGCACAGCTCGCCGACGACGAGGAGGTCGGTCATGCGACCGCCGGCGTCGACGTCAGCCATTCGCTCCACACTCCTTCGTGCTCCACGGCGTGCGCGCTCATCCAGGAGCGGACGGATGCCTCGGTCGCCGCGCGTGCCGCATCCATCTTCGCCGTCCCGCGGTCGCTGCCGTGGATCGTGACGACGGGCCACGCGACGGCAGCAGCGGCGGATCCCGACACGGCCGTCGGGCCGGCGGAGACGAACGTCGCGATGACGTCGCCGTCGCCGAGGCCGAGCGCCTGCGCGACGGCGTCGGCGACGGCCGAGACGAGCCCTGCCGCATCGGGATGCGGTTCGGCGAGCACCGTGACGACGGGCATCAGCCGGCCGCGAGGACGGAGCGGTTGAGGAAGGGAGGGCTGTCGGGGTTGCGGCCCGCCTCGCGAGCGAGCGCGAGGGCGAGGCGGTGCACGAGGACGAGGTGCGCCTGCGGGTCGAGGTCGTCGACGTGGATGACGGCGCCCGTCGCCCGGATGTCGGCCGCGACGACCTCGGGCAGCGGTCCGAGCGACCACACGAGCGAGCCGGGGCCCGCGCACGAGATCGGGCCGTGCTGGTACTCCCACACGGGGTAGGCCTCGGTCCAGGCTCCCGCTGACTCGCGGATCTTCAGCGCCGCCTCCTGCGCGAGGCCGACGGTCCACCGGTGGCCGAGGAAGACGACCTGCCGGACGCCCGCCGGGTCGGCGGGCAGGTCTCGCTCGAGCGCGGCGCGGGCATCGGCGACGAGCTCGTCGGGCGCGAGACCGATCGAGGCGCGCAGCGTCGTGAGCACCGTGGTCGCGAAGCGCGTCTGCACGATGGAGGTCTCATCGGCGAAGCCGAGGTGCACGATGCGCTCGCACAGCTCGCCGAGCGGCGTGTCGACGTCGCCGAGGATCGCCGTGATCCGGTGGGACCCGCGGTACCGCTCGACGATCTCGACGACGTCGGCCGTCGTGCCGGAGCGCGAGATCACGACGATGTGCTCGTCGTCGTCGACCCACGTGAGCTCGGTCGGGATCGCGGCGCGCGTGCGCCCGATGCCCGCGTCGTTGCGCAGGTACGCGTACGCGTCGCCGATGTAGTACGACGTGCCGCAGCCGACGACGAGCACCTTCTCGCCAGCGGCGGGGAGCAGTCCCAGCTGCTCGGCAGGGAGTGCGAGTGCCGTCGACCACACATCGGGCTGACTCGACAGCTCTCTCTCCGTGACGATGCCCAGCTCGGCGCGGTCGTTCATGCGGTTCCTCCAGGTGTAGACCTCGAGACGTCGTCCCGAGTGAAGTAAGCACATTCAATCAGAAATGAGCAGAGTATGGAAGTTCTTGACTATTTCGGTGATGATGTTGAATACTTTCCTCACCAAGAGGCGCGACGCAGCACCGCGGAGGCGCCCCACGAACCCGAAGGGATCGCAGCGTGATTCTCAGCACCAAGCGCGTGTTCGGCGCCACCGTCGTTCTCGGCGCAGCCACCCTCGCCCTGGCCGGCTGCGCCGGCTTCGGCGGAGGCGGAAACAGCTCCGGCGACGACAGCGACGGCGGGTCGCAGACCCTCACGTTCACGACGTGGGCCAGCGAGAGCGAAGAAGCCGCCTTCACCGAGCTCATCGACCAGTTCGAGTCCGAGCACGACGGCGTGACCGTGGACCTCAACGTCGTCCCCTACGACCAGATGTTCTCGAACATCGACGCGCAGCTCTCGTCGGGCGACGCGCCCGACATCTTCCGCGTCGACTACGGCAACCTCGGCGTCTACTCGAGCCAGGGCCAGCTTCTGGACCTGTCGTCCTACTTCAGCGACGACGAGATCTCGGCCTTCGTCCCCGCCATGTGGGAGGCCGTCTCGTACGACGGCACGCCCTACGGCGTCCCCCACCAGACGGACGTCTCGGCCCTCCTGGTCAACCTCGACATGCTCGAGGAGGCCGGCTTCGACACGAGCACCCTCCCCACGTCGCAGGACGACGCGTGGACGTGGGAGGAGTTCGCCGACGTCGCGACCGAGCTGCGTGCGGCGCTCCCCGACGACAAGTACCCCTTCGTCTACAACTGGCAGCAGTTCGGCGCGGCCCGCTGGCTCAGCTGGCTGTTCCAGGCCGGCGGCAGCTTCCTCGGCGAGGACGGCACGACCGCGACGATCGACTCGCCCGAGGGCGAGAAGGCGCTCGACTTCACGAAGAGCTTCTTCGACAACAACTGGGTGCCGCCCACGAGCTCGACGAAGGCGACCGCCTACGCGGACTCGCTCTTCGCCGAAGGCACGACGGCGATGGCCTTCGTCGGCTCGTTCCTCGTGCCCGACATGGACTACTTCAACAAGTTCGAGTGGACCAGCATCCCGATGCCCCGCGACGAGCGCGGCGCGACCGACCTCGGCGGCAACGCCCTCGTCGCGACGAAGGACGCCTCGAACCCCGACCTCGCGGCGGAGTTCCTGAAGTTCATGGTCTCGGCCGACGCGATGACGTCCTTCGTCGCCGCGACGAACGAGCTCCCGACGCGCACCGACATCGCGGCCGACTCGATCGACTTCGCCGTCCGCCCCGACGTCATGCCCGCCTTCGTCGAGCAGGCCACGACGATCGAGCCCGAGGACGTCAAGCAGCTGACGTCGCCGGCCATGGCCGCGATCAACACGGCGCTGCAGGATCAGCTCGAAGCCGCCTTCATCGGCGGCCAGTCGACCGCCGACACGCTCGCCAACCTGTCCGCGGCGATCGAGGAAGCAGCCAACTGATGACGACGACGACCGCACGCGGCCAGGAGAGCGCGCTCGCCGCGCCCTCCCGGCCGCGGGCGGCGCGCCGCGCGGCGCGGATGCGAGAGGGCCTGGTCGGCTGGGGGTTCCTGACCCCGAACCTGATCTTCCTCGTGACGTTCCTGTTCGTGCCGATCGTGATGGCGATCCAGCTGTCGTTCCAGGAGACCCGCGGGTTCGGCGACCCCGAGTGGGTCGGGCTCGACAACTACGTCAAGCTCGTGAACGACCCTGTGTTCTGGCAGAGCCTCGGCAACACGATCGTCTTCACCGTCGTCACGGTGCCGATCGAGCTCGCCGCGGGACTCGGTCTCGCGGTGCTCCTGAACTCCGTGCTGCCGGCCCGCGGCGTCTGGCGGACGATGATCGTCCTGCCGATGGTCATCTCGGGCGTCGCGTCGGGCATGATCGCGGTGATCATCTTCTACCAGACCAACGGCATCATCAATAAGGTGCTCGCGGCGCTGGGTCTCCAGCCCATCGCGTGGCAGTCCGACCCCGTCCCCGCGATGGTGTCGGTCATGATCGTGTCGATCTGGCTCCGCGTCGGCTTCAACATGATCATCTACCTCGCCGGCCTTCAGAGCATCTCGCCGGAGCTGTACGAGGCCGCGAAGATCGACGGCGCGAACCGGTGGCAGCAGTTCCGCTCGGTGACCGTCCCGCTCGTGGGCCCGAGCACGTTCTTCCTCCTGATCATGAACGTCATCGCGTCGTTCCAGGTCTTCGACGTCATCTTCGTCATGACCGGCGGCGGCCCCGGCAACTCGACGTCCGTCCTCGTGACGTACGCGTACCGCAACGGCTTCCAGATCCGCGAACCCGGCTACGGAGCCGCGATCGGCGTCGTCATCCTTCTCATCACGCTCGCCTTCACCTTCATCCAGTGGAAGACGAGCCGCACCCGCGACCTCGTGGGCTAGGAGCACCCCATGGCACAGACCACGACACTCCTCGCGATCGCCGAGGCCGACGAGCTGGGCGAGCGCAGAGCCGCCCGGCTCCGTCGCCGGCGGGCGTCGCGCATGGGCGATCGCAAGGGCATCGTGTGGCGCACGATCCTCGCCGTGATCGTCTGCGCGATCGTGATGTTCCCGCTGTACTGGATGATCGTCGTCGCCTTCTCGCCGCGCGACGAGGTGTTCGACACCGAGCTGCGCTTCTGGCCCAGCACCTGGACCACCGCGAACTTCGTGAAGCTCTTCGAGCAGTACCCCATGGTCACGTGGTTCGGGAACTCGGTCGTGATCGGCATCTTCGTCACAGTGCTCACGGTCATCGTGAACCTGCTCGCCGGCTACGCGTTCGCGCGGCTGCGCTTCCGCGGACGCAACGCGATCTTCCTCCTCGCCCTCGCGACGATGATGATCCCGGTGCAGGCGATCATGGTCGCGCAGTTCAAGCTCGTCGCGGGCCTTGGCATCTACGGCACCTACTGGGGCGTCATCCTTCCCGGTGCGGCCGCGGCGTTCGGCATCTTCCTCGCGCGGCAGTTCTTCATCGGCATCCCGGACGAACTGATCGAGGCGGCGCGCATCGACGGCGCGGGGCACGTCCGGATCTTCCTCCAGGTGGTGCTCCCGCTGTGCAAGCCGCTCATCGCGGTGCTGACGCTCCTGACGCTCATGGGCAGCTGGAACGACTTTGCGTGGCCGCTCATCGCACTCAAGCAGAACGACCTGTTCACGCTGCCGATCGGGCTGCTGTACCTCAAGGGCCAGACGGCTCCCGACTACAGCGCGATCATGGCGATGGCGCTCGTGTCGGTCATCCCGATGGTGCTGCTGTTCCTCTTCTTCCAGCGGTACTTCGTCCAGGGCTTCGCCCGGAGCGGCATCCGATGACCCTCACCTACCTCTGCACCCTCGACCTGCCCGAGGAGTGGTTCGCCGAGCTCGCCGAGCGCGTGCCCGACGTCGAGGTGCACCGCGTGACCGGCGGCGGCTCCCCCGAGCCCGACGTGCTCGCGCGCGTCGACCTGCTGCACACGAGCGAGTGGTTCCCGGATGCCTCGGCAGCCCCTGCGCTGCGCTGCGTGCAGCTGGACACGTCGGGTGTCGACCACGTGCGACGCACGTCCCTGTGGGAGACCGGCATCCCGATCGCGACGCTCGGCGGGATCGCACCCGTGCCGATGGCGGAGTACGCGCTCATGACGGTGCTCGAGCTCGCGCACCGGATGCCCCGCATCCAGCAGCTGCGCGACGGCCGCGAATGGCCGTCCGACGCGGAGCGGCTCGCGACCCTCACGCCGCGACTGCTGTCCGGTGCGACGCTCGGCATCGTCGGGTACGGGCGCATCGGCCGCGAGATCTCGCGGCTCGCGTCGGCGTTCGGGATGCGGGTCCTCGGCCTCAAGCGGTCGATCGAGGCTGCCCCCGCCGGCGCCGAGAAGTTCGACACGGGGCGTCTCGGCGCGGCCGACGACCCGACGGAGCTCTTCCCGATGGACCGCCTGGACGAGGTGCTCCGGCAGAGCGACATCCTGGTCGTCGTCGTTCCGCTCACGGATCTGACGCGCGGCATGATGGGCGCAGCGCAGCTGGATCTGCTGCCCGCGGGCGCCCTCTTCGTCAACATCGCGCGCGGCGGGATCGTCGACGAGGCGGCCCTGCTCGAGCGCCTGCGCGACGGACGGATCGGCGGAGCCGCCCTCGACGTCTTCGACGACGAGCCGCTCCTCGCGGACTCGCCGTGGTGGTCGGAGCCGCAGGTCCTCGTCACGCCTCACGTCGCGGGGCTCGCGCCGCAATATCATGCACAGACGCTCGACCTCGTGGTCGAGAACCTGACCCGGCTCGCCGAGGGGCGTCCGGTCCTGAATGAGGTGGATCGTGTCTCCGGCTACTGAACCCCTGCTCGGCCCCAAGCGGCAGCGCGAGCTGCTGAACTACATCCGCGCGTACGGCACGAGCTCGGTCAACGAGATGGCCAAGCTCCTCGGCGTCAGCACCTCGACGGTCCGGCGCGATCTGAACGAGCTGCAGGACCGCGGCCTCATCGAGCGCATCCACGGCGGCGCCGCGCACGTGAGCGACGACGTCGAGCCGCTGCGCCCCCTCCGCGAGGTCGCCTTCGCCGACGAGAAGCGGCGCATCGGCCAGGCCGCCGCGACCCACGTCGCCGACCACTCGACCGTCCTGATCCTCGGCGGCACGACGACCGAGGCGATGCTGCCGTTCCTCGGCACGGTGCGCGCGCTCACGGTCCTCACGAACAGCCTCATGGTCGTCAACCGCCTCTCGCAGATCAGCGACATCGAGATCATCGTCCTCGGGGGTCTCCTCCGGCGGACCGAGATGAGCCTCCTCGGGCACCTGACGATCGCGGGCCTGGACGAGTTCGGAATCGACCAGGTGTTCTCGGGCGCCTTCGGCATCGACCCCGAGATCGGAGTGACGGGCACGAACCTGAGCGAGACGCAGACCGACCGCTCGCTCGCCTCCTCGGCGCGCGAGCTCGTCATGCTCGCCGACCACAGCAAGCTCGCGCAGCGCGGGCCCGCCCGGCTCGTCCCGACGACGGCGATCTCGACCCTCATCACGGACGACGACGCGGACTCCGACGTCCTCGCCCAGTTCCGCGCGGCGGGGGTGAACGTCGAGACATGCTGACGACAGCATCCCGCCTCCTGGGAGGCGGGGCAGGCGGGAGCCTGCCCGCAATCGGGGCGTTCAACGTCATCACCCTCGAGTATGCAGAGGGCATCGTCCTCGGCGCCGAGCGCGCGGGTCTTCCCGTCCTGCTCTCAGTGAGCCACAACGCGGTGCGCTTCCACGGCGCGCTCGCCCCCATCGCCCGGGGAAGCCTGGCCCTGGCGGAGGCGGCATCCGTCCCCGTCGGCCTGCATCTGGACCACTGCGAGGATGCCGCGCTCGTCCTGGAGGCCGCGCGCCTCGGGTTCGGCTCGGCGATGTTCGACGCCTCGACGCTGCCCTTCGAACAGAACGTCGCCGAGACCGCCGACGTCACGGCACGCGGCCACGAGCTCGGCATCTGGGTCGAGGCCGAGCTCGGCGAGATCGGCGGAAAGGACGGCGCGCACGCCCCGGGTGTGCGCACCGATCCCCGCGAGGCCGCGGACTTCGTCGCGGCTACGGGCGTGGACGCGCTGGCCGTCGCGGTCGGGACGTCCCACGCCATGACGCACCGGACGGCCCACCCCGACCTCGACCTCATCGCGAGGCTGGCGCACGCCGTCCCCGTCCCGCTCGTGCTGCACGGCTCGTCGGGCGTCGCGGACGACGGCCTCCGGGCCGCCGTCGGCGCCGGCATCCGCAAGGTCAACGTCGGCACCCAGCTCTCGATCGCGTACACCGACGCCCTGACGGCGGGCCTGGGCGGCGGCCCCGACCCCCGCAAGGCACTCACCTCCGCGCGCGAGGCTGTCGCGGCATCCGTCGAGCGACTCCTGCACGCGATCTCGGCACCCGTGCCGTCCCTCACCTGAAACTCCCGGAAGGAGTCCCATGTCTGCGACCGTCTCCGGTCCGTCCTCGCACGAGGGCGAGCCGACGCCGGCCGAGCTGCTCGCCGCGGGCGACATCGTCGGCCTCATGCGCGCGTGCCACGACCGCCGCCTCGAGCGCGAAGGCATCCCCATGGTGCTCGGGTTCGCCGACGAGCGCGGCCCCATCCCCGTCAACGCGGATCCCGCGCAGCGCGCCGAGGGCCAGACGTTCCTCGACGTGTTCGACCGCTACTCCGCGGCGCTCGTGCCATTCGCGCGCGACGACGACGAGGGTGCCGTCATCACGGCGATGCAGGTGCTCGCGTACACGCACTTCGCGCCGGGCGCGGCGCCCATCGGATCGGTCGCCGCGGCGGCTTCGGAGGAGGACTGACATGACCCAGCCGTCGTTCACGACGCAGCGCGAGCAGCTCGCCCGCGGCCACTTCATCCGCGTCGTCAACTACCACTCGACGCCCCACGGCGCGCGAGACGAGCTCGCCCGCGAGCTCGCGGGATTCGCGCGGGACTACGCACCGGTGACGCTCGAGGACCTCGACCGCCTCTTCGAGACGGGCACGTGGCACAAGGACAAGCCCGGCCTCATCCCCGTCTTCTACGAGGGCTACCGCAACTCGGCGACCGTCGCCGCTCCCCTGTGCGACGAGTTCGGGCTCACGGGCTGGTTCCCGATCGCGACGTCGTTCGTCGACTGCGACCCCGAGTACCAGGAGGCCTTCGCGCGGGCCCACTGGATCTCGCTCGTCGAGGAGGACACGAAGGGCGGCCGCATCGCGATGGACTGGAACGAGGTGCACGACCTCTCGCGGCGGCACGTCGTCTACCCGCACACGGCCCACCACGAGGGGTTCGACACGGTCTTGTCGGATGCCGACATCGAGCGCGAGGTCGTGGAGTCGAAGCGGCAGCTCGAGGCCGTCACGGGACAGCCTGCGCCCGCCTTCGTGTGGCTGCACGGCTCGTCCTACGGGCAGAGCCCGCGGCACGACGCGGCCGTCAAGGCGGCCGGCTACCGCTACCAGTTCGCCAACACGATGATCCACCGGGTCAACTGAGGGGCGGCGCAGCGGCTCGCCCGTTGGTCGGAGCTTCGCCCGATCGTCGGAGGATCGCACGTCGATCCTCCGACATCAGGGTGATCCTCCTTCGGCGGGATGCTGGGCGCGACCGATCAGGCCGGTGCGTAGCGCAGCAGCACGACGCCCTGCGGGAGCTGCTCGGAGCCGACGAGCGCCAGGTCGGGCCGGAAGCCGGCGGCGAAGTAGGGCCTGCCCGTGCCGAGCACGACGGGCTGCACGTACAGGAGGTATTCGTCGATGAGCCCCGCGGCGCCGACCGCCGCGGCCAGCTGCGCGCCGCTCACATCGATGTCGCCCTCCGTCTCGGCCTTGATCCGACGCACCGCCTCGACGGCGTCGTCCCGGATCAGCGTGACACCTGGCGGAACCTCCGTGAGCGTCGTCGACACGACGACCTTCGGGGTTTCCTGCCACAGCGCGGCGAACTCCTCGCCGACGGCGTCGCGATCGGGATCGGGTTCGCCCCAGTACTGCATCACCTCCCACATGCGCCGTCCGTAGATGCTCAGCGCCGTGCGCCGCATCACGTCGTTGAAGTGCCGGTGAAGCTCGGCCTCGGGCACGGGCAGCGTGATGTCACCGCCCTCCTCGGCGATGAAGCCGTCGAGCGACAGGAGCATTCCGTAGGAGAGGCGACCCATCGCCCCATCCTCGCGGCGACATCAGGCGAAGGGAACCCCGAGATGACGGATGCTGCCATCCGCGCCGCGCCACGTCAGCTCGGTCATGCCGCCGCTGCGGGTCGAGACCGTGCTGCGTGCCGTGCCGGGTTCGACCGTCTCGGCCGGGACGCCGGCCGCCGTGACGGCGTCGGCGGCGTCGATCCCGAGCGACGGGCCGCCCTCGGCCGGCAGCCACACGCGCGAGGGATAGCCGCGCGGCGGCGAGACCAGGCCGCGCATCGCACCCTCGACGTCGCGGATCGCGACCCGGACGGTGCCGCGGTCGTGATCGGCGGCGAACGCGGCGACGCCGGTCGCGGCATCCGTCACGCGGCGCTGGAACCCGGGTCCCGGCGACCAGTACCAGCTCTCCAGGATGCCGCCCGCGGCGAGCGCGAGCACCTCCAGGTGATCGGGGCCGAGGGTCGACTGCAGGATCTGCGCCTCGACGTACCGCCTGCCCGCCGCGAACCGCAGGCCCGCGCTCCACGAACCCGGGGGGACGTCCGGTGTCTCGAGCGGGTCCGTGTCGAGGTCGGCGTTGAACCAGAAGACCCAGAGTCCGTCGGCGGCGTCGCACGCGACGAGCTCGAGGTTCCCGCGAGCGCCGTACGCGCCCTGGGTGAGGCTCGGCACACCCGAGGTGTGGATGTGATCGGCACCGACGACGGCAGGTTCTGAATGCATGTGCTTATTCTTGCTCATTTCTGCACACTTGTGACAAGATGCTGAGAGCGCTGATCCGAAGGAGAGTCATGAGAATCGCCCGCACCGTCGTGGACGGCACCCCCCGCATCGTGGTCAAGGACGCGGCATCCACCCGGATCGCCCCCGTCGACCACCCCGACGACGCGCTGGCGGCCATCGACTCCGTGCGCTCCGGTGCGTCCGCGGGATGGGATGTCGCGGACGAGGCATCCCTCTCCCTCGTCTCGCCCGTCCGCACCGCCGGGAAGATCGTCGCCGTCGGGCTCAACTACGCCGACCACACGAGCGAGACCGGGTTCACGCAGCCCGAGCGCCCGCTCACCTTCGCGAAGTACTCGACGTCGATCACGGGGCCGCAGGGCGACATCGTCATCCCCGGCGGGATCACGCAGCAGGTCGACTACGAGGCCGAGCTGACCCTCGTCATCGGCCGCCGCTGCGGCGGCGCGACGCCCGCGACGATCGACGACGTCGCCGGCTACACGGTCGGCAACGACGTGTCGGCCCGCGATGTGCAGTTCGGCGACACGCAGTGGACCCGCGGCAAGTCGTTCGACACCTTCACGCCGCTCGGCCCGTGGCTCGTGACGGCCGACGAGCTCGGCGATCCCGCCGGCCGCCGGATCTACACGGCCGTGAACGGCGAGACGCTGCAGGACGACACGACGTCGTCGCTCATCTTCGACATCCCGAGCCTCCTCGCCTTCATCTCGGACGGCGTGACGCTCGAGCCCGGCGACCTCATCATGACGGGCACGCCCGCAGGCGCGGGCGCGTTCCGCTCCCCCGCGCGCTACCTTCAGGACGGCGACGAGGTCGTGTGCGGCGTCGAGGGCATCGGCGAGCTGCGCAACCGCGTGGTCGTGCGCTGAGCGGAAAGGACCCACTCATGACCGACAACCGCGTCCTCGTCCTCATCGGCGCCGGCTCCGCCGTCTTCACGCGAGGCCTCCTCGCCGACCTCATCGGAGCCACCGACCTCGGCGCGTGGGACATCCGCCTCGTCGACGTCGATGCCGAGAACCTGAACATCGCCGCCGATCTCGCCGAGGCCATGGTCGCCGCGCGCGGGGTGGGCGACAGCATCCGGGTCACCCGCTCGACGGACCGGCGCGCCGTGCTCCCCGGAGCCGACTTCGTCGTCACGTGCGTCGGCGTCGGCGGACGCCCCGCCTGGCAGCTCGACCACGAGATCGTGCAGCGCCACGGCATCCACCAGCCCGTCGGCGACTCGATCATGCCCGGCGGCATCTCCCGCCTGCTGCGCACGACACCGGTGCTCGTCGAGATCGCGCAGGACATCGCCGAGCTCGCGCCCGACGCGTTCTTCTTCAACTACTCCAACCCCATGACCGCCAACGTGCAGGCGATCCACCAGCAGACGGGTCTCGACGTCGTGGGGCTCTGCCACGGCATGCACCACATCCAGCGCGAGCTCGCACAGCTCATCGACGCGCCGTTCGAGCGCACGTCGACGCTCTACGCCGGGATCAACCACCTGACGTTCATCTACGACTTCCGCCTGGACGGGAAGGATGCCTGGCCCCTCGTCCGCGACCGCGTGCGGCGCGAGCTCGCCGAGGCGCCGGACCCGGCCGACATCGGCAACATCTTCTACGACACCCCGACGGCGTGGCACAACCCGTTCGCGTGGGAGCTGTTCGAGCGGTACGGCGCCTTCGCGGCGGCCGGTGACCGGCACGTCGTGGAGTTCTTCCCGGAGCGCTTCGCGAACGGCGACTACTACGGCAAGAAGCTCGGGATCGACGCCTTCTCGCTCCCCGAGATCCTGGAATGGGGCGAGAACCGCTACCAGGGGATGCGACGCCAGGCGACGGGCGAGGAGCCCCTCGACCAGTCGATCTTCGAGCGCTCCGGCGGCGAGCAGGAGCAGCTCATCGCGATCATCCGGTCGATCACGTTCGATTCGCGCGAGATGTTCTCGTGCAACGTCGTCAACAACGGCCTCGTGCCGGGCCTGCCCGACTGGTCGGCCGTCGAGATCCCCGGCGTCGCGACGGGCCGCGGCATCCGTCCCGTCTCGGTCCCCGACCTCGGCAAGCCGCTCACCGCGATCCTCGCCCGGCGCCTCAGCTCGGTCGACATCGCGGTCGAGGCCGCGTTGAAGGGCGATCGCGACCTCGTCGTCGAGGCGATGATCGCCGACGGTGCGGTCTTCAACGCCGACAAGGCGGCCGCCCTCACCGACGACCTCATCGCCGCCCAGGCGCAGCACCTGCCGAGGTTCGCATGAGCGCGCGGAACCTCGGCAAGGAGGAGCGCGAGGCGGCCGCTCGGGCCGCCGCCGACTCGGGCGCGGCGCCGGTGGATTCGGCGACCGGCGTCCCGACGAGCGACTGGGGCGAGGGACTGCGCAGCCAGGTCTGGTTCGCAGACCCCGGCAAGACGGGGTTCATGCACCGATCGTGGCTGCGCAGCGAAGGGCTGCCGGACGACACGTTCGAGGGCCGGCCCGTCATCGGCATCGCGAACTCGTGGTCCGAGCTCACGAGCTGCAACATCCACCTGCGCGCCCTTGCGGAGCACGTCAAGCGCGGCATCTGGCAGGCGGGCGGTGTGCCCTTCGAGTTCCCGACGACGTCGGCCGGCGAGCCGCTCGTGCGCCCGACGGCGATGCTCCTGCGCAACCTCATCGCGATGGACCTCGAGGAGACGCTGCGGATGAATCCGCTCGACGGCGTCATCCTCCTCGCGGGCTGCGACAAGACGACGCCCGCGTACATGATGGGCGCGGCATCCGTCGATCTGCCGACGCTGCTCATCACGGGCGGCCCCATGCTCAACGGCAAGTACCGCGGCACCGACATCGGCTCGGGGACTTCGGTGTGGCGCTTCACCGAGGCGTATCGCGCGGGCCGGATCTCGGCGGGCGACGTCCGCGAGGCCGAGGCCTGCATGGCCCGCAGCCAGGGGCACTGCATGACGATGGGCACCGCGTCGACGATGGCGTGCGTGTCGGAGTACATGGGCCTCCAGCTGCCGGGCACCGCGGCGCTCGGCGCGACCGACTCACGACGCGCGACGGCAGCGCACCTCGCCGGACGCCGCATCGTCGAGATGGTCCGGGAGGACCTGCGCCCGTCCAAGTTCCTGACGCGCGAGGCCTTCGAGAACGGCGTCCGCGCCAACGCGGCGCTCGGGGGTTCGACGAACGCCGTCATCCACTTGCTCGCGCTCGCCCGCCGCGTGGGGGTCGAGCTGACCCTCGACGACTTCGACACGCTCGTGCGCGACATCCCGGTCCTCGCGGATCTCATGCCGTCCGGCCGGTTCCTCATGGAGGAGTTCCAGGATGCCGGCGGCACGGCGGGTCTCGCCGAGACGCTCGGCGACCTGCTGCACCGCGACACGCTCACCGTGACCGGGCGCACGCTCGGCGAGAACTACGAGGGCGCTCCGGTGTGGGACCGCGAGGTCATCCGGCCGCTCGACAACCCGGTCAAGCCCGTCGGCTCGGGGATCGCGGTGCTCCGCGGCAACCTCGCGCCGCGCGGGGCGGTCATCAAGCAGTCGGCGGCCGCGCCCGAGCTCATGTCGCACCGCGGCCGGGCGCTTGTGTGGGACTCGTTGCAGGACTACCTCGCCGACGCCGACGACGACTCGCTCGACGTGAAGCCCGACGACATCCTCGTCGTCCGCAACGTCGGCCCGAAGGGCTACCCCGGCATGCCGGAGGTGGGCAACCTGCCGCTCCCGCGCAAGATCCTCGAGCAGGGCATCACCGACATGGTGCGCATCTCCGACGCCCGCATGAGCGGCACGTCGTACGGCACGGTCGTGCTGCACGTCGTTCCCGAGGCCGCCGCCGGCGGACCTCTCGCGCTCGTCCGCACGGGCGACACGATCGTGCTCGACGTGCCGGGCCGCAGCCTCTCGATGGAGGTCGCCGACGACGAGCTCGAACGACGCCGTTCGCACTGGTCGCCGCGGGCGGTTCCCGGCTCGGACCGCGGCTGGACGTGGCTGTACACGCGGCACGTGACGCAGGCCGACGAGGGCGCCGACCTCGACTTCCTCCAGGGCCGCAGCGGCGCCGCCGTGGGACCCCAGGCGTTCTGACGTGACGCGCACGGTGCTCGTGATCGGCGGGACGGGGATCCTCGCCCCCGCCGTCGGTTCCCTGCTCGCAGCAGCGGACGACGTCGTCGTGGTGGGACGGATGCCGCGCCCGACCCGGGCGCCGCGCGCGACATGGGTCGACGCGCGCGATGCGGCCGCCCTGTCGTCCGCCCTCGCCGGCGCGACGTGGGACGACGCCGTCGTCTACGGACCGGCCGTGTCGGACGAGTCGCTGCGCTCGCTGCGGAGCCTGACGCCGGGCCGGCTCGTGCTCGTGCGCACGAGCGCGGCCGCCGACCCCGCGCTCGGCATCCTCGTCGTGCCGCGCGACACGCTCCAGCTCGGCTGGCGCGAGGACGGCGCCGAGCCGCGCTGGCACTCGCCCGAGGAGGTGTCTCGCGCCGCCCTCGCCGTGCTCGCCGACGGCGCGGCGCGCACCCTCGGCACCGTGCGGCCGTGGAGCGACCGGCCGTGATCGTCGCGCTCGCCCTCTCGCCGAGCCTCGACGTGACGTACGAGGTCGACCGCCTCGAGCTCGGCGGCATCACGCGGCCCCGGACCGTCACGCGGGTCGCGGGCGGCAAGGCACTCAACCTTGCGCGCGCCGCCCGGCAGCTCGGTGCGCACGTGTCCGCCGTCGCCGCGCTGGGCGGTCCGACCGGCGCCTGGATCGCGGACCTGCTCGAGTCCGACGGCGTGCCGACGACCGTGGTCGGGCTCGCGAGCACGACCCGCTCGTGCTTCGCGATCGCGGAGGAGCACGGGGCGGGGTCGAGCACCGACGTGTACGAGCCCGCGACGCCGCTCTCCGAGGATGAGTGGGAGGCGTTCGCTCGCGGCGCGGCAGAGGTGGCCCGCCGTGCGGAGCCCGGAGCCTGGGTCGCGCTGTCGGGATCGCTGCCGTCCGGCGCTGGGCCGGACGACGTGGCGGGGCTGCTCGCAAAGCTGCGGAGCATGGGTTGCCGCATCGCGGTCGACGGCTCGGGTGCGGGCCTGCGCGCGACGGCGCCGCACGCCGACCTGCTGAAGATCAACCGTGCGGAGGCCGCGGATGTGCTCGGCGAGGAGTTCGCGGATGCCGCGAGCGCCGCCCGCGCGCTGCACGAGCGTTGGGGCGTGGATGCTGTCGTGACCGACGGCGTCCGGGGCGGCTTCGCGCTGCTGCGCGCCGCCGAGTTCACCGTCGCGCCGCCGGCGAGCCCCGGGCGCTTCTCGGCGGGCAGCGGGGACGCGTTCCTGGGAGGCCTGCTGACCGGGCTGGACCGCGGCGACTCCCCCGCCGACGCGCTCGACCTCGCGCGCTCCGCCGCGGAGCGCAACGCCGCCTGCCCCGGTCAGGGCGTCCTCGCGCCCCTCTGACCGCCGTCCCTCGCACGACGGCATGCCGCCCTGGTGAGTTCGTCTCCGTCGAATGTCGACTTCCGAGGCGGCTACCCGCGTTCCACGGAGACGAACTCGGGGAGGAGAGATCGAAGCGGTGGAGTCAGGCGAGGGTGTCGAGGATCGAGGTCAGCAGCTCGAACGTCGTGAGCGGGCTGATGATCGCGAACCGCAGGACGGGCTCGCCGGCGTGCGAGCTCGGCACGACGAAGGCGTGCTGCTCGTCCAGAAGCTTCTCCGACCACGCCTGGTAATCGGCGAGCGTCCACCCGTCGCGGCGGAACACGACGACCGACAGCTGCGGGTCGCGCACGAGCGAGAGCCCCTCGCGCGCGCGGATCTCGTCGGCGATGCGGTGCGCGAGGTCGATCCCGTACGTGATCGCGGTGCGGTACTCCTCCGTGCCGTACGTCGCGAGCGAGTACCACAGCGGCAGGCCGCGCGCGCGCCGCGTGAGCTGCACGCCGAGGTCGGAGGGGTTCCAGTCCGCCTTCTCGGTGATCGTGTCGAGGTACTCGGCCTTCTGCGTGTGGGCGCGCAGCGCGACGGGCGGGTCGCGGTAGATGAGCGCGCACGCGTCGAACGGCGCGAAGAGCCACTTGTGCGGGTCGACGATGACGGAGTCGGCGTGCTCGACGCCCGCGAAGAGCGGCCGGGTCCGCTCCACGAGCATCGCGGCCAGGCCGTAGGCACCGTCGATGTGCAGCCACACCCCGCGCTGGGTCGTGACGGCCGCGATCGAGGCGATGTCGTCGACGATCCCGAAGTTGGTCGTGCCGCCCGTCGCCACGACGGCGAACACGGCGTCGCCGTGCGCGTCGAGCGCCGCGGCCACGGACTCGCCGTGCAGGCGGCCCTCGGCATCCGGAGCCGCCTTCGCGACGTCGACGTCCATGACCTCCGCCGCCGACGCGATCGAGGAGTGCGCCTCGGCGCTGCACACGACGACCCAGCGCGCCGGGTCGGGGCGCCGCGCCTCGCGGTTGCGACGGCGCGCCGCGTCGCGCGCCGCGACGAGCGCCGAGAGGTTGCCGATCGTCCCGCCCTGGACGAAGACGCCGCCCGAGCCGGCCGGCATCCCGAACTCGCTCGCGAGCCAGTGCAGGACCTCGTTCTCGGCGAAGATCGCGCCGGAGCCCTCCATCCACGAGCCTCCGTAGATGGCGGATGCCGACACGATGAGGTCGAACGCGATCGAGGCCTTCGTCGGGGCCGAGGGGATGAAGGACAGGTACCCCGGGTGGTCGGTCGAGACGCAGGCCGGTGCGAGCACGTTCTCGAACAGGGCCGCCGCTCGCCGGGCGCCGATGCCCTCGGGCGTGATCGATCCCGACGCGAGGCGCGCGAGGTCCCGCGGAGTGAGCGGCTTGTCGAGCGGGACATCCGCGTAGAGCGCGCGCCGCCGCGCGTAGTCGAGCACGACGTCGACGGTCGCGCGCGTCTCATCGGAGAGCGCGTGCATGCGCTGGGGCGAGGTTTCGGTCACTGGAGCCTCCCGAGGTCGACTCCCATTCTGGGCCCCGATCCCGGTCGTTGAGCGAGCGAAGCGAGACGAAACGCCAGCTCGCCGGGTCGCGGCGGTTGTCGAGTAGGGCGCTCTGCGCCCGTATCGAGACACGTCTCGGGCGCGCTTCGCGCGGCCTCGCTCAACGACCGGGTGGGCCCGGGTCAGCGGGGCGAGCGCAGCCCCACGCGCTCGAGGTGCGCGTTCGAGAACCGGCCCTCGGGGTCGAGGCGGTCGAACACGGCGCGGGCGTCGCCGAGCCGCGGGTGCACGCGCTCGAGCGCCTCGCGGTCGAACCCGTGCACCTTGCCCCAGTGCGGGCGCGCCGCGAAGGGCCGCAGCGCGTCCTCGATGCGCGGGATCAGCGCCGCGACGTCGTCGGGGTGGTCGTACCACGTGAAGTGGATGATCACGATGTCCTGCTGGTACGCGCCGCTCAGCCACAGCTCGTCGCGCGCGGCGGTGCGGATCTCGCTCCACACGAGATGCGGACGGATGCTGTCCCCCAGCGCCCGCACCGCGTCCAGCGCCGCGACGCCGTGCTCGCGGCGCACGAAGTACTCCGTCTGGATCTCGTCGCCGAACGAGGGCTCGCGGTCGAGCCGGAAGTGCGGGAGGCGCAGCATCCAGGGCCCCGGCACTCCGCCGACCTCTGTGACGTTGTCGCCGATGCCGAGCGGCGAGTCCCGTCCCTCCACGCGCCGCCCGTCCAGGAGCGTGTCGGCCACGGGGTCGTCGTCGTGCTCGAGCCGCGTCTTGACCCACACGAAGCCGGCCGTGTCGGAGTCCCAGCGCGTGAAGAGCGACACGCTGTAGCCCGCACCGGTGAGCGTCGCGAGATCGGCGAGCGCGGCATCCCACGTCACTCCGCTGTAGATGTCCTGCCGCGCGCGGAAGGCCGGCTGGATGTCGAGGGTCAGCTCGACGAGGATGCCGAAGGCGCCCGCGCCCACCGCGAGCGCCGCGAAGTCGGGGTCGCCGCGCTGCACGTCGTGCACCTCGCCGTCGGCGCCGACGTACCGGATGCCGCGCACCGCGGTCGTGAGGACGCCGTTGCCGTCGCCCGAGCCGTGGGTCGCGGTCGCCGTCGCCCCGCCGACCGAGATGTGCGGCAGCGACCCCATGTTGTGCAGCGCCCAGCCGCGCTCGTCGAGGGCTGCTGCGACGAGGCCGTACCGGGTCCCGGCGAGGACGGTGGCCGTCCGGGCCTCCTCGTCGATCGTGAGGTCGCCGGCGAGACCCGACACGTCGATGAGCGTGCCGTCGGTGTCGGGCAGGTCGGTGAACGAATGGCGTGTGCCGAGGGCGTGCACGCGCCCGCCCTCGCGGATGATGCGCTGCACCTCCTCGACCGTCGAGGCCGCGACGATCCGCGGGGCCGTGTATTCGTAGGTTCCCGCCCAGTTGCGCGGCATCCGCTCTCCTTCTGTCCGAGTCGCCCGTGCCGGTGCCCGGCGGACGGTCAGCGTGCTGCTTCGGCGGCGACGCGCGCGGAGGCCGTCGCCATGTGCACGGCCATCGCGGAGGCCGCGGCATCCTGATCCGCGCGCTCGATCGCACGGTAGACGGCGTCGTGCTCGTCGATCGCGGTGCGGGCGGCACCCTCGTCGTGCACGGCGCGGTCGGCGTAGACCTGCAGCAGCGAGCGCACGACGTGCAGCATGTCGACGAGCATGGCATTGTCGGCAGCCTGCGCGAGCGCGTCGTGGAAGTCGAGGTCGGCCTTCGCGAAGGCCTTGAGCGCGCCCATGCTCTCGCGCATGCGGTCCAGGCTCGCGCTCAGGGATTCCAGATCGGATGCCTCGGCCCGCGCGGCCGCGAGACGCGCGACGTAGATCTCGAGGCCCGAGCGCAGCTCGAGCAGCTCGGCCGTGTTGCGCTCGCCGATGAGCAGGCCCCAGCGCAGCGTCTGCGGGAGGAGCTCGCTCGCGTTGCCGCGGAGATACGTGCCCGAGCCGGGACGGACGTGGACGATGCCGAGGATCTCGAGCGCCGCGAGCGCCTCGCGCACGGCGGAGCGCCCCACCTCGAGCGTCGCGGCGAGCTGCCGCTCCGGGGGCAGCCGCGTGCCGGGCGCGATCGAGCCGCTCGTGAAGAGGTCCAGGAGACGGCGCGCGACCTCCGAGACGGGCGTGCCCGACGGCAGCGCGCCGAGGGCGGCGGTGATCTCGGCGGATCGATCGCCGGGGTACGCGGGCATGGTGACAACCTACAGG
The DNA here is from genome assembly GCF_040632175.1 of Microbacterium sp. NPDC019599. NCBI lineage: Bacteria > Bacillati > Actinomycetota > Actinomycetes > Micrococcales > Microbacteriaceae > Microbacterium > Microbacterium sp. NPDC019599. Next base: position 75,998 of record NZ_JBEYBL010000009.1, read on the forward strand.
CGATTATCGACGGCCGGTATTGCAATTGGTCAACCGGTTTGTCATACTTGCGGAAGTCTTGAGGAGGCAGAGAAGCCATGACGCGCCTGTGGAACGAGCCGGCGGACTTCGCCGATGAGATGATCGACGGCTTCGTCGCGGCCAACGGCCGGTATGTGCGGCGGGTGCCGGGTGGTGTGGCGCGGTCGACGGTGTCGCCGGCGGGTCAGGTCGCGGTCGTGATCGGCGGCGGCTCGGGCCACTACCCCGCGTTCGGCGGCCTGGTCGGGCCGGGGCTGGCGCACGGCGCGGCGATGGGCAACCTGTTCGCGTCGCCGTCGACGCAGCAGGTGTACGCCGTCGCGAAGGCCGCTGACAACGGCGGCGGGGTGTTCTTCAGCTACGGCAACTACGCCGGCGACGTTCTCAACTTCGACGCCGCGCAAGAGCGGCTGCGCGGCGACGGGATCGCGTGCGAGACCGTCACGGTGACCGACGACATCTTCAGCGCTCCGCCTTCCGAGAGGCAGAAGCGGCGCGGGATCGCGGGCGACCTCACGGTGTTCCGCGCCGCCGCGGCGGCCGCCGAGGCCGGGTGTGACCTCGCCGAGGTGACCCGGGTCGCGCGGCATGCGAACGAGCGCACGCGCTCGTTCGGGGTCGCGTTCACCGGCTGCACGCTGCCCGGTGCGGAGCAGCCGCTGTTCACGGTCCCGGAGGGGCGGATGGCGATCGGCCTGGGGATCCACGGCGAGCCGGGCATCGACGAGACCGGCATCCCGACCGCGGATGGCCTGGCCGAGCTGCTCGTGGAGAAGCTCCTCGAGGAGCTCCCGGACGGTGTCACGCCGGGCGCGGCGCGGGTCGTGCCGGTGCTCAACGGGCTCGGGTCGCTGAAGTACGAGGAGCTGTTCGTCGTCTACCGCCGCGTCGCCGAGCTCCTCGAGGCTGCGGGGATCGCGATCGTCGACCCGCATGTGGGCGAGTACTGCACGAGCTTCGACATGGCCGGCGTCTCGCTGACCCTGTTCTGGCTCGACGAGGAACTCGCCACCCTGTGGGAGACCCCCGTCGACACCCCCGCCTACCGCCGCGGCTCGGTCGCACCCAGGCAGACCCGGGATGCCGCAGCCGAAGCCGCCGTCGCGGAAGAGGCGATCCCGCCCACCGACGAGGACTCGCGCGCGGCCGCGGCGACCGTCGTGTCGGTGGTCCAGGCGATCGTCGCGACGATCGACGAGCACGTCGACGAGTTGGGCCGGATCGACGCCATCGCCGGCGACGGGGACCACGGCATCGGCATGCAGCGCGGCTCGCACGCCGCCCTGGTCGCGGCGCAGCGCGCGTATGACGCCGGGGCGGGTGCCGGGACGGTGCTCGCGCACGCCGCCGACGCCTGGTCCGACAAGGCCGGCGGGACTTCCGGCGCGCTGTGGGGCGTCATCCTGTCGTCCGTCGCCGGCGCGATCGGCGACACCGGCCGCCCCACCGGCCACGCCCTCGCGACCGGGGTCGCCGCCGGGCGGGCCGGCGTCATGGCCTACGGCAAGGCCGAGGTCGGCGACAAGACGCTCGTCGACGTGCTCGTGCCGTTCAGCACCGAGCTCGGCCGGCAGCTCGACGCCGGCTCACGCCTGGCCGACGCGTGGCGCGCCTCCGCCGAGGCCGCGGCCCGCGCCGCCACAGCGACCGCCGACCTCCTCCCCCGCATCGGCCGTGCCCGCACGCACGGCCAGAACAGCGTGGGCACCCCCGACCCGGGGGCCGTCTCCCTCGCACTCATCGTGACCGCCGTCGCCGACGTCCTGGCGTCGACGGCTGCCGAAAGGAACTGACATGGCTGAACCCCTCCGCATCGTCGTCGGCTGCGACGACGCCGGATACGAGTACAAGGAGGCCCTGAAGAAGGACCTCGAGAACAACCCCGGCGTCGCCGAGGTGTTCGATGTCGGCGTCGGCGCCGACGGCCACACCCCCTACCCCAAGGTCGCGATCGAGGCGGCGCAGCGCGTCGCCGCCGGCGAGGCAGACCGCGCCCTGCTCATCTGCGGGACGGGCCTGGGCGTCGCGATCAGTGCGAACAAGGTGCCCGGCATCCGCGCCGTCACCGCGCACGACTCCTTCTCCGTCGAGCGCAGCGTGCTCTCCAACGACGCCCAGGTGCTCACCATGGGCCAGCGCGTCGTCGGCCTCGAACTGGCCCGGCGCCTCGTCCGCGAGTGGCTCACGTACCGGTTCGACCCCGCCTCGGCGTCCGCCGCCAAGGTCGCCGCGATCAGCGAATACGAGACCACGGGATCCTGCTGATGCCGAAAGCCACAGTCGGAGTCAGCCTGAAGACCTACTTCGGTCACGCTCAGGCTGCCCAGTGGTGCGCGCGCGTCGCCGAGCGCGTGCGCACGCACCCGGCCGTGGCCTCCGGCGACGTCGAGGTCTTCGTCATCCCCACCTACCTCGGCATCCTCCCCGCCCTGGACGCGTTCGCCGGCACTCCGGTGCGCGTCGGCGCGCAGGACGTCTCAGCGTTCGAACCCGGTGCGTACACCGGGGAAGTGTCCGCCGCCGAGCTCGCCGAGACCGGGGTGCGGGTCGCCGAAGTCGGGCACGCCGAACGGCGCCGCCTATTCGGCGAGACCGACGAGGTCGTCGCCGCCAAGACCGCCGCGGCGCTGCGGCACAGGATCACCCCCGTGCTGTGCGTCGGCGAGACCGCGCGCCTGGAAATCACGGACGACGCGCCCGCCCCACTCGGCGCCCTCGCCGCCGCGGCGGCCACCGTCGCGCAGCTGCACACCGACCTCGAAGGCGCGCCCGCCGGGCCGGTCATCGTCGCGTACGAGCCGGTCTGGGCGATCGGGGCACCCGAGCCCGCCCCCGTCGAGCACATCGTCACGGTCGCCCGTGCGCTCCGCGACGCGCTCGACCTGCTCCCCGACCGCGACGGCAGCACCGTCATCTACGGCGGCTCCGCCGGTCCGGGCCTGCTGACCGAGCTCGGCGACGCCATCGACGGGCTCTTCCTCGGCCGCTTCGCCCACGACATCGACAACCTCCTCGCCGTCCTCGACGAGGCCGCGGCGCATGCCGCGCGGGATGATTCGGCGAGACTGCGATGGGGCACCGAGACTGCGCCCGACACCCGCAGTCTGGGGGCCCCGATGCAGTCTCGCGATCAGGGCGGGGGGGTGGGCGTGTGATCGGCCTCGGCACCTACGCCTTCTTCTGGCAGCATTCCGACCGCTCGCCGGAGCCGCTGTCGCTGCGTGGAGCGTTCGAGGCGACGCGCGCGATGGACATCGACCTCTTCCAGATCTGCGACTTCGCGCCGCTGGACGCGATGTCGGATGCCGAGATCGCGGAGGCCGCCGCGGCGGGGCGCGACCTCGGACTCACGATCCAGCTCGGCACGAAGGGCGTCGAGCCCGCGCGCCTCGAGCGCTACCTGGGCCTCGCGGCGGCGTTCGACGCGCAACTCGTCCGCAGCATGCTCTACGGCCCCGAGTCGCGGCCCACGCTCACCGAGGCATCCGTCTGGCTGCGCGAAGCGCTCCCCGCCTACGAGTCCGCCGGAGTCACGCTCGCCCTCGAGACGTATGAGCAGGTCGCGACCGCCGATCTCGTGGGGCTCGTCGAGTCGTTCGGCAGCCGGCAGCTCGGCATCTGCCTCGATCCCGCGAACGTCGTCGCGCGCCTCGAGCTGCCCCGCGACTGCGTGGAGCTGACCGCCGACCTCGTCGCGAACGTCCACGTCAAGGACTTCGCCTTCGCCCGCCAGCCCGGCTGGGTCGGCTTCACGTACAGCGGCGCCCGCATGGGCGACGGCCTGCACGACTACGCGCACCTGCTGGAGACCGTGCGTCCGCGCGAGCGCGGCATCGACGAGATCGTCGAGCACTGGCTGCCCTGGCAGGGCGACCCCGAGACCACCATCCGAACCGAGCGGGAATGGACCCGCGCCACCGTCGAACACCTGAGGAGCACATCATGAGCACCACGACAGAGACCTACAAGATCGCCGTTGTCGGCGCCGGCGGGAAGATGGGGATGCGCGTCTCCAACAACCTCGTCAAGACCGACCACGACGTCACCTACGTCGAGAACTCCCCGGCCGGCCGGCAGCGCACGCTCGACGCGGGCCGCGAGCTGACGGATGCCGCGACCGCCGTCGCCGACGCCGACATCGTCGTCCTGGCCGTCCCCGACCTGGCCCTCGGTCCCGTCACTGCCGACCTCGTGCCGCAGCTGAAGTCCGGCGCGATCGTCCTGACGCTGGACCCGGCCGCCGCCTACGCGGGCCTGCTCACGACGCGCGACGACGTCATCCAGGCCGTCGCGCACCCGTGCCACCCGTCGGTGTTCCTCGAGCGGACGACGAAGGAGGAGTGGGCCGACACGTTCGGCGGCATCGCGGCCCCGCAGGACGCGATCGCGGCCGTCGAGAGCGACGACCCCGCGCACAAGGCCATCGTCGAGGCGACGGTCCGCGCGATCTACGCGCCCGTCATCGACGTGCACTTCGTCACGATCAAGCAGCTCGCGCAGCTCGAGCCGACCCTCGTCGAGACCGTCGCGTGCATGATCGGCGCCCTCCTCAACGAGGCCCTCGAGGAGGCCATCAACACGATGGGCGTCCCGGAGGCGGCCGCGCGCAGCATCCTGTACGGCCACACGCAGGTGGCGCTCGCGAACGGCCTGCGCGGCGACAACCCGTTCTCGGACGCCTGCCTCATCGCGATGGACTACGGACGCGAGAGCATCATCAAGGAAGACTGGAAGAAGATCTTCCGCGACGACGAGCTCGACAAGAACCTCGCGCGGATGCTCCACCTCGACCACATCGAGCGCTGACGCCGCGCGAGCGGCATCGACGACCGACACTGACGCCGCGCGAGCGGCATCCGGAAGGGCATTCGACCATGGGACAGCTTGAGGGCAAGACCGCGCTCATCACGGGTGCGGCGCTGGGGATCGGCCTCGCCGTCGCGCAGCGCTTCGCCCGCGAGGGGGCGCGCGTCATCCTCGCCGACCGCAACGGCGAGGGCGCGGCGAAGGCAGCCGCCGACATCGGCGACAGCGCACGCGCCGTGACGATGGACATCTCGGACGAGGATGCTGTCGCCGCGGCCTTCGCCGAGGTCGAGGCGGACGGCTGGGCGCCGGACGTCGTCGTCGCCAACGCCGGCGTGCAGCTGTTCGGCCAGGACGCCCCGGCCGGCGACCTCGACCTCGACGTGTGGCGCCGGACGATCGACATCAACCTGACGGGTACGTTCCTCACCGTCAAGCACGCCGTCCGCTCGATGGTCCCGCGCGGCGGCGGCTCGATCATCCTGACCGGCAGCCCCACAGGGGTGAACGGCGAGGGGAAGGACTTCACGGCGTACAGCACGTCGAAGGCCGGCATCCACGGCCTCGGACGGACTGTCGCGGCGGCATATGCCTCGAAGGGCATCCGCGTCAACACGGTGCAGCCCGCCTACACCGAGACCCCGCTCGTCGCAGCGATCAGCGAGGACCCCGAGTCACGCGCCGCGATCATCGGCCGCATCCCGATCGGTCGCGCCGGAACCCCCGACGACGTCGCGGGGATCATGGTCTACCTCGCCAGCGACGACGGCTCGTTCGCGACGGGGGCGCTGTTCCAGGTCGACGGCGGGATGACCTCGCTCTAGCAGACCCGCCGCGCAGGCAGAGGAAGGAATCGATGACCGACGCCTGGCATGCATCGCACAGCCCGTCCCGCTTCTGGCGGGGCGGGCACTGGGCGCTCGAGCTGCGCGACGACGAGCTCGCCGACCTTTCGTACGACGGGCGGACGGTGCTGCGCAGCATCCGGGCCGTCGTGCGCGACCGCGACTGGAATACGGCCGGCTGGGTCGTCGAGCAGGTCGCCGAGTCCGACTCCATACTCGAACTCGTCCTGCACACGGCGGGGTACGGCGCCGAGCTGCGCGGCACCGTTCGCGTCGACGCGACCGACGACCTCCTCGTCGTGAGCTTCGACGCCGTGTCGACGACGGCGTTCGAGACGAACCGCACGGGCCTCGTCGTGCTGCACCCGCCGCAGCTCGCCGGCGCGGCGCTGACGATCGCGCACAGCGACGGATCCGTGGAGGAGTCGTCGTTCCCGCAGGCGATCAGCCCGCACCAGCCCGCCTTCGACATCGCGGGGCTCGCGTGGGCGCACGACGGCCTCGACGTCGACGTGCGCTTCATGGGCGACGTCTTCGAGATGGAGGACCAGCGCAACTGGACGGATGCCTCGTACAAGACGTACAGCCGTCCGCTCTCGCTCCCCTTCCCCTACCCGCTCGCGCCGGGCGAGCACGTGCGGCAGTCGATCGCCGTGCGCGTGTCGCCGGGCGTCGACGCCGCGCCCGCACCGGATCCCGACCGCCTCGTGCTCTCCGACGCCGGCACCGCGTTCCCCGCGCTCGTGGTCGGAGCCTCCAGCGCCCCCGATCCGGCTCCCGCGTTCGAGCCCCTCGCCGAGACGCTCCTCCTCGAAGTCGACCTCGCCGCGCCGAACCGGCACGCGGCGCTGGGCCGGGGCGCGGCATCCGGTCGCCCGCTGGACGTCCGACTCGTCGTCGATCCGGCCGCCCCCGAGACGCTCGACGGGTTCGTCGCCCTGCTCGCGGACCTGCCCGTCGTTCGGCTGGGCGCGTTCGATCCCGTGACCCACGTCACCGATGAGCCCATCGCCGCCGCGCTCCGCGCGGCCGTCGCGCGCGCCGGCCTCGATCTGCCGCTCGTGGGCGGCGCGCGATCGCACTTCACCGAGCTCAACCGCGAGCAGCACCGCCTCGCGGACGAACTCGACGGCATCGTGTTCAGCGTCACGCCGCTCTTCCACAGCCTGACGACGGAGCAGCTCGTCGAGTCGGTCGCGATGCAGCGCCTCGTCGCGGAGCAGGCGGTCGCGATCGCCGGCGGAGTGCCCGTCCACGTCGGGCCCGTCACGCTCCGCCCCCGCTTCAACGACGTCGCGACCGTGCGACCGCCCCTCCCGCCCGACACCGACCTCGCTCGCGGCTACGGCCCGCACCACGCCGACGCCGACGACGCGAGACAGGATGCCGTGCAGCTGGCCGCCTGGACCGTCGCGAGCGCCGCAGCCCTGGCTGTGCCCGGCGTCGCGAGCATCGCATACTTCGAGGAATCGGGCCCGCGCGGCGCCGTCGACTCCTCGGGCGCGGAGCGGCCGGTCGCGGGCGCTCTGCGTGCTCTCTCCCGGCTCGCCGGCGGCCGCCTCGTGAGCGGGCAGAGCCCGGACGGCCGCGTGTGGGCTGTCGGAGCCGAGTCGTCCGGCGAGCTGCCGGTCCTCGTCGCGAACCTGGACACGACGGCGCGGGAGCTGACCCTCGTCGTCGACGGCGCCGAGCTGACAGCATCCGTCCCCGCCGAGGGCTGGACCACCGTGAACACCTGACCGGATCCCCGGTCGTTGAGCGAGCGAAGCGAGACGAAACGCGTCAGCCGCGCGCAAGGCGTTTCGTCTCGTCGCTTCGCTCCTCGCTCAACGACCGGCAGGAGGACCACTCCACACCCCACGACCGAACACCCCCACAGGAGCAACGATGCACGAACGCTGGGCCCGCCTTCTCGAGGCCTACATCCACGAGAGCGCGCAGGAGATGACGCGCGAGCCGGAGGGGATCCTCGCGCACCCGTACACGGTGCCGTCGAGCCCCGGATCGCCGTACTACTCCAGCGCCCTGTGGGACTGGGACTCGTGGACCATCAGCATCGCGCTCGGGCAGGTCGAGGCCGACACGGAGCAGGCGGGCCGGTTCTTCGCGTACGAGAGCGGCAGCATCCTGAACTTCCTCGATCACACCGACGAGGACGGCGTCATGCCGATCCAGCTGAGCCCCACGGGGTCGCTCACGCACGGCGATGCGGGCCGCGCCGGCGGGTTCGCGCAGAACATGCACAAGCCCGTCCTCGCGCAGCACGCGGCCCTGCTCGTGCAGCGACGCGGCGACATCGAGTGGGTCCGGCCGCACCTCGGCACGATCGGCCGATTCCTCGACCGGTATCTCGAGAGCCACGTCCACGCCGAGACGGGGCTCGCGTACTGGCAGACCGACTTCGCGGTCGGCGTCGACAACGATCCGTCGGTGTACTACCGGCCCGACAAGAGCACGGCATCCATCTACCTCAACAGCCTGCTGTACCGCGAGCTGCTCGCGTACGGGTACCTGCTCGAACTGTCCGGCGACGCGCCGGCCGCCAACGTCGCGCGTGGCAAGGCGCAGGACCTCGTCGACGCCCTCAACCGCTTCGCGTGGGACGAGCGCGACGGCACCTTCTACAGCGTCGACCTCGGCCTGCGCGCGATCGACCCCGAGGACTGGCTGCACCGCGGTGCGCCGCGCCGGTGGTCGTCGATCCCGCTGCGCGTCGACAACTGGTCGAGCTTCCTGCCGCTGTGGGCGGGCTTCGCGTCGCAGGAGCAGGCCGAGCGCATGGTCGAGCGGTATCGCGACACGCGGACGTTCTCGGCGAATTACGGCATCCGCACGCTGTCGCGCCTCGAGAAGATGTACGACCTGCGCGCCTCGAACAACCCGTCCAACTGGCTCGGACCGATCTGGGGCATCAGCAACTACCTCGTGTTCCGCGGGCTTCTGAAGTACGGATTCGCGGAGGACGCGGCCGAGCTCGCCGAGAAGACCGTGCGCCTGTTCGGCCGCGATCTCGAGATCAACGGGTCGCTGCACGAGTACTACCACCCCGACAGCGGCGAGCCGATCATCACGCACGGCTTCCAGAACTGGAACTTCCTCGTGCTCAACATGATCGCCCACCTCGAGGGCCGCAAGACAGTCGCCGAGTTCTGACGTCGCGGGGCCTGCGGGTGTCTCGCTCGCGGCATCCGCGCCACAACGTCACGGATCGCCACATCGTCACACCCTGCGCCCCCGGATCCGTGTGACATTGCGGTTATCTGCGACGCTGTGGCGGGCGGGATGCTGTCGCCCGGCCGCGCCCGAAGCCGTCGAACGCACGCCGGGGAGCAGCATCCCGAACCACAACGTCGCAGATATTCACAATGTCGCACCCGACACCGCGGATCCCTGTGACATTGCGGTTATCTGCGACGCTGTGGCGGGCGGGATGCTGTCGCTCAGCCGCGCCCGAAGCCCTCGGTGCTCGCGCGCACGATGAGATCGGGCGAGAAGATGCGGTGCGGCTCGTCGATCTCGCGGCGCTCGATGACGTCGAACAGGAGGTCGACGACGGCGACGCCGTAGCCGTCGTGGCGTCCGCGGACACTCGTGAGCGGGATCACGGAGCCTTCGGCGAAGGCCGTGTCGTCGTAGCCGATGATCGCGAGGTCTTCGGGGACGCGCACTCCGCCGAGCACCATGACCTGCAGGATGCCGAGGGCGAGCAGGTCGTTGACGGCGAAGATTCCGTCCGGTCGCAGCTCGGGCGGCCGCGCCATGAGCGCCGTGCCCACGTCCCTGCCGCCGCGGACGCTGCGGTCGGTCTCGTCGATGAACTCGAGTGTCGCGTCCCCCGCCTCGCGGACGACCTCGCTGAGACCCGCGAAGCGGTCGGCGATCTGCGGGAGGCTCATGGGGCCTCCGACGACGGCGAGGCGGCGGCATCCGATCTCGAGGAGATGGCGACCCGCCTGACGGCCGCCCGACACGTCGTCGATCGACACGGAGGGCTGCTCCGACGACACGGCGCGCTGGCCGACGAGCACCGACGGGGTCCCGCGGCGGCGGACGCTCGCGAGCCGGTCCTCGATCGGGCCGTCCGACGACACGAGCAGGCCGAGCACCTGGTGCTGCTCGAACGTCGCGAGGTAGTCGTCCTCGCGTTCGCGGCTGCGGTGCGAGTTGGCGAGGAAGACCGAGACTCCGCGCTCGGTCGCGCGTCGCTCGACGCTCTCGGCGATCTCGGCGAAGTAGGGGTTGCTGACGTTGGGCGAGATGTAGCCGATGACGCTGCTCACGCCGAGGCGCAGCTGCCGACCGGCGTTGCTCGGCACGAAACCGATCTGGTCGATCGCCGCCTGGATGCGCTGGGCCTTGTCGGCCGAGACGCGGTCGGGGTGGTTGAGGTAGTTCGAGACCGTGCCGACCGCCACGCCGGCGATCTCGGCGACACCACGGATGCCCGTCTTGGTCATCGCACCGCCCTTCCCGAATCGCGCGGCGACGCTGCCCGGCGATTGAACAGCACTGTACCGGCGTGAACACCCATCGACGCTCCGCCCCGGAACGCCGCGTCACGACTCTCGCACGTGCCGTCCGGAACCGGCCATCGCCGTTACGCTATTGTGACGTTTCAAAGACTCTTGACACCACGGTTCCGCGGTGCCTACGATCACTCTTGAAACGTCTCAAAGATGGCGTCCCCACTTTTCAAGGAGGAAATGTGTTCACAGCAGAACGACGGCGTCTGCGGAAGCCGGTGGTCGGCACGGCGATGCTGCTGGGCGCGAGCGCGCTCATCCTCGCCGGATGCGCGGGCGGCGGTTCCGGCGGCGGCGGTGACGAGCCGACGAGCTTCGAGTTCCTCAAGAACGCCGAGAACACGACGACCGAGCCCGTCCTGCAGGCGCTCGCCGACGGTGAGTGCACCGATCAGAACGAGGCGCTGCCGCTCGAGGTGAGCTCGATCCCGCAGGCCGAGCTCGACGCCCAGATCCAGCTCCTCGCGACGCAGGACGGCCTTCCCCCGATGTTCTCGGCCGGCGGCAACCCGGCGGAGGGTGCGAAGCTCGCCGACAACGGCTACCTCGTCGACTTCGACGAGGCCCTCACCGAGCTCGGCGTCCGCGACAAGATCGCGGAGGGCGCTGTCTCGACGATCAAGAAGCTCTACGGCGGCGGCTTCACGTTCCTGCCGTACCAGTACAACATCGAGGGGATCTTCTACAACAAGGAGATCTTCGAGGAGAACGGCTGGGACGTCCCCGAGACGTGGGACGACCTCCTGACGATCGCCGCGGAGGCCAAGGCCGCCGGTCTCACGCCGTTCGCGGCATCCGGTGAGCAGGGCTGGCCGCTCACTCGCCTCATCAGCGGCTACCTGTTCCGCACGCTCGGCGCCGACGCCCTCCAGAAGGTCGCCGACGGCGAGGCCAAGCTCACCGACCCCGAGTACGTCGAGGCCGCCGCGGCGATCGCCGACCTCGGCGCGCAGGGCTACTTCGGCGACAACGTCGCGTCGCTGGACTACGACGCCGCGAGCAACGAGTTCCTGACGGGCAACGCCGCCATGATCTACATGGGCAGCTGGCTCCTCGGCAACATCAACGGCGACGGCAACCAGATCGGCGCCGACAACGTCGGATTCTTCAAGTACCCGGCCGTCGAGGGCGGCGCGGGCTCGATCGACGAGTACCCGTCCAACGTCGGCCTGCCGGCGACGTTCAACGCCGCGACCTACTCGGCCGACAACGGTGTGGGCGACTGGCTGAAGTGCATCGCCGAGAACTACGGCAACGAGGCGCTCAAGCTGGGCCAGATCACGGGCTTCATCGCAGACGAAGAAGTCGAGCTGCCCGCCATCTCGCAGACGATCGCCGACGAGATCGCCGGGGCGACCGACAGCGTGCTGTGGTTCGAGGCTCTGTTCAACGCCAAGGCGAGCAGCGTCTCCTCGACCAACGCCGCCCTCCTTGTGACGGGCCAGCTGACCCCGGAGGAGTTCATGACGCTCGTCCAGGACGCGCTCGACGAAGGCTGATCCCCATGCGCCCCGGTGCACCTGGATTCAGGTGCACCGGGGCGCGATCCTGTAATCGGCGCTCGCCCGCCATCCCGCCATCCGAAAGGCTGCCCGCATGAAGTCCGTCCTGGGCGACCGCAAGGCGATCACGCTCCTGCTGACGCCGGCTCTGCTGGTCTACACGCTCATCATCCTGATCCCCGTCGCGTGGTCGTTCGGCCTGACGTTCTTCACAGGGAGCGTCCTGACGGGCTTCGAGTTCACGGGACTCAAGAACTTCGAGCGACTGTTCAGCGACCCCTACGTGTGGGACGCGTTCTGGTTCACGATCAAGTACGCGTTCCTCATGACGGTGCTGCAGGTCGTGCTCGGCTACGGCCTGGCGCTGCTGTACCAGTTCGTGCTGCGCAAGTCCTCGGTCGTCGTCCGCACATTCGTGTTCTTCCCCGTCGTGCTGCCGACCGTCGCGATCGCGATCCTGTACCAGAAGCTGTTCCAGTCCGCCCCGACCGACGGCCTCGTGAACGAGCTGCTCGTCAACGTCGGGCTCTCGGGCGTCGACTGGCTCGGATCGGGCGAGACGGCGTTCATCGTCATCGTCATCATGGACGTCTGGCGCTCGGTGGGGTTCTACGGCGTCCTGATCTTCTCGGGGCTGCTCGACATCCCGGACGACATCATCGAGTCGGCGCGCATCGACGGCGCCAAGACCTTCAAGCTCTTCCGCCACATCATCCTGCCGATGTCGTTGCCGATCCTCTTCGCATCGTTCATCTTCAGCATCAACGGCACGATCAAGGTGTTCGACTCGGTCTTCGCCCTCACCGGCGGCGGGCCGGGCAACTCGACGACACCCCTCACGCTGTACATGTACCGGACGGCGTTCCAGTTCAGCGACTTCGGCTACGGCTCGACGATCGCCCTGCTGCTGACGATCATGTGCCTGCTCGTGACCCTGCTCATCTTCCGCTCGTCGCGACGCGACAACACCGTCTGAGGGAGCGACAGCCATGACCACGACCATCGATCCGCAGACCACCGCGGTCCACACACCCCGCGCGTTCGAGCCGCACCAGCGCGGTCCCCTCGGGAGACTGCGCCACGCACTGCGCCGCGTCCCCGCGTGGCTCACGATCGCGTTCCTCCTGCTCGTGACGATCTATCCGCTGTTCTGGATGGTCATCAACTCGCTGAAGTCCAACGCGGACTTCCTGAGCAATCCCTCGTACGCCTTCCCCGAGGAGTGGCACTGGGAGAACTACGTCATCGCGTGGGACACGGGCAACCTCTCGACGACGATCACGAACTCGCTCATCGTCACGATCCCGTCGCTCGTGTTCATCGTCCTGCTCGGGACGGCCGCGGGCTTCGCCCTCGAGATCCTGCTGTTCAAGGGCCGCGCGACGATCCTCCTGCTGTTCCTGGCCGGCATCATGATCCCCGGACAGATGATCGTGCTGCCGCTGTTCAACACGTTCTTCCAGCTCGGGATCAACAACTCGTACTGGCCGATGATCCTGATCTACACAGCATCCGGTCTGCCGCTGACGGTCTTCATGATGGCGACGTACTTCCGTGCCATCCCCCGCGAGATCTTCGAGGCCGCGACGATCGACGGCGCCTCGATGACGCGCTCGTTCTTCTCGATCGGCTTCCCGATGATGCGCAACGCCGTCATCACGGTCGCGATCGTGCAGTTCTTCCTCATCTGGAACGACCTGCTCATCGCCCTGATCTTCGGCGGCAAGCGCAGCCTCAACACGATCCAGGTCGGCCTGCTCAACTTCTCCGGCGAGTACGGCGCGATCAACTACGGGCCGCTGTTCGCGGCGATCTGCATCACGACCTTCGGCATCCTGATCCTGTACCTCTTCCTCAACCAGCGGATCATGAAGGGCCTCGCCGCCGGCGCCGTCAAGGGCTGACGCCTCCCCGGCCTCAGCGCCGAGCACCCCGCATCCCGCGCATCACCGGCCGCGCCACAACGTCACAGAAAACCACACCGCAGCACCGACACGCCGCCACCGGGCGTGACGAAGTGGCGATCGGCGACACTGTGGCGGGCCGGATGCTGTCACCCGCGCCAGCGCCGAGCGCCCAGCATCCCAGCCGCCCTCGAGGACCCGCCCTTGAGCGCCAGCCCTCCCGCCGCCACACCGTCACAGAAAACCGCACCGCAACATCGACACGCCGCCACCGGGCGTGACGAAGCGGCGATCGGCGACACTGTGGCGGGCCGGATGCTGTCACCCGGCGCCCACGCCGAGCGCCCAGCATCCCAGCCGCCCTCGAGGACCCGCCCTTGAGCGCCAGCCCTCCCGCCGCCACACCGTCACAGAAAACCACACCGCAACACCGACACGCCGCCACCGAGTGTGACGAAGCGGCGATCTGCGACATTTCGGCGGGATGCTGTCACCCGGGCCCGCAACGGCCGCGCAAGAGTCCGCGGGGTCAGCGCCAGTCGTGGCGGGCGGTGAAGCCGAGCTGCGCGCGGAGCTTGCGGGTCGAGACGAGGGACTCGAACTCGCCGAGGTCGTCGGCGACGGGGGTTCCGGGGAACCACCGCGCGGCGAGCTCGCGGGACGGGATCGACAGTCCCGACTCGGGGGCTGCGACGTTGTACACCTCGAAGCCGAGGCGGGCCGCCTCGAGCGCGAGGGCGACAGCCTCGGCGCCGTCGCGGGCGTCGATCCAGGTGCCGATGAGGTCGCGGCGGTAGTCCGGGTCTGCGGCCCGCTCAAACGTCTCATACTCGTCGGCTCCGACGACGTTGGTGAAGCGCAGGGCGGTGATCGAGGCATCCGGATGCCACGTCACCAGCTGGCCCGACAGCGCCTCCTCGACGACCTTGCCGAGGCCGTACGTGTTGTTGGCCTGCGTATAGGACTCGTCGACGGGCAGCGACGGCGGGGCGATGTCGAAGGGGAAGCCCATCGCCGTGATGCTCGAGGCCGCCACGATCGTGCGGATGCCGACGCGATGCGCGGCGAACAGGACGTGGAACGTGACGCTCACGTTGTTGTCGAAGGTCGTGACGTCCGGCACGAGCCCGTTGACCGGCAGGGCTGCGAGATGCACGAGGGCATCGAGCCCGTCGTGCCGCGCCGTGACGCCGAGGAAGGCGTCGAGCGTCTGCCCGTAGTCGGTGAAGTCGACACGGACGAACCCCGGGCCGGGGGTGCCGACGAGGTCGAACCCGACCACCTCGTGCCCGCGCTCGCGCAGGGCGGACACGGTCGCGCGGCCCAGCTTTCCGCCGCTTCCCGTCACGCCGATGATCATGGGTGCCTCCGAGTCCGCCACCGTAGCGCGCTGACCGCGCCCGCCGCACTTTTTGAAACGTCACAACATCGTTGTCGCCGTCATTACGCATCGACTATAGTTCGTAATGAAACGTTTCGAAACGAGTCTGGAGTGTCCAATGACGGCCACCGTGTCCGCCCCCCGCATCGAGCATCACCGCGACGCGCGCGGCATCGGCGAGTCCCGCCCTCGGCTCTCGTGGAGCGTGACCTCGGCGCCCGCCGGCTGGCGTCAGCACGCGTATCGCGTCGAGGTGCGGCGGGGAGCGGCATCCGGCTCGTTCGACGTCGAGAGCCCCGAGCAGGTGCTCGTCGCGTGGCCCGCTGAGGCGCTCGCATCGCGCGAGATCGCCGAGGTGCGCGTCAGCGTGCGCGGCGACGCGGGCTGGTCGGAGCCCGGGCCGTGGACGACGGTCGAGGCCGGGCTGCTCGAGCCCTCGGACTGGACCGCGGGGCCGATCGGCGCGATCTGGAACGAGAACCCCCACTCCGACCACCGGCGGCCCTCGCTCGTCCGCCGCGAGTTCGCTGTGCGCACGGACCTCGTGCGGGCACGGCTGTACGCGACAGCGCACGGCGTGTACCAGGCCGAGATCAACGGCGCCCGCGTCGGCGACGACATCCTCTCCCCCGGCTGGACCGTCTACCGCGAGCGGCTCCGGTACTACACGTACGACGTGACCGACCTCGTCGAGCCGGGCAGCAACGCGATCGGCGCGTGGCTCGCCGACGGGTGGTACCGCGGCCGGCTCGGCTGGCGCGGCGGATTCCGCAACCTGTCCGGCGACGACCTGTCCTTCCTCGGACAGCTCGAGCTCACCTACGCCGACGGAACGCGCGAGGTCATCGCGACCGACACGACCTGGAAGGCCGCGCGCAGCCCCATCATCTCGTCGGGGATCTACGACGGCGAGGACTACGACGCCCGCGAAGAGCTTCACGGCTGGTCGCTCGCCGGGTTCGACGACGCCGGCTGGGACCGCGTGCAGCTGCGCCGCCGCGATCCCGCGACCCTCGTCGCGCCCACGGGTCCTCCCGTGCGCGTCACGGAGGAGGTCGCTCCCGTCGAGGTCCTGACGACCCCGTCCGGCCGCCGGATCCTCGACTTCGGCCAGAACCTCGTCGGGTTCGTCCGGCTGCGCGGGTCGGCGCCCGCCGGAACGACCGTGACGCTGCGCACGGCCGAAGTGCTCCAGGACGGCGAGCTCTACACGCGCCCGCTCCGCGAGGCGAAGTCGACCGACCGCTACACGTTCGCGGGCCGCCCCGAGGGCGAGGAGTGGGAGCCCCGCTTCACGTTCCACGGCTTCCGCTACGTCGAGGTCGACGGCTGGCCCGGTGACCTCGACGCCGCCGTGGCGGACGGCGCGCTCGTGGCGCGCGTCATCCACTCGGACCTCGCCCGCACCGGCTGGTTCGAGTCGTCGGACCCGCTCCTGAACCGGCTCCACGACAACGTCGTGTGGGGCATGCGCGGCAACTTCGTCGACGTTCCCACCGACTGCCCGCAGCGCGACGAGCGGCTGGGCTGGACCGGCGACATCCAGGTCTTCGCGCCGACGGCATCCTTCCTCTACGACTGCTCGGGGATGCTGTCGGGCTGGCTGCGCGACCTCGAGGCCGAGCAGCTCCCCGACGGCACGGTGCCGTGGTTCGTCCCGGTCATCCCCGCCGACACGATGTGGACCCCCCAGCGCCCCGGAGCCGCGTGGGGCGACGCCGCGACCGTAGTGCCGTGGACCCTCTACGAGCGGTTCGGCGATCTCGGCGTGCTGCGGGCGCAGTTCGAGAGCGCCCGCCGGTGGGTCGATCTGCAGGCCGAGATCGCGGGCCCGTCACGGCTGTGGGACACGGGCTTCCAGCTCGGCGACTGGCTCGACCCCGCGGCACCCCCGCACGATCCCGCGGACGCGAGCACGGATCGGCACCTCGTCGCGACGGCGTACTTCGCCCTCTCCGCGAGCCTCGTCGCCCGCATGGCCGAAGTACTCGGCGACGCGGCGAGCGCGCAGCGCTATGCGACCCTCGCGGCCGAGGTGCGCGACGCCTTCGTCGCGCGCTACGTCCGCGAGGACGGGCGCATGACGTCGGACGCGCAGACGGCGTACGCCGTCGCCCTGCGCTTCGAACTGCTTCCCGAGGACAGGCGGGATGCTGCCGCCGAACGTCTCGCGGAACTCGTCCGCGCCGCCGGCAACCGCATCGCGACGGGCTTCGTCGGCACGCCCGTCCTCGCCGACGCGCTGAGCGCCCACGGACGGCTCGACACGGCGTACGACCTGCTCCTCGAGGACGAGTGCCCCTCGTGGCTCTACCAGGTGCGGATGGGCGCCACGACGATCTGGGAGCGCTGGGACTCGATGCTCCCGGACGGGACGGTCAACCCCGGCTCGATGACGTCTTTCAACCACTACGCGCTCGGCGCGGTCGCCGACTGGCTGCACCGCGTCGTCGCGGGCCTCGCACCCGTCGAGCCCGGCTACCGGCGCATCCGGTTCGCGCCGCGCCCCGGCGGCGGTCTCACGTCCGCGAGCGCGCGGCACCTCACGCCGTACGGCGAGGCCTCGATCTCGTGGGAGCTCACCGACGAGGGCCTGCGCGTGCGCGTGGTGGTGCCCGTCGGAGCGGAGGCCGTGCTCGACCTGGAGGGCGCGGAGTCCGAGATCCTCGGTCACGGTGCGCACGAGCGCACCGTGACCGTCGCCGTCCCCGTCGGAGAGATCGCATGAGCGCCCGCATCGCATTCCTGCACACGGGCGCCGTCGTGATCGGCCCTGTCGCCGAGCAGGCACGGGCCGTCCTGCCGGACGCGACGTTCGTCAACTACCTCGACGACCGGATCGTCGCCGACCTCGGCGACCCCGGGCTCGCGGACTCGGTGCCGCGCCGCGTCGCCGACCTCGTCCACGCGGCGAAGTCGGCAGGGGCGGATGCCGTTATGCTGACGTGCTCGTCGATCTCGCAGCTCGCGGCTCCCGTCGCGGCCGAGGTGGGCATCCCGGTGCTGCGCATCGACGAGGCGATGGCGGATGCCGCGGTCGGCGCGGGCCAGCGGATCGCCGTCGTCGCGACCCTGCCGACGACGCTCAACCCGACCGTCGCGCTGCTGCGCGAGCGGGCCGGGCTCGCCGGACGTGACCCGCGGATCGTGTCGGAAGTCGTGGAGGGTGCGTTCGCCGCCGTGTCGTCGGGCGACCGCGCCTTGCACGACCTGCTCGTCGCCGCGGCCGTCGAGCGGCTCGCGGCGGACGCGGATGTCGTGGTGCTCGCGCAGGCGTCGATGGCGTCGGCGGCCGGTGCCGCGCGGGTCGACGTGCCGGTGCTGTCGAGCATCGGGCCCGGTGTGGAGCGGCTGGCGGCGTTCGTGGCCGAGGGGGTGCGGCGATGAGCGCGATCCTGCCCGGTGGCTCGACTTCGACCCCTCGACCAGCGCGGGGACCGTACGGGGCCGGGGCGCGGCTCACGCCGCTCGGGGCGGCGAACGTGCGGTGGGCGCGGGGGTTCTGGGGCGAAGTGCACGAGCGCACGCGCGCGACGACCGTGCCCGAGATGTGGCGCTCGCTGAGCGACCCTGCCGTGAGTCCGGGCCTGCGCAACTTCCGCGTCGCCGCGGGCCTCGAGGATGGTGGCCACGAGGGCCCGCCGTTCATGGACGGCGACTTCTACAAGTGGCTCGAGGCCGCGATCGCGCAGCTCGAGACCGACCCCGAACCGTGGCTCGCCGAGACCGTCGAGGAGGTCGCGCAGCTCATCGCATCGGTGCAGCGCGAGGACGGCTACCTGCACACGCCCACGATCATCTCGGCGCTCAACCATGCCGAGGCCGTCGAGCTCGCCGACCGCTTCAACTTCGAGACGTACAACCTGGGACACCTCATCACGGCGGGCGTGCGGCACCACGAGGTGACGGGGTCGACGACGCTGCTCGAGGTCGCCGAGGGAGCGGCATCCTTCCTGGAAGACCTCGCGACGAACAAGCCGCTCGAGCTCGCCCGCAGCGCCATCTGCCCGTCGCACTACATGGCGGTCGTCGAGCTGTACCGCGCCACCGGCGACGAGAGCTGGCTGCGCCTGGCCGAGGCGTTCGTGCGCGTGCGCGACGACTTCGAGGGCGGCGACGACAACCAGGACCGCGTCCCCGTGCGCGAGCAGACGGTCGCCGCGGGTCACGCGGTGCGCGCCAACTACCTGTACGCGGGCCTCGCCGACCTCGTCGCCGAGACGGGCGACGCGCAGCTGCAGTCGGTGCTCGAGAACCTCTGGACCGACGTCGTCGACACCAAGCTCTACGTCACGGGCGGCTGCGGCGCCCTCTACGACGGCGCATCGCCCGACGGCTCGCCGTGGCAGAGCGAGATCAGCCGCGTGCACCAGGCCTACGGCCGCGCGTATCAGCTGCCCCACACGACGGCGCACAGCGAGACGTGCGCCAACATCGGCATGATCCTGTGGAGCGAGCGGATGCTGTCGCTCACGGCCGACCCGCGCTACGCGGACGTCATCGAGCGGATCGCCGTCAACACGCTCCTCGCGGGCATCTCGCTCTCCGGCACCGACTACTTCTACACGAACGCCCTCCGCCAGGTGCGCGACCTGCCGTTCGAGCTGCGCCGCCCAGGCGACACGGGACTGCACCCCGTGCCGCCGCCGCCGGCCTCGGACGAGCGGCTGCGCGAGCCGTATCTCAGCTGCTTCTGCTGCCCGCCGAACCTCGCCCGCACGCTCGCGCGGTTCCACGAGCGCACAGCATCCGTCTCGCCCGACGGGCTGTTCATGCACCAGTACGGCGGCGGCGACGTGCGGTACGAGACGGCCGACGGCCGTGTGCTCGCCCTGCGCGAGGAGAGCGACTACCCGTGGGACGGGCGCATCGTGTTCACCGTCACGGAGGCGTCGGCTGGCGGGATGCCGCTGCACCTGCGCGTCCCCGGATGGGCGGCCGAGGCCGTGCTCGAGGTGAACGGGGATACCGTCGAGGCCCCCTCGCCGGGGACGTACGCGGCGCTCGACCGCGCGTGGGACGTCGGGGACGTCGTCGTGCTGACCCTCCCGATGCCCGTGAGAGTCCTGCGCGGGCACCGCCTCGCGGAGGAGCTCACGGGCCAGGTCGCCGTCCAGCGCGGACCGGTCGTGTACTGCCTCGAGAGCGCCGACCTGCCGGATGGCATCGTGCTCGAGCAGGTCGCGCTGCGCCGAGGAGCGGAGCTGCGGCCGCGCGACGGCGAGGTCGCGGGCCAGCGGATCGTGGAGCTCGCGGGCGAGTTCGCCGTGCTGCCGGCCGGCGACGCGGACGCGCTCTACGCCGACATTCCGGACGCCGCCCTGGGCACCGTCCCGGCGCGGCTCATCCCGTACTTCGCGTGGGGCAATCGCGGGCCGTCCGAGATGTCGGTGTGGCTCCCGCTGGTGTGGTGATGGGCGAGCACGTCCTGGCCACGTACGTCGTCGAGACGGCGATGCCGCTGGAGCGCGCAGCCGAGGTCCTCGCGGGCGAGCAGTCGACGGGCACGTTCGTCCGCGTCGAGCGCGAGACGGACGATCTCCGCGCGCGGTTCGCGGCGCAGGTCGAGTCCGTCGTCGAGCTCGAGAGGGGGGATGCCTCGGCCCTGCCGGGCACGGTGGGCGACGGCGAGCGCCGCCGCGCGCGGCTCACGCTGCGGTTCCCGCTCGACAACTTCGGGCCGTCGCTGCCGAACCTCCTGGCGGCCGTCGCGGGCAACCTGTTCGAGCTCAAGGAGTTCGCGGCGATAAAGCTCGTCGACCTCGACCTGCCCGCCGCCTTCGGGTCCCGCTACGCCGGTCCCCGATTCGGCGTCGCCGGAACGCGCGAGCTCATGGGCCGTCCGGACGGCGCGATGATCGGCACGATCGTGAAGCCCTCGATCGGGCTCTCGCCGGACGACCTCGCGTCCCTGGTCGCCGAGCTCGCAGATGCCGGCGTCGACTTCATCAAGGACGACGAGCTGCAGGGCAACGGGCCGAGCGCGCCGCTCGCCGAACGGGTCCGGGCCGTCATGCCGGTGCTCGAGCGCCACGCCGACCGCACGGGCCGCAAGCCCATGTACGCCTTCAACATCACGGACGACATCGACCGTCTCGAGGCCAACCACGACCTCGTCGTCGCCGCGGGCGGCACGTGCGTCATGGTCGTCATCCCGAATGTCGGCCTCGCGGGGCTCGAATTCCTCTCGCGGCGCACGCAGGTTCCGATCCACGGGCACCGCGCCGGGTTCGGCGCCATCAGCCGGTCGGAGCAGGTCGGCATCGGCTTCCGCGCGTGGCAGCAGCTCGCCCGCCTGAGCGGCGCGGACCACCTCCACACCAATGGCATCTCGAACAAGTTCTACGAGACGGATGCCGAGGTGCGGGGCTCCATCGCCGCCGTGCGGGCTCCCCTGCTCGGGCTGGCGCCGACCGTGCCCGTCCTGTCGTCGGGTCAGTGGGCGGGCCTCGCGCACGCGACCTACGCGGCCGTCGGGACGGCGGACCTCCTCGTGCTGGCGGGCGGCGGCATCCACGGGCACCCGGACGGCTCGGCCGCGGGGGTCGCGAGCATGCGTGCGGCGTGGGACTCGGCCCTCCGCGGCGAGACCGTGGCCGACGCGCTGGCGGCATCGGGCGAGCTCCGCCGGGCCGTCGAACGGTTCGGGCCCGTCCGTGCCTAGAGCCACCGTCGCGTACTACGGCGACGACTTCACGGGGAGCGTCGACGTCCTCCTCCAGTTCGCCCGCCACGGCTGGACGGGGCGCCTGTTCACGGCGCTGCCGACCCTGCCGGCCCTGCGGGCGGCCGCGGAGGACGCGGCCGTCGTCGGCGTCGCGGGCATCGCCCGGTCGCTCCCCGCGGACGAGCTCGCCGACGAGCTCGCGCCGGTCCTGGGAGCGTTCCGCCGACTCGGGGTGCCGTTCGTGCAGTACAAGGCCTGCTCCACGGCGGACTCCTCGCCCGCCATCGGCTCGATCGGCCGCGTCGTCGAGGTGGCGCGCGCGACCTTCGGCCCGCGCGCCGTGCCGATGCTCTTCGCTCAACCCGACTTCGGCCGGTACACGGTCTTCGGCCACCACTTCGCGCGCGAGGGCGACACCGTCCACCGCCTCGACCGGCAGCCGACGATGTCGCAGCATCCCTCGACGCCCATGCGCGAGTCCGACCTCGCCCGGCACTTCGCCGAGCAGACGTCGCTGCCGATCGGATCGCTGCCGTTCGTCGGGTACTCCGACGCCGGCGAGCTCGCGGAGCGCATCGCCGCGTCGGAGGATGCCGCCGTCGTGCTCGACGCCGCGACGGAGGAGCACATCGACCTTGTCGGCCGGGCTGTCGCGGCTCTCCCGGCGCCCGTGTTCGCGATCGGGTCCGGCGGGCTCAGCGCGGGACTCGCGCGGGCGTGGGGCGCGCCGCGCAGCGAGCTGCCTGCGTCGACGGGGTCGACGGGCCCCGTGCTCGCGGTGTCCGGCAGCCGCTCGCCGCAGACGCGCCGCCAGGCGGATGCCGCGGCCGCCGCGGGCTGGATGCTCGAGCCCCTCTCCTTCGATCCGGGTCAGCCCGAAGGCGTCGTCGCGGTGCTGGCCTCGGGCCGGAGCGTCGTGCTCACGTCGGACGACGCCGTCGTCGAGCCGGGCGACGATGCGCTGGAGCGGATCGCGGAGGCCGCGGCATCCGTCGTCGACCGGGCCGTGCGCGAGGGTGCGACCCGGCGGATCGTCGTGTGCGGCGGCGACACGTCGAGCCGCGTGACGCGCCTCCTCGGCATCGAGTCCCTGTCGATCGCCGCGAATCCGATGGGCAATGTCGTGCTGCTCCGCGCCCATTCGGGCGATCCGGCGATGGAGGGCCTGGAGCTGCTGCTCAAGGGCGGCCAGGTCGGGCCCGTCGAGCTGTTCGACCGCGTGCGCTGGGGCGGCTGACGCCGGCCTCCCTCGACCCGCGGGCGACCTCGAGGTGTGCGCCGCGTGCAGGCGTCTCGTCTCGCTTCGCTCGCTCAACGACCACCGGTCGTTCAGCGAGGGAGCGAAGCGACCGAGACGAAACGCCCGAGACTACGGGCGACCCCAAGGCGTGCGCCGGCGTCAGCCGGCGGAGCGGGCGTGGGCGATCATGCGGTCGAAGGCGGCGTCCTGGTCGGCGTCGAACTGCCGCAGCTCGAGCGTCGCGTCGTGATGGGCGACGGCCTCACGGGCGCCCTCGTCGTAGCGGATCGTCGTGCCGAACGCCGGGACGAGCGCCTTGATCTTGCTGTTGTCGAAGAGCGCCGTGTGCGCCTTGTCGCCCAGCAGCCCCGGCCCCGCCTCGGGCCGGAACGCCGCGATCGTCTCGGATGCGATGTGCACGAAATCCGGGTTCGAGACGCCCGCGGCGTCCGCGAGCCACTGGTAGATCTGGTTCCAGCTCGGCGCGTGGTCGCCCGTGATCGTGTACGCCTCGCCGATCGCGGCGGGATGCCCGAGCAGGCCCGTGAAGCCAACGGCGAAGTCGCGGGCGTGCGTCAGGGTCCACAGGGTCGTGCCGTCGCCATGGATCACGACGGGCTTGCCCGCGCGCATGCGCGCGATGTCGGTCCAGTGGCCCATGGTGGGCAGGAGTCCCCGGTCGTACGTGTGCGAGGGGCGCACGATCGTGACGGGGAAGCCCGAGTCGCGGTACGCGCCCATCAGGAGGTCCTCGCAAGCGATCTTGTCGCGCGAGTACTGCCAGAACGGGTTGCGCAGCGGCGTCGACTCCGTGACGGGCACCGAGCGCGGCGGCTTGTCGTAGGCCGATGCCGAGCTGATGAAGACGTACTGCCCCGTGCGCCCCTGGAAGAGGTCGAGGTCGGTCTGCACGTGCTGGGGCGTGAAGGCCAGGAACTCGGCGACGACGTCGTACTCGGCATCCCCGATCGCGGCGCGCAGCGCCTCCGGGTCGCGCGCGTCGGCGACGAGCTCGCGCACTCCATCGGGCAGGTCCCGGCGCCCGGATCCCCGGTTCAGGACCGTGACGTTGAACCCCTTGCGGGCGGCGTCGGCGACACAGGACGAGCTGATCGTGCCCGTGCCGCCGATGAACAGGACGCTCTTTGCAGTCATGGCAGTATTCTTCCGTCTCGTGGCGACCCTGGGCAGGATCCTCTCGTGGTGGGGGAATGACTACGTCTACGCCGCGCGCTGGCAGCTGCGCGGCACGCTGCGCCCCGGTCGACGCGAGGACTTCGCGTCCGGCGAGGATCGGCCGATCGTCATCATCCCGGGAGTGTGGGAGCCCTGGGGCTTCATGCGCCCCGTCATCGACGCCCTCAAGGATGCCGGGCATCCCGTCCACGTCGTCCCGGCGCTCGGTCGCAACAGCCGTCCGGTCGCCGATGCCGCGCGCGTCGTCGCGGGCTTCGTCGCCGACAACGACCTGACCGACGTCGTCCTCGTCGCGCACAGCAAGGGCGGCCTCGTCGGCAAGTACCTCATGAGCGAGCTCGACGATGAGCACCGCATCACGGGCATGGTCGCGATCTGCACGCCGTTCGCGGGGTCGGACTACGCCCGCTTCATGACGTCGCGCACGCTCCGGGCCTTCTCGCCGAACGACCCGACGACCCTCATGCTGCAGAAGAACCTCGAGGTCAACGCCCGCATAACGACGATCGCCGGGATCTTCGACCCGCACATCCCGCGCATCGTCGAGCTCGAGGGCGCCGCGAACGTCCGCGTCGAGGACGGCGGGCACTTCCGGCTGCTCGCGCATCCCGACGTCCTGCGGGCGGTCGTCGAGGTCGCCGGCCGGCCGGCCGCCGTACAGGAGCAGATCGTCGACGCGGTGGTCGCGGCCGCGACGGAGGGGCAGGAGACCCCGGATGCTGCGCTCCCGGGTGCCGAGGCATCCGATCCGCAGGCTCCCCCGGCGGACGCGCCTAGCGTCCCGTGAACTGCGGCGGCCGCTTCTCCTGGAACGCCGCGAAGCCCTCGCGATAGTCGTCGCTGTCGCACAGCGCGGCCTGCGCCGCGTTCTCGACGTCGATCGAGGCCCACAGCCCGAGGCGCTCGTCGCGGAGGCGCCGGACGAGGTCCTTGCTCGCGAGGAACGCACCCGTCGCACCCTGCGCCGCGCGCTCCGCCGCCGCGATCGTCGCCGCCGTGACGTCGTCGGCCGGGAGGACCTGCGAGAACAGGCCGGACTGCACGGCCTCGGTGCCCGACATGAGCCGGCCCGTGTAGATGAGGTCGAGGGTCTTGTGCGCGCCGAGGCGCTCGAAGAACAGTGCGTGGCCGCCTGAGTCGAGCGTCGCGCCGAGGGCCGCGAACGGCGAGCCGACCTTGGCAGTGTCGGCGACGTACACGACGTCGGTCGCGATGAGGAGGCCGAGGCCCACGCCGAGGCACGCACCGTGCGCCGCGGCGAACGTCGGCGCGGGGAAGGCCGCCATGCGCTGCAGGAGGGGCGTCACGAGGCCGCCGAGATATCCCAGGACGTCGTCGTCCCGCGGGTCGACGCCCGAGATGTCCCGCCCCGCGCAGAACGCGCGCCCCTCGCCCCGCAGGACGAGCGCGCGGACGCCGGCGCCTTGCGCCTCGGCGTACGCGGCATCCACATCCCGGATCGCCTGCTCGTCCAGCGCATTGAGCTTCGCGGGGTTGTCCAGAACGACGTGGGCGACGTCGCCGGTGATGCTGAGCTCGATCATGGGGCCTCCTTGCCTCTCGTCATCCTGTCGCGCGCCTCCCGACTGGCGGAGGACATTCGAGGGAGGGACGACGATTCCCGCGGATTCGTCCCCCTCGAATGCCCTCCCCTCGTGCCGATGTGCGGAGGCATCACACGTCGTAGTCGACGACGACGCGGTCGGTCTTGGGGTGGGACTGGCACGTCAGGACGTACCCGCGCTCGAGCTCGTCGGGCTCGAGGGCGTAGTTCTCGGTCATGGCGACCGAGCCCTCCACGAGCCGGGCGCGGCACGTGCCGCACACGCCGCCCGCGCACGCGAAGGGCACGTCGGGCCGGACTCGCAGGGCGGCGTTGAGGATCGACTCGTGCGCGTCGACGGGGCTCTCGACCGTCGCGGACGACCCGTCGAGCGTGAACTCGAGCCGCCAGACGTCCGCTCCCTCTCGCACGACGACCGGGCGGCCGGACGACCCGGACGCGGCGGCGGGCTCGCCCGTCGTGAACAGCTCGTACCGGATGTGCGCGGAGTCCACGCCGACGTCCTCGAGCGTGTCGCGGCACAGCTGCACGAGGTCGAACGGCCCGCACAGGAACCACTCGTCGACCGTCTCGGGGAACACGAGCGCGTCGAAGATGCGGCGCAGCCGCTCCTCGTCGATGCGCCCCGACAGGAGCGGCGCCGTGCGCTGCTCGCGCGACAGGACGTGGTGCAGCGCGAGGCGCGTCGGGTAGCGGTCCTTGAGCTCGGACAGCTCCTCGACGAACATGACGTCGGTCGATGACCGGTTCGTGTACACGAGCGTGAAGCGCGACGTCTCGGAGCGCGCCAGGACCGTCGCCGCGAGCGCCATGAGCGGCGTGATCCCCGAGCCCGCCGCGATGCCTGCGACGTGCCGTCCGTCGAGGTCGGCGAGCGCCGACGTGAAGCTCCCCTGCGGACTCATGACATCGAGCTCGTCGCCTGGCTTCAGCTCGGTCTGCGCCCACGTCGAGAACCGCCCGCCGAGGTCGCGCTTGATCGCGACGCTGATCGTCTGCGGTCCGTCCCCGCCGCCTCCGGCATCGATCGCCCGGCACAGCGAGTACGACCGACGCACCTCCTGGCCGTCGAGGATCGTCCGCAGCGCGACGTGCTGACCCGCGAGGTAGTCGTAGTCGCCCCGCAGCTCCTCCGGGATCGCGAAGGTCACCTCGACGGCGGCATCCGTCAGCGGTCGCACGTCCGCAACGCGCAGCGTGTGGAAGCGACCGCGCCGCCTGCTCCCGCGCGGCCCTCCGACGGCGCTCGAGAGGAAGCTCTCGGCGATCCGTTCCGCCTCGATCGACGACTCCGGCCGCATCAGTGCGCCTTGAAGTGGTCGAACGGCTCGAGGCACGCGCGGCACTCGTAGAGCGCCTTGCACGAGGTCGAGCCGAACCGGGCGATCTCGCGCGTGTCGAGCGACCCGCAGCGGGGGCACCGGATGCTGAGCCGCACCGGGATCGGACCCCGCACCGCCGCGCGACCCGTCGGCGGGGCGATCCCGAAGTCCTCGAGCTTGCGCCTGCCGGCCTCGGTCATCCAGTCGGTCGTCCATGCGGGGCTCAGCGTCGTGCGCACGTCGACCTCGGCGAAGCCCGCGGCGGACAGCGCCAGGATGAGGTCGTCGCGGATCGCGTCGACGGCGGGGCATCCGGAGTACGTCGGCGTGATCACGACCGTCACGCGGTCGCCACAGACCGCGACGTCGCGGAGGATTCCGAGGTCGGCGATCGTCAGGACGGGGACCTCCGGGTCGCACACGGATGCCGCGACCTCGCGTGCGAGGTCGATCCCGGTCACGGCCTCTCCCGACTTCGGGTCCCCGGTCGCCGGGACCCCAGTCGTTGAGCGCGGAGCGAAGCGACGAGACGAAACGTCCGAGCTCGGCGCAGCCGTGTCGTCCGCGCTCAGGCGTTTCGTCTCGCTTCGCTCGCTCAACGACCGGAGGGTGAGGTCGTGCCGGGTGGTCGTGGTCACCATGTCGCCCCCGGATGCTGCCGGGCCAGCACCTGCATCTCCGCGAGGAGGTACCCGAGCGGGGCCGCGTGGCTGCCGTGGCGGCCGCCGCCCGCCGAGACGAAGGTCTGGGGCACTTCGAGCTCGGCCTCCGCGAACACGGCGGCGATGACGGCCTCGAAGCCGGCGCGCAGCTCGGACGGCCGTACGCCGACTCCCGACGCGGCGAGAACGTCGGTGAGCGGCTCGTCGCGGAAGAGCTCGTCGACATAGGGCCACACGTCCGCGACGGCGCGCAGCATCCGCCGCCTCGACTCGTCGGTGCCGCCGGCGAGGCGCAGCGTCCACTGCACGGCGTGGTCGCGGTGGTACTCGACCTCCTTGACGGCCTTCGCGGCGACGGCGGACAGGGTCGGATCGGCGGAGTCCTGCAGTCCCGTGTACAGCTCGAACCAGTAGACGGATGCTGCCAGCTGGCGCGCGATCGTCTGCGCGAAGTCCCCGTTGGGCTGCTCGAAGAGCCATGCGCTGCGGAACGCGGGCTCGTCGCGCCAGTACGCGAGGTCGTCCTCGGTGCGGCCGTCCCACGAGCCGGCGTAGCGCAGGAGCGAGCGGGCGTGTCCCAGCAGGTCGAGCGCGATGTTGCCGAGCGCGACGTCCTCCTCGAGCTCGGGCGCCCGCGCGATCCACGCCCCGAGCTGCTGCGCGAGGATGAGGGCGTCGTCGCCGAGCCACAGCGCGTACTCCGCGACGTCCGCCGACACGGGCCGCGCGCCGAGGTCGGCGAGCTCGGCGGAGAGCTCGACCTCGTCGACCGTGACGTCGCCGTGGAGCTGCCCGTCGGTCCGGGGCGTTTCGTCTCGTCGCGGAGACCCGCGCTGAGCGAGCGCCAGCGAGTCGAAGTGTCCTCGCTCAACGACCGGGATTTCGGTCGTTGAGCGAGCGAAGCGAGACGAAACGGGCTGAGCCGACGAAGAACTCCGGGTCACAGGTGCGGCACCCCCTCGGACGCCGTGTAGTAGGTCGCGTGGCGGTAGTTCTTGCCCGCCGGCGACTCGAAGAACGCACCCTTCGCGTCGGGATCGCTCGTCGTGATCGCGTCGGCGGGGACGACCCAGATCGACGTGCCCTCGCCTCGACGCGTGTAGAGGTCGCGCGCGTTGCGGATCGCGAGCTCGGCGTCGGGCGCGTGCAGGGATCCCGCGTGCACGTGGCTCAATCCGCGGTTGGCTCGAACGAAGACCTCCCACAGGGGCCAGGTCTCGCGTTCGGAGGCGCCGGGGGTCGTCATGATGCGGCCCCGCTCTCGGTCGTTGAGCGAGCGAAGCGAGACGAAACGCCCTTTGCAGCTGCGGAGGGCTCGGGGCGTTTCGTCTCGCCGCGGAGACCCGCGTTGAGCGAGCGCGCAGCGCGAGTCGAAACATCCTCGCTCAACGACCGGCGGGAAGCGTACGCGGCGGCGGCCTCGCGCACCCAGGCGCCGTCGTCGTGGGCCGTGCGGCGGTTGCGGAGGCGCTCCGCGTTGCAGGGTCCGCGCCCGGAGAGGACCTCCTTGAACTCGTCCCAGTCGATCTCGCTCATGTCCCAGCGCCGGGTGTCGTCGTTCCAGCGCAGCTCGGGGTCGGGAAGCGTCACGCCGAGCACCTCGGCCTGGGGCACCAGCATCCCGATGAAGCGCTGCCGCAGGTCGTCGTTCGAGAAGCGCTTGATCTTCCACGCCATCGACTGCGCCGAGTTGGGTGACTCATCGTCGGGTGGCCCGAACATCATGAGCGAGGGCCAGTACCAGCGGTTCACGGCGTCCTGGGCCATCTCACGCTGCGCCGGGGTGCCCTGCATGAGCGTCAGCAGGATCTCGAAGCCCTGTCGCTGGTGGAACGACTCCTCTTTGCAGATGCGCACCATCGCGCGGCCGTACGGCCCGTACGACGCGCGGCACAGCGGCACCTGGTTGCAGATGGCCGCGCCGTCGACGAGCCAGCCGATGGCGCCCATGTCGGCCCACGTCGGCGTCGGATAGTTGAAGATCGACGAGTACTTCGCCCGGCCCGTGATGAGCTGCTCGGTCATCTCGTCCCGCGTGATGCCGAGGGTCTGCGCCGCCGAGTACAGGTAGAGCCCGTGACCGGCCTCGTCCTGCACCTTCGCCATGAGGATCGCCTTGCGCTTGAGGCTCGGCGCGCGGGTGATCCAGTTGCCCTCGGGCTGCATCCCGATGATCTCGGAATGCGCATGCTGCGAGATCTGCCGGATGAGCGTCTTGCGATACGCCTCGGGCATCCAGTCGCGCGGCTCGATGCGCTGCTCGGCCTCGATGAGCGCATCGAAGGCCTGCTGCTCGGCATCCGCCTGGAGCATCGTCGTCGTGGTCATCGTCGACCTCCGTCCGCAATAACAGAACGATCGTTAAGTAAGTGTATCGCGGGTCGTCAGGGAACGACCCCGGAACTCCGCGACGACGTCGCCCGTCTCGTCGGTGATCGTCACGTCGTAGACTCCCGTCCGGCCCGAGCGCGACCGGCGCCGGGCGTCGGCCGTGAGCACCTGCCCTGCGCGGGTCGCCTTGAGGAAGGTGATGTCGGCGCCCGCCGCGACCGTCACCGACTCGTCCTCGTTGCAGCAGATCGCGAAGGTCGTGTCGGCCAGGGCGAAGACGAGCCCGCCGTGCGTGATCTCGAACCCGTTCGTCATGTCCTCGCGCACGGGCATCGACACGACGGCGTGCCCCGGCTCGTCGACCTCGACGCGCATGCCGAGCGCGGCCGATGCGCGGTCGCGGCGGAGCATCTCACGCTGCCCCGCGAAGTGCACCCCGGGCTCGCTCATGCCGGCGCCGCCTCGACAGGCTCCGCACCCGCCGGCTCGGCGACGGCGGACGCGGCGTGCTTCGCGACGAGCGTCAGGACGTCGTACGTCGCGACGATCGCGTCGTCCTGATTGAGGATGACGGCATCCCACCGCACCTCGCCGTACTCGTCGGTCTCGCGCGGCGTGATCTGCTTCGCCGTCAGGATGACGCGGATCGTGTCGCCGGGAGAGACGGGCGTGATGAACCGGAGGTTCTCGAGCCCGTAGTTGGCGAGCACGGGACCGGGGTCCGGGTCGACGAACAGGCCCGCCGCCCACGACACCAGGAGGTAGCCGTGCGCGACTCGTCCCGGGAAGAACGGGTTCGCCTCAGCGGCGGCCTCGTCCATGTGCGCGTAGAACGTGTCGCCCGTGAAGTGCGCGAACGTCTCGATGTCGTCGAGCGTCACTTCGCGCGAGGCCGACGCGACCTGGTCGCCGAGTTCGAGCTCGTCGAGCGATTTGCGGAACGGATGCCGTCCCTGCTGCACGGCGGCGCCCTGATGCCAGACACCCGTGAGCGCCGTGAGCATCTCGGGCGATCCCTGCACGGCCGTCCGCTGCATGTAGTGCAGCACCGCCCGGATACCCCCGAGTTCCTCTCCTCCGCCCGCGCGGCCCGGGCCGCCGTGGACGAGGTGCGGCACGGGTGCGCCGTGGCCCGTCGAGGTGCGCGCGTTCTCGCGGCTGAGGAACAGCACGCGGCCGTTGAAGGCGGCGATGCGGCTCATGAGCTCCGTCGCGACATCCGGGTCGTTCGTCGCGACGCTCGTGACGAGCGATCCGCCGCCGCGGTCGACCAGGGCCGCGGCCTCGTCGAGGGTGCGGTACGCCAGCACGCTCGCGACGGGTCCGAAGGCCTCGATGTCATGGACGGCGGATGCCGAGGCATCCGCGAATCCGACGAGCATCGGCGCGAGGAACGCACCCTGGGGCGCGGGGCCCGTCGACCCGTCGGCCCGGACGACGTCCGGCGCGTCGGTCGACCCGAGGAGCAGCCTGCCGCCGGCCCGCTCGAGGGACTCGACGGCGCGGCGCACCTCGTCGCGCTGCTCGGTCGAGACGAGCGGGCCCATCGTGACGGACTCGGCGTGCGGGTCGCCGATCACGACGCGCGCCGCGATCTTGTCGCGGATCGCCTCGACGAGAGCGTCGACGGATGCCTCGGGCACGATCGCCCGCCGGATCGCGGTGCACTTCTGCCCCGCCTTCGTCGTGAGCTCCACCATGAGCTGCGAGACGTAGGCGTCGAACTCGGGGGTTCCGGGGACGGCATCCGGACCCAGCACGGACGCGTTGATGGAGTCCGTCTCACTCGTGAACCGGACGCCCTGGGCCACCTCGCCGCGCAGGCGCCGGGCCGTCGAGTCGCTGCCGGTGAAGCCGACGGTGTCGCCGAGGCGCAGGTGCGGGAACAGGTCGGGCACGCTGCCGCTCACGAGCTGCAGCGACCCCTCGGGCAGCCGGCCCGACTCGACGAGGATGCGGACCCACGCCTCGGCGAGGTAGGCGGTCGGGGTCGCGGGCTTGACGAGCGAGGGCATGCCCGCGAGGAACGCGGGCGCGAACTTCTCGAGCGCGCCCCACACGGGGAAGTTGAAGGCGTTGATCTGCACCGCGACGCCCGGCAGCCGCGTGTACACGTGGCGACCGAGGAAGGATCCGTCCTTCGAGAGCGACTCGACCGGTCCGTCGAGGTAGACCTTGGCGTTCGGCAGCTCGCGCCGGCCCTTCGACGAGTAGGTGAAGAGCACGCCGATGCCGCCGTCGACGTCGCTCAGTGCGTCGCGGCGCGTGGCGCCGGATCGCGCCGACAGGTCGTAGAGCTCCTGCTTGCGGTCGGTGAGCGCGAGCGCGAAGTCCTTCAGCAGCAGGGCCCGCTGGTGGAAGGTGAGGGCTCCGAGGGATGCCTGCCCCTTCGTCCGCGCGTACTCCAGGGCGCCTGCGAGGTCGGCCCGCTCGGCGCTCACGCGCACGATGGGCTCCCCCGTCGACGGATCGCGCACCTCGACGCCCCCGCGGAACTCGGTCCCGACCGCCGCCGGCGGGGTCCACCAGGACCCCTGCAGGTAGCTCGGCAGGATCTCCGTCATCCCTCACTCCATTCGTAGAACCCTCGGCCCGTCTTGCGTCCGAGCCGCCCCTCGGCGACCATCCGGCGCAGCAGCTCCGGCGGCGCGAACCTCTCGCCGAGGCGCGCGTGCAGCTCCTCCGCGATCGCGAGACGCACGTCGAGCCCCACGATGTCGGTCGTCCGCAGGGGGCCGACGGGATGCCGGTACCCCAGCTCCATCGCGGCGTCGATGTCGGCTGCGCTCGCGACGCCGTCCTCCAGCATCCGGATCGCCTCCAGGCCCAGCGCGATGCCCAGCCGGCTCGACGCGAATCCCGGGGCGTCGCGCACGACGATCGGCGTCTTGCCGAGCGCCTCGACCCAGCCCCTCGCCTCGGCGACGAGCGGCGGGGCGGTCGCGTCCCCGACGACGATCTCGACGAGCTTGGACGCCGGCACGGGGTTGAAGAAATGCAGTCCGAGGAAGCGCGCCGGGTCGCGCAGCGCCGAAGCGAGGCCGTCGATCGAGAGGGAGCTCGTGTTGGACGCGATCGCCGCGTCCGGGCCGACGGCGTCCTCGACGCGCGCGAGCCCCTCGCGCTTGAGCGCGGCGTCTTCGGGAAGCGCCTCCACGACGAGCCCGCAGCCGGCGAGCGCCGCGACGTCCGTCGCCGTCGAGACCGAGCCGAGGAGCTCGTCGAGCGGACGCTCCGTCGTGCCGCGGTCGACCGACCAGCCCAGGGCGTCCGCGATGCGCGAGCCGGCCGCCTCGGCCGAGGCCGAGTCTGCCTCGACCACGACGACCCGGGCGCCCGCCAGCGCGAAGGCGTGCGCGATCCCCGAGCCCATGCGACCCGCGCCCAGCACGCCGACGACGCCCGGCACGGTCGCCGCAGCAGCCGGGCGCGGCGTGGTGACAGCATCCGTCACGTGCGTCTCCTCTCGAGGAAGCGCGTCATGCGCTCGGCCTTCTCGGGACGCTCGAAGAGCTCGGCCTGCAGCTCGAGCTCGAGCTGCGGGTGCGCACCGGCCGGTGCGCGCAGCGCGGTCTTCGTGTGCCGCGTCGCGACGGGGTCGTTCGCGGCGATGCGGTCGGCCACCGCGTGCGCCGCATCGAGGAGGTCGTCGGGGTCGTGCACCGCCGACACCAGCCCCCACGCGAGCGCCTCGTCGGCGTCGAGGATGCGGCCCGTCAGCAGCAGCTCGGCGGCGCGCGCCTCGCCCACGATGCGAGGCAGCCGCCACGTCGCCCCGGCGGCGGCGATGATGCCGAGCCCCGTCTCGGGGTTGCCGATGCGGGTGCGGGGCGTTCCGAGGCGGAGGTCGGCGGCGTAGGCGAGCTCAGCGCCGCCGCCGAGCGCGTAGCCGTCGATCGCGGCGATGACGGGCATCGGCAGGTCGGCGACGCGCGAGAACGCGTGCGTGTTGATGCCGCGGCGGGCGTCGTCGGCGCCGCGCTCGCGGAGCTGGGCGATGTCGGCGCCCGACGCGAAGACGCCGTCGGCGCCCGTCAGGATGAGGATCGCGGGCTCCTGCTCGAGCTCGGCGCACAGCGCGTGCAGCGCGTCGATCGCCGCGAGGTCGATCGCGTTGCGAGTCGCCGGACGGTCGAGCGTCGCGACGACGCGGTCGCCGCGTCGCTCGACGTGAAGTGGGGGCCGGATGCTGTCCGCCATTGGATGCGCTCCGCGTGGGTCTGGAATATCTAACCGATCGTTCAGTAATAATGACAGACGGGTGCCGACTCTCCAAGGCCGGCCCGCAGGAGGCCTGCGAGACCGGCCGAACGAGGCCCGCCGGGCCGGATGGGAGACTGAGGCATGACCGCGACATCGGCCACCGGCATCCCGGCCCCTCGCCGTGGTCGCCCCGGCTACGACCGCGCGCAGATCCTCGAGGTCGCGGTCGGGCTCTTCAACGAGCAGGGGTACGACGCGACCTCCGTCGCCGACCTCGCGGCGCGCCTGGGTCTGACGAAATCCGCGCTGTACCACCACTTCGACTCGAAGGAGCAGCTGCTCGCAGAAGCGCTCGACGACGCGCTCAGCGCCCTCGAGGGCGTCCTGGCCGAGCCCGAGGCGACGACCGGGTCGCCCGCCGAGCGGCTCGACTTCGTCCTGCGCGAGGCCGTCGCGGTGCTCATCGACCGACTTCCCTCGGTGACGCTGCTGCTGCGCGTGCGCGGCAACAGCGTGACGGAGAGGGATGCTCTCGAGCGGCGTCGCGCGTTCGATCAGCGCGTGACGGACCTCGTGACCCAGGCGCAGGACGCGGGCCTCGTCCGCGCCGACATCGACGGGGCCGTCACGACGCGGCTCGTGTTCGGCATGATCAACTCGGTCGTCGAGTGGTACCGACCGACGGGCTCGATCGACCGCGAGCGGCTCGCGCACGACGTCGTCACGATCGCCCTCGACGGGATGCGCACGCGCTGACGCACCCCGGGGAGAGGCGGCGCCCCGAGCCGTCCCGCGCGGATGACACCGCCAGATGGCGCCGAGACTGCACGGACGACGGGCCGGATGCTGTGCGCCCGGTCATTCGCGCAATCTCGAAGCACCCTGTCGCTGAGCTGGCCCAAGGGTCGAACCCGAGCTCGGCGTCCACACCGGTTCCCTGGGCGATCGGGACGGGTCAGCCGCTGAAGGCCTGCAGGAACCGGTCGCGGAACGCATCCATGCGCCACACGGGGGCGTCCGGGGACGGGAGGAGGCCGGCATCCCATCCCCACGGGCTGATGGCCGCCATCACCTCGGGGTCCTTCGCGATGATCGTGATGGGCACGTCGTGCGAGGCGTGGTCGCCGCTCACGATGCGCGACGGCTGGTGGTCGCCGACCAGGACGAGCACGAGGTCGGGCGAGCCGTACGTCTCGAGGTACGAGATCGTCGCGCCCAGCGAGTACTCGATCGACCGGCCGTAGAGCTCGCGGACACGTTCGGGGTCCTGCCACGCGACGACGGGGTCGAGGCCCTGCGCAGGCTGCGGGTCGTAGATCGAGCCGTCGCCGAGGAGGTCCCACGGCACGAGGTGCGGGAGCGGTGTCCACGGCGTGTGCGACGAGACGAGGTCGATCTCGACCATGACGGGGTCGTGCGGCGGCGCGAGGACGCGGTCGTGGAAGGCCTGCCACGTGAACTGGTCGGGGATGCGCGCGTAGCCGAACTTCGGGCCGCGATAGCCCAGCGTCGTCGCGTCGAGCATCGTGTCGTAGCCGTAGAACGCCTCGCCGGCCGGCCACGGCTCGGTGTTCGACGGCACGACGCCGACCGTCCGCCAGCCCTCGCGTCCGAACACCCCGGCGAGGGTCACGCGGTCGGTCGAGATGAGCTGCTCGTACTTCAGGGGAGAGTCCGCCCACACGCCGCTCTGCAGCGTCGAGTGTGCGAGCCAGCTCACGCCGCCGAACGTCGGTGACGTGAGGAAGGCGCTCTCGGCGTGGTATCCGAGGCCCTCGAGCCGCACTCCGCCCTCGCTCAGGACCCGACGCACGCCGGGCGAGAAGCTCGACCCCTCGACCGCGACGCGCCCGTAGCTCTCGACGAAGGCGATGACGACGTCCTTGCCCGCGAGCGCGCCGAGGAGCCCATCCGTGTCGCGGTACGCGTCCGTGCGGAGCGCCCGATCGAGCTCCGCAAGGTCCCGGATGTCGATCGCGACCTGTTCCGTCGTCGCGGCGATCCCCCGCGCCGCGTCGGCCGCGGCGACGGGCACGCCCGGCGCCGCCTGCGCGCCGAGCACGGCGCACGCGATCCACGTCGCGGCGACGGCGGCGACAGCGCGGCGCCCGGGCTGCCCAGAGCGGCTCAGCGCCCGGCCCGCGAGCAGCGCCGCGGACGAGACGCCCCACAGGAGGCCGCCGAGCAGGGCGACGAGACCTGCGAGCACCGCGGCGACCCCGGCATCGCCGGCCGCGTCGCGCACGACCCCGATCGCGGCGCCCAGCTGCGGCACGGCGTCCGCGATGCGGAACGGCTGGTCGATCGTCGCGAGGAACGCGGCATCCAGCGCCGCGAAGACAGACGCGGCGACGACCGTCACGCCGAAGACGACGGCGACCGCCACGAGCGCGCCGCGCCATGGCAGGACGAGCAGCAGCAGGATCGCCGCGAGCGCCTCGCCCGGGATGCCCAGCAGCGCGACGGGCGAGCCGGCCTTCAGGACGCCGGGGATGAGCGGCGCGAGGATGACGACCGCGAACGCCGCGACGGTCGCGAGGCGTGAAGCGGCCGGCGGGGGCGAGCCCTGGAGCACTGCGGGACTCCTGTCACGATCGCGCGGGCAGCCGCCCCAGGCGCTCATCCTCGGTGGCGGACGGGCACAGCGACGGGTCGAACCGGTCCGACAGCGCGTACCGCAGGAGCACGACGTCGCCGATCTGGCGGGTCTCGGCGAGCGTCGCGCGGTGCTTCGCCGTCCACGGGAAGTGCCCCGACTCGACGAAGCGCGGTGCGCGCGACTCGCCGACGAAGAACGGCGCGACGACGAGCTGCAGCTCATCGGCGAGCCCCTCGCACAGGAACTGCGTGTGCACGTGCCCGCCGCCCTCGACCATCAGGCGACGGATGCCGCGCCCGGCCAGGTCGCCCACGACGTCCGCCATCGCGACCTCGCCTCCGTCGAGCCCCACGACGGTCGCCGTCGCGCCCAGCTTCGCCGCGAGGGCGGGAGCTGCCGCGCGGGGACAGTACACGAGCTTCTCGGCATCCCCCTCCCGGAAGAAGGCCGCGTCGGCGGGGATCGAGCCCGACGCCGTGACCGTCACCTTGGCGGGGGAATCCGGGAGCCCCGCCGCGCGCCGGAGCAGTCTCCGCTCCTCGCTGCGCACGAGCAGGCGGGGGTCGTCGCGCCGCACGGTCGACGCACCCACCATGATCGCGTCGTGGTCGGCGCGCAGCTGGTCGACGCGGTCGAAGTCGGCGCTGTTCGACATCGCGAGCTTGTGCGGTGCGGCGCTGTCGAGATAGCCGTCGATCGACATCGCACAGCTCAGGGTGACGTAGGGCCTGTTCACGGCGTCTTCTCCTCTCGGGCGGCGAGGGGGACGGCGTCGCGCTCGCGACGGGGGGTGGTGACGGCGGCCGGCCGGCGCCGGGCGGATGCCGCGAGCACGACGGCGCCGGGCAGGAGGGCGATCGTGACGAGCACGCCGTAGGCCGTCGAGGCCGCGATGCCCGACGCCGATCCGAGGCCCACTGCGGTGAACGCCCAGGCCGCTGCTCCTTCACGCGGACCCCAGCCGCCCAGGTTGAACGGGATGGACGCCCCGAGCACCGCGATCATGGCGACGGCGATGAGGCGTCCCGGCGACGCCTCGATGCCCACGGCGAGCGCCGCGACGGCGAAGGTCGCGACGTGGCACGCGACGACGACGGTCGACGAGACGACGATGAGCAGGATGCTGCCCCGCGGCGTGAACGCCGTGCGGAGGCGACCGAGCTCGGCGAGGATGACCCGCCGGGCGCGGGGGTTCACGGCCGCTGCGACCGCGAGCACGGCGCAGGCGGCGACGATCGCGAGGAGCACGACGCCCACAGCGCGAGCGTAGGCCGAGACGCCCAGCGACACCAGGACCGCGGCGGCCAGCACGAGCTGCACGGCCTGGCCCGCCGTCCGCTCCGCGGCGACGGCGCGCGAGGCGTCGCCGAGGCGCTCCGCGCGCGCGCCGTGCGCGATCGCGCGATGCACGTCGCCGACCACGCCGCCCGGCAGGACGGTGTTGAGGAACTGCGAGCGGTAGTAGGCCGCGACGGCTCCCGGCTGGCTGATCGGGATGCCGATCCCCGCTGCGATGATCCGCCACCGCCACGCGGCGGCCCACGTGGCGATCGCGGCGAGCGCGAACGCCGCGGCGACGGCACCGGGGGTGACCGAGCGGAGCCCGCGGAGGAACGGCTCACCCCCCGCGTACGCGAAGAGCGCGACGAGGACGGCGGCGCCCACGAGCGCGTGCGTCCACGCCCGCCCACGGCGCGAGCCGAGCACGGCGCGGATCTGCCTCACGGGATTCACGGCGGGCACGCGAGGAGGTCCGCGTGGTGGACGTTGACGCGCAGCACGCCGGCGGCGAGCTGCCGGCGCCGTGTCACGAGGTACTCCTCGCCCCATTCCAGGAGTGCCGGCCGCTGCTCGACGGCGGCGCTCACCCACCCCTCGAGCCACTCGGCCACGAGGCCCACGTCGGCCGCGCCGAGGCGCCATGCCGACCCGGCCACGCGCGTGACCCAGCCCGCGCGGCGGAAGGCCTCGACCGCCGCCGCGACGCCGCCCGGGCCGAGCAGGGCCCGTCCGTCCTCCGTCCGACGCTGATGGTCGTTGAACGCCGCCTCGAACACGCGGTCTCCGGGGTCGGCCGGCTCGATGCCGATGCGGCCGATCACCGAGAGGCTCAGCAGCGTGGGGGCGCCCGTCTCGACGCACGCGGCGACGAGGCTCTCGACCTCGTCGCGCGTCAGGACGTCGAGGAGTGCCGACGCCGTCACGAGCGACGCGCCGGCGAGGTGCTCGGGTCGCAGGTGCTCGACGTGCTCGACGCTCGTGACGATGCTGACCGGCCGGGACGCGGCATCCCTCCCCGGATCGTTGACCGCGACTGTCAGCAGGTCGCGGTTCCAGTCGTGGAGCACCCACGTCTGCGGGCCCGGGAGGAACGGCGCGAGCCAGCGCATCATGGAGCCCGTGCCGCTGCCGAGGTCGTGGACGACGATCGGTCCGCGCACGTGCCGTGCCGCGGCCCGCGCGAGGCGCCGGGACCGGGAGCGCGCGTCGGCGTCCTCCCGCAGCGTCAGCCAGTCCGCGGAGACCAGGATCACGTCGGTCATCGCGCCACCTCCTCGAGGACGGCGGCGACCCTCGCCGCGGTATCGGTCCAGCGCGGCAGTCGGTCCCTGCCCCGCCGCGCCTCGCCCGTCAGCCGCGCGCGCAGTGCCGGGTCGGCGACCCATCGCTCGAGCGCGACACGGAGCGCCCATGCGTCGCCCGGCGGCACGAGCACGGCCGCCTCGCTCGACGCGACGGCTTCGGGGATGCCGCCGACGTCGCTCGCGACGACCGGGATGCCGCGGCGCAGCGCGTCGGCGACGACCATGCCGTACGCCTCGACGCGGGAGGGTGCGACGAGCAGGTCCGCGCCCCCGAGGGCCTCGTCGAGCGCCGCACCGGCGAGGACGCCGGGCATGCGGATGCGGTCGCGCAGTCCCGCCTCCTCGCGGCGTCCGACGACGCGACGCGCGAACGCAGGCTCCGCGTCGACCGAGCCGGCGATCGTGCACGTCCATCCGCCGCCGCCCAGGCCGGACAGGGCCTCCACCAGCACGTCCTGCCCCTTGTGCGGCGCGACGACGCCGAGACACAGCATCGCCGAGCCGCCACGGGTGCCGTGGGCCGGCGGCACGTCGTCGGTGCCCGGGATCGCGACCGAGAGGCGCGCGGGAGCGACGAGGCCGCGCTGGGCGAGCTGCGTCCGCGTCCAGCGGCTCGTCGCGATCACATGCTCCGCGGCCGCCAGCGCGCGGCGCTCGCCCGCCACCGCGCCTTCGTCGGCGTCGGGGAACGCCTCCGACACCATGTGGGCGAGCACGACGAGCCGCAGCCGCTCCGCCTCGGCCTCGAGGGCGGCGGCCGACCGGCCGGCGACGAGACCGTCGACCAGCACGAGGTCGTCGTCGCGGGCCGACGCGAGCGCGGAGGCCGCGGCATCCGGAGGCACCTCGGTCGTGAGGACGGCCCAGCCGAGCCGGGTCAGGGCGTCCCGCACCCGGGCGTCGTAGACGTTCCCCCCGCTCACGCGCGCAGGGTCGTCCACCCCCTGCGGCACGACGAACCGCACGGCCCCGGCGCTCACAGGTCCACCTCGTACGAGGCCCACGCGATGTGCGACTCGTGCAGCGTCACGACGATCCCGGAGAGCTCGGCGGAGCCCAGCTCGCCCGCGCGCAGGGCCGAGACGAGCCGGTCGGCGATGACACCGCACAGGTGCTCGGTCGTCGTGTTGACGCCCTGGAAGTCCTCCTCGTCGTCCAGGTTGCGGTAGGACAGGGCGGAAAGGATGCCGCGCAGCACGCCGCTCGCGCGTCCGATGTCGACCACGACGCCGTCGGCGTCGAGCTTCGCGGCGCGGAAGCTCGCGTCGACCACGAACGTCGCCCCGTGCAGTCGCTGCGCCGGGCCGAACGTCTCGCCCGTGAAGCTGTGGGCGATCATGATGTGGTCGCGGACCGTGACGGAGTACGTCATGCGGCATCCCTCCAGTCGATCGTGTGGCAGAGCCCCTTGTCGTCGCCGGAGGCGATCGCCGCCATGACCTCGGGCAGCTCGCGCCACGACGACTCGCCCGTCAGCAGCGCGTCGAACGCGTCGTCGCGGAGCAGCTCGAGCGCGAGGGCGAGGCGATCGCCCGTCGAGCGGGTCCCGCGGCGGCGGGGCGCGACCGTGCCGACCTGGCTGGACCGGATGGCGAGCCGCCGCGAATGGAACGCGCCGCCCAGTTCGAGGGTCACGGGACGGTCGCCGAACCAGCTCGCCTCGACGATCTCGCCCTCGAAACCGGCCGTGCGCACCGCGAGGCGCAGTCCGTCCTCCGACGCGCTCGTGTCGATCACGAGGTCCCGGTCGCCCGGGGCGTCGTCGGGGTGGGCGAACGGCACGTCGAGCCGATCGCACACCGCCGCCTTCGCGGGGTCGACGTCCACGACGACGACATCGGCGCCCGGGATGCCGTGCGCGAGCCGCGCCACGGCGCACCCGATCATGCCTGCGCCGACGATCGTGACGCGGTCGCCGACGAGGGGCGCGGCATCCCACAGCACGTTGACGGCCGTCTCGACGGCGCCCGCGAGCACCGCCCTGCGCGGCGGCACGTCGTCCGGCACGACCGCGACCGACGACGACGGCACGACGAAGGCGGACTGGTGCGGATACAGCGTGAAGACGGTTCGGCCGACGAGCTCGGGAGGCCCCGACTCGACGGCGCCGACGTTGAGGTACCCGTACTTGACGGGCGCCGGGAAGTCGCCCTCCTGGAACGGCGCGCGCATGCGGTCGCGCTCCCCGAGGGGCACCTCACCCCGGAACACGAGCGACTCCGTGCCGCGGCTGATGCCCGTCCAGAGGGTCCGGACGGCGACGTCGCCGTCGCCGGGCGCGGCGATCGGCTCCGTGCGCAGCGCGCCCGAACCGGGGTCCTCGACCCAGAAGGCCGTCGCCTGCCTCATATCGCGCCGATCCGCAAGTGAACTTCACGGCGCACGAGATCCGTGTCATGAGTGGTACCCACGTGGAGAGAACGGATGCCGAGATGCCCAGGGTTCAGGTCGCGCCGCTCTCGTCGGCCATCGGCGGAGTCGCAGGGCTCGTCGTGCTGTCCGTGTTCGCGCATGTCTCGCCTCCTGGGTGGATCGCGGCGTGCGCCTACCTTGTCGTGTCGAACGCCTTGCTCGCGAGGGGCTTGCGCCGGAGCGGGATGCCGCACTTCGGCTGGGCGAACGCCACGACGGCGGTCCGCTCGACGCTCGTCGCACTCGTGACGGCGCTCGTCGTGACGTCGTTCACCGACCCCGTCCCCGCGGCGCTGCTCGTCGGGATCGCCGTGCCCGCGCTGGCCCTCGACGCCGTCGACGGCTGGGTCGCACGGAGCACGCACACGCAGAGCGAGCTCGGCGCGCGATTCGACATGGAGGTCGACGCCTTCGTGCTGCTCGTCCTCAGCGCCTACGTCGCGCAGGACCTCGGCTGGTGGGTCCTGACGATCGGCGCCCTGCGGTACCTCTTCGTCGCCGCGGGCTGGGCGCTGCCATGGATGAACGCGACGCTGCCGCCGCGGTACTGGCGCAAGGTCGTCACGGCGTCCGCCGGGATCGCACTCGTGGTCGCGGCATCCGGACTCTTCCCGGCATGGGTCGCGTGGGGTGTGACGCTCGCCGCGCTGGCGCTGCTGCTCGAGTCGTTCGGGAGGGACGTGCTGTGGCTCGTCCGGCACCGGGCGGTCGCGGCGCCTGCGGCGATGCCCGCTGAATCCCGGTCGTTGAGCGAGCGAAGCGAGACGAAACGCCACCCGGAGGGCCCCGGCGACCCCGGCCTCGTCGCCGGGCTCGACTTCGACCCCTCGACGAGCTCGGGGACCGTTCCCTGAGCCAGACCGCGAGAGGGCGGAGATGTGCGCTCGCGACGGCGTGTCGCGCACATCTTCGCCCTCTCGCGACGTGGTGTCAGGCGAGGGGCACCAGGGGCGGGCGCTCGACCGTCGTCGTCATCGCGGCGCGCGAGCCCGACCGCGCCGACTCGAGCAGCCCGGTCATGACCTCCAGGACGTGCAGCCCCATCGCACCCGAGGCGCGCGGAGCCGTGCCGTTCGTGGCGCGGAGCATGTCGAGGAGCCCCGCGCCCCGGGCGGTGCCGATCGTCCCGGCACGCGGGGGGACAGCATCCCACTCCCCCGACCCGAGCCGGCGGATGCGGACCTCGCCGTCGAACATGTTGGGGTCCGGGACGATGAGGGATGCCGTCTCGCCGTGCACCTCGATGGGCGGCGCCGTCGATCCGACCGAGTCGAAGCTCGTCGTGATCGTCGACAGCGCGCCGGATCCATGCTCGAGGATGCCTGTCACATGCGAGTCCACCTCGACCTCCACGACCTCGCCGGCGCGGGCGCCGGTCGCGATGATGCGCTCGGACCGCAGGCGGCTGCCTGCGCCGATGACCGAGACGACCGGGCCGAGGAGCTGCACGAGCGCCGTGACGTAGTACGGCCCCATGTCCAGGAGCGGCCCGCCGCCGACCTTGTAGTAGAAGTCGGGGTTCGGGTGCCACAGCTCGTGGCCGGGCGTCGCCATGACGGCGGTCGCTGCGACGGGCCGGCCGATCTCGCCCGCGTCGATGACGGCGCGCGCGGTCTGGGTTCCGGTCCCGAGGACCGTGTCGGGCGCAGAGCCGACGCGAACGCCGGCGTCGGCGGCGGCGCGCATGATCTCCTCGGCATCCCCGAAGGTGGCCGCGAGCGGCTTCTCGCCGTAGACGTCCTTCCCCGCGGCGATCGCGGCGAGCGCGATCTCGGCGTGGGCTGCGGGGATCGTGAGGTTCAGCACGACATCGACGTCGTCCGCCCCGAGGAGCTCGGCGACCGAGACGGCGCGTGCCGACGGCAGGGTCGCCGCGACGGCCTCGGCGCGCGCATGGTCGAGGTCGGCGACGGCGGTGATGACAGCATCCGGCGCCGTCGCGAGAGTGTCGAGATAGGCGCGCGAGATGACGCCGAGTCCTACGATGCCGATGCGGTGCGAGCTGCCCACAGCATTCCCCTTTCGATGATGGTGCGGACGTTCGGGTCGTCCAGGACGTCCAGGCTGTGTCCCGCCGTCGAGACGACGATGCGTCCCGCTCCCCATCGGCGCGTCCACACGGCGGGCGAGGTCGTCGGCCGGTGCCACTGCTGCCACGACTCGGCGGGGTGCGTCGTCGTGGCCAGGACGTCGTTGAGGTCGTCGGAGAGCACCCAGTACTGCTCCGTGCGGAGGTCGAAATCGCCGATTCCGGCGGTGATGGGATGCTGTCGCCCCAGCTCCGTGATGTTCACGGTGTGCTCGCGGTAGTTCTCCTCGCCCTCGAGGCGCGTCTCGCCGGGGCCGACGGCGGGGTGGGTCGCGAAGATCCCGCCGACGAGCTGCAGGTAGTCGGAGGACGAGCGGAACGAGTCGGCGATGCCGCCGTGCCATCCCGTGAGGCCCGTGCCGGCCTCGATCGCCGAGCGGAGGCCAGTGAGCTCCTCCTGGGCGATCTCGGACATCGTGACGCACTGCACGATGAGGTCGGTCTCTGCCATCGCGGCGCCGTCTGCGTACACGGCGGTCGACTCCTCGATGCGCACATCGAACCCCTGTTCGCGAAGGAACGGGATGAACCGCTCCGTCGCCTC
Organism: Microbacterium sp. NPDC019599; assembly: GCF_040632175.1. Classification (NCBI taxonomy): domain Bacteria; kingdom Bacillati; phylum Actinomycetota; class Actinomycetes; order Micrococcales; family Microbacteriaceae; genus Microbacterium; species Microbacterium sp. NPDC019599. The sequence goes on from NZ_JBEYBL010000009.1 coordinate 120,395, forward strand.
GACAGGGTGATGGCCGTCCCAGCCGCCGCGCACGACGAGTGCCTTCTTCTGCGCAACCATGCGCTCTTCCTCTCTGCGGAGGCGCCGGCGCGCCGCTGCGTCGCCGACCTCCTCAAGGGAGGATGCCAAACCCGCGGAAGGTTGCGCAGGTTTGTGCGCAAATATGGCCTCATGGATCGACGCGTCACGCTCGCCGACGTCGCCGCAGCGGCGGGAGTGTCGGCCGGGACGGCGTCGCGCGTCCTCGCGCGGCGCGGCGACTTCTCGGCCGAGACCCGGCGCGCCGTGCTCGAGGCCGCGGGACGGCTCGGCTACGACCGCTCGACGACGCTCCGCGGGCGCAGGCCGCACGCCGACCCTCGGCTCATCGAGCTCGTGATCGGCGGAGTCGGCCATCCGTGGGCCGACCAGGTGATCGTGGGCGCGCACGAGCGAGCGTTCGAGCTCGGCTACGACATCGTCCTCACACCCGAGCGCGACGATCCCGCCGACGACTGGCCCGCGCGGATCGCGGAGCGCCGCTCCTCCGGCGTCGTGCTCGCGATCGTCACGCCCACCCAGCGCCAGCTCGAGCTCCTCTCCGGATTCTCGGTCCCGACGGTCCTGCTCGACCCGCGGTCGGAGACGGATGCCGCGCTCCCGAGTGTGGGCGCGACCAACCGCGAAGGCGGCTTCGCCGCGGGGCGCCACCTCGCCGGGCGGGGGTACGAGCACTTCGTCTACGCGACGTGGCGCCTCCCGTACCGGTTCGGGCGCGCGCGGGAGCGGGGCTTCCGCGACGCCCTCGCGGAGGATCGACCTGACGCGCCGGTCGACACCGTCAGCGCGGAGTGGGTCGACGGCCCCGCGCGCGCCGGCATCGACCGGCTCCTCGAGATCTCCGCGGTTCGTCGGCTCGGCGTCTTCGCCGTCAACGACGACGTCGCCGCCGCGATCGCGGGGGCGCTGCGCGCAGCAGGCCGCCGGGTGCCCGAGGACGTCGGCGTCATCGGCTTCGACGACAACCCGCGCTACCGCTCCGCCGGCCTGTCGACGGTCCGCCAGCCCCTCCGCGAGATGGCGGCCCGCGCCGTCGACCTCATCGACGGCCTCCGTCGCGGCGAGCCGGTCCTCGACCGCCACGTCGAGCTGCCGACCGCTCTCATCGCCCGCCGCACGACCTGACCCGGAGCCACGTCGCGCGCCCGACCGTCGAGATGCCGGAAGTTCCGGTCACCGGACGTCGGGTTGCCGGAAGTTCGGGTATCTCGGTGCGCAGGGACAGGCGTCTGCGATCGGAAAGGAACGATTCCTGAGCTGTCCAAGGATCGAACCCACCCGCCCGTCGGGGCCGGGGCAGACCCCGGGTACCCTCGAAGCCATGGACGAACCCCGCGACGGCAGGAAGAACGGCATCACGCCGACGCGCATCGGCATCTGGGTCGTCGTGTCCGCCGTGGGCCTCTACATGATCGTTTCGGGCCTCATCAGCGCGCTGGGCGGCGGCGGCTAGGACGACGGGTCACCCGCGGGCCGCGGGGCGGCGGGCCGCGGCGGAACGTCCGACACCGCCAGAACGAAGCGCGCGATGTCCAGCGCCGTCCCCTCCAGGGCGGGGCCGCGCCCGAACTCCCACTCCGCGTCCGTCGCACGCAGCGCATGCCCCTGGATGACCGCGCGCCGCTCGAGCGGCGCCGCCGTCGCGCCGTACAGCGACACGATCCCGAGGGTCGTGCCGTCGATGCGCGGCGTCTCTCCGACCTCGTCGGCCAGGAGCAGCAGGGCCCGCACCGCGCGCGCGAGCGCCTTCGTCGAGCGCTTGCGCCCCTCGGCGATCGCGGCCGTCGCAGCGCGCAGGCCCGCGGCATCCCCCACTGTTCCGAGGTCGGTCAGCCGGGCCTCGCGGACGAACGCGTCCACGCGCGGGACCGAAGCGCCGTCCAGCAGGCGAGCGGCCTCTGCGACGACGGCGGCGAGAGGACGGCGTCGATCGGACGTGACCCCCGCCTCGTCCGCCTTGGGCCTGTTGCTGAGCGGCAGGAACCGCGCGAGATCTGGCACGGTGTCAGCATAGGTCGGCGCCGGATGTGACACGATCCCCCGCAGGAGCGCCTTCGGCGTCATACTGTGTGACAAGTCACATCGCGGAATCCCCCATCTCGGACTTGATCCCCGCGAATCCGCCTGATCTGATGTGACCGTAAACATGCCGTTCGGGAGATGAAGACAATGAGCGACGACGCATCGGCGCGGCGCCCGCCCAGCATCCGGGATGTCGCGCGACTCGCGGACGTCTCGCACCAGACCGTCTCGCGCGTCCTCAACAATCACCCGAGCATCCGGCCCGAGACGCGCGACCGCGTCCTCGAGGCGATGGAGACGCTGCACTACGTGCCCAACCGCGCCGCCCGCGCGCTTGTCACCAGCAGGTCGCAGACGATCGGCATCCTCGCCGCCTCGAGCACGATGTACGGCCCGGCCTCGAGCATCGCCTCGATCGAGGCGGCCGCCCGCGCGCGCGGCTACTGGGTGAGCACGGCCAACATCGACTCGTCGAACCCGCAGTCGATCACGGACGGCCTCGCGCACCTCATGGCGCAGTCGGTGGAAGGCCTCGTCGTCATCGCCCCGCAGGTGCGGGTCGTCAGGGCCCTCGCCGCGCAGCAGCTCGACATCCCCTACGTGACTCTGCAGTCGACCGATCTCGACCCCGACCACACGCTCTCGGTCGACCAGATCGCCGGTGCGCGCCTGGCGACAAAACACCTGATCAGCCTGGGACATCGGCACATCTATCACATCGCCGGACCCCAGGACTGGATCGAGGCGGAGGCCCGCATGCGCGGCTTCCTCGAGGAGATGGGCGCCAACGACGCCCCCATCACGCCGCCCATCCTCGGGGACTGGAGCGCGAACTTCGGCTACTACGCCGGCAGCGAGCTGCTGCGAGTGCGCGACTTCACGGCGATCTTCGCCGCCAACGACCAGATGGCCCTCGGACTCATGCACGCCATCCGCGACGAGGGACTCGACGTTCCCCGCGACATCAGCATCGTCGGCTTCGACGACATCCCCGAGGCGGCGCATTTCTGGCCGCCGCTCACGACCGTGCGGCAGGACTTCCCCGAGCTCGGGCGCCGCGCCGTCGAACTGCTCCTGGGGCCGGCCGAGGACTCCGGCGGCGCGCAGACCCCGACGACGATCACGCCCGAACTGGTCGTCCGCGGGTCGGCGGGACCGGCTCAGCGCCTCTGACGCGGTCGTTACCAACCCGAGACATCTCTGGATTGACAGACCCCGCGTCGGCCTGGCTATAGTCGCTCTTGCCATGTGAACGGTCACATGGATTCGTCACATTGAACAGACCGACAAGGAAGTGTCTTTCGTGGCTCGGACCGAAGATGCCCTGCAGCGCGAGCAGTACGTGCGCAGCGTCAAGACCGAAGTCGCGATCGCGCGCACCCGCGCCGAAGTCGCAGCGCTGAGCACCGAGCTCGCGAGCGACGGCATCGTCGGCTGGGGCGGCGGAGACCTGTCGGTCCGCGTCCCCCGCGCCGAGCTGTTCGTCATCAAGCCTCCGGCGGGAGAGCACGACGACCTCGCTCCCGAGAACGCCATCGTGTGCGGCCTCGACGGCGAGCCCCTCCCGGGCACCCCCGGCAGCGAGCGCCTCCCCGCGGCGGATGTCGCGATCCACGCCCGCCTGTACGGCGAGCTGCCCGAGATCCGGGCGATCATCCGCAGCCAGTCGCCGCACGTCCTGGCCCACGCGGCGACGGGTGACAGCATCCCCGCCCTGCTCGCCGCACAGGCGGAGCGGTTCGGCGGCGGCGTCCCGATCATCGCTCCTCCGCTCGACGACGTCGCCTCCGTCGCGGCCTCCGTCGCGAATGCGCTGTCGGGCGGTGTGCGGGTTATCCTCGTCGCCGGCGACGGCGCCTACGTCACGGGCGCCTCGGCGCGCGAAGCGGTCGAAACGGCCCGGCTGCTCGAGCAGCTCGCGCGCGTCGCCGTCCTCGCACGCGCAGACGGCGCACCGGCATCCCTCCCCCCGTCCATCGTGGAGCGGCTTCATGCCGCCTTCCGCGAACGGACGGCGCAGACCACCGACGACCGCCGGTAGCCCGACCGGGGCGCGGTCACCCCCAATCGACACCAGACGACGATGTCGAACGAAAGGAAAAACACAGTGAAGGCGAACAAGTTCCTCCTCGCGGCTGTCGCCGCGGGAGCACTCATGCTCACCGCCTGCTCCGGCGGCTCCGCTGACTCGGGCGACGGCTCGGGCGACGGCGGCCTCATCGGCGTCGCGATGCCGACGAAGAGCTCGGAGCGCTGGATCGCCGACGGCGACGCCGTCAAGGCTGCTCTCGAGGCCGAGGGCTACACGGTCGACCTGCAGTACGCGGAGGACGACATCCCCACGCAGGTCTCGCAGATCGAGAACATGATCACGAAGGGCGCCGAGGCGCTCATCGTCGCCTCGATCGACGGCACGACGCTCTCGGAGGTCCTGCAGACCGCCGCGGACAGCGACATCCCCGTCATCGCGTACGACCGCCTCATCAAGGGCACTGAGAACGTCGACTACTACGCCACGTTCGACAACTTCCTCGTCGGCCAGCAGCAGGCGTGGACCGTCCTGAACGGCCTGGGCCTCACCGACCTCGAGGGCAACCCCACCGACGGCGCGCCCGAGGGTCCGTTCAACATCGAGCTGTTCGCCGGCTCGCTGGACGACAACAACGCGTTCTTCTTCTTCAACGGCGCGATGGACGTCCTGCAGCCCTACATCGACGAGGGCACCCTCGTCGTGAAGTCGGGCCAGACCGACATCGAGCAGGCCGCGACGCTGCGCTGGGACGGCGAGACCGCCCAGAGCCGCATGGAGGACCTCCTCACCGCGAACTACTCGGACGGCACGGAGGTCGACGCCGTGCTGTCGCCCTACGACGGGATCTCGCGCGGCATCATCTCGGCCCTCACCGACGCCGGCTACTCCGTCGGCGACGAGTGGCCGATCATCTCGGGCCAGGACGCCGAGGTCGACTCGGTCAAGGCGATCCTCTCGGGCGAGCAGTACGCCACGATCTTCAAGGACACGCGTGAGCTCGCCAAGGTCGCGGCCGGCATGGCCACGGCCCTCCTGAACGGCGAAGAGCCCGAGGTCAACGACGTCGAGACGTACGACAACGACGTGAAGATCGTCCCCTCGTACCTCCTCGCGCCCGTCCCGGTCGTCAAGGACAACGTCGAGTCGGCTCTCGTCGACACCGGCTACTGGACCGCGGAGGAGCTCGGCCTCTGAGCCGAGACCACCCCGGTCTGACGAGACGGTGGCGGGATCACGCCCGCCACCGTCTCACCCCCCTTTCAGTCCCCACGAGGAAGTCGGCAAATGACCGAGACAATTCTCGAGATGCGCGGCATCACCAAGACCTTCCCCGGCGTGAAGGCGCTCTCGAACGTCAACTTCGAGGTGCAGCGCGGCGAGATCCACGCGATCTGCGGCGAGAACGGCGCAGGGAAGTCCACACTCATGAAGGTGCTGTCGGGGGTCTACCCGCACGGCACGTACGACGGGCAGATCGTCTACGCCGGCGAAGAGGTCGAGTTCCGCAGCCTCAACGACAGCGAGGCGAAGGGCATCGTCATCATCCACCAGGAGCTGGCCCTCAGCCCCTACCTGTCGATCGCCGAGAACATCTTCCTCAACAACGAGCGCAAGACCCGCGGCCTCATCGACTGGAACAAGACGAACTTCGAGGCGGGCGAGCTGCTCAAGCGCGTCGGCCTCAAGGACAACCCGACGACGAAGATCAACCAGATCGGCGTCGGCAAGCAGCAGCTCGTCGAGATCGCCAAGGCGCTCTCGAAGGAGGTCAAGCTTCTCATCCTCGACGAGCCGACCGCGGCCCTCAACGACGAGGACTCCGATCACCTGCTCGATCTGATCCTGAGCCTGCGCGAGCAGGGGATCACGTCGATCATCATCAGCCACAAGCTCAACGAGATCAAAAAGGTCGCCGACACCGTCACGGTCATCCGCGACGGCAAGACGATCGAGACGATCGCCAAGGCCGACGTCACGGAAGACCGCATCATCAAGGACATGGTGGGTCGCGATCTCGAGCACCGCTACCCCGACCACGAGCCGCAGATCGGCGAGGAGCTGCTGCGCGTCGAGGAGTGGACGGCGCACCACCCGCAGGACCCGAGCCGCGTCGTCGTCGACAATGTGTCGATCAACGTCCGCGCGGGCGAGATCGTCGGCATCGCGGGACTCATGGGCGCGGGACGCACCGAGTTCGCGATGAGCCTGTTCGGCCACTCGTACGGCACCCGCATCTCGGGCAGGGTCTTCATGCGCGGCAAGGAGATCCGGACCCGCAGCGTCGCCGAGGCCATCGAGAACGGCCTCGCCTACGCGACGGAGGACCGCAAGACCTTCGGACTGAACCTCATCGAGGACATCAAGCGCAACATCTCGATGTCGTCGCTCGACAAGCTCACCAAGGGCGGCCTCGTCGACGACAACGAGGAGTACAAGATCGCCGACGAGTTCCGCAAGAGCATGAACATCAAGGCGCCCAACGTCCTGGTGAAGACGGGAAAGCTCTCCGGCGGCAACCAGCAGAAGGTCGTCCTGTCGAAGTGGATCTACTCCGACCCCGACGTCCTGATCCTCGACGAGCCGACCCGCGGCATCGACGTCGGCGCGAAGTACGAGATCTACACGATCATCAACAAGCTCGCGGCATCCGGAAAGGGGATCATCGTGATCTCGTCCGAGCTGCCCGAGCTCCTCGGCATCTCCGACCGCGTGTACGCGCTCTCCGAGGGCCGCATCACGGGCGAGCTGCCCATCGAAGAGGCCACGCCCGAGTCGGTCCTCAAGCTCATGACCATGGAGAAGCCGCGCTGAGCGGCCCAGCAGGAGACACAGACATGTCAGACACCATGACCTCCGGCCCCGCCGTCGGCTCGAACATCAATCCCCCCGAGAACAAGTTCACGCGCTGGCTCAGCCACGTCCTGAGCGACCTCGGCAAGAACGGCATCTTCATCGCCCTCATCGCCGTCGTCGCGCTGTTCGCGTTCCTCACGAACGGGATCATCCTGCGGCCGCAGAACATCTCCAACCTCGTCGTGCAGAACGGGTACATCCTCGTCCTCGCGATCGGCATGGTGATGGTCATCATCGCCGGCCACATCGACCTGTCCGTCGGCTCGGTCGCCGCCTTCGTCGGCGCCTGCTCGGGGGTCTTCGCCGTCCAGTGGGGCCTGCCCTGGTGGCTCGCCGTCGTCCTGTCGCTCCTGATCGGCGCACTCGTCGGCGCGTGGCAGGGCTTCTGGGTGGCGTTCGCCGGCATCCCCGCGTTCATCGTGACGCTCGCGGGCATGCTCATCTTCCGCGGCCTCGCGCTCGTGGTCCTCGGCAACCAGAACATCGGCTCGTTCCCGACCGAGTACCGCGCGCTCGGCAACGGCTTCCTCTCCGGCATCTTCGGCGAGAGCGACCCCGACGTCTTCACGCTGCTCATCGGCGCCGTCGGCATCGTCGCGCTCGTCGTGCAGCAGGTGCGCACGCGTGCCGGTCGCCAGAAGTACGGCCAGGAGGTCGAGCCCCTCACGTGGTTCGTCGTGAAGCTCGCACTCGTGTCGTTCGTCATCGGCTGGTTCACGTGGGCGCTCGCGTCGTACAAGGGCATCCCGGTGACGCTCATCATCCTGGCGATCCTGATCCTCGCGTACAGCGTCGTGATGAACCGCACGGTGTTCGGACGCCACATCTACGCGATCGGCGGCAACCGCCACGCTGCCGAGCTGTCCGGCATCAAGACCCGCCGCGTCGACTTCTGGCTGTTCGTCAACATGGGCTTCCTCGCCGCTCTCGCGGGCCTCATCTTCACGGCCCGCCTCAACCTCGCCGGACCCAAGGCCGGTGACGGCTTCGAGCTCGAGGCGATCTCGGCGGCCTTCATCGGCGGTGCGGCGGTGCAGGGCGGCGTCGGCACGATCGGCGGCGCGATCATCG
>NZ_JBEYBL010000009.1:128507-164010 GCF_040632175.1 Microbacterium sp. NPDC019599
AGGCCGGTGACGGCTTCGAGCTCGAGGCGATCTCGGCGGCCTTCATCGGCGGTGCGGCGGTGCAGGGCGGCGTCGGCACGATCGGCGGCGCGATCATCGGTGGTCTCATCATCGGCGTCCTGAACAACGGCATGTCGATCATGGGCATCGGCATCGAGTGGCAGCAGGCCGTCAAGGGCCTCGTGCTGCTGCTGGCCGTCGCCTTCGACGTCTACAACAAGCGCCGCGCGGGCAACTGACCCACGCGCTCCGGCCGGTGCCGACAGCATCCCCTCCGTCAGGAGGTTTCGGGATGCTGTCGGCACCGGCCTTCTCGCATGTCCGGGCAGCTTCCGCCGACGTGCCCCAAGATCGGGCAACCCGATGTCGAGGTGCCGGAAGTTGTGGCATCTCGGCGCGCAGTGACCTGCAGCGGCGAGTTCGGCTACCGTCGGAGCATGCCCCACAGTGCCCACGGCGATGACGAGGTCGACCTCCTCATCGACGCGTGGTCGCGGCTCCTGCCCGAGGTCGACCTGACGCCGCTCGACGTCATGTCGCGCCTCCGCCGCGCGGCCGTGCAGCTCGCGAAGCTGCGCGCGCGGGCCTTCGGGCAGGCCGGGCTCGCCGTCTGGGAGTTCGACGTCCTCGCGGCCCTCCGCCGCGCGGGGACGGAGCTCACCGCGACGCAGCTCGTGACGGCGACCATGATCGGCAGCGCCGCGATGACGACACGGCTCGACAAGCTGTCCGAGCGGGGGCTCGTCGGGCGTCGCCCGAACCCCGACGATGGGCGCGGCATCCTCGTCTCGATCACGCACGACGGGCAGCGCCGCGTCGATGCCGCGATGACGGAGCTCGTGCGTGCCGAGGCGGCCGCGCTGCGCGGCGTGAGCCCCGCCGATCAGGCGAAGCTCGCCGCCGTCCTGCGCCTCCTCGTCGACGGCCGGCCATAGCGCTGCGCCCGCCCCCTCGGCTATGGCCGGCCGTAGCCGTCCGCCCGTTTCCTGGACGCCGTTCAACAAGAAGTAGACTTCACGTGTCCGGAGTCATCACGCCGGATCCCGCGCCATGACCCCTTCCTCCACGCCCTCCCCGCACGCCGTCACGACCGTCAGCGTCGTCGGCGCCGGACGCCTCGGCCGGGTCATGGCACGCGCCCTCCGCGCGGCGGGGTTCGCCGTCAGCGGTCCGACGGGTCGCGGCGAGCCCGTCGAGCCCGCCGACGTCGTCCTCCTGTGCGTGCCCGACGACGCCATCCCCGCCGCCGCGGCGGAGCTCGCCGGCACGGGCCGCCTCCTCGGCCACACGTCGGGTGCGACGCCTCTCGCGGGCCTGCCCGTCGACTTCTCGCTGCATCCGCTCCAGACGTTCGTCGGCGACGAGGGTCCCGCCGCCTTCGAGGGCATCGGGTGCGCCGTCGCCGGCCGCGACGCGGTGGCGACGGATGCCGCGCTCACCCTCGCGACCGCGCTCGGCGCGCACCCGTTCGTCGTGGCCGACGCGCAGCGCGCCGCGTACCACGCCGCAGCGTCCATCGCCGCGAACTACCTCGTGACCCTCGAGGCCGCGGCGGAGCGCATCGCCGGCGCCGCGGGCCTCTCCCCCGCGGACGCGCGCGAGCTGCTCGCGCCCCTCGTCCGCCGCACCGTCGAGAACTGGGCCGCGCTGGGGCCCGAGGCCGCCCTGACCGGCCCGATCGCCCGCGGCGACGACGAGACCGTCGCGCGGCAGCGTGCGGCCGTCGCCGACGCGGCGCCCGACATCCTGCCGCTCTTCGACCTCCTGACCGAGCACACGCGCGTCCTCGCGGCACGCGAAGCCGAGGACGTCATCGCGCCGGAAGCCCTCCTGTCGTGAGGATCATCCGGACGGTCGCCGGGGTCCGCGCCGCCGTCGCCGAGTCGCGCTCGCGCGGCGAGATCGTCGGGCTCGTCCCCACGATGGGCGCCTTCCACGAGGGCCACCTGTCGCTCATCCGCCAGGCCCGCGCCCAGAGCGGCCTCGTCGTCGTGTCGCTCTTCGTGAATCCGACCCAGTTCGGCGCGAACGAGGACCTCTCCGCCTACCCCCGTGACGAGGAGCGGGATGCCGAGCTCGCCCGCGAGGCCGGCGCCGACGTGCTGTTCGCCCCCGCCGTGGACGAGGTCTACCCCGACGGGTTCGCGACGACGATCCACATCTCGGGGATCACCGAGGTGCTGTGCGGCGCTGTCCGCGGCCCGCAGCACTTCGACGGCGTCGCGACCGTCGTCGCGAAGCTCTTCGGCATCGTCGCGCCCGACGCCGCGTACTTCGGCCAGAAGGACGCGCAGCAGATCGTCGTCGTGCGCCGGCTCGTGCGCGACCTCGACATCCCGGTCCGGATCGTCGCCTGCCCCATCGTGCGCGAGGCGGACGGACTGGCGATGAGCTCGCGGAACGTCTATCTGGATGCCGAAGCCCGCGCGCAGGCGACGGGACTCAATCGCGCCCTGACCGCCGCGGAGGCCGCCGTCGCCGCAGGCGTCACGGAGGGCAAGGCGGTCCTGAAGGCGGCGATGGCGGAGCTGACAGCATCCGGAATCGTCCCCGAGTACCTCGAGCTGCGCTCCCCCGACGACCTGCTGCCGGTCGACGTCGTCGAGGGGCCGACGCTCCTCGCCGTCGCGGCGCGGGTCGGCAGGGCGCGACTCATCGACAACCGGATGCTGGAGGCCTGATGCGCCGGACGATGCTCAAGTCGAAGATCCACCGCGCGACCGTCACGGGCAGCGATCTCAACTACGTCGGCTCGATCACGATCGACCCTGATCTGCTGGAGGCGGCCGACATCCTTGAGCACGAGCAGGTGCACGTCGTGGACGTCGACAACGGCTCGCGCTTCGAGACGTACACGATCGCGGGCGTGCGCGGCTCGGGCGACATCCAGGTCAACGGGGCCGCGGCGCGACTCGTCCACCACGGCGACACCGTCATCGTCATCTCGTACGCGGACTACGACGAGGCCGAGCTCGCTGCCTATCAGCCGGTCGTCGTGCACGTGGCCCGCGGCAACCGGATCGTGACGATCGACGACGCCGTCGCCGAGCTGCGCGGCGCCGGGGTGCCCGCGTGAGCTCGCGGCCGGCATCCGACCGCAGGGTGACATTCGCCGACCTCGCCGAAAAGAAGGCGGCGGGCGAGCCGATCGCGATGGTGACGGCGTACGACCACCCGAGCGCCCGCGTCGCCGACGAGGCGGGCGTCGACATCGTGCTCGTGGGCGACTCGGCCGCCATGACGGTGCTCGGCTACGACAGCACCGTCCCCGTGACGGTCGACGAGCTGATCACGCTGACCTCCGCCGTCCGCCGCGGCCTGTCGCGGCCGCTCCTCGTCGCGGACCTGCCGTTCGGCTCGTACGAGGCCTCCGACGAGCAGGCCGTCGCGACGGCGCAGCGATTCGTCAAGACGACGGGGTGCGACGCGGTCAAGATCGAGCGCGGCGGCACCTCGGTCGATCGTGCGCGTGCCATCGTCGCCTCGGGGATCGCCGTCATGGGCCACGTCGGACTCACGCCGCAGACCGCCACTGTGCTCGGCGGCTACCGCTCGCAGGGCCGCACGGCCGACGAGGCGCTCGCACTGTGCCGCAGCGCGCTCGCCCTGCAGGACGCGGGATGCTTCGCGATCGTCTTCGAGGCGATCCCGAGCGACGTGACCGAGGCGATCATGCCCCGCATGCAGGTGCCCGTCATCGGCATCGGCGCAGGGCCCGCCGCCGACGGGCAGGTGCTCGTCTTCCACGACCTGCTCGGCATCTACGAGGGCAGGCCCGCGCGCTTCGTCAAGCGCTACGCCGAGCTGCGCCAGGCGATGATCGACGGCGTCGCGGCGTACGCGGCCGACGTCCGGTCGGGCGGCTACCCCGCGCGGGAGCACGGCTACGCGATGGCTCCCGACGAGTCCGCTCGCCTGCGGGAGCTGCTCACGGCCCTCTGACGGGCCGGGTCGGATGCCGCGGCCAGCGCGGGGTGGATGCCGCGGCCAGCCCCCCTCGGCCGCCAGGCCGGTTCGCAACTCAGGCTGAATCCGGCGACACGCCGTGATCCGGGCCGCCGACACGGCGTGCCGGCACAGCCAGCCTGAATTGCGAACAAGGCGCTGCCGTCACCCACGCTGGCCCGGGCGCCGTGGAAGGAAGCCTCACGCCGCGCCGGTGGACCACTCCACCGGTCCGCAACTCAGGCTGAATCCGGCGACACGCCGTGATCCGGGCCGCCGACACGGCGTGCCGGAGCAGCCAGCCTGAATTGCGAACAAGGGGCGCTCAGCATCCTGCCCGTGCACAACGTCGCCGAATGGCACCGACGTGACGGCTCACGCACTTCCACGACGGCGTGTCGCGGCGACATGGCGACGTTGTGCACAGGGCACCGGCAGGGGTCAGCTGGTCAGGATGACGAGGCGCTGGGTCGCGCGCGTCATCGCGACGTAGCGGTCGACCGCGCCCTCGATCCCCTCGCCGAAGCCCTGCGGATCGACGAGGACGACGAGGTCGAACTCGAGCCCCTTGGCGAGCTCGGGGGTCAGCGACCGCACGCGCGGGGCCTCGGCGAAGGTCGAATCGCCGATGACGCACGCGACGCCCTCGCCGTGGGTCGCGAGCCACTCGTCGAGGATCGCGTCCCGCTCCGCGATTCGGCCATGCAGGACCGGCACGCCCGTCGACCGGATCGACGTGGGCACGTTCGCGTCGGGGATCGCAGCCCGGATGACGGGCTCGGCCTCGACCATGACCTCCGCGGGGGTGCGGTAGTTGATCGTGAGCGACGCGAGCGCGACGTCGCGCAGCCCGATCCGCTCCAGGCGCTCCTCCCACGTCTCGGCGAAGCCGTGGCGGGCCTGCGCGCGGTCGCCGACGACCGTGAAGCTCCGCGACGGGTTGCGCGCGAGGAGCATCGTCCACTCGGCATCCGTCAGCTCCTGCGCCTCGTCGACGACGACATGCGCGAAGGACCCCGCGAGCACATCGGTGGTCGCGGCCTCGACGGCGGACTCGTCGTCGAGCGAATGGACGAAGTCCCGGCCGCGCAGCATCGTCATGAGCATCATCTCGGAGTCGTCGGCCGCGATGAGCTCCTCGGCGACGCGCTCACGCTCCGCCCGCTCCGCCGCGAGGACCGCCTCGCGGCGCTGCTTCCGCCGGGATGCCGACGGATCGCCGAGCCGCCTGCGCGCCGCGTCGAGGAGCGGGAGGTCGGCGACGGTCCAGGCCGCAGCCTCCGGTCGCTGGAGCGCCTCGATCTCGGACACCGTCAGCCACGGCGCGCAGCGGCGGAGGTACGCGGGGACCGACCAGAGATCCGCGACGAGGACGGATGCCTCGATGAGGGGCCACGCGCGGGTGAATGCGCGCGTCAGCTCGTCGTGGCGCGCGAGGGCGCGGCGCAGCAGGTGGGGCGGCACCTCCTCGCCGACCTGGTCCCCGAGGATCTCCAGGAGCGTCTCCCACACCTGGTCGCGCGCCTCGTTGTGCGGCGTGCCCGGCTCGGCGGAGGCGAATGCCTCGGCCCAGTCGGCCGGAGTCACGACGAGGTCGGCCCACGGCGTCGCGACCACGAGCTCTTCGGTCGGCGGCTCCTCGTACAGCCGCACGGCGGGCTCGATCGCCTCGACCATGCGCGCGTCGGCCTTGAGCCGCGCGACGTCGACGTCTCGCTCGGGCACTGCGACGACGCCCTCCGCCACGAGGTCGCGCAGCGTGCACGTGCGCACGCTCTCCTCGCCGAGGCTCGGCAGCACGTCCTCGACGTACGCGAGGTAGGCGGGGCTCGGTCCGACGAAGAGCACGCCCCCGCGCCCTGGCCCGAGACGCGGGTCGGAGTAGATGAGGTAGGCCGCGCGGTGCAGCGCGACGACGGTCTTGCCCGTGCCGGGGCCGCCGTCGACGACGAGCGCCCCCGCGGAGCCCGCCCGCACGACGGCGTCCTGATCGGCCTGGATCGTGCTCAAGACGTCCCTCATGCGCGGCGACCGGCTGCTGCCGAGGCTCGCGATGAAGGCGGACTGGTCGTCCAGGGCGGCCTGCGACTCCAGGGCTTCGGGCGTGAACACCTCGTCCCAGTAGTCGTTGACGCGACCGTTCGACCAGCGGTACCGCCTTCGGCTGACAAGGCCCATGGGGCTCCCGTGGGTCGCCGCGAAGAACGGCTCGGCGGCGGGCGCTCGCCAGTCCACGAGGAGGCGGCCTCCAGCTGCATCACTGAGCCCGAAGCGCCCGATGTAGACGGGGATGCCGCCGTCGTCCGGCACGATGCGGCCGAGGCACAGGTCGAGCCCGAATCTGCCCAGAGCGCGCAGCCGCGCCGTGAGCCGGTGCACCTCGAGATCGCGGTCGAGAGCGGCCTGGCCGTGGTTCGCCCGGAGACTGCGCTGATACTCGAGACGCGACGTCAGGTCGGAGATCGTCAGGGTGAGGCTCTCCGCGATCGCGGCGAAATGCCGCTCGTCGGCGGCGATGAGGGCCGGATCCGCCTTCGCGGCGAGGCGGGGCGGCAGGTCGAAGACGTCGGAAGTCATGTGGGTCACGTGTCAGCTCCAGTATCGTGTCGCGCCACAACGTCGGGGATCGCCACCGCGTCACAGGATCCGGCGGGCATCTCTGCGACTTCGTGGTGATCTGCGACATTGCGGTTGCCGCGCCGGCGCCGGACGACGGATGCTGCGGCACGGCGCGGCATCCGTCATCGGGCGTATTTCCAGCACGACCAGCGATTATGCAACGGGGAGGGGCCCTTGCCGCAAGCCCCCATCCCGCTCGTACAATGGAAAGGGAAGGCGCACCCGGCGCCTACGAGAGGTACGCGTCGACCAGCAGCGGCCCGCGGATGTCGCGGAAGACGTCGATGAGCCGATCCAGCCCCTTGCGGTTCCATCCCGACAGCTGCAGGTCGTAGGGGCCGAGCTTCTCGAGCTTGCCGGTGCGCAGCCGCACGACCTCCCAGTGCGCGGCGCGGAGGGCCCGGTCCTTGCGCCGATCCGTCTCCTCCCGCGACCCGACGTGCTCGAGCCCGAAGCGCCCGATGCTGTCGTATTCGATCGCGATCCGCAGTTCGGGGAGCAGGATGTCGGGCCACACCTCGACGTGATCGAAGAACGGACGCGCGACCCGGACCGCGTTGAATCCGGGCGTGACACCGACCCGCGCGAAGAGGTCGGCGCGCAGCTGCGCCTCGACGGCGGAGGCCGGCGCCGGCGCGCACTCGCTGAGGAACGGCGTGCCCACCGCGACCGCGGGCGTCTTCGTGCACAGGGGCTTCGCGGCCTTCGGACCCTTCGGCCTCGCCGACCCCGCCGGCCTCGCCGTCGCCGCGGGCCTCGCCGACCCGGCGGTGCGGACGCGCCCGGGGTTCGCGAGCGTCGCGCACTCGGGGCACCACGCCGAGCGGCGGCGCTCCCGGCCTGGGCGCCCCCGCTGCTCAGCGGGCGTCGCGACGAACGTGTGACCCGTGTCGCACTGCCACACGAGGAGCACGTCGGCGGCGGGCGGGATCTGCGTCAGCGTGATCCCGGCATTGAGGTCGGGGTGGTACTGGCGGATGAGCGCGGGGTACGGCGCCCACGCCTCACGGTACGTGCCGACGGCGTACGGCACGTCGGCTCCGCGTGAGAACTGACGGCGTGCCCACCACGCCTCGACCCGCTCTGGCATGACGGCACGATAGCGGCGACCTCAGACACCGGCGGGGGGCTCGATGAGCTGCTCGAGCAGCGCGAGCGCAGCATCCTGAGGCGCCGCAGGATCCAGCAGCCACTGCGTCTGAAGGCCGTCGGATGCCGCGATGACGAGCGCCGCGACCGCCATGGGGTCGAGGTCGGCGCGGATCCGCCCGGCGTCCTGACTGCGGCGGACGCGCTCGGCGAGCTCGGCGCGGACGCGGGCGAAGCGCTCCGTCGCAAACGCGCGGGCGGCGGGATGCCCCTCTTCGAGCGCCGCCGCGACGAGGGTCGAGTAGAGCTGGACGAGTCCCGCGACCTCGCGGTTGGCGACCGTCCACTCGCGCATGATCTCGACGGGCGTCGCGTCGGGACCGGCGGGATGCTGTCGATCCCCCCGCCGCTCGGACTCGCGGTACACCTCGACCAGCAGCTCCTCGAGGGAGCCGAAGTAGTGCGCCAGGGCGGCGTGCGTCACGCCGACCTCCTGCGCGATGGCGCGCAGGCTCGTGCGGTCCGATCCGCGCTCGGCGAACACCTCGATCGCGCGGTCCAGGATCTCCTGCCGCCGGGCCACGCCCTTCGCGTACGAGCCCCGCGAACGGGGCGGAGTCGCGGGTTCGGCGGGCATGAAAGCATCCTATTCGATGAAAACCTCCACTCGGAGGTTTTCTGTGCTACCGTGATGACACGATCCCCGCCGCCGTCACCGAAGACCCAGGAGTACATGGCGATGCCCGTCCAGACGTCCGTCCAGCTGTTCACCGTCCGCGAGGCGCTCGAGGCCGACCTCGAGTCGACGCTCGCCGAGCTCGCCGCCCGCGGGTTCACCGCCGCCGAGCCGTACGACTTCGTACGCCGCGCCGAGCCGCTCGCGGCGGCGCTGCGCGCCAATGGCATCGCCGCCCCGACGGGCCACGCATTCCTCGCGTCGACCTCGTTCGTCAACCCGGACGGCAGCGGCACGACGCTCCCCGTGCCCTCGCCCGACGTCGTGTTCGACGCCGCCGATGTCCTCGGCATGACCACGGTCATCGACCCGTACACGGCCCCCGAGCGCTGGACGACCCGCGAGCAGATCGAGGAGACCGCGCGCCTGCTCAACGCCGCGGCCGAGATCGGCGCCGCGCGCGGCATCCGTGTCGGCTACCACAATCACGCGCACGAGCTCGAGGCGACCTTCGACGGCGTCACGGGCCTCGAGCTGCTCGCCAGCCTCCTCGACCCGCGCGTCGTGCTCGAGGTCGACCTGTACTGGGTCGCCCGTGCCGGTCTGGATTCCCCCGCGCTCCTCGAGCGGCTCGGCGACCGCGTCATCGCGGTCCACGTCAAGGACGGCACGCTCGACCCCGAGGCGGTCGCGGCCTATCCCCCGGCCGACCAGGTGCCGGCCGGGCAGGGCGTCGTTCCGCTCGCCGAGGCGCTCGCCGCGGCATCCGCCCTCGAAGTCGCCATCGTCGAGTTCGACCACTACGACGGCGACCTCTTCGGTGCGCTCGAGCAGAGCCTCGCGTACCTCGACGCCCAGGTGGCCGGTCGATGACCGCGGCGGAAGCCGTCGGCGTCGGCCTCATCGGCGCGGGCAACATCAGCGACCAGTACCTCTCGAACCTCACGCGCTTCCCCGACGTGCGCGTGCTCGCGATCGGCGACGTCCGCGAGGACCGCGCCCGCGCGCAGGCCGAGAAGTACGGCGTGCCGGGCTGGGGCGGCGTCGACGCCGTGCTCGGCAGCCCCGACATCGAGATCGTGATCAACCTGACGATCCCGGCGGCCCACGTCGAGGTCTCGCTCGCAGCGATCGCGGCAGGCAAGCACGTGTGGACCGAGAAGCCGATCGGCGTCGACCGGGCGTCGTCGCTCGGCCTTCTCGAGTCGGCGGATGCTGCGGGCCTGCGTGTCGGCGTCGCCCCCGACACCGTGCTCGGCCCCGGCATCCAGACGGCCAAGCGCGCCATCGCCCGGGGGGACATCGGCCGGCCGCTCTTCGCGCAGACGCTGTTCCAGTGGCAGGGTCCGGAGATCTTCCACCCCGACCCCGCGTTCCTGTACGCCGTCGGCGGAGGACCGCTCCTGGACATGGGCCCGTACTACGTGTCGGCACTCATCCACGTGTTCGGCCCCGTCGCGGCGGTCGCGGCGCTGGGGCTCAAGGGAACCGAGTCGCGCGCCGTCCAGGTCGGGCCGCTCGCGGGCCAGGAGTTCCCGGTCGAGGTGCCGTCCACCGTCTCGCTGCTCATGGCGTTCGAGCAGGGCGGCCAGGCGCAGAGCCTGTACTCGACGGACTCGCCGCTCCTGCGCCACGGCGTCCTGGAGATCAGCGGCACCGAGGGCACGATCGTGATCCCCGACCCGAACACGTTCGGCGGCCCGATCACGATCACGCGCCCGCTCGCCGAGGCCGTCGTGCCGCCCGCGCCGGTCGTGCAGGAGAAGCTCGACGTCGCGCAGGAGGGCGTCCTCGTCGGCCGCGGCCTCGGGGTGCTCGACATGGCGCGCTCGATCCGCGCCGGCCGCCCGCACGTCGCGACGGGCCGCATCGGCTATCACGTCCTGGACACGCTGCTCGCGGTCGAGGAGTCGGTCGCGGCCGGCGCCTTCCAGACCGTCGAGAGCACGGTCGACGATCTCGGCGCCCTTCCCGCCGACTTCGACCCGTTCGCCGCGACGCTCTGACACAGGGGGCTCGGCCCTCGCTCGCGAACCCACCCGTTCCGCGCGAACCCACCTGATCCCGTTCACCGGAACGTGTGGGCTCGCCGCGAACGGGTGGGTTCGTCATCGACAGCGACCGGATGCTAGGGCCTGGCGCCGGACGAGCGTCACTTCTTGCCGCGGCCGGGCTTCGTCGGCTCCGCCGGCGCGGGATCGGCCGGCGTCGGCGTCGTGGGAGTCGGCTCGGTCGCGGCGGAGGGCGTCGTGGGAGTCGGCTCGGTCGCGGTGGGGGGCGTCGTGGGAGTCGGCTCGGTCGCGGCGGAGGGCGTCGTGGGAGTCGGCTCGGTCGCGGTGGGGGGCGTCGTGGTGCCGGCGGTCGTACCCGACCCGGCGCTCGTGCCCGATCCGGCAGCGCTCGTGTCCGAGCCCGCGCTCGCACCCGCCCCGGCGGTCGTGCCCGACCCGGCGCTGCCCGACCCGCCTGTCGTCCCGGAGCCGCCGACCGCGACCGTCGCGGCGGCCGGCGGACTGTAGCCGTCGGTGCGGATGCGCAGTGAGTCGTAGGTCGCCGTCCCCGCGACGACGACGAACCCGAAGCGTCCGTCGGCGAGGGCGGCGTTGTAGGCGCGCGACCGGACGAAGGCCCCGTTGAGCGTCAGCGAGACCGACGCGCCCTTGATCGTGAGCATCAGCGTGTACTTCGTGCCCGCTGCGAGGCTCGCCCACGCGACCGACTCGTCGACGACCGTCTGGGCGCCGACGACGTGGCCGAACACGACGGCCTTGGCGACGAGGTCGAGCATCACGAACTTGTAGTCCGTCAGCGAGTAGTAGTCGTAGACGAAGCCCGCCTTGCCGCCGGCGGTGAGCGAGACGATCGTCGTCAGCTCGAGGTACGCGTTGGCGGCGAGCGTCGCCCCGATCCCCGCGAGCGAGACGGATGCCGGCGCCCCGGCCGCAGCCGACCCCGTCAGCGCGCCTGAGGTCGCGGTCCACGTGCCGCGCACTCCCCCGACGATGCCGGGGCCGGAGGCGAACTCCTCCGTCGTGTCGAGCGTGATGGAGGGCGGCAGCACCTGCACCGAGATGTTGTCGAACTTGCCGCGGGCCTTGTCCGACCCGACGCCGACGAAGCCCTTGTTGAGCCCGACGGCAACGCCGTCCAGGATCCGCGGCGCGAACGTGTAGGTGAAGGCCGCCGTCCCGTCGAGCATGACGGTCACCGTCGTGCCGTTGACCGCGACGAGCATCGTGTACCACTTGTCGGACTTCACGCCGCCGTTGACGACCGCCTGCACGTCGACGATCCAGCCGGCTGCGGTGCGGTGTCCCATCACGAGCTTGTTCGTCGACTGGTCGACGCCCGCGAACTTGAAGTCGGTCGGCGTGAAGTAGTCGAAGATGACGTACGCGTTGGCCTTCCACCCGCCCGTCGGCTTCGTGAGGTACACCTGCGCGTTGATCTCGTAGTAGATCGGCAGGTACTGGTCGATGTAGTAGACCGCCGCCGCGTCGCCCCCGGTCGAGGCGGCGGTCACGCTGAGGTTGCCGCCGGACGCCGTGAACACTCCGGAGTCGGCGAAGAAGGCGTCGGCACCCGAGTCGAACGCCGCCGACCGCAGCACGTCGCGCTTGCCTCCGGGCACGTTGCCGGGCTGCGGGTCGCGCGGGCCGCCGGTCTGGTCCTGCCACGCGTCGTCCTTCTGGTTGACGAGGCCGATCTCGCCCCACGGCTCGCCGTTGCGCGGGATCGAGATGTCGCCGGCGAGCTGTGCGATCGTGAAGTCGGCACCCTGCGCGGCCGACAGCTGGTAAAGGAACTCCTGCAGGCCGGGGTTCAGCTGCCGGCTCACGGTGCCGATGCCGAACGGGGCGAACGGCACGAGGTAGCTGTTGAACTCGCCCGCCCAGTCGATGAGGCGGTCGCCGCCCGTGTTGGCGATGAGGACGTCCAGGCCGGCACCGCCGTAGGCGCGGTCCTCGTACGAGACGTTGGTGTCGGGCTGGTCGTTGAGCCCGGCATTGGTCGTCAGGACGTCGTCGAGGTTCATGAGGTCGTTGCCCCAGCCGCCCCACGCGGTGTCGCGGCCCGTGCCGCCCACGATCCAGTCGGCGCCGTGGTCGCCGAACAGGACGTCGTCGCCGTCGGTGCGCGTCGTCGTGGCGACCGCGTCGAGCCAGCCCTCGGTGTGCAGGAAGTTGAGGAACCACTCGTGGCCGCCGGCGAGCATGATCTTCGTCATCGGGTTGTACTCGTCGTAGAGCGCGAACTCGCCCGCCGCGTCGTCGAAGCCGAGCAGCGTGCCGTCGTTGAACGGCCGCGTGAAGTCGCTGCGGACGCCGCCCGGCACTCCGGCCTTGTAGCCGTAGCCCTCGATGAGCGCCTCGGCGCCGGAGAGGGCGTCCTCGCCGGATCCGCCGTGGATGAAGTCGTCGTCCCAGCCGCCGAACAGGATGTCGCTGGCGTACTGGGCGTCGAAGAGGGTCGCCGTGAAGACGCCGTTCACCGCGAACGGCGTGAGGTCGACGCGCTTGCTGAGCTTGCCGGTCGGGAAGATGATCGCGACCTGCACGCGACCGGGTGTCGTGATCTCGATCTGCGTCGTCGCGCTCGTCAGGCCGTTGAGCACCTCGGTCGAGCCGTTGCGGCTCGTGAAGATCCGGCCGTCGTCGCCGAGGATGCCGTCGACGCCCGTGCCGCCGGAGATCCAGTCGTGACCCCAGCCGCCGACGAGGTCGTCGTCGCCCGCGTCGCCGAACACGACGTCGTTGCCGCCGCCCGCGTACACCGTGTCGTCGCCGGACTCGCCGTGGATCTCGTCGGCTCCGATGACGTCACCCGTCAGCGCGGCGGGCGCGAAGTCCGGGCCGCCCGGCGTGTAGTCCAGGAGCGTGACGGCCCGCGGGAGGAGCTTGACGGCCTCGCCGTAGTTGTCGTACGTGAACTGCAGGTAGCCGCCGCCGGCGCCGTTGTTCACACCCACGAGCCGCACGATGTTGCCGTTGTCGCCGACGATGTTGTCGGAGTCGCGCCCGTGTCCGGCCTCGTAGTAGTTGCGGCCGACGTCCGTGCCCGCACCGCCGAAGATCATGTCGGCGCCGTCGGGACGGTCGTTCTTCGTGACGAGGCTGAAGAAGCTCGAGCTGCCGCCGATGATGTCGTCGCGGCCCAGGTTGCCGAAGATCGTGTCGGCTCCGCCGCCGCCCTCGATGTAGTCGTCGCCGTCCGTGGTCTGCTCGGTGGACGGCACGATGACGAGGGCGCCCGTCGCGCGCGACCATCCGACGTCGGCGGCCGGGGTGTCGGTGATCGAGCCGTCGCCCTGGATCGTGTCGTCGCCGAGCTGGCCGAAGAGGATGTCGTCCGCAGCGCCGCCCGCGAGGTAGTCGCTGCCGAAGCCCGAGGTGGTGGTGGCGGTGTGGTCGAGGAAGACGATCCCGAAGTCGCTCCACGCCGTCGCACCGGCGGGGTTGCTCTTCGCCGCATTGCCAAGCAGCGCGGCGCCGGAGGTCGTGCCCGTCGTGCTGTAGATCTGGCCGCCCGTGAGCACCTGGAAGCGCAGGCTCGTGTGGTTGCCGTACCGGCCCGTGCGATCGAGGGCGACGTTGTCGCCGAAGACGAGGTCCTCGCCCGTGCCGCCGTCGATGCGGTCGTTGTCGGCGCCGCCGACCAGGACGTCCTGGCCGGCCTCGCCGCGGATCGTGTCGCGTCCGCCGATCGCGTTGTCGATGACGCGGACCGTGAGCACCCGGAGGCCGGCCGCCGGTGCCGCGGGGGGCACCGCGAGCGTCAGCGTCGCGTGGTCGCCGAAGACGACGTCGGCCTCGGCGCCCGCCGCGATCCAGTCGCCCGCCGCGCCGCCGAGCACGATGTCGATGCCGCCACCCGTCGTGATGGTGTCGCCGCCGCCGATCGCCGGGTCGGTCGTCTGGAGGTCGCCCGCCGTGATCGGCAGCGCGCCCCAGGCCTGCGTCGTGGCGTTCGTCGCGGTGTACCTGCCGTTGTCGCCGAGCACGATGTTGCGTCCGTGCGACGCCGTGATCGTGTCGCCGCCCGTGCCGCCGATGACGAGGTCGTCGCCCTTGCCGGTCGTGATCACGTCGGCGCCGCCGTGAATGGGATCGATCGACCACACGAGATCGAGGTCGGCGGGGGTGTCGCTGCCGCCCACGACCCAGTCGAGCAGACCGTGGTCGCCGAAGACGATGCCGACAGCATCCGTCCCGCCGTTCTCGTCGCGGTTCGTCGTGATCGTGTCGCCCGCGGCGCCGCCGAGGACGATGTCGGCGCCGATGCCGGTCGTGATGACGTCGGCGCCGCCGATCGTCGGGTCGATCGTCGTCACGAAGCCGACCGGCTGCACCTCGCCGTCGGTGAAGTCGTCGGGTCCGCCGCTGCCGGACTGCGCGACGACCGCACCGGTCGTGGCGTCGACCCACTGGACGAGTCCGCGGTCGCCGAAGACGAGGTCGCCGCCGACGCCGCCGTGCAGCGTGTCGTTTCCGATGCCGCCGAAGATGACGAGCGGGAGCGTCGAGGCGTGACCGTTGACGGTGTCGTCGTCGTTCGCGCCGGCCGGGAGGATCGCGCCCGTGGCCGGCATCGTGAACGTCGGCAGGACGCTCGTGCGAGTGACCTCGACGAGGACGTGCGCCGGAGCACCGTCGCGCTGCGCGGACGTCGCGAATTCGAGGTGCGTGCCGACGAGCTGGATCTCGGACGCGTCGAGGAGCCGGCCGTTGACCCACACGCGGTACCCGACGAGGCCCGCCGTCGTTCCGAGCTCCGCCGAGCTCGACCAGGTCGTGAGCCGCAGGGTCACGGTCACGACGTCGCCCGGTGCGAGCGAGTCGAAGAGACCGACGAGGTCCAGGCGAGACGACGCGACGTACCGCGAGGCGGAGACGAGCGAGCCGTTGACGCGGATCTCGTGGACGATGTCGGCGCTGAGGGGCTCGTCGCCGTCGTCGAGGTCGGCGCCCAGGCCCAGCACGTTGTCGTTCGGGCCCTGCGTGTTGAGGACGAAGAAGCCGTCCTGGTTCGCCGTGAGGTTCACCGTGACGGTGTCGTTCCCGAGGCCCGTGTTGAGCCATGTCGTCGTGCGGACGCCGGCGCTGCTGCTTGTGCCGTCGATCGTGATGGTGTCGGCGGATCCGCTCGTCCAGATCCGGATGCCGTCGGCGAACGTGCCGCCGGCGCTCGCCCGCCACGAGATCCCGGCGAGCGCGAGGCCCAGGACGTAGATCTCGCGCTCGGCGGTCGCGGCGAGCGCGGCATCCCGTGCGAGGGCCGCGGCCGCGGCATCCGTGATCAGTACATTCGGGTCGCCGGCCGCGGCGCCCTCGTCGCTCAGCAGCAGCGTGTGGCGGCCTGCGCCGAGGTCGAGGTTCAGCGTGCCCAGGATGCCGTCGAGGTCGCCGGCGAGGAACTGCGGGAAGCCGTTGAGCGCGACATCCGCCTTCGACGAGATGTAGACGCGGTCGTCGCCCGCGCCGAAGGAGACGTTCGTGACGGGCAGCGTGCCGCGGATGTTCAGGACGTCGGCCCCGGAGCCGAGCGCGATGTTCAGCGTCTCGAGCCCCGTGTAGCGGATGCCGGAGAGGGTCGCGCCGTCCGTCGCGACGGCCGTGGCGCCGACCGCGGCGAGCTGGATCGTGATGGGGAGGTCCGGGTCTTCATTGACCTCGCCTCGGAAGCCGATGAGGTAGGTGCCGCCGACGAGCCACACGTAGACGCTCGCTGCGCACCTCGTCACGTCGCCCGTGCCGCAGCTCAGCGGAGTCGGGAACAGGAGGGCCTGCAGAGCCGCCCGGACCGCCTCGGCGGTCGCGCCGGCGGCGAAGGTGACGGCGCCGATGCCCGTCTCGGTCCCGCCCTGGCGCTGCGACAGGAGGATCGTGAAGCTTCCTCCGCGCGGCGTGACGGCGTAGATCCGGTCGAGCGGGCGGCCGAGCTCGTCCAGGCCGGCCCGCGGCTGCAGGTCGCTGCCCGTGAACGTGTCCTGCGTGAGCCAGGCCCGCAGCGCGTCGGAGTCGCCGTCGTCGCGCAGGTGCGCGACGTCCGTGCCGACGCCGCCGTCGAGGACCAGCAGGGCCCGCAGCAGGTCGAGGAGCCCGGCGACCGTGCCGACCGTGAACGTGTCGTCGTCGGTGCTGCCCAGGAGCGGCGTCGAGGCGCTCGTCGGACCGCCGATGACGCGCGTGTGCCCGTCGATCGTGCGGATCAGGATGCTGTCGTCCCCGGGGCCCGCATCGATCGTCGTCGTGCCCGCATGAGTGGACTCGACCGTGAAGGTGTCGTCGCCGTAGCCGAGCAGGATCGTGAGGTCCTCGAACTGCGTGTAGCCGATGCCGCCGAGCACAGGCCGGCCGGCGAGCGAGTAGTCGTCCGCCATGCCGAGGCCCGTGATGCGGTCGCTCGTGAGGGTCCCGACGTCGGCGGCGGGGCTGTCCTCGTTGTGGACGACGAGCGTGTCGACCTGCGCCGGCTCGATCGCCTGCGCCGTGCTCGCCGTGACGGGCAGCGGGTGACCCGAGACCTCGCCGGGCAGCGTGATCGGGAGGTAGCCCTCCAGGCCGAGGGCGACCGGCGGGTTGGGGTCGTCGCCGCCCGAGATGAACAGCGGCCCCTGGATGAGGTGCAGGCGGCGGGCCGAGTCGGCGAACTCCTGGATGTCGCCGCCGTCGACGACCGCGTCGTCGATCGCGCGGACGTAGACGGTGCGCTCCGTGGCCCAGTCGCCACCGGCCGCGACGAACGTGAGCGAGAGCTGGTTCACCCACGTCGTGCCGTTCCAGATCTGCAGCTGGCGCGCCGCCGGGAGGCCGATGCCCGTGAACGACGTGATCGCGTCGAGCTTGACGGTGATGACCTCGCCCGCGGCCGGCGCGCGGGTGAGCCGCACGGTGTAGGTCGCGTAGGCGCCGAACTGGGCGGAGGCTCCGCCGAACAGCGGGTCGGTCGCGCCCTCGACGAGGCGGATGTCGCCGCCGATCGGGGTGATGACGACGCCGGCGCTGTCGCCGTCGTGCACGAGGACCGTGACGGGTGCGAGCACGACGCCCGGGATCTCGGCGATGTAGAGCTTCGTGACACCGGGGACGAGCGTGCCGGCGCCCCACGCGTCGGTGACGGTGATCGAGTTGCCGCTGTTGAAGGCGATCGTCCGGTAGGTGGCCGTGCCGTTGGCGCCGACGACTCGCAGGAGCGCTCCGCTGAGCGAGCCCGCCGGGAGGGTCACGCCGGTGAGGGTCACGGTCCTGCCGCCGTCGGTCACCGAGCCGACCGTGCCGACGAGCTCGGTCTGCACGAGCGGCGCCGTGTAGCCGATGACGACGAAGGAGTCGCCGGCGGCGGGAGCGGCATCCCACTCCCCCTCGATCTCGATCGTCGTGGCGGTGTTGCTCCAGACGCGCGCGATCTGCCCGGCTGCGGCACCGCTCGTGAAGCGGATGAGCTGGCCCTTGAGCGATCCGGGCGTCACGCCGAAGCCCGAGAAGGCGAACTCGTTCGCGAGGCCCGCCGCGCCGGTCATGGTGCCGGTCAGCTGGTCGCTCGAGGTCACGACGGCGGTGATCGCCTGGACGTGCTGCCCCTCGACCTTGGTGTCGTCGATCGCGCGGACCGAGACCGTGCGCACGCCCGGGGCTGCGAACGTGAGGGTGAGCGTCGTGACCCAGCCGCCGCCCGCGCTGATCTGCAGCCCCGTGGGCGCCGTCAGCTGGACCGTCACGGGTCCGCGCGGCGTCGAGATGATGCGCACCTCGTAGGAGGCCGTGGTCCCACCGGTGCCGCCTGCGGGCTCGATGACGCGGATGCCGCCGTCGGGCAGGACGACGGGCACCCCCGGTGCATCGTCATCGAGCACGCGCACGAACGTCGTGGCCACAAGCGCGCCGGCGTACTCGCCGCCCGTGACGATCGCATCGATGGGCGAGAACCACTCGCCCTCGGCGGCGAGGTCGTCGATCGCCCGGACGAAGATCGTGCGCTGGGCCGTGTCGCCGGCCGCGAAGTCGAGCGTCACGGAGGTCTGCCACGTGACGCCGTCGAGCGAGAGCTCGATGTAGCGGGCGCGGGTCGTCGCGGTCGGGTCGATGGCGGGGCCCGTGAGCGTCACCTGCACGGCCGTCAGCGGAGCCTTGGTGAGCCGCACCGTGACGCTGCGCGCAGTGCCGCCCTCGGTCACGACGAGCGAGCCGCCGACGGGCGCGACGACGACGGTCGGCTCGTCGTCGTCCATGATCTCGGTTGCGATGCCGTCGACGGGGATGAGCGCCCACAGCGAGTTGGTGACCGAGCTCTCGACGGAATGCCGGATGAGGCCCGTGTGGCCCAGCAGGTCGTTCGCCTGGACGGCCGGCGCGCGGCTGCCGACCTCGACGCGGTCGGAGCCGAGACCGCCGAAGATCGACAGCTCGACGGCCGGGTTCGTCGACAGGACGTGGAAGACGTCGTCGCCCTCCATGCCGTAGATCGACACCTTCTCGACGTTGACGTAGCGGATGACGCGGCCCGCGCCGTAGACGCCGCCTGCCGTGATGACGAACGTGTCGCCGAGCTCCGTGCCGATGATCACGACGAGGTCGAAGCCCGAGCCGCCGTCGATGTTGACGGGTGCGTTCGAGGCGTACTGGATGAAGTTGCGGCCCTCGCCGGCGTCGAGCGCCGTCGCCTCGGACTCGCCGACGAACGACCGGATGACGAACGTGTCGTCGCCGGCGTCGCCGTAGAGGTTGAGCGTCGCCACGTTGCGGAAGACCTCGAAGACGTCGTCGCCCGTGCCGCCGCGGACAGTCGAGGTGAACGAGACGCCCCGCGTGAGCAGGCCGCGGGACGAGGAGAAGAAGTCACTGGCCGGGAACTCCGCGTCTCCCGTGTAGCCCGTGTACAGCTGGCCGAAACGGAAGACGTCGTTGCCCGAGTCGCCGTTGACCGTCAGGACCGAGGAGGTGTCGTCGAAGGCGAACGCGTCGTCGCCGCCGAGTCCGTTGACGACGACGCCGCCCGTCATCTCCTGGCCGTACGTGACCTTCTCGACGCCGTTGAAGGTGCCGGGGACCGTCGCGGTCAGCAGGGCGATGAGCGCACGCGTCAGGTTGCGGCGGAAGAGGAAGGTGTCGCCAGCGGCCGAGCCGTTCACGACGAGGATGTTCGTCCCGCCGTCGGCCGAGCTGTCGATCGTGTTGATGCGGCTGCTGCCGACGCCGAAGAGGTCGATGAGGAAGTAGTCGGAGTCGTCGCCGCCGTCGAGGTCGAGCGTCTGGCCCTGCATCGGGTTGACCGCGACCGGGTCGTGCACGGCGTTGACGACGAGCCAGTCGTCGCCGCTCTGGCCTTCGATCGTCGTCGTCCCCGACAGTGCCTCGACGAACACGCGGTCGTCGCCCGCCGCCGCGTGCACGTCGGTCACGCCGCTGTGGGTCGAGTCGATGTTCAGGATGTCGGAGCCCGCGCCGAGCGTCAGGTCGAGCGTCTCGAACGCCGAGTAGCCGATCCGGCCGTCCGTCATGCGCACCCAGCCCGGCGTCACGGCGGCGCCGCCGGCCTTGACGAGCGGGTGGCCCGCGACGGTGTTCGCGGTGAGGACGAGCGTCCGTCCGGCCGCGCCCGCCAGTGCGCCGGTCCAGGCGATGGTCCAGCGGGCGCCCGCCTTCGTGACGACGACGTTGCCGGCGCCGACCCGGGCCTCGAGGGCCGCCTGCACCTGGGCGGCCGTCGCGTCGAAGGCGAGCTGGCCGGTCGCCCCGAAGCCGGGGATCGAGAGCGTGAAGCGGCCGTTCACAGCGCCGGCGATCGTGAGGACCTGGACGAGGCTCGGCGTCGGCGAGCCGTTCGTCATGCCGAGGCCCGAGATCGAGCCGCCCGTGACGACGCCGATGCGGTCTGTGATCGTCGCGGCGTCGTCGAGGTACAGCGTGTCGGCGCCCGCACCGCCGGTGAGGGTGAGCGGGGCCTGGATGCCGACGACGTTGCCGCCGACGCCCGTGAGGGTCGAGCTGATCCGGACGATGTCGTCGTGCGCGCCGGTGTCGATCGACGTCGCGCCCGAGATCGTGCGGACGATCACGAGGTCGGCGCCGTTGTTGGTCGTGAGTGCCGTCGTCCCGCCGTGCGTCGAGTGGATGGTGAAGGTGTCGCCGCCCGAGCCGAGGTCGATCGTGAGCTGCTCGAAGGTCGTGTAGGTGATGCCGGCGGCGGCCATCCCGAGGCCCTTGACGGTGTTCGACGTGAGCTCGCCGGTGTTCGGCGCGGTGTCGCCCGTGTCGTCGATCGACAGGAGATCGGAACCGGTCACGGCGCCCGGCCCCGAGCCTCCGTCGAGGATGAGCGCCGCGCCGATCGCGTTGACGTTGCCGCCCGTGTTGGTCCACGCAGAGTTCGTCGTGCCGGCGTCGGCGGCCTTCGAGCCGACGGCGACGCGGTCGGTGTGCTCGCCCGTGTGGATGCGGTGCTCGACCTGGATCGCGCGGACAGCGACGCGGTCACCGCCGGCGAGGGTGCGGATCTCGACGAGCTCGACGCCGCCGTACGTGATCGTGCCGAGTTCGGTCATCACGCCCGCGGCGTTGAACGAGACGCGGCGGATGCGGCTGCTCTGCGTGCCGGCGGGCGGCGCGGCGACGACGTCGACGATGAGGTCGTCGGGAGCGGTCGAGCCCCACACGTGCAGTCGATCCGAGCCGGCCGAGCCGCTCACGTGGACGGCCATGCCGGTCGAGCGGGTCAGCTCGATGCGGACGAGGTCGTCGCCGGCACCCGGGTCGACGTATGCGGTGCCCTGCCACGGGTCGGCCGTCAGGGCGCTGCCCGCGACGAGGACAGACCCGTCGGCATCGCCGATGAGGATCGTCGTGGCGCCGCCTCCCGTCGAGTTCAGGCGCGCGACCTCGAAGAGGTGGTCGAGGTTCTCGGCGATCGACCCGACGCCGAAGTCGGTGCCCACGACGAGACCGACGACGAAGAGGTTGCCGTAGAGGCCGAAGTCGCCGGTCGCGAAGGACTCGATGAGCGTGTCGAAGCCGCCCGCGTCGATGAAGGTGTCGCGGCCGAGACCGCCCGTCACGAAGTCGTCGCCCGAGCCGGAGTCGAGCACGTCGTCGAACCGCGAGCCGACGAGTGTGTCGCCACCCGTCCCGCCGACGAGCGTCAGCGCGAGGAGGTCGTCCGTTACGCCGGCCGCGCTGATGCTGTCGGCGCCGCCGCGCCCGTCGACGATGAGGGCGTCGCCCTGAGCGCGCACGGCTCCCGCGATCGTCACGGCGTAGCCCGAGGCCGTGAGGACGGCCTTCGGGCCGGCCGTCGTGGAGACGGCGAAGACGTCGCCCGCCGTCGCCGAGCCCCGCACCGTCACGATGTCGGTGCCGCCGGCGCCCGCGAGGATGTCGATCGTCTGGATGCCGGAGCCCGCACCGGTCACGTCGTCGAGCGTGATCAGGTCGGAGCCGGCTCCCGCGTCGATCACGAGGTTCTCGATGCCGGTGCTGTCGGCCGCGTCGGCGCCGAGCGTGTAGCGGAGGCGTCCCGACGACGGGTTGGTGATCGTGATCTGGTCGGCGCTGCCGCCGAAGACGATGGTGAGGCGGTCGGTGCCGCTGCCGCCGATCACGACGATGGGCTCGGAGGAGGCGAACATCGCGGCCGTCGCGGTGATGACATCGTCGCCGGCGCCGCCGTTGTAGAGCTTGGCGGGGCCGGAGAGCGTGTCGTCGTCGTCGCCGCCGTTGAGGATGTCGCCCATGAGCCCGTCGGGCGCGAGGAAGCTGCCGACCAGGATGTCGTCGCCGGCGCCGCCGTTGAAGGTCACCGGACCCGTGCCGGTGTGGCGGAGGGTGTCGTCGCCGTCGCCGCCGTCGACGCTCGCCGTGGCGGTGCCGGCGACCGTGATGGTGTCGTTCTGAGTGCCGCCGCTGACCGAGCTCCCCTGACCCGATCCCTGCAGCAGGACGGTGTCGTTCCCCGAGCCCATGTCGAACGTCACGGGGATCTGCACGCTCGGGTCGATCACGACGCTGTCGACGCCGTTGTCGAAGAGGGCGTGGATGCGCTCGACGTTGGCGTAGGTCCGCGAGTGGCCGAAGGCCGTGATCTTGATCGTCGCGCGGCCCAGGGCGTCCAGGGCCCCGATCTGCTCGATGTAGACGGACTCGTCCGTCGTGCCCTCCGAGACGTCGCGGGCGCTGCGGTGCTGCAGATCGCCGACGTTCAGCCACAGGTCGGTGTCGGTCGTCCTCCACTCGCGGAGGTCCCGGAACGGATCGGCGTGCCCCGTCGTGCCGTTGCTCGCGAGGTACGGCACGACGGGGAAGCGCACCGTGCCGATCTGGAAGGTGTCGCTGCGCGAGTACCACGTGCCGAGCACTTTGAACCGCACCGTGATGCGGAAGTTGAGCGGCACGTCGCCGTTGGAGTCGGCATTCCGCGAATCCGCCGAGACCGACAGCGCGAGCCCGACGCCGAGGCTGATCTCGAAGAGCTTGAAGTCGAAGTAGACCTCGACGCTCGCCGAGCCGCCGATGAAGAGCGTGTACCACTTGAGGCCGTCGTCCTCGTGGGACAGGAACGAGACTTCGAGACTGAAGTCGCCTCGGATGCCCATGAAGCTTCCGCCGAGCTGCATGCGGCCCGACAGGACGAGGCTGAAGTTGCCCTCCGAGTTGAGGAAGATGTTTCCGGACAGCGTCGCGATGAAGAAGTCCAGGCTCGCGTAGGCCGACAGGTACCAGTCGCCCGCCGAGAAGGTCGTGTCGGTCGCGCTGGTCTTGCCGACCTCGATCGTGAATCCGGCGTCGAAGCTGAAGAGCTTGAGGAGCGTGACGGATCCGGTCAGCTGGAGCTTGAAGCCGCGCTCGACACCCAGTCGGACCTGGTTGGTCGTGTTGATCCGCAGCTCGCCGCTCGCGCTGAGGCTGAATACGAAGGCGTCGGCCGACGCGCTGACGGCCACCTTCATGACGAAGCCGTCGTTGTAGATGCCTGCGACGCCGTTCGCGCTGAAGGTCAGCCCGGCCAGGTCGAACGCGACGCCGAACCTCATCTCGAAGGCGCCCGACGCGATCCGGATCTCGGCGAATCCCGTGCCGCGCGCGAAGCCGAGGAAGTTGATCGAGCCGTCGAGCCGCAGTAGGAATCCGGGGGCGACGTTCGTCGTGCCGAACAGCGCGTTGGCCCCCGTCGTGTTGACCGCCAGGACCGCGCTCACCGAGAAGCCGAGGTCGATCGCGCTTCCGAAGTCCGCGCCGAGCGACAGCTCCAGCCGCGCGACGAGGCCCTTGCTGTTGATCCGGAACCCGCTGTCGCGGATCACGAGACCGCCGAACGGCGAGAGCGAGGCGTTGCCGTTGACGATGAGGCTGACCTCGCTCGCCCCGATCGTGAGCACGACGTGGCCCGTGATGTCGAGCACGTTCATGACCTTGAGCGAGCCGTACATCTCGAGCCGGAAGCCCGCCACGACGCCGATCGTCTGGTTGGCGACGACGAGCTGGCCGTTCTGCCGCTGGAAGCCGCCGAACACCGTGACTCCGTTGACGGTCTGCGTGTCGACGACGAAGGTGCGGATCTGCCGCGTCGAGCTGAACGTGTTGATCTCGAGCAGGAACTGGCCGTTGAGCGACAGCCCGGGAATCGAGTTGACGCCGAGCGTCAGCTGCACGCGGCCCACGACGCCGGTCTGCGCGCCGACGTAGACGGCGAGGTTGAGCGCGCCCGTGAGCGAGCCCAGGTACGGGATGCTGGTCCCCACCATGCCGTCGACCTTGAGGTAGGCCGTGCCGGACGGGTCGATCGCCGCGGTGATGCCGACGAAGCCGGTGAGCGTGAAGGCGCCGCCGATCGTGAGCTCGGCCTGGATGCTCGCGACGATGTAGATGCTGCCGCCGGCCGGTGCGCTCGGGTCGGGCTGCCCGTCGATGCCGGGAGGCGAGGCGGGGATGAAGAAGACGGGAGCCTGGCCGGGCAGGAGCAGCGGCAGGAACGCGTTGGGGACAACGAAGGTCTGGTCGACGAGCGTCGTGTTGAAGATGACGTTGACCGAGCCCGTCGCCGAGAAGAGCGAGCCGATGTTCGGCAGGCCGATGCCGACGCCCGTGGCGACGCGGATGCTGCCGGCCACGCCGGGGATCGCGCCGTTGTCGGTGCGCGTCGAGATCATGAGCACGCCCGTCACGGAGCCGTACTCGAGGCGCGCCGCGCCGGCGCCGAAGGACATGTGGCCCGTGACGAAGAGGTCCATCGACGGCGTCGGCGGGTTGGCCGAGATGTTGAGGTACAGGCCGCCCTGGATCCGCATGATCTCGTTGCCGGCCGGGGCGATGATCGCCTGACCCAGGATCTGGAAGCCGAAGCTGAACGGCTGGAGGACGAACTCCTCGGTCAGGTCCGTGCCGCCGGGGCCGACGCCCGGGAGCGTGATCGTCTCGTTCTTGACCTCGTTCGTGAGGTTGATCCGCAGCTGTGCCGAGCCGCTGAGGTAGATGCCGTAGGGCCGCAGCGCCTCGAAGTTCGTCTCGATGGTCGCGACGCCCCAGAACTGCGGTACGGGGTACATGGGGTTCGAGGACTCGTCGCCGACAACGAGGACGAAGCGGCCGGCGGTCGCGCCGAGGGTGCCGAGCCCGTAGACGTCGATCTGACCCGCGAACGTGAGAATGAAGACCAGGCGCGTGTAGTCGATCTCGAGGACGACCTCGGCGTGGATGTGCAGGAGCGGCTCGTCGAGGAAGTCGCCCGCCTGCAGCAGGATGCCGCCGGACAGCTCGATGAAGAACGACGTCCCCTGCGTGATGAGGCGGAACGTCTGGCTGCCGCCCGCCGACGTGTTGCCGGCGGTGTCGGACCAGGCGCCGGCCGTGAAGGCCACCGTGACGGTCCCGGCGCTCAGGCCCGTCGCGTTCGTGAACGAGTAGAACGCGATGCCGTCGGCGAAGACGACCCCGTGGTAGGCGAGGCCCTCGCTGCCGCCGCCGGAGAAGCCCAGGTCGCCCGCGCCGAGCGTTCCGGCATCCACCTGCGCACCCGCCGTCGGCGTGAGGCGGACGCCGATCCAGGTGCGGGAGCGGATCGTCGCGGTCGTGAGCGTCTCGGCCGAGACCGTGGCCGAGTGCGTCGCGGTCGCGAACATCGTGCCCGACGTCGTCTGCCAGCTCGCGTCGACGAAGGCGATGCTGAGGGCGCCGATCGTGCCGCTCGTCGGGAAGCCGGAGAAGAAGAACCGGTAGACGTTCGATGTGCCCAGCCGCACCGCGGCGCCGATCACCGTGAGGTCGACGGCCTCGCCGTTGACGGTGACCGAGAGCCGGATCTCGGCGTCGGCGTCGGTGATGGAGCCGGGCGCGACGGCGACGCCGCCGATGTCGCCGAACGTGACGTCGATCCAGCCGCGGCCGATGAGGTCGTTGACGTCGAGGACGGAGCCGGGCGTCGGATCGGCCAGCGACGAAGTCGGAGCCGTGAGCCGCAGGGTCTCGGTCTCGCCCGAGTTGAGGCGCCCGCCGGTGTCGGCGAACCGGCCGGCCACGAAGGTGATCGTGTAGGCGCCGGCGGCGAGGTTCGCCGTGAACGCGTAGCGGTAGATGTCGCTCGTCCCGACGCGGACGGGGGCCGACAGGGTGATGAGGTTGCCGGCGGCATCCCGGAACTCGATCTCATCTCCGTTGATGGTCGAGTGGTCGATGTCGAAGCCGTCCGAGCCGCGGAAGCGGATCTCGAGGTACTTGAGGGCGTTGAGGAGGTCGCGGCCGATCGAGGAGCCGGAGAGCGGCACGGTCTTGCTCTCGTCGACGTCCGTCGTCGCGGGGTTGTCGGGGACGTTGCGGACGACATCCGCCGTCGCGCCGACGACCTGGAAGGACTGGGTCAGGGTCGTGACGGCCGGGGGCGCGCGGCTCGGACCGACGTCGAGCTGTCCGAGGTTGAACACGATGTCGACCCGGCCGGGACCGAAAGAGCCGCTCAGGAAGTAGCGCCACGTGTTGCCGCCGAGGTTCGCGAGCCCCACGATCTGGACGCCGTTGGCGCCCGGCCCGCTCAGCGAGAAGACGTCGAGGTCGAAGCTCGCCGGGTTGATCGGGAACTCGACGCCGTCGATCGTCGCCGGTGGGATGAACGTGACGTCGATGTAGGTCATCGCGCGGTCGGCGGGCATGTCGAGGGGCTGCGGGCCCGCCGGCTGCGTCCCGACCGTCGGCTGAGGGCCCGTGTAGGCCGTCGTGCCGTCGGCCTCGACGTAGCTCCACGCGCCGGAGGCGCCGAACGTCACCTCGACGTCGTCGCCTGCCTCGAGCGGCGCCGACAGCTGGTAGCGCACCCACAGCACGCCGTCCTCGACGCGCAGGATCGTGGGCGTCCCGACGACGGTGATGGTGACGGGCAGCCCGTTGCGCATGACCACGAGCATGAACTCGGGGTTGCCGTCGAGGATCGACGCCGGGCTGATCTGCAGACCGGTCGGCGCGACGAACGGGACGTCGATGAAGTTGCGGCCGGGAGCCGTGTAGTCCTCGGGGGTGACGGCCGTGCTGTCGGAGTAGCTGACGGTCGTCGGGCCGAGCGTGATGGTGGAAGTCGTCGGGTCGGCTGCGGCATCCCGTTCGACCAGCACCGGGATGCGGTAGACGAAGGCGCTCACCCGCTCGATCGCGCGCGTCGTGTCGCGCACGACGGTCCAGCCGGCGGCGGTCGCGGTGATCGTGAGCTCGCCCAGGCGCTGGATGATGGATGCCGCGTCGACCTCGTAGCCGGCGGGCAGCCCACCGCTCGGGAAGGTCACGACGAGCGTGTCGCTCCAGACCAGGACCGACGCCGTGGACTGCGTCAGGCTCGCGGCGGTCGGCGTGACGGATCCCGCGTACGACCAGGCGCCGGGCAGCCGCGTGAGCGTCACGGTCAGGCCCGCCTCGTACTCGCCGGTGAGCCAGAAGCGGAAGCGGATCTTGCCGCTGGGCGCACCCGTGATCTGCACCGGCGCGCGGGTGCCGTCGAGGACGATCGTGCCGAGGCCCTCGCCGTAGAGCTCGAACTCGGCCGCGAGGTCGAGGACCGACTGGACGTCCAGCGCGAAGCCGTTCACGCTCGCGTCGAAGTCGATGTCGATGAACGCCGTCGGCGTGATGTCGATCGTCGCCCCCGGCTGCGAGCCCGCCGTCACGGGACCGCGGTAGGCGAGCTCCTGGCCTGTGAGGCGCGCCGTGAGGTCGGCCGCCGCGCCGAAGGTCGTGACGATGACCGGGATGCGGAACTCGCCGGGCGTCTCGGTCGCGGTGATCGCGACGCTGGGGTCGACCGTGAGCGACCAGCCGGTGCCCTCGAACACGAGGCCGGCGAGGCGCTCGATGACCGAGGCGGGGTCGACCGTGAAGCCTGCAGGGAGGCCGAGCTGCCCGCCCGTCGGGAACAGGACGCCGATCGTCGTGCGGACGGGCAGCGGCGCCGGCTGGTCGTTCGCGTCGACGGGCCGCACGGGCTTGTCGGTGAGCGTCACAGCGCCGCTCGGCGTGAAGAGGTAGGACCAGCTGCCGGTGAGGAAGGTCAGGTTCACGGCGCCCGTCGTCGCGAACCGGCCGGTCAGCCAGTAGCGGAACTTGAGGGTCGTCGCCGTCGTCTGGATGAGCTGCGGAGCCTGCGTGCCGTCGACCTTGATCGTGCCGATGCCGGGACCCGACAGCTGGAACTCGGCGGCGAGGTCGGTGATGGAGGCCGGGTCGATCTCGAACAGCGTCGGGTGCGTGAAGGTGATCTCGATCCAGGCGCGACCGTTGATGACGTTGATGTCGACCGAGGCGCCCGGCGTCGGGTTCGTGATCGTCGCGGTCGCACCGGTCACGGTGAAGGTCAGCGTCTTGGCGGCGCTGCCGGCGCCCGTCGTCGTGCCGGCGTCGGTCGTGAGGTTCTCGTTCTTGACGGCGCCCGCGGCGAAGCTCACGGTCCACAGGCCCATCGCGAGGGCCCCCGTGCCGATCTGGTACCGGAAGCGCGTCGTGCCCGTGACGCGGATCGCCTCTTCGAGGAGGTCGGCACCGTCTTCGAGGTCCTCCACGAGCAGCACGTAGACCTTCTCGCCGTCCAGGACGTAGTACGCCCCTGTCGCGTCGGTCTCGAGGACGACGAACTCCATGCCCTCGTCGGTCGTCACCGCGACGATCGGAACGGGCCGGCCGGTGATGGTGCGGGACCCGGCGGTCGCGTGGGTCATCGTGAACTCGGACGTCGTGTCGAGGATGTGGCCGAGATCGAGGCTCGCACCCACCGGCGGCGTGTACGTGACGTCGAGGTACTTCATCGACCCGTTGGCGCCGTTGACGACGCCGTAGTCGATGGTCCCGCCGTTCGTCGTCGGCGCGCCGAGATCGATCGTCGGGGCGGTGCCCGTCGCGATGGGATCCAGCCCCTCGACGACGTCGAACGTGACTTCGTTGCCGGACGAGTTGCGGAAGCCCATCTTGAGCTTCCCGTACAGGGTCAGCAGGCGCACCTGGTCGGGGAAGTCGGCCAGGAACAGAATGACCACGTTGCCCGTGGACACCTTCGACAGATCGGCGTAGAGGCGACCGCTGATCGAGATGTTGTCGTCGGCGAAGTTGAGCGTGCCGACGATGAGGATCTTGCCGTCGGTGGAGATCTTGACGATCACCTGGCCGTTGAAGACGGCCTGGGACGTGTAGATCGAGTAGATCCGCGCGGATCCCGTGATGACCATGGGCGACGTGAACGCCGCGACGAACCCGCCCTGGGCGGGGTTGGCGGCGATGGTCTGCGCCTGCTTCGCGACCTGCTGCTGGAGCGAGAGCAGCCACTGGTCGGCCGTCAGGGCCGTCGGCAGCTGGAACGCCGACGACCGCAGCGCGAACGGGTCTTCGATCGACGGGAGCGTCTTGAAGAACTCCACGCCGCCGGCGAAGTCGTTGATCGTCAGGCCCGAGTTCGGTTCGAGCAGGATGCCGCCGGGCACGTTGACGCTGAGGTACACCTGCAGCGGCCCGAGCTCGGACAGGCCGATCCGGATGCCGAACCCGGCCATGCCGGCGATCGAGATGCTGCCCTCGAGGCCGAGGTAGAAGACCCGCTGGAAGACGGGCGTCGTCGTGTCGAAGACGCCGATGATCCCGTAGGCCGAGTTGAGCTTCAGGATGCCGCCGACGAGGCCCGCTGAGACATCCCCGCCGAACATCTTGCCCTTGACGGTGACGCCGATGGAGTCGATGCCGATGATGGGGAACTTGCCCTCGACCAGCAGCGACGGCTGGATGCGGATGCCCTCTATGGCGCCCGAGATCTCCAGGCCGGCGAGTCCCTTGATGCCTGTGACGCTCGCGGAGAGGATCAGGACGAAGTCCGCGGGCCGGTTCTCGATGTCGTCCCACTGGATGCCGATCGCGTCGATCTTGACGGGCAGGAACGACGGCCACTTGAACGAGTCGCCGGTCGCGGAGCCGACCGAGAGGAAGACGCCGAAACCCGTCAGCGCGCGGAACGATCCGTCGCCCGTGATGGCGAAGTTGCGGCCCTCGCCGCCGATGACGAGCCCGCCGATCGTGACCTTCGCCCCGACGGACTGGAACTGCACCATGATCTGCGAGCCCGTCGCGCCCGTGTCGAGGCGGAAGTCGCGCGCCGTGAGGGTCACGAATGTGCCGAGGCGGATCTCGAGGGTGTCGACCGTGAGCTGGAAGGCATCCACCTCGCCGTCGCTGAAGGTCAGCGCGATGCGGAACGCCTCGTCGTCGAGCGTCCCGTCCGGGCGCTTGTCGTCGGCCGTCACGCGGTCGGTGATCGTCGCGCCGTACGGCTTGCCCGGGAAGAGCTTCGCCCCGCCGGACGCGATGTAGATGACGCCCGTGAACCCTGCCGTGTCGCCGGCGGGTGCGCCCGCGGCCGGGAAGCGGACGTCCAGGCCCGAGACGCCGACACGGATGTCGTCGAACTCGAGGATGCCGCCGAACGTGATCTTGCGGTCGGCCGCCTGCGGCGTGAGCGCGTTGGCGGGATCGACCGGCGTCGTCGGCGGCAGGCCGTACGCGAGCTCGGCAGTGCCGAGGCGGAAGCCGTTGCCGAAGACCGTGAGACCCGGGATCTGGCCGGGGTCCAGCGTCTGATCGTTGTTGCGCGTGATGTTGGAGGACTGCGTGGGGTCGTACGGTCGCAGCGAGCCGGTGATGCCGAACCTCGGGAACGTGATCGTCGCGGTGTTGATGCGGACGAGCTCCTGGTCGGCGGGGCCTTTGGGGTCGTAGCCGATCTTGATGCCCGTCGCCTGCAGTCGCGCGACGTTCGGGATCTGCGCGTCCAGGCCCGCGACCTGCAGGCTCCACTTGCCCGTGAGGCGGATGTCGACGTTGCCGCCGAGGAGGCCGAAGACGTCGACCGCGAGCTCGAAGGAGCCGACGATCCCGACGAGGTCGACCGTGATGCCCGAGTTCGTCTGCGCCGTCGACGGCGCACCCGTGGTGGGGTTGCCGCCGAAGGCGAGCGACGCGCGCTGCACCCCGAGGATGACCGACAGGACGACCTTCCCGTCGACGAAGCCGAAGCCGCCGAGGCCGACGGTCGGCCCCTGCAGCGTGAGCGGCCCGAGCGCGATGGGTCCGCCCTCGACGAGCTCGCCGGCGGTGCCGGGGACGATCGCGAGGAGGAGGGTCTGCGACTGGTTGCTGGCGGGCGTGCCCTCGTCGGTCCGCACTTGTCCCGCCGTCATCGTGATGGTGACGTTGCCCGACCCCGTGAACAGGCCGAGCGTGTTGTTCGGGTTCTTGTCCTTGAGGAAGTAGCGGTAGGTGACCGACGTCGAGCCCGCCGCGGCGCCGGCGATGAGCAGGGGCGCGCCCACGATCCGCGGGCGGATGGTGCCCGGGTCGAACTCGAGGTCGCCCGTGAGGCCCGAGATCGTGAAGGGAGCGGGGCCGAGTTCGAGCGACTGCTTGTCGATCGGGGCGGCGGCCTGGCCTTCGGCGGCGGGGATCGAGGTGTAGACGATGTCGATGTAGCCCTGGGCGTTCAGCTGCGTGAGGCTCAGGCTCGGCACGGCCAGCGACGCGAGCGGTCCGGGCTTGGCACCCGGGGTCGCGGGAGTGAGGATGTAGAACTTCTCCTCTTCGCCGACCAGGAGCGCCGTGCTCTCGTTCGTGCCGTTGCCGTCGCCGTCGTAGCTCGCCGTGACGGTGCCGTCGTTGAACTTCACCGTGACGACGGCCGCCCCCGTGATCGGCGGGCCCGTCAGCGTGTACGCCCACGTGTTGGCTTTGCCGGCCACCTGGACGGGGGCGCCCGCGGTCCACGTGCCGCTCACACCGGCCGCCGAGACGCTGATGGCGGGCGGGCCGGCGGCGACGGAGGCGACGTCGATCGATCCGGAGGAGGGTGTGAACGCGACCTCGATCGTGATGGGCGCCGTCGCCGAGACGCTGTTGCGGACGGGCGTCACGAGGTCTGCCGTCACGACGACCGGAATGGCGTCGGTCGTGGGAGGCGTGAGCTCGGCGGACGGCTTGATCGCGAAGTCGGTGACGCGGAACGCGCCCAGCTGGAACCCGGTCGCGGGCGAGATCGAGAACGTCGCGAAGCCGGTGAGCCCGACGATGTTCTCGCCGCCGATCTTCACGAGCGCCGAGGCGTTCCACAGCGAGACGCCCAGTGTTCCGTCGCGCTCCCGCGTGAGCCGCAGCGAGCCGCCGAGGGTGACGGCGCTGCCGGCGGTGATCCGGACGCCCGTCGCGGTGAAGCTGAAGACTCCGGGGGCGACGGCGCCCGTCATCCCGCCCATCGCGGCGAGCGTGAAGGACTGCGTGTCGTGCGTGTTGACCTGGAACGAGACGGTGCCCGAGATGCCGAGACCCTCGAGGCCGAGCAGCGCGATCGTTCCCGTCGCGCGCATCGCCCAGCCCGGCCCCGTCGCCGCCTTCTGGAAGGCGACCGAGGCGTTGCGGATCAGGACGCCGACCGCGTCGGCGCGGATCGTGCCGTCGGGGTTGATGCCCGAGCCGATGAAGAGCTCGAGGCCCGTGCCCGAGAAGGCGTTGGCGCTGATGGCGAACTGGCCCGCCTTGATCGCGATGACACCGCCGAAGCTGAAGCTGAGGTCCTGCACGATGAACTGGAAGCTCGGCGACGCGGGGACGTCGATCGTGAGCGTCTCGCTGCCGATCACGATCGACTGCTTGACGATGGCACCCGTCGTGTTGAGCGTGAAGCCGACCGAGGCGTCGAGCGCGAACGACCCGTCCGCGATCTTCGCGCGGCCGATGATGATGCCGGCGATGCCGCCCGTCGTGGTCTTGTCGGTGACGGCGGGGCCGGTCTGCGCGTTCTTGGGGAAGACGACGATGAAGCCGGAGCCCGAGACGAGGCCGGGGTTCGACCCGCCGTCGATGGTCTGGTCCTCGCTGATCGTGACGTTCGCGAGCGCGATCTTCGTGATCTGCGCGTTCTGCGGGCCGACCCGCTCGAACGCGAAGTCCGCCGTGATGACAACGGGGTCGGTCTCGCCGATCGAGATCTCGATGCCCTTGGCCGCGACCCGCAGGAACGGCCCGGCCGGCAGTGCGAGCACCCGCACGTTCGCCAGGAGCGAGAGCTTGGCGCCGTTCGCCTTCCATGTGACGACGAAGACGTCGCCGTCCATCGTGACCGTCACGAGATCCGTTCCGGCGCTGGAGTCGAGCAGCTCCTCGATCGCCGCGTCGACCGTCGCGAGGTCGGCGTCGAACGCGATCGGGTCGCTGATCTCGCCCTGCTCGAGGCGGCCGTCGAGGTCGGTGTCGTAGGCGAGCGTGAAGGTCCCCGCGTCGACTCCGACCGAGATGCGCTGGATCTCGGGACGCGACGCCGTGCCGTCCTGCTGCGTCGTGATCGTGACCCCCGCGAACTGGAAGATCTCGTTGACGACGACGCCCTTGCCGCCGACGAGGATCGAGTTCAGCTGGAGCGAGAGCTGCTCGACCTCGAGCCCGATCGGCAGGCCGAGGAGCTCGACCGCGCCGAAGATCTCGCCGGCCATCCCGTTGGGCGTGATGATGAAGGCCCCGCCGCCGTCCGAGAGGTGCAGTCCGACGTCGTTCGGGTCCGCCGTGCCGTCCGGGTCGATGCCGTCCCCGCCGTCGTCGCCGAGGAACATCTCGACGTCCGTGAAGGCGAGGCGCACGATCTTGGCGCCCGCCGCGGTCTTCTTCTGCTCGAAGAGCGCGACGCCCTTGAGCGTCTGGCCCAGGATGCCGATCGCGGCCGGCTCGCCCGGGAGTCCGATCTGGACGAGGAGGGTGTTCTTCGCGATCGCGATGTCGAAGTCCGTCCCGCCGACCTCGAGCTGACGTACTACGTCAATGGTCGTGTTGTTGATCTGGACGATGACGTCGGCGTCGATCGTGACGTCGGGCAGGACCTCGTCGTTGAGCTCGATGCTCGCGATGACGGCGCCCACGACGCCCGCGCGGGTGACGAGGATCGCACCCGTCTCGATGCGGGCCGTGACGTAGGTGCGCGTCCCGTCGCCGAGTGCGAGCTCGACGTTCGCGAAGGCGAGCTCGATCTCGCCGGTGGCTTGGTCCTTCGTGAAGGAGAAGTCGCCCGAGAGCCGCTGGCCCATGATCTCGAGCGTGATGTCGAGGCCGGCGACCGTGACGCCTCGCGTGATGAGGAGCCCGTCGACGCTCTTGTCGACCGTGAGCGTGTTGACGCGGACCTCGAGCGTCCCGGAGAACGTCACGCCGGGGATGAGCAGCTCGACGGTCGCCTGGACGCGGCCCGCGATGCCGCCGGGGGCGGCGCCCTTCGGGAAGATGTCGAAGGCGCCGGAGCCGTCGCGCACGACGACGATGTCGCGATCCGGGGTGCCGAGGCGCAGCCCGACGTTGGCGAAGCGGATCTTCTGGACGGGCAGGTCGGCGGCGGTCAGGAAGCCGTCGGCTCCGACAGGCGTCGACCGCTCGAACGAGACGTCGGCGGTGAGCCGCTGGCCGCCGATCAGGAGCACGAGGCCCGTCACGCCGACCTTGAGGTACGGGCCGGCCGGGAGTTCGAGGGTGAGCGTCTCGCCGCCCACGATGAACTCCTCGTCGACCGCGACGGGGATGACGCCGCCCGTCACGGTGCGGCGCATGTCGCTCAGCTCGACCGCGACCGTCGCGCTCGCCTCGAGGCCGGCGCCGAGGCGGATGGCCGCCTGGGCCGAGATGCGGCCCGCGAAGCCCTCGTTCGTGAGGAGGAGGAGCGCCGTGCCGTTGCTCAGGCGCATGCCGGTGTCGTCGCTGAGGTCGGCATCCGTCCCGCCGTCGTCGCCCACGAAGAGCGAGACGTTCGTCGCGGCGATGCGGAGGATCTTGACGTCGTCCGACGTGCCGGCGCGACGGTCGGCGCCGGCGCCCTGCACCTGCTCGAACATGAACGTGCCCGACAGCGTCTGGTCGAACACCTCGATGCCGCCCGTGATCGAGACCCGGACGAAGCGCCCGGCCGGCAGGTCGAGCACGACGGTGTCGGGCCCGACGACGAACGTCTGCGTGGCAGCCGTCGGCATCGTGTTGATCTGCAGGGCGATGACCAGGCCCGAGCCGAACGAGAACGGCACGTCGTCGAGTCCGACGAGATCGATCGTGCCGCTGACGTCGGCGGCCATGCCCGTCGTGGTCAGGAGGAGCGCGCCCTCGCCGTCCGTGAGCTTGAGGCCCACGTCGTTCGGCGTGGCGTCGGAGCCGGCGTCGACTCCGTCGCCGCCGTCGTCGCCGAGGAAGAGCGTCACGGCGGTCGCCGCGACCTTGACGACACGGGCCGTGCCGATGCCGCTCTGCTCGAACGTGAAGTTGCCGGTGAGCTTCTGCCCCGCGATGTCGAGCGACAGGTTCGTCGCCGTGATCGAGAGCAGTGACGTCACCGTGTTGACGTTGAGGACCATCGTGGCGGATGCCGACACCCCCGGCACCGTGAGCGCCACGACGCCCGACACGGTCCCGGTCATGCCGCTTGGAGCGGGAGCCAGCGTGAAGAGTCCGGAACCCTCGCTGAGCGTGAGGGCTCCTCCGCCGAGGCTCAGCGAGATGTGGGCGAGGACGATGGTCGTGACCCCGGACGCCTGCTGGAACGAGATGTCGCCCGTGAGCGTCTGCCCCGCGATCGACAGGACGATCCCCGTGCCGCCGACACGGATGGCGAGGTCGCCCTCGAGGTCGAGACTCACGGTGCGCCCGCCGAGCGTCACCGACTCAG
>NZ_JBEYBL010000009.1:164106-204315 GCF_040632175.1 Microbacterium sp. NPDC019599
CAGTGACGCGCTGCGTGCTCTTGTTCATCGCGACGGCGAAGGTCCCGCCGATCGTCACGCCCGCCGGGAGGAGCGAGCCGAGCGTCAGCGTGCCGCCGAGCGACATCGCCATGCCCTCGGGGCGGAGGAGGATGAGGCCCTCGACGCCCGCGAGGATCGGGTCGCTGCCCAGCTGAACGCTGCCGGCGCTGACGGCGATGACGGTGCGCGTCTGGCCCGCCGTGTTCGTGGACTGCTGGAAGAGCACCGACGCGGTGAGCGTGACGTCGTCGATGTGGATCGCGATGCCCTCGCCGACGAGCCGGAGGTACGGGCCCGCCTCGAGGCGCGTCGCGTCGAGGTCGGCGAGCACGACGGCCTGGTTCGAGCGGTTGATCTCGAGTCGC
Source organism: Microbacterium sp. NPDC019599 (assembly GCF_040632175.1). Lineage (NCBI taxonomy): Bacteria > Bacillati > Actinomycetota > Actinomycetes > Micrococcales > Microbacteriaceae > Microbacterium > Microbacterium sp. NPDC019599. The sequence continues at coordinate 164,493 of NZ_JBEYBL010000009.1, forward strand.
AGCTCCGTCGCGGCGATCGTGACGCTGCCGCCGAGCGAGATCTCGGTGCCGGTGAGCGAGAGGATGCCGGCGAGCCCGGCGGGCCCGATCTGCAGGGCGCCGTTGAAGCCGATCTCGCCGATGGGGGCGCCGAAGTCGGCGTTCGCGCTGATCGCGACATCCACGATCCTGACGCCGCCCTGCGTCCGCTGCGAGAAGGTGACGGTGCCGTCGGTGAGGAGGAAGCCGCCGATGTCGAGCGTGATGTCCTCGCCGTGGACGCTGATCCTCGACTTCAGCGGGTCGGTCGTGTCGAGTTCGATCTCGAAGTCGCCGCTCACGTCGATGCCGGGCAGGGCCACCGTCACGGTGCCGCCCACGTTGCCCACGACGCCGCCAGTGCTCGTGATCGTGAAGGTGCCGTCGCCGTCGGTCAGTGCGACGAAGTCGGTCGTGCCGTCCCCGAAAGCGGCGCGCGCGTTGCTGATCGCGATGACGGTCTGGGCGGTCGTGCCGCTGCCGGTCTGCGTGAAGCCGAAGTCGCCCGAGAGTCGCTGACCGGCGACCTCGATCGAGACGTCGGTGCCTGTGACCTGGAGGTACGGGCCGGCGGCGAGGTCCAGCACGACGGTCGTGCCGTCGAGCTCGAAGGTCCGGTCGACCTCTGGTCCGGAGTTGACGGCCACCGTGAACGTGCCGCTGAAGTGCACGCCCGGCGCGGGGATCACGAACCTGACCGTGCCGCTGACCCGGCCGGCGAGGCCCGCGGACGTCACGAGGAAGACGGCCGAGCCGTTGGTGAGCTCGACTCCCGCGGTCAGCTCGCCGCCGGCCGTCGTGGCCCCGACCGTGAGCTGGAGGGCCGAGGCGATGATGACCGTCGTCGTCGGCGCCGGCGTGCCCGCGGGAGCGCCGGCCGCGACGGGGCCGCGCACCTGCGAGAAGACGAAGACGCCCTTGAGGGTCTGCCCCGCGATCGTGATGCGCGCGGGCGCCGCGAGCGTGCCGACCTGCACCCTGATCGACGCGGCGGGAAGGACGATGCCGCCGACGGTGCGCTCGGTCGCGCCCGTGTTGATCTGGAGGCGGATGCCGCCGCACAGGACGACGTCGGTGCACAGCGTGAAGTCGGCGCCGGCGTTGAGCGTCAGGCTCGCCGTCAGCACCGCCGCAAGTCCGTCCGGGGTCAGCTCGAGCTCGCCCGCCGCGACGGTCGCGACCGCGACGCCGTCGCCGAGATTGAGCGTCAGCGGGTTGCCGCCGTCCCGCGCGGATTCGCCGAACTTGAGCCGGAGGCCGCCACCGGGGAGGGTCTCGAACGCGAACGTCCCCGTGAGGGTCTGGCCCGCGATCCCGAGGTCGAGGTCGCCGATGACGAGGATGTGCGGGGCGCCCGCCGCTCCCTCCGCGAGGGTCACGGCGTCGTCGCCCGTGCCGAGCACCTGCTCCGTCGTCGTCTCGTTGTAGTACACCCACGCCGCGCCTGCGAGCGTCACGCCCGGGATGCCGACGAGTGCGACCTCGCCGGAGATCGCCACGACGCGGCTTCCGGCGGTCCCCTTCGCGAAGCCGTTGACGTTCGTGAGGTACAGGCCCTGCGCGAAGGGGTTGACGGCGTCGCCGTCGACGAAGCCAGGGCCCTGCCCGATGAAGACCGTGAGGCCCGAGACGGTGACCTCGTCGCCGTCGACGCTCAGGCTGCCCAGGATCTCGACGAAGTCGCCGAGCTTGATCGAGCCGGAGATCGTGAGCGCGATGTACGGGCCTGTGGCGTCCGCGACCTGCTCGGTGGAGAACACGAGCGGGATCGTGATGCCGCCGACCGTGATCGTCTCGTCGACGGAGCTCGTCGTGCCGTTGTAGCGCACCGCGACAGTGGCGCCCGCCTGCAGGTCGCCTGCCGCGAGCGCGACGGCGCCCGAGAACGTGCCGGCGATGCCGCCCGTCGTGAGGAGGAAGGCCCCGACGCCGTCCGTGATGCTGAGCGGCGACTCGCCCTCGGGCGTGAGACTGACGGTCACCTCGCTGAACGCGATCGTCGTGACGCTCGTCGGGCTGCCCGAGAGGATCCGCACGCCGCCCGCGGTCGCGAGGACGAGATCGATGTCGTCGTCGGCGTCCAGGCGCCCGGCGAGGAGGTCCGTGCCCGCCGTCGCGTTGAGCAGGGACGACGACCGGAAGCCCTGCCACACGCCACCGAGGCCCCCACCCCGGTTCAGGTGCAGCAGGACACCGGTCGTCGTCGCGAGCAGAAGATCCAGCATCCCGTCGCCGTCGATGTCGACGAGGGACGCCGCCCGCGCGGAGACGGATGCTGCTCCCACGGTCGTCGGCGCGCCCAGGCCGTCCCAGCTCGTGATTCCGCCCGTCGTCGAGAAGCCCTCGTTGCGGTAGAGCTGAACGGCGGCGGCGCTTGCCGTCACGACGAGGTCGGCGAACCCGTCGCCGTCGACGTCGCCGGCCACGGCATCCGTCGCTGCGGCCGTGTTGGCGAGGGACACGGGCGAGGCGTACGCGGTCCACGACGCGCCGACTCCCCCGGCGTTGACGTACAGCGCGTGGGCGGCGGCGTCGCGCACGACGACGAGGTCGAGCTGCCCGTCGTTGGTGAAGTCCGTCAGGACGACCGCGACCGTTCCGGTGTGCGCGAGCGTCAGCGCCGCGGCGAAGCCGTCGGAGTCCTCCGCCGGAACGGATGCCGTCGCGCGGAAGACGAGGGCTCCCGCCGTCCCGCCGACGACGAGGTCGGCGCGGTTGTCGCCGTCGACGTCGCCTGCCGCGACCGAGGTCGCGCCCGCCGTCGTGAGGATGACGGGGGCGGCGAAGTCGAGGTCGGGGTCGGCGTCGGCGTTGCGACCGAGGTTCTCGAAGACGGCCGTCGTGCCGTCGCGGACGACCACGATGTCCAGGAGCGCCGAGCCGAGGACGTCGACGGCGAGGACGGCCCGGGTCGTACCGGTGCCGCCCGTGAAGGTCGCGGCGGCGGTCGCCTGGAAGAGGTCGGCGCCGGCGATGCCGAAGTGCAGCGCAGCGCCCGTCGCCGTCGCGGTGAGGAGGTCGGCTTTGCCGTCGCCGTCGACGTCGCCCGTCGCGACGGAGACGCCGCCGGTGATCGTGGCCGTGAGCAGCGTGACGCCGGGGGTCGATGTGCGGCTGAGGCGGAAGCTGCCCGAGAACGAGGGCCCGCCGGTCACGGCGAGGAGGCCGTCGGTGACGGCGACGTGCAGGAAGGGACCTGCCGGCACGTCGAGCCCGAGGTCGGTGCGGCGGACGGCGGCAGTCGTCGTGTTGATCGCGAACTCGACGTCGCCGCCCAGGGTCAGGCCGGGAAGCGTGAAGATGCCGGTCGTGCTGCCCGAGAAGGATGCCGCGACCCCGCGCGGCGTGACGAGCATCGCGCCCGACCAGTTGTGCGCCGCCGTGATGTTCACGAACGTGCCGAGCTGCAGCGTCAGGCGCTCGACGGCGAACCCGACCTCGCCGTTCGGCGTGCGGCTGATGAGGATGCGGCTCGCTCCGAGCGACTGGCCCGCGACCGTCAGCAGCGCGTCGGCCACCTCGACCTTGAGGCCCGGCCGGAGGGTGATCTCGTCCGGGTCGCCGTCGTTGAGCACGACGTCGGCCGTGCCGGAGTTGATCTGGACCGCGACGTCGCCCGAGACGGCCAGGCCCGGCACCGTGACCTCGAGGGTCGCCGAGACGGACCCGGCCATGCCGGTCGGCGTGAGCTCGAACACACCGTCGATCTCGGTCACCGTCACGAGCGGCGACGCCGCCGTGCCGAAGCGGATGACGCCGTTCTCGATCGTCAGGGTGAGGGTCGTGTCGGTCTTGACGACTTCGATGTCGCCGGCGATCGTCTGTCCGGCGACACTGATGTCGACATCCGTCCCCGCGATGCGGAGGAAGCCGGTCGCGCCGCCCGACGGGAGCGCGATCAGCAGCGTCGTGTCGCCGATCGTGAGCGTCTCATCGACCTCGGCGCTCGTCGTGTTGATCTCGAGCGAGAGCGTGCCTGCGAGCGAGACCCCCGGCACGCCCGTCAGCGCGACGGTGCCCGAGACGCGGCCCGCGATGCCCGTGCCGCCCGCCAGCACGAACATCGCCTCGCCGTTCGTCAGCGACAGCTTCGCGGAGCCCACCGCGAGCACGACGCTGACGTTGGCGAGCCCCACGCGCACGACCGTCGAGTCGTCGCCGCCGCCCGGGAGGCCGTCAGGGCCGTACGACGTCGACTGCTCGAACGCGACGTCCGCCCGGATCTCCTGCTCGAGGATCGTCAGCACGACGTTCGTCCCCGCGATCCGCAGGTACGGGCCGGCCGGCACCTCGAGGGTGACTGTTCCCGCCCCGACCCTGAGCGTCTCGGAGACGTCGGCGTCGGTCGTGTTGACCTCGAGCTCGAGCGAACCCTCGAGGCCGAACGCCGCGTCGACGTCGAGGTCGATGTCGACCGACAGCGACCCTGCGACGCCGTCCGGCGTGATGACGAACAGGCCCGTCCCGTTCTCGGCCTCGAGCGGGCCGAGCGTGAAGCCGGCGTTGGCGATGCCGATGCGGGCCACCGTCGCGCCCGCGGTCGTCGTGACCTGCTCGAACGTCACGTCGCCGTGCAGGGACTGCCCCAGGACGTCGATCTGCAGGTTCGTGCCGCCGACACGGATGAGGCCGGCGGCGAGGTCCTCCCCCAGGACCTCCTGCGCCGCCGGCGTCGTGTTGAACGAGATCGCGATCGATCCGCTGACCTCGATGTTCGGGATGCCGATCACGATGTCGACCGTGATGCTGCCGTATGCGCCCGTGGGGCCGACGACGAACTGCGCCGTCGAGCCGGCTCCGGATCCGGGCTGTGCGATCGTGACGAGCGGCGTCGAGCCGCCGAGCACGAGGCGCGTGTTGCGAAGCGTGATCGTCAGGACGTTCGCCGTGTCGACGACCTCGAGGTCGGTCTCGAGGGTCTGTCCCGCGATCGTGAGGGCGACATCCGTCCCCGCCAGGCGCAGGAACCCGGTGAGTCCGCCGGCCGGAAGCTGCAGCGCGATCGTCTCGCCGTTGATCGAGAACGATTCGTCGACCTCGCCCGCGGCGGTCGAGAACTCGACGGCGAGGTCCCCCGAGAACGACACGCCCGGGACGTCCAGCGCGAGCGCGCCGCTGATGCGGCCGGCGACGGCGGATGCGGTGCCGCCCGAGGTCAGGAGGATGAGCGCCGTGCCGTGCGAGAGGGTCAGGGCACCGCCGCCGAGGCTCAGCGCGACGTCCGTCGCGGCGATCCGGAGCACCTTCTTCGAGGTGTCCGGGAGGCCGTTCGCGCCGAGCGGCGTGACCGACTCGATCGCGACGTTCGCCGTGAGCGTCTCTGTGAGCACCGTGAGCGTCAGGCCCGTGCCCTCGAAGCGGAGGTAGGGCCCGGCCTGCAGGTCGAGGGACTGCACGGTCGTGCCGACGACGACGGATGCTGCGACACGCGCGCCGGTCGTGTTGAGGGCGAGGGTCAGCGACCCTTCGAGGCCCGCGTCGGCGCCGAGCTGCACCGAGATGTCGCCGCTGATCCGCCCCGCGATGCCGGTCGCGGTGACGATCAGGATGCCGGAGCCGTTCGTGAGCCGGACGCCGAGGTCGTCCGCGAGGTCGGTCGCCGTCGTGCCGGGCGTGCCCCCGTCGTCGCCGAGGAACAGGCCGACGTTCGCGAGGCCGATGACGGTCGTCGCTGCGCCGCCGGATGTGAGCCGCTCGACGGCGATGTCGGCGCGGATCGTCTGGCCGAGGAACGCGAGGTTCAGACCCGTGAGCGAGAAGCGGACGTACGGGCCGGCGGGGAGCGTCGTCGCGCCGACGACGGTCTCGTCGGGCGCCGTGTTGACGGCGACGGTCGCGACGACGGCGGGGTCGGGCGCGACGCCGACGCCGAGAGCGGCGATCCGGACGGAGGCGCTGAGCGTGCCCGCGATGCCGCTCGACCGCACGACGAGGCCGCCCGTGATGGCGCCGAGCTGCACGGCGTCGCCGAACGCGACCGCGCCGTTCGTGATCCCGACCGTGATGTCGGATGCCGAACGGTCGAAGCTGAACGTGCCGGTGAGGGCCTGGCCGCCGAACGCGAGCGTCGCGTCGCTCACGACGAACTCGGTGACTTCCGCAGCGGTGCCGAACTGCACGACGACGCCGGGCTCCGTGCTGCCGGGGATCTCGATCGTCTGCGAGACGGCTGCGCCGGTGTCGTTGACGCGGACGCTCGTCGTGCCGCTGATCGTGACGCCCGGCACCCCGATGAGGCTCACGGTGCCCGTCGCGACGAGTGCGTGCCCGCCGTTCATCTCGATGAGCCCGATCGTCGCTCCGGTCAGGAGCACGCCCATCGCGAGCGGGTTGAGCGCACCCGACTCGAGGAACGCGGGGCCGCGGCCGAGGAAGATCGTGAGGCCCGTCGCCGCGACGACCCGGACGGCCTGGCCGTTGATGACGGTGTCGCTGAAGGTGATGTCGCCCTCGATCGTGACGAAGTCGCCGATCGTGATGGTGAGGTCGGATGCCGAGAGGCTGAAGACGATCCCGCCCGGCGTCGCGGGTGCCGGCAGCTTGAAGGGCATGCTCGTGCCGCCCACCGTGACCGTCGTGTCGATGGGCGTGCACACGCCGCCGACGAGTCCGCACGACGTGTTGACCTGGAGCAGGACCGAGCCCGAGACCGAGACACCTCCGCCGCCCAGGCTCGCCGAGCCGGACAGGAAGCCCGCGAAGCCGTCGTCGCGGATGATGAGCGCTCCGGCGCCGCCCAAGAGCTCGGGATCCGGGCCCGTGAGGTAGGCGTCGACGCCCGTCATGGCCACGACGATCTCGACGCTCCCGTTCGGGGCCGTCGAGCGCGAGAAGGCGAACGAGCCCACGAGCCGGCCCGACGTGCCGATCTGCACGTCGAGGTCGAGGAGCTCGACCTTGAGGTACGGGCCGGCCGGTAGGTCGACGCCGCCCGCCGTGATCGGGCCGCGGGTGGTGTTGACGTCGAGCCGCACCTCGCCGACGGTCGCGTCGAAGTCGTCGATGTCGAGGACGACCGTCGCGGAGAGGCGCCCCGCGACCCCGGCGGGGGCGATGACGAACTCGCCCTCGATCTCCGAGGCGTCGACGTAGGGGCTCGCGGCCGGACCGAAGGCGAAGGCGCCCTCCGAGATCGAGACGCGGTACACGGCGGCGGTCCCCGCGACCGTGCGCTCGAACCAGATCGTCCCCTCGATCTCGACGCCAGCGACGGCGATCGTGAGCGTGTCCAGCCCGATGCGGAACGTGCTCGCGGCGATCGTGTCATGGGCTGCCGAGGCATCCGTGTTGATCTGCACCGTGAGCGACGCCGCCGTCAGTGTCACCCCTGGGATGTCGAGGGCCGGCGTGCCCGTGAAGGTCCCCCACACGCCGGCCGCCCCCACAGTCAGACTCGCCGTGATGCCCGAGAGGGTCACGGCGCCGTCTCCGAATTCGAGCGACCCCCCAGCCACCGCGATCGTCGTGACGCCTGCGGCGCTCTCGACCGTGATCGTGCCGGTCAGGCGCTGTCCCGCGACGATGAGCTCGACATCCGTCCCCGTGAGCTGCAGGTAGCTGCCGTCGCCCTCCGGGACGACGAGCGGCACGTCTGCTCCGCCGACCGAGACGCTCGTGTCGATGTCGTCGCCCGTCGTGTTGACCCGCACCGCGAGGGCGCCGGTGAACGAGACGCCGGGCAATGCGACCGTCAGAGTTCCGCTGAGGGATGCCGCGATCCCGGCGGCCGTCACGAGCAGTGCCCCGGTGGCCCCCGTGACCGAGAGCACCGTCGTGGCGGCCGCCGAGAAGAGGAGCGAGCCGTGGGCGAGGCCCGCGCGGAGGACGACGGCGCCTGCCCCGTCGACGCCGCGCTCGAACGTCACGTCGGCGGAGAGCTCCTGCCCGGCGACCGAGACGGTCGTGCCCTTCGCCTCGATCCGCAGGTAGGGACCCGCTGGGATCGGGCCGACCGCCGCGGCACCCGTGTTGAGGACGATCTCGACGCCCGACGCGAAGGCGAAATCGTCGATCTCGCTCGTGATGGTCGCGGCTATGCGGCCCGCGACGCCCGTCGACGCGATCGTGAGATCGCCCTCGACGTCTTCCAGCGCGATGAGGTCGGTGGACCCGCTCGTGATGGCGAACGATCCGCCGGAGACGGTGATGCGGGTCTGGGTCACGCCGTCCGACGTCGTGCGGGCGACCGCCAGTTCGTCGAAGGTGATCGACTGACCGACGAGCGTGAGGCTGATGTCCGTGCCCGTCACCGAGACGGATTCGCTGCCCGCGACGGTGCTGATGTCGAGGTCGAGGCCGCCTTCGAAGGCGAAGCCCGGGACCGCCACGGTGAGCGTGCCGGAAAGCGTCCCGGTGACTCCCATCGCGTCCTTCGTGAGCTCGCCGTCGCCCGTGAAGCGCGCGACCTCGGCGACGCCGTCGCCGAACCGGAGCGTGAGGTCGCTCACGGTGATCGTGAAGCCGTCGGCCTGCTCGACGAAGGCGAGATCGCCCGTCATCGACTGGCCGAGGATGACGATCGAAAGACCCGTGCCGCTGAACGAGCCGAGCTCGCCCGCCGTGAAGGCCACCGTCACATCGCCCGAGCCGTCGGCGAGCGCCACCGTCTGCGAGACGACGCCCGGGAAGCCGTTGACCCGCACCCGCATCGTGCCGCCGAAGCTCACGTCCGCCCAGCCGGTCGCCGAGACCGTGCCGAGCGCGTCGACCGCGATGTGCGTGCCGGCGCTGCCGGACTCGACGTACAGGCCGATGACGGCGTTCGAGACGGTGAGCCCGCCGCCGAGGTCGACCGTGAGTCCCCGGGCCGCGACCGCCACGGCCGTCGTCCCGGCAGCGGTGTCGACATCCAGCCGTCCCGCGAGCGTCGCGGTCAGCAGGCCCGTCGCGACGACCGTCGCGCTCAGCGAGCCCTTCACGCCCGTGTCGTCGAGGACGAGCGAGCCCGACCCGTCGGCCAGGACGACGCTCTGGTCGTCGCCCGAGGCGAGCGTCGTCTGCAGCCCGGTCAGCGCGAGGATCGTCGTGTCGGCCGAGTGCGTGACGCGGACGGCGCCCGTGAGACTCGTCCCCTCGATGTCAAGCGCGAGATCGGCGGTCAGCGCGACGCCGGCCGATCCGCTGTACCCGAGGTTCGCGTTCGTGAGGCTGAGGTCCGACCCGACCGCGGCGACGGTGACGGTGCCGCCGGTCAGCTGGAAGTCGACGTCACCCGTGTCGTCGCGCGACGTGAGTTTCAGCGAGCCGCCGGTGACCTCGACGCGACCGCCGAGGCTCGCCGAGACGGCGGATGCCGTGATCGTGAGGTCGCTGCCGGACTGGCTCAGCACGGCCTCGGCGGCCGCGAGCGAGACGATCTCGGAGCCGCCCGACGATACCGTGATGCCGAAGGTCGTGTCGGCGCCGACGGGTCCGAGCTCGAGGACGAGCGTCCCCGCATCGAGCGTCGCGTCGTTCGTCAGCGTGTACGTCGCTGTGACGGCGGCGCTCCCGGCGATCCGCAGCGCACCGACGGTCAGGTCGATCGTGAGGCCCGCCGTGAAGCTCGCAGAGCCCGTGTACGGAGCCGTCGGCGAGACCGAGGTGATCGTGAGCGAGATGCCCGTCAGCTTCAGGGCGTCGCCGAGGCTGTAGTCGCCGAGGTTCTGCTGGAACGAGTTGTTCGTGAGGTACGACTGGAGCTGCTGGACGATGAGCCCGAGGAGCCCGTCGAGGGGGGACCCGGCGACGTAGTCCGAGAAGTGCGGGAGAACGGCCGTGACGGTCCCGGTGCCGGCGTCGACGGTCGTCGCGATGGCCTGGAGCGAGCCGTCCGGCGCGACGTACCAGATGCGCGAACCGGGAGCGGCGGCGCCGACGGCGATCGTGAGAACCGGGTCGACGAGGAACGTCGCGATCTCGGCGCCGGTGCGGGCGTCGAAGGCGCGGAGGCTGTAGACGTCCGAGGTCGTGAGGAGTCCGGGGACGATGCCGTCGCGGGCCGTGATGACGACCCAGGCGTCGGCGGGGACAGCGCCCGCGGCGAAGCGGAGAGTGGCGCGTCCCAGCGAGACGGTGCCGCCCGTGGCGGCGGAGATGAGAACCGCACCGGCAGGCGGCGTGATCGCCGGCGTCTGCGCGGGGTTCGAGAGGGTGAGGGTCGCGGTCTTGTCGAGGAGAGTGACCGCGGCGTCGAGGCGGATGGAGGTCGTCGAGTCGCTGCCGGATGCCGGAGGCCCGCGGCCCGCCTGGATCAGCACGTCGTCCCCCGCGAAGACGGGGCTGTTGACGTCGACGATCGCGAAGCGCCGCGCGAGCGGAACCGTGAAGACGGGGTCGACCGAGAGGTCCTTGGCGCCGCCCGTCGTGCTCGAGCCGCCCACCGTGGCGGACAGCGTCACGGGGCCGCCCGAGCGCAGCGGCGCGGTCCCGAGCACGGAGCCGAGCGTCGTCGTCGCCGAGCTCAGGAGCACTGTCGCGGCGAAGCCCGCGACGGGCGCGATCGCGAGGGCGCTGATCGCCGCCGCGGCCCCGGGGGCACCGCCCAGCGCGGCGATGAGCCGGACCGCGGTGGCGGGAGTCGTCACGGCGGACCGCGCCACGGTGGCGACGGTGTCGGACCGTCCCGTCGACTCGAGCGTCACGGCTCCCCGGGCCGTCGCCGCCCGGTCGAGGATCACCCGGACGTCGTGGACTCCGAGGACGAGGGCGGCGCCGGTGCCGACGGCGCGCGCGACCGCCCGCTGGTCCGCGACGAGCTTCAGGTCGCCCGCGAGGGCGAGCGGCGCGCCGGATGCGGCCGTCGCCGAGGTGTCGGCGGAGGACGACACGAGCGCCCAGCCCAGCCCGCCGTCGGCGGTCGCCTCGTGGCGGGTCGTCGCGGTGAGCGCGAGATCGACGGCGCCTGCGAGCCCCGCGCCGCGCGCGATGGCGCTTCCCGCGACATCGCGCACGACGAACGCCGCGACCCCGCCGTCGGGTCCGGTCGTGGTCGCGGCGGCGTCGAGGCCGGAGTCGGCGGCGATCGTGACGTCGGTCGCGTCGACGTCGAGCGTCGCGCCGGCGGCGATCCGTGCGATCGTCTCGACGAACGCGCGGCCGATCGCGATGGAGCCGGCGCCGGATGCCGCTTCCAGCGCGCGGGACGTGAGTGCGGACGAGCCCGTCCCCGGGCCCCGTACGCCGGATGCCGACACGCTCAGGGCGCCGTCGGCGGTCGCGGTGAGGACGAGCTGCGCAGCCGAGATGCGCTGCCGTCCGTCGAGGATCGCGTGGGTCAGGCGGGCGATGTCGATCTCGGCGAGGGCGACCCCCGTCTCGTTCGTGGAGACGGCCGCGCCGGAGGCGGAGTTGCGTGCTTCGATGCGCACGGTGCGGGGCGACGCGATGACCGAGTCGCCGCCCACTCGTGTGACGGCGGACGACGAGCCCGCGGCGAAGGCCGAGGGTCCCGACGCCGAGAGCTCCGCGGCGGAGTCGCTCACGATGTGGACATCCCCGCTCGCCTGGATGGTCGAGTCCATCACGGTGACGGTCGCGCTCGAGGTCGCCTTCGAGCCCGCGGCGGCCGCCTCGGCGCTCAGCGTCACGTCGCCGCCCGCGATCGTCGCACCGTCGACGGTGACGGATGCCGCGGCATCCGTCTTCCCCTCGCCGGTGTCGCTCGCCGCGAGCGTGACGTCGCCGTCGCCGTCGGCGCCGCGCGTGTCGATGACAGCACCCTCCGCGACCGTGACGCTGCGTCCCTCGACCGTGAGATCGGCGCCGGGAGTCGTCACGGTGCCGGAGATCGTGATCGAGCCGGTCGCCTCGATGAGCGCAGCGAGCCGCGGTGCGAGGAACGACAGGCTCGCGAGGAGCGTGTCGATGCGGAGGCGCCCGGCGAGGCCCGTGAGCGATCCGTGGGCGATGCCCGTGACGCGCAGGAAGTCCGCCGCGCCGTCGATCGCGAGGGCCAGGCCGACGATGCCGCTCAGGTCGACGGTGAACTGCGCGGAACCGTCCGCGCCGCGCACGACGACGGACGTGAGACCCGCGGCCTCGACTGTGATCGAGGCGCCCCTGCCGGGTGTGAACACGATCCGGCCGTCACGGAGGCGGAGGCTGCCCTGCGCGGCGTCGGCCGCTGTGAGCGTGAGGATCGCGGTGCCGTCCGCGACGGACCACCCGGTGCCGGCGATGGACGGGGTTGCCCCGGCGTCGGAGCCGGTGGGCTCGTCGGCGGGCGCCGCCTCAGGCGCCTCGGCGGGGGCCGGCTCCTCGGAAGCAGGCTCGGTCGGGGCCGGCTCGGCCGGAGTGGCCTCGACGGGCGCGGGGTCGGCCGAAGCCGGCTCGGCGGGAGCGGGCTCGACGGGCGCCGGCTCGACGGGAGCGGGCTCGACGGGCGCCGGCTCGACGGGCGCCGGCGCGGGCTCGGGCGCCGGGAGCGCCGAGGCGTCGACGCCCCACGACTCGCCGGGCTCGAGGTACTCGTCCATGAGGCCCGAGCCGTGGCCGGCGCCAAGCGCGTGGCCGATCTCGTGCCGGACGACCGTCAGGAGGTCCATCCGCGACCAGCCCCAGCCGGCCGCGTCGGCGTCGATGACGATCGAGCGGCCCGAGCTCTGGCCGAGGGTCGCGTCCGGGAAAGCCCCGATGGAGGCGGAGATCCCGGACACATCAGCTCCCGCGGCCGCCCACTCGCCGGATGCCTGCGAGACTGCCGCGGCGAGGGCGCCGTCGGTCAGTCCCTGCTCTGGGCCGACCGGGTCAGCCGGGAGGCTTCCCGCCGTCATCGCCTGCGCGCCGGTCGGGGTGGGCGTCGGGGTCGGCGTGGGAGTCGTGGAGGGTGTGGATGTGGATGTGGGTGAGGGTGTGGGTGTGGGCGTCGGAGTCGGCGTCGTGACGCCGACGCCGTTGTCGCCCGAGATCGACGCGTTCCCGTTCTCCATGGGGCACGAGATCGACGCCGGCTGGCCGTTGGTGCCGCCGACCGTCGTGCACTGGCTGGTCGAGAGCGCCTTCGCCAGGGCCGCGAGGGCCTCCTGCAGCCGGGCGTCGGCCTCGGCCTGCGCCTGCGCGGCCTGCTGCGCGGCGACGACCTGCTGGACGTAGGCGGCCTGCTGCGCCTGGCGCAGGCCGGCGAGTCGCTGCTGTTCGCGTTGCTGCGCGCGCACGCGCTCCTCCTCAGCGGCGAACATCGCGTCGAGGACGGCCCGGGCCTCGTCATGCGAGAGGGTGTCGACCACGATGACGCGGGCGTCGCGGAGCGGGATGACGACGGGCGGCTCGGTCGGCTCGGGCGCCGGGGTCTCCGCAGCGGGCGGGGCGGTGGCCGGTGCGGGCACGGGGTCGGGCGCGGCGTACGCGGGGACCGCGCCCATCGTGACGACGAGCGCCGCCGTCACGAGGCTCGCGATGCCCGCTGCGATGCTGCCGTGGAAGGAGCGGATGCCGAGCCCCGAGCGCTCGTGGGCGCGCCGAGGCGCCACCCCTCGATCCGTCTCCGACGTGGACACCTGCACCCCTGGCCCCAGGTCTGCGCGGGGAGATGGGAACCCCCGAAACATCGATCCCACCCCGAACCGCGGCCGACAGGGCCTGAGTATTGCACCGAACCTGCGCCGTGTACAGACTCTTGTTCTTCGACTCGTTGTCCGGTCTGAGCCCGACCCGAGAACGTGCCCCACGGCGACTCGGCTAACCGTCTCGGCATGTGACCTCGACCACCGGCCTGGGCTTTGACGGCCTATCAGCCCAGGTCAGCGGCTATATTCCGAGCTGCGCATGATCGGCGTGCCGCGCGGGCTCACGAGGCGCCGCGAGCCACCGCGCAGCTGTTCTCGTGCAGCGTCGGCGCCGCCGTGTCCGAGATGACGATGCCGTACGGCACGTTCTCGCATACGGTGCCGCCGATGGATCCGCCCGACGCACCGCCGTAGATGACGGCGGCCGCACTCGACCCGCTGATGCGCAGACCCTCGATCGTCGGGGTGGCCGAGGCATCCGTCTGAACGCCGACGGAACCCCCCGAGACGGTGCTGGAGAGCAGGATCGGGGTCGACGAGCCCGAGGCCGCGACGCCGATCGCGTTGTCGGCGAAGGTGCTGTCGCTGATCGAGCCGCTCGAGCTGTCGAGGAAGAGGACCCCGACCTGACCGTTGCCGGAGAACGTCGCGGACTCGATGCTCACGCGGTGCCCTCCCGCGACGGCGACCCCTGCCCAGGCGTTGCGCTCGAAGACGGAGTCCGTGATCTCCAGCGTGGTCCCACGGCCCGACCCCTGATCGGCCTCGGCCGAGAGATAGACGCCGGCGCCGCCGACCCCGTCGGCGTCCGCCTTCGCTCCCGCGACGCGCACGCCCGTGAGCGCGACGGCCGACGACGGGCCCGCGACGATGCCGGACGCGGGCTGGTCGCCGACGACCTCGATCGTCAGGTTCTCGAGGCGCACCTGGCGGCCAGTCGCGATGATGATCGCGGCATCGCCCGAGTCGGACCGGACGGTCGTGGCGTCCCGCCCGGCGCCGCGCAGAGTCACGCCCTCGAGGAGGACGAGCGTCCCCTCCACGTCGAGGGCGCCCTCAGGGAGCACGATCGTCGAGCCCTCGGCCGCCACTGCGACGGCCTCGTGGAGGTCCTCGCCCTCCGGCAGCTCCCACTCGCCCGCATCCTGCCGGACCGTCCCGAGCAGCGATGCCGAGATCCGCTTCCAGACGGCTGTCGCGATCGGACCGCCCGGCTCGACCCCGGCGAGCCCGGCCTCCAGCCCGGCGGTGAAGTCGTCGGGATCGCAGCCGAGGCGATCGCGCGTCTCGCGGGCGGCGGTGACAGCATCCGCGAGCGCGTCGCCCGTCTCGGCTCCCGGCGTCGCGTTCGGAGAGGGCACGGGCGTCGGTGCGCTCTGGTCGGCGACAAGCGGTGACTCGTAGCCGGCGACGAGCTCGTCGACGGCGGCGATGATGTCGTCGACGGCCGCGGCGCATTCGGCCGCGACGGCTGCAGACGTGTCGCTCGGCGTCGGCTCGGACTCAGGCCCGGCGGTGCACGCCGTGAGCGCGGCGGCGATCGCGAGGACGGCTGCGGCGCGCGCGACGATCACACGCGGAGCCTAGCGCCACCCATCGCCGCCGCCGCTGCTCGACGGGCGACGAGCGCCCAGGTCAGGTGCACCGCACGGCGGCTGCCCGGCCGATCCGGACCGGAAACGAACAGCGGCCCCCGGCCGGCTTGGGGATGCGCCTGGGGAAGCGCCCGACCGGGGACCTGCTCGATATTTTCACACATCCGTCCCGCCGCCTAGCGCGTTTCACAGGCCGTAACGCGGCATTCAGCAGGCTCCGAGTCGGAGGAACCCGGCGCGCTGATCACATGGGGGCCTCACCGCGACGACGAGAGCGCTTCGCGGTGAGCGTGATGCCGGCCGACGTGTTGGCCGACTCGGCGAGCTCGCTTATCCAGGCGCGGTCGAGCGCGGGCGGCTCGTCCCCGTCGAAGACGAACAGGAGCGGGATCGAGGGATTGAGCCACACCGTGCTCCGGGAGCGCGGCTCGTCGTCGGAGTGATGCCACGACAGGGTGAAGCTCTCGTTGCGTCGCAGCTTGGTCGCGACGACGACCTTCAGGTGGGCGAGCGCTTCATCCTCGATCTCGATCGGCGTGTCCCAGCCGCCGTAGTACATCAAGCCCATCCGCATCCCCGCTTCTCACCGAGCCCCGACCGGTCGGTGAGACCGGGGTCACGGCCGACGCTATCCCGTCCGCATGAGACTGCTGTGAGAACGAGTCGCCCCGCGCAGCGACGGTCCCCTGAGCGCGCCCGGCTGGCACTGCAGAGGTCTTGTCCCCCTGCTGAGGAGCATCCCCCGATCTCTCTCCTCCGCTGCGGGACAACTCCTCACGAAGCCGCACCTTGGCCCTGAGCACGGGCGGCGCGGAGTGCAGAGGTCTTGTCCCCCTGCTGAGGAGCATCCCCCGATCTCCCTCCTCCGCTGCAGGACAACTCCTCACGAAGCCGCACCTGAACGGGCGCCCGCGGCGGGTCAGGATGCTGTCGACTCGCGCTCGACGAGCCGCACCGCTCCCGTGAAGGTCCGGTAGTCGTCCGCTGCGCGCAGGCCCTCGATGCGGTCGGCGATCATCGAGATGACAGCATCCGCCATCACCGCGTGGTCGGGGGCGACCGACGTGAGCGACGGAGAGAGGAAGGATGCGAGGGGCACGTCGTCGAACCCCACGACCTTCACGTCCTGCGGGACGCGGAGCCCGCGGTCGGTCAGCGCCCGGAGCGCGCCGATCGCGACGACGTCGGTCGCGCAGAAGAGGCCGTCGAGGCCGTCGAGCTCGTCGAAGAGCGCGGATGCCGTCTCGCGGCCGCCCTCGAACGTCAGGTCGGTCGGGCGCACCACGCCGTTGTCCGCGGCCAGCCCCGCCTCCGCGAGGCCGCTGAGGAATCCGCGGGCGCGCAGCGTCGTGAGGTCGATCTCGTCGGGGCCGCCGATCCGTCCGCCGATCATCGCGACGCGGCGGCAGCCGCGCTCGGCGAGGTGCCCCGCGGCGAGCGCTCCACCCTCCTCGTTGGCCATCAGGACATGGTCGAGCGGCTCGGCGAACGAGCGCTCGCCGAGCACCACGATGGGGAAGTCGCCGCGCAGGAGACCCGCGTCGTCGTCGTGCAGCTGCACGGCGCTGAGGATCAGGCCGTCGTAGCTGCGCAGCCGGGACCGCGCGATCGAGTCGAGCTCGCGATCGCGACGCGCGGCGGTCTGCTCGACGAGGAGGTCGTAGCCGCGGGCCGCCGCGCGCTCGATGAGCAGCGTCGCGAGCAGCCCGAAGTACGGCCGGTCCACCTCGGGGACGGCGAGCACGATGACGCCCGTGCGGCCCTGACGCAGGCTCCGCGCCGTCGTGTTGACGTGGTAGCCGAGCTCGGCGATCGCCGCGAGCACCTTCGCGCGCGTCGCCGCCCGGACGTGCGGCTGCTCGTTGACGACGTTCGAGACGGTCATGACCGAGACGCCGGCATGCCGCGCGACGTCCTGCATCGTGACCATCAGCGCGATCCGATCACCGCGACCGCGAGCGACCACGGCGGCAGGTCGAGCGACCCGTCCGCTGCGACGGCCACTTCGACGGGGAGGACAGGGGATGCTGTGAAGCTCGCGCCTTCGTCGGGTCCGGCGCCGGCGAGCACGGTGGCATGCCCCGCGCAGCGCGCACCGTCGGGCAGCACGAGACGCGCGGCACGAGGCGTGCCGGTCGCGTTGACGATCCGGACGACGTGCTCGGTCTGGTCGCCCGCGCCTCGGACGGCGGCGCCCACGACGACGCGGTGCTCGGGACGCAGGTCCTGCGCGTAGTCGTGCTGCAGGACCTCGTCGATCCACACCCGCACGTGCGGTCCCTCGAGCTCGACGCGGACGCGGATCGGCTCGCCCGTCACGACGCTGCGCCACGGCGTGGGCCCGTCGTCGTCGTTGCCGATGCCGTCGTCATAGCGGTTCACGACGGTCTCGAGGCCCGTCCAGTTCGGGATCAGCAGTTCGAGCCGGCTCTCGAGAGCCTCTCCCCCGAGCTGCACGGCCAGGCCCTTGTCGCCCGCTCGGCGCACCGCCGTGAAGGCGAGCGCCGCAGCCGACGGCCGGATGTCGCCGAACGTCACGATAGCGCCGTCGGCGGCCGTCCGCACCGGCTCGAGCGGCACGCCGTCCAGCGCGAGGTCGGACAGCTCGAACTCCGCTCCGGGCGACGCGATCCGGACCGAGCCGGACTCGGGGAGCACCACCGAGACCGGCTCGGCGCCCTCCACGGACGCCGCGACGAGGCGCTCGCCGCGCTCCTGCGAGAAGAGCTGCTGCACGTAATACGAGGCGCTGGGAAGCACCCGGTCGGCGTCGAAGTAGATGAGGTCGGGCTCCCACTGCGTGCCGCCGACTCGGGCGAGCAGCGGCGCGTACGACGCGAGCCGCACGACGTCGCTGTTGCGCTCCATCCCGATCATGAAGGCGGCTTCGGCCAGTGCGGAGCGGACGGTGTTGGTGCGCGCCGCGTACTCGCCGAAGTAGACGCCCGGCTCGTCCCGCGCGTACTCCGCATACCGGTCCACGTTCTGGTGGAACCACCGTGGCGTGCGATACGCGTGCTCATCCACGATCGAGACGCCGCGCTCGCGCGCGAACGCCCAGCCGTCCTCCCAGTCGCGGCCGAACGGCGCCGGCCCCACGGTGCCGATCACCGTGAGCTCCGGGTGCGCGGCGCGGACAGCATCCTCCAGCTGCGCGTAGCGCTCGCGGAAGTCGTCGGTGATGGCATCCTCGTTGCCGATGCCGAGGTAGCGCAGGCCGAACGGCTCGGGATGCCCCATCCCGGCGCGCACCGAGCCCCAGGCGCTGTCGGCCGGACCGTCGGCGAACTCGACGAGGTCGAGGACGTCCTGCACATAGGCCGGCATGTCGGCAGCGGGGATCGCCTTGGGGCCGCCGCGCGTGTTCTGGCAGCAGACGCCCGCCGCGAGGATCGGCATCGGGGTCGCCCCGAGGAGCTCGCACAGCTCGAAGAACTCGAAGTACCCGATCTGCCGCGACTGGTGGTAGCCCCAGAGGTTCGGGATCTGCTCGCGCTCGTGGCGCGGCCCGATCGTGGGCTTCCACGTGTACATGTTCGCCAGCCCCAGGCCGTGCGCGACGCAGCCGCCGGGGAAGCGCACGAAGCTCGGGCGCAGCTCGGCGAGCGCCTCGACGAGGTCGGGCCGGAACGTCAGCGACGCCCCGTCCGGCCCCGCCGGGCGCAGCGAGATCGCGTCGAGCTCGACCGTGAGGCCCTCCGGGATCTCGATCGCGAGCACGCCGCGGCCGTCGACCCGACCGCGAAGCGAGACCGTGAGCTCGTTCCAGCCGCCCGGGGGCACTTCGAGCGCAGCATCCGCCAGCTCCGCACCTCCGCCGAGCACCGACGCCCGGAGAGACCCCTCGCCGAACACGCGCCACGCGCAGAGCGACAGGACGTGCGATCGCCCCTGCTCGACGCCGACGCCGTCCCATCCCTCGTTGACGAGTCGGACCGGCCCGACCGCGCGCACATAGGTGCGGTTGTTCGGGTGGATCGGGTCCTCGTGCCGCAGCGCGACCGACCCGGCACCCTCGACCGTCCACGCCGTGAGCGGGCCCCACTCGGGGTGGTCCAGCGGCGTGAACTCGAAGTCGCCGTTGCGCACGAGCTCTGCGTTGAGGCCGCCGTCGAGGCTCGTGTTGATGTCCTCGAAGAAGAGGCCCCAGAGGTCCGGTGCGACGTCGACTCCCGTCTCGCCGCCGATCCGGATGACCAGTTCCTCGCTCATCGGATCACTCCGCGTGCGCGACCCGCACCGTCGCGACGGAGGCCGGCGGCAGCGTGAACCGGACGCGACTGCCGTCGACGCGTACGTCGAGGCCCTGGAGCGCGACCTCCTCGGGGCGCTCGAAGGTGTTGTGCGAGTTGGCCCGAGCCCCCGTGAGGATCTGCGCGCGCAGGACGTCGGTCGCAGCCCCCGGCAGCTCGAAGTCCGCCTCGAGCTCACGACCGAGGCCCCAGTTCGTCGCGCTGATCGTGAGCGCGCCGTGCTTGCGCGAGACGGTGAAGTCGCCCTCCGTGCCGAGCGCGCCCGGCGTCGTGCCGGCGGCGACGGGCGTCGCGACGAACTCGGCGTCCTGGTGATCCGTGTACAGGTCGAAGACGTGGTACGTCGGCGTCTTGACGAGGTTCGCGCCGTCGGTGAGGAGCATCGCCTGCAGCACGTTGACCATCTGCGCGATGTTCGTCATGCGCACGCGGTCGGCATGGCGGTGGAACGCGTTGAGGTTCAACGCCGCCACGACAGCATCCCGGACCGTGTTCTGCTGGTAGAGGAAGCCCGGGTTCGTGCCCGGCTCGACGTCGTACCACGTGCCCCACTCGTCGACGATGAGGCCGACGCGCTTGGCGGGATCGTACTTGTCCATGATCGCGCCGTGGCGGCGGAGGAGCTCCTCGATGCGCCGCGTCTGGCGGATCGTCTCATACCAGGCGTAGTCGTCGAAGTCGGTCGCCGAGCCCTTCCCGTTCCACTCCCCCGTCGGGATCGTGTAGTAGTGCAGGCTCAGGCCGTCCATGTGCTCGGCCGCGCGGGCCATGAGGACGTCGGTCCACTCGAAGTCGTCGGAGTTCGCGCCGCACGCGATCTTCGTGATGGGCGCGTCGCCATACTGCCGCACGTAGGTCTGGAACTTCCGGTACTCGTTGGCGTAGTGCAGCGGCAGCATGTTGCCGCCGCATCCCCAGCTCTCGTTCCCGACGCCGAAGAACTCGACCTTCCATGGCTGCTCGCGACCGTGGCGCTTGCGCAGCTCGGCCATGGGCGCCGTGCTGTCGAGCGTCATGTACTCGATCCAGTCGTGCATCTCGGCGACGGTGCCGCTGCCGACGTTGCCGTTGATGTAGGCCTCGGCGTCGAGCTGGTTGAGCAGCTCGAAGTACTCGTGCGTGCCGAACTCGTTCGACTCCACGACGCCGCCCCAGTGCGTGTTGACCATGGCCTGGCGCTCGGGCCCGACTCCCTTGAGCCAGTGGTACTCGTCGGCGAAGCATCCGCCCGGCCAGCGCACGAGCGGCACCTTGATGTGGCGGAGCGCGTCGACGACGTCCGTCCGGATGCCGTTCTTGTTGGGGATGCTGGAATCATCGCCGACCCACACCCCTTCGTAGATGCAGCGGCCGAGGTGCTCTGCGAACTGGCCGTAGATGCGGCGGTCGATGCGGTGGGCGGAGTCGGAGGGGATGGCGATCATCGGCGTCTCTCTCGAAGCGGGAAGCGGACTTGTAACGTTACAGGACATGGCCTCGACAGGCCAGACCTGATCTTCGATAGCGTCGATCGAGGGCGGCGGGCGCCCGGTCGGGGGACGCACATGACCGAGCAGGCGACATCAGGTTGGCGGCGGTTCTGGAACCGCGGCGGTGGCTGGAAGGCCCTGCTGCTCGCGGCTGTGTACTACGCGCTGTACCAGCTCATGTCGATCTTCCTCGTGGGCCCGCTGTTCAGCTCCGTGTGGGGCGAGCAGGGCAGCGCCGAGTACGTCTTCTTCGCGGTGACGCTGCCGATCGTGCTCGCGGGCGTCCTGCTCGTGGTCTTCGGGCTGTCGATCGGCTGGCTGCGCGAGCTGTTCGGACCTCAGCCGATCCGCGGGCGCGAATGGATGTGGATCGCCGTCGTCGCGGTGCTCCTCTTCAACGTCCTGCGATTCGCCGCGATCGACTACGCCGAGGCGGGGTTCGCCGTCGTCGCGTCATGGCTGCTGGCCGGCCTCGCGATCGGCTTCGCGGAGGAGACGCTGACGCGCGGCTACGTCGTCGACCTCATGCGCCGCGCCGGCCACGGCGAGTTCGCCGTCGCGCTCGTCTCGGCCGGGATCTTCGCGGCCCTGCATGCGGGCAACCTGCTGACGGGCCAGGACCTCGTGCCGACCCTGCTCCAGCTGGTCTACACGTTCTGCTTCGGCATCTGCATGTACTTGACGCTGCGCGTGACCGGGAGCCTCATCTGGCCGATCCTGCTGCACGCGTCGACCGACCCGAGCATCTTCCTGCTGACGCTCCACCCGAGCCAGAGCCCGCTGACCCCGATAGCGGGCTTGGGCAATTTCGCCGTGATCGGCACAGGCCTCGTGCTGATGTGGTTCATCCGCGGGAAGGTGGCGCCCACGGAGCCGGACGGCCTGCCCGAGTCCGCGACCCGGCGCGACGTGCCGCGGAGCTAGCCGACGAAGACCCGACCTCCGGCAAACGAGCCGACGAAGGCCCCGCGCCTCAAGCGCGGGGCCTCCGCAGGAGACTCGGGGCTCACTCCCCCGGCCGGACCAGCCAGACCGTCGTCTCGGCGGGGATGACGGCATCCCCGAGCGGGCTCGATGAGAGCTCGACGTCACCGGCAGGGAGCGGGTACTGCTCCGCGCCGAAGTTCGTGACGACCTCCCATCCGTTCGGCCGGCGGAAGTGCAGGACGTCCGGGCGGCCCGTCTCGATCCACTCGAGCGTCTCACCCGTCTGCAGGGTGTGACGCAGCTCGAGGGCGTGCCGGTAGAGCGACAGCGTCGAACCCGCGTCCGCCTCCTCGACATCGACGGCCGACTCCGCGAACCACCCGGGCTGCGGAATGTGCGGCGCGCCGACGCCGAAGCCGAACGCGGGGCCTTCAGCCGTCCACGGCAGCGGGACGCGGCATCCGTCCCGCCCGATCTCCTCGCCGGCCGTCCGGAAGAACGTCGGATCCTGACGCTCCGACGCGGGGATCTCGGCGACCTCGTGGAGGCCCAGCTCCTCGCCCTGGTAGAGATAGGCCGAGCCTGGGAGGCCGAGGACGAACAGCGTCGCGGCGCGCGCCCGCCGGAGGCCCCCCTCACGGTCGAGCGCGGGCTCGGCGCCGCCGCTGCGGAGCCATTCGGCGCCCTGCTTGATCCCGTCGCGCCCTCGCTGCTGCTCGCCGAGCGGCGGCAGGCCGTAGCGCGTCGCGTGCCGCACGACGTCGTGGTTGGACAGCACCCACGTGCTCGACGAGCCGGAGGCCGCTGCGAGGTCGAGGTTGTCGCTCACGACCTGGCGGAACTGCCCCGCGTCGAAGTCGGACTGCAGCAGGTCGAAGTTGAAGGCCTGCCCGAGGCTCTCGGGGTGGGCATACAGCGGCACGCGCGACGGGTCGACCCAGGCCTCGGCGACGGCGGTCCGCGGCGGGTCGTACTCGTTGAAGACCTTGCGCCACTCGGCGTAGATCTCGTGCACGTCGTCGCGGTCGATCAGCGGGTGCTTGCCGTCGAAGGGCAGCGCGTCCAGTTCGGCGCGCGACGGAAGCGGCTCGGTGAGGTCCTTCGTCAGCATGTGGGCGACATCGATGCGGAAGCCGTCGACCCCTCGATCCGACCAGAACCGCAGCGTGCGCACGAAGTCCGCGCGCACTTCGGGGTGGTCCCAGTTGAGGTCGGGCTGCTCCGTCGCGAAGTTGTGGAGGTACCACTGCCCGTCCGCAACGCGCTCCCAGGCGGGTCCGCCGAACACCGACACCCAGTCGGTGGGCGGCTCGGCACCCTGCGGACCCTTTCCCTCGCGGAAGATGTACCGCTCGCGCGCGGCCGAGCCGCGGCCGGCCTCCAGCGCCTCCTGGAACCAGGCGTGCCGGTCGGAGGTGTGGTTGGGGACGATGTCCACCACGACGCGGATGCCGCGCGCGTGCAGAGCGCCGACCATGTCGTCGAAGTCGTCGAGGGTCCCCAGCCGCGGGTCGACGTCCCGATAGTCCGCGACGTCGTAGCCGCCGTCGGCGAGCTCGGACGGATAGAACGGGCTCAGCCACACGGCGTCGACTCCGAGCTCGGCCAGGTAGTCCGCGCGCGCGACGACGCCGGGGATGTCACCCAGCCCGTCGCCGTTCGCATCGGCGAAGCTGCGCGGATAGACCTGGTACACGACGGCCTGGCGCCACCACGGGGGCGACTGGTCCTCGAGCTCGTCAGGGCGGCGGTCGTCGACGGAGATCGTCAAGGTGTTCCTTTCAGGGATCGGAGGTGGGGTGCGGATCGAAGATGGGGCAGGGACGGATGCTGCGGCTCAGCCCTTGACAGCGCCTTGCGTAACACCCTCCATCACCCAGCGCTGGGTGAACAGGTACACGATGATCGCGGGCGCCATCGCCATGAGGTAGGACGCGAAGGCCACGTTGTAGTTGTTGCTGAACTGGTTCTGGAACAGGGCATTCAGCACCGGAAGGGTCTGCAGCGCGGGGTCGGCGATGATGAGCGACGGCATCATGTAGTCGTTCCACGCGTAGAGGAACGCGAAGATGCCGATCGTCGCACTCATCGGCGCGAGGAGCGGAAAGATCATGTGCCAGAAGGTCTGCCACGTGGTCGCGCCGTCGATGCGCGCGCTCTCCTCGAGCTCGAAGGGGATCGATCGCAGGAACGCCGTGAACAGCAGCACGCTGAAGCTCAGCTGGAACATGGTCGCCAGGATGATCACGCCGACAGGGTTGGCGAGTCCGAGCAGGCCCGTCATCTGCACCTGGGGCAGGGCGACGACGGGGAACGGGATGAACATGGCCGCGAGCAGGTAGAAGAACGAGAAGCGGAAGAGCTTCCGATCCCAGTTTCGGACGATCGCGTAGGAGGCGAACGCTGCGAGGAAGATGCTCCCCGCGACTGTGCCCGCGGTGACGAGCACGGACATGGCTGCTCCCATGGGGAAGTTCGTGAGCTTCCAGGCCTCGACGAATCCCTCGACGCTGAACGGAGAGGGCAGCGAGAACGCGTTGAGGTCCACCGCCTGCTCGCTCGTCTTGAACGCCATCGTGACGGTGACGTACAGCGGCACCAGGACCGTGAGCGTGCAGAGGATGAGAATGACGGTGGCGGTCCAGTTGACCCGCTCCATGCCGAACCGGCTCCGGGCCGGCTTGGGCGCAATGCCCTCGAGGACTTCGGTGGCCTCGACCGTTTCGACGACGAGAGCTGGCTGAACAGACATCAGAGTGCGTTCCTTCCGCGCGTGATCGAGAGTTGGAGCACGGCGATGAGGACCGTGATGATGAAGAAGACGGTCGCGTTGGCCATCTGGTAGGCATAGTCGCCCGTGGTGAGACCCGAGACGACCGTCATCGCGATGCTGAAGGTCGAGGTTCCCGGTCCGCCGCCCGTGAGGCCCTTGATGACGTCGTAGGCGTTGAGGAAGCCCTTGAAGCCGAGGATCACGTTGATCACGATGTAGCCGAGCATGAGCGGCACGGTGATGCGGGTGAGCTGCTGGAACTTGGACGCCCCGTCGAGGTCCGCCGCTTCGTACACGTCGCCGGGGATCGAGAGGATGCCGGCGATGTAGATGAGGAGTGCCCCAGGGACGGCTTGCCACGCCGTGACGATGACGATCGCCAGCCACGCCCATTCCGGTTTCGCGAGGATGCTCTCCTGGAGCCAGACGATGCCGGAGATGGTGCCGAACGCCGGCAGCGAGTTGGAGAACAGGAACTTGAAGACGAACGCGATGATGATCGCCGAGATCACCATGGGGATGACGAAGATCGTCCGCAGCGGCGTCTTCAGCCGGATCTGCGCCGTCAGGCCCACAGCGAGGAGGAGGGCGATGATGTTCACGACGATGACGGTCACAAGCGAGAACCCGAACGTGAACAGGTAGCTCTGGACGATCAGCGGGTCGCTCCACATGGCGATGTAGTTCGTGAACCCGATGAACTTCCACTCCCCGAGACCGATGGAGTTGGTGAAGCTGAAGAAAATGCCGATCACCGCGGGGACGGTGATCGCCAGCGTGAACAGCACAAGGGTGGGAAGCAGGAACCAGAAGTAGACGGCGTCTACGCGGCCGCGGGGCCGTGCCTGCCCTGCTCGTCGCCTGCCCTGCGTGACGATGGTCGTCGTGGTGGGAGCGGTCGTGGTTGCCATGGGGGACTCCTTCGTTCCCGGATCACTGCTGTCGGTAAGCGAGCCGCGCGTAGTCGGCGTCGATGTTGCTGAGGATCCGCTGGGGGTCGCTGCCCAGCATGATCGCCTGCACGTAGTTCATGATCGGGATCGCCCGGGGTACGAGCTGCGTTGAGCCCTGGTACATCTGACCGGCGTCGATGTAGTCCTGAAGACCGGCGATGCGTTCGTCCGACACGGGCGGTGCGTCCTTCGTCGGCAGGAAGCCCAATTGCGATTCGTTGTACTCCTGAATGACCTCCGGCTGATACAGGTAGTCGAGGAACTCGCGCGCGGCTTCCTGATTCCCGGCCTCCGGGATCCAGGCTGCGAGGTCCATGTTGATCCGGGCCTTGAGATCGGCCGGGTCGTCGGTGACCGGCAGCGGGAACATCCCGAGTTCGAGGTCGGGGGCGGCCTTGGCGATCTCGCCGAACGCCCACGGCCCTTGCATGTACATGGCGGCCTCGCCGTTGGCCATCGCCGTGTTGCCGTCGAAGTAGCCGCGGCTCGGAGCGTCCGAGTTCACGTACTTCGAGAGCTCGAGCATCTTGTCGACGGGCTCCGCCTGATCCTTCTGGAACGAGACCGCGGAATTCGGCCCGACCTCCGTGCCCTCTTCGGCGAGGTCGTCGAAGAATGCGACGGTGTCGAGCGTGCCGCCCACGGTGTAGTCGTACCAGCCCTGCCCGATCGTCCAGCTGTCGGCGAAGGTTCCGTAGAACGGTGTGACTCCCGCTGCCTGGAGCGTCTCGCACACGTCGATGAGCTCGTCCCACGTGGTGGGCACTTCGAGGCCGTTGTCCTCGAAGATCTGCTTGTTGTAGATCACCGCGGCGCCCATGATCGAGTACGGGATCGCGCTCGTGCGGCCGGGGCAGACGCCGAACTGGTCCATGAACGGCTTGAGGTCTTCACGGACGCTCTGCGCCGCGGCGGTGTCGGAGAGGTCCGACATGGCGCAGCGCTGGATGAACCGCGCGGTCTCCTGGTTGTAGTTGTTCAGTGCGATGTCGGGTGGGTCGCCGCGCACGAATCCCGCCGAGACCGCGTCGATCCCGGACGTGTCGAGGATCACCGTCACCTCGTCCTGCGAGGCGTTGTACTCCTCGACCAGATCCCTCATGTACGGGATGGCCTCGGGCTTCGCGAACGCGAACCGGATCGTCTCCCGACCGCCGTCGCCTGCGCAGGCGACGAGGGATGTGCCGACGAGGCCCACCCCTGCAGCGGCCGCGGCGACCCGTATCCATCGTCGTCCTGAGAATCCAGCCACTTCGCTGTCCCTTCGGTCGAAGCCTGACGTTTGGTTCGACGATTAGATTTAGACCACAAATCAAGTCGACGGCACCATAATGGCGGAGACGAAGCGAAAGGTCAAGAGAAGTTGTCCACCCCGATCTCGCCCGGCTCGCTGCGGCGAGCGAGCCTTGATTCCGTACTCGCGTACGCCTGGGACAGCGAAGTGTTCACGGCGAGCGACGCCATGAGCACGGTCGGGCTCACGCGCTCGACGACGATCGACGTCACCGACGAACTCGTCGGCGTCGGGCTGCTGCGCGAGCTCCCGAACGCGCGTGCGGCCGGCGACTACCGCAAGGGGCGGCCCGCGCGGCGGTTCGAGCTGCGCGCCGATGCGGCCGTCGTGGTCGGGCTGGACGCGGGCCGCATGCATCTGACGGCCATCGTCGCCGATCTTCGCGGCGACGTGCTGAGCGTGACGCGGCAAGAGAGCGATGCGGTCTCGGGCGCGGAGGACGAGATCGAGGCGGATGCCGTCGAGCGGCGTCGTGCGCTCGTCGAGTCGGTCATCGACACGGCGCTGCACGACGCCGGCCGCGACCGCGCCGAAGTGCTCGCGGTCTGCGTCGGCGTCCCGGCGCCGGTGAACGCGGCGGGACTCTCCCCGGTGCACCGCACCGAGTTCTGGGCCCGCATGAACCCCGGCCTGAAGGATCTCATCGCAACGTGGGCGCCGATCGTGCGCGTCGAGAACGATGCGTCGCTCGCCGCCATCGCCGAGGGCACCGCCGGCGCCGCGCGCGATCATCAGGATTATGTCGCGATCCTCGCCGGCGAGCGCCTCGGCGCGGGCGTCGTGGTCGACGGACGCCTGCTGCGCGGCGCGCACGGGGGTGCGGGCGAACCCGTCGGCTTCGACCATGTCGACGGCGTCCACGGCGCCTACGGCATCGGCTACCGGCTCGCAGAGTGGGCGCGCATCTCGATCGCGAAGGGTGAGCTTCCCTCGGGGCATCCGCTGGCGGCATCCGGTGCGACGGTCGACGCGAAGGCGGTGCTGCGGCTCGCCGGTGCGGGTGACGCCTGGGCCGGCGCGCTGACCGAGCGAGCGGGAGCCCTGCTCGCGCGGATCGCCGGCATCTACGGCACGTTCTACGATCCGTCGCTCGTCGTGGTCTCCGGCGCCATCTCGGGATCGCTCGACCCCGTGATCGCGGCAGCCCGCCGTCGGATTCCGGATGAGCTCGACCTGCCCGCGCCCGAGATCAGCGCGTCGTCGCTCGGCGCCGACGTCGTCGCGATCGGCGCCACGATGGCGGCCGTGGAGGCGGCGCGGACGGGTGTGCTCGAGCTCGCGGAGCTGCCGGCCGGGCTCGCGCCCGCTGCCGCGGGCACCTGACAGGAGGCGGTAGGCGGACTTGCGCCCCGTCAGACGAAGAGCAGGTACAGCGCCGCGACGACCGTCAGGACGAAGACGATCCGCTCGAAGAGCCTCTGGTCGATGCGGTCGGCGACACGGCGGCCTATCCAGCCGCCGATGAGCACGGCCGGGACGAGCACGAGGTCG
This sequence comes from Microbacterium sp. NPDC019599, assembly GCF_040632175.1. Lineage (NCBI taxonomy): Bacteria > Bacillati > Actinomycetota > Actinomycetes > Micrococcales > Microbacteriaceae > Microbacterium > Microbacterium sp. NPDC019599. The sequence goes on from NZ_JBEYBL010000009.1 coordinate 192,750, forward strand.
ATGAGCAGCGTCTGCGGCGTCAGCAGTCCGAGCCCGATCGCGAAGGGGAGCTTCGCGACGTTGACGATCGCGAAGAACCAGGCCGCCGTCCCGAGGAATGCCTTCACCTCGAATCGGGCGGCGAGGAAGTACATGGACATGACCGGACCGCCGGCGTTCGCGACCATCGTCGTGAAGCCGCCGAGGCTCCCGTAGCCGATCCGGACCGCGCGGCCGCCGCGCCCGACGACCGGGGAGGCACCCCCCCGGCGGCGCAGCCAGATCGTGAGCGCGACCAGCAGCAGCAGGATCACTGCGATCGTCTTGCGGACCCATGCGTCGTCTGCGAGCGCGAGGAAGACCGCACCGAGGACGACCCCCGCCGCGACGGCAGGCGCGAGCCGGAGGAGCGTCCTCCAGTCGGCGTGCCGTCGATACAGCAGCAGCGCGAGCGCGTCGCCGACGATGAGGAGCACGAGGAGGGTGGCGGTCGAGCTCCGCGCCGGCAGCACGCTCGCGAAGATCGCGACAGCGAGCGTCCCGGCGCCCGGGATGGCGGTCTTGGAGAGCCCGACGATGACCGCGGCGATGCCGAGCATCACCCAGGCGACGACCGTCAGGTCAGTCATCCGCGCCCGGCTTCGTCATGCGACAAGGCTATGTGCGGGCGGCGTGATTTGCACCAACTGACGCATGGTGCAAAACTGCACTCTATGTCAGATGGTGCAGATTCCACGCGCGACCGCCGTCGCGCCGAGACGACGCGCACCCTCATCCGCGTCGCCCGCCACTTCACGGCCGAGCGCGGGCTGTCTGGCTTCACCGTCGAGGAGCTGTGCAGCGAAGCGGCCGTCTCGCGCCGGACGTTCTTCAACTACTTCGCCTCGAAGGACGACGCCGTGCTCGGCATCCCCCTGGAGAGAGCGGATGCCGCGGCAGTCGCGCGCTTCCTCGCCACGAGGCCCGACGTGCCAGGGCTCTCGCCCACCCTGCTGACGGACCTCGCGGTCCTCGCGGAGGAGCGCTGGCGTGCCTTGGACATCGCGCCCGACACAGCGGCGGACCTCTTCCGCGCCGTCGACAAGGAGCCGCGCCTGCTCGGCCGCATGCTCGAACTCGCCATCCAGGGCGAGCAGTTCGACGCGCGACTGGTCGAGCAGCGCGAGAACCTGCTCTCCGGCGACCTCCGTGCGCAGGTCGCCGCGCAGGTCGTCGGCGCGCTCGTGCGCTCCGCGGCGGGCGAGTTCCTGGCGCACGGAAACACCGACACCTTCATCGAGATCTTCGAGCGACGCATCGGCGCGGCGCGCGACCTCTTCGCTTCGCAAGCCGCATTGATGGGAACTCCTGAATGACCACCGCAACCCTCGACACCGTCAAGCCCGACGGTGACAAGCCCTTCCTGCTCACGCAGCGCAGGATCTGGATCATCTTCTCCGCGCTCATCGCGGGCATGCTGCTGTCGTCGCTCGACCAGACGATCGTCTCGACCGCGATGCCGACGATCGTCGGCGAACTGGGCGGCGTCTCGCACCAGGTCTGGATCACGACGGCCTACATCCTCGCCACCACGATCGTCATGCCGATCTACGGCAAGTTCGGCGACGTCCTCGGCAGGCGCCGGCTCTTCATGGTGGCGATCGCCATCTTCACCCTCGCCTCGGTGGGCTGCGCGTTCGCGACGGACTTCTGGATGTTCGTCGTCTTCCGCGCCGTGCAGGGCCTCGGCGGCGGCGGCCTCATGATCCTCTCGCAGGCGATCATCGCCGACATCGTCCCCGCCAACGAGCGCGGCAAGTACCTCGGTCCGCTCGGCGCCGTGTTCGGCCTCGCCGCCGTCGCCGGCCCGCTCCTCGGCGGGTTCTTCGTCGACCACCTGACGTGGCAGTGGGCGTTCTACGTCAACATCCCCGTCGGCATCGCGGCGTTCTTCATCGCCGTCTTCGCGCTGAAGCTCCCCGACAGGAAGGCCGAGAAGCCCATCGACTGGCTCGGCGTCCTCTTCCTCTCGATCGCCACGACCTGCCTCATCTTCTTCACGGACTTCGGCGGTTCGGCGGACTTCGGCTGGGAGCACGGCGCGACGTGGGCATGGGGCGCGGGTCTCGTCCTGGCCGCGGGGCTGTTCATCCTCACCGAGTCGCGCGCGGCCGACCCGATCATGCCGCTGGCGATGTTCCGCAACCCGATCTTCGTCAACGCGACCGCCATCGGCATGGCGATCGGCATCGGGATGTTCGCGGCCCTCGGCTTCGTGCCGACGTTCCTGCAGATGTCGTCCGGCACGTCGGCCGCGGCATCCGGTCTGCTCCTGCTGCCGATGATGGTCGGCGTCATGGGCACCTCGATCGCCTCGGGGCTGCTCATCACGAAGACCGGCAGGTACAAGCTGTTCCCGATCGCCGGCACGATCATCGTCGGCATCGCGATGATCCTCATGACGACGCTCACGGCGTCGACGCCGATCTGGCTCATCTGCGTGTACCTGTTCCTGTTCGGCGTGGGCCTCGGCTGCATCATGCAGGTCGTCGTGCTCGTCGTGCAGAACGCCGTCCCCGCCTCCGACATCGGCACGGCGACCTCGACGAACAACTACTTCCGCGAGATGGGCGCCGCGCTCGGCATCGCCGTGTTCGGCACGCTGTTCACGACCCGCCTCACCGAGAACCTCACGGCGGTCTTCACGGATGCCGGCGCCACCGCCGAGCAGGCCGGCCAGGCGACCGCGACCATCGATCCGTCGGTGCTGAACGAGCTTCCCGACGCGCTGCGCGACGGGGTCGTGAACGCCTACGCGGATGCCCTCGCACCGGTGTTCTGGTATCTCGTGCCGTTCATCGCGGTCGCCTTCATCCTCGCCCTGTTCCTCAAGGAGATCCCGCTGTCCGACGTCGCGGGTCTCGTCGCGCGAGGCGAGGCCATCGGCGGCGAGGAGGCCGAGCGCCTCGAAGCGGAGCAGCGCACCGGTGCGACAGCATCCGCCACCGCCGCCGCGCCCGGGGGGCCGACTTCGTAGTCCCGCTGTGCACAACGGCGGAGATCGCCGCCGACACGCCGCCTCACCGAGCCCGCGGCCGGCGTGTCGGCCGTCTCGTCCGCCGTCGTGCTCGGCGGATGCTGTCGGTCAGCCGATCTTCTCGGCGAGCGCGACGATGATCCCCGACGGCCCCCGCAGGTAGCAGAGGCGGTAGACGTCCTCGTACCGGGCGATCCGGTCGAGGAGCTCGGCGCCGTGCGCCTGAAGCCGCGCCACCGTGTCGTCGATGTCTTCCACTGCGAACATGACGCGGTGCAGGCCGATCGTGTTGGGCGCCAAGGGATCGGCGGTCAGCGGCTCGGGTGCCCGGTACATCGTGAGCTCGAGTCGGCCCTGACCGTCCGGCGTCCGCATCATCGCGATCTCGCTGCGGACGCCCGTCAGGCCGACCGTCTGGTCGGCGAAGTCGCCCTCGATCTCGGTTCTCGCCTCGAGCTCGAGCCCGAGCTCGCCGAAGAAGGCGATCGCGGCGTCGAGGTCCTCGACGACGATCGCGACGTTGTCCATCCGCAGCACCGTCATCGCGCCATTCTGACCCAGCCGCGGTCGCCGCGCACCCGTCCGACCGCGCCGCGCCACAAGCCCTCACAGCGCGACGTGGAACTTCGGGCCCGGGCCGGCGCCGTCCGGACGCTCCCCGGCCAGGATCGCCGGCAGATCGTCGAGTGAGACCGTCGCCGCGATGAGCGGGCGGGGGTCGACCGTGCCGGACGCATAGGCGTCGATCGTGCCGGCCAGGCCCGGCGAGGCGCTGAGCACCCCGACGGCCGTCACGTCCTTCAGCGCGAGGCCCCGCGTGTCGATCGGACTCGGGACGCCCGCGAGCCCGATGTAGACCACCCGCCTGCCGGGCTCGACGAGTTCGAGGGCCTTCGCGGGAAGGTGCTGCGCGTTCGACGCCTCGATGACGGCATCCCATGCCACCTGGGGCAGCTGCTCCTCCGTCCAGACGCCGTCGAAGCCGAGGGTGCGGGCGAACGCGAGCGAGCGCTCGCTGCGGCCGAGCACGTGGACCTCGGCGCCCGCCGCCCGCGCGAACAGCGCGGACAGGAGCCCGATCGTCCCAGGCCCGAGGACGAGGCAGCGGTCCCCCGGGCCGAGCGCCGCGGCCTGGACCGAGCGGAACGCGTTGCCGCCCGGCTCGACCATCGCCCCTGCCGCCTCGTCGACGCCGTCGGGCAGGCGATGGAGCGACCGCGCCGGCGTCGCGACCTTCTCGGCGAGCGCGCCGGGCTTGCCGCCCCGGATGCCGAGCTCGAGGCGGTCCTCGCACACGTGCTGCCGCCCCTGCGTGCACCGCCGGCACACGCCGCAGCCGAGCATCGTGTCGCCCGTGACGCGCCACCCGATCCAGGCGGGATCCACGCCGGAGCCCACGGACGACACAGTGCCCATCCACTCATGCCCGATGCGCATGGGGTACTCGGCGTGCCGGGTGTGCAGGTAGGCCATCTCACCTGTGAAGAACTCGACGTCCGTGCCGCAGATCCCGGCTCGCTGCACGTCGACGACGACTTCGCCCGCTGCGGGCACCGGCTCCGGCACGTCCTGGACCTCGGCCCGATGCGGGCCCGTGATGACGAGGGCCCTCACGGACGAACGCCCGACCACAGATGGGGCGCAAGGCCCGTGACGCCCGGCCGGAAGGTGAACAGCCGCCCCGAGTGCGGGTGCTCCTCCAGCTGCTCGGGCGTGAGGTGCTCCCGGGCCGTCGTGATGACGAGCGTGTCGAGGCCGGGTCCAGCGAAAGCCGGGCACGACGTGTGCGGAGCGGGGACGTCGACCCGCGCGACGATCTCACCCGACGGCGCGAGGCGCAGAACGCAGCCCCCGCCCCACACCGCGACCCACAGATGGCCCTCGGCGTCGATCGTCATCCCGTCCGGGTGGCCGTGCTCCAGCTGTGCGAACAGCATCCGCTCCCCCGTCGTCCCGGCGGCGGCGTCGTAGTCGCGCACGAAAATCTGGCGGGTGCCCGTGTCGATGCTGTACATGCGGCGGCCATCGGCGGTCCAGGCGAGCCCGTTGGACAGCGTGAGGTCGTGGTCGAGGACCGTGACCGCCTCGTCCGCGTCGACGCGGATCAGCAGCTCATCGCCCGGGCCCTTCGTGCCCACGACGAAGCGCCCCGCGGGGTCGGGTTTGCCGTCGTTGAACCTCCGGTCCTCTCCGTCGACGAGCGCCCGGCCGCGCACGAGTTCGCCGTCGGGCGTGCGGTAGACGAGCCGGTGCGTGCCCGCGACGACCCATCCCCCGTCGGCGGCAACCGCCACGGCGCCCGCGGTCTCGCCGATGTCGAGCCGCTCGTCGATCTCGATGCGGCCGTCCATGAGCCGGCCCGAGTGGACGACGCCCGCCATGATGTCGACCCACAGGACGCGCTCGCGGATCGGGTCCCACGTCGGACCCTCACCGAGGAAATGCGAGACGTCCGTCGCGACGCGGGCGGTGCCGAGGGACGGGATGCTGGAGTACGAGGTCATGCGGGAGCTTCCGGGGTCGTGACGACGGTCAGTGGGACTCGCGCGACACCTGGGAGCCGGTGGACCCGACGAGGAAGTCGAGGTCGGCGCCGCGGTCGGCCTGCAGGACGTGGTCGATGTACAGCCGCTCCCACCCGCGGCGGGGTGTCGCGTACCCGTCGAGGGTGGCCTGGTTCGGGGTGCGCGCGGCGAGCTCGTCAGCGGGGACGTCGAGGTCGAGACGCCCGGCGCGGACGTCGAGGCTGATCCAGTCGCCGGTCCGCACGAGTGCGAGCGGCCCGCCGGCGGCGGCTTCGGGGGTGACGTGCAGGATGACGGTGCCATATGCGGTGCCCGACATGCGGCCGTCGCAGATGCGGACCATGTCACGCACGCCCTTCTCCAGCAGCTTGGGCGGCAGCGGCATGTTCGACACCTCGGGCATGCCTGGGTAGCCCTTGGGTCCGCAGCCGCGCAGCACCATGACGCTGTCCTCGTCGATGTCGAGGTCGGGGTCGTCGATGCGGGCGTGGAAGTCCTCGATCGAGTCGAACACGACGGCCCGCCCGCGGTGCTTCAGCAGGTGCGGGGACGCCGCGGCGGGCTTGACCAGCGCCCCGCCGGGGGCGAGCGAGCCGCGCAGCACGCTGATCCCCGCCGCGGGCAGCAGCGGGTTCTCGCGCGGGGTGATCACCTCGGGGTCCCAGATCTGCGCGTCCTCGAGGTACGACACGAACGGCTCGCCGGTGATGGTCAGCGCGTCGGGGTCGAGCAGGTCGCGGACCTCCCGCATGACGGCGAGGAACCCGCCGGCCCGGTACAGGTCGTCCATCAGGTATCGGCCGGCCGGCTGCAGGTTCACCAGCAGGGGCACCTCCGCCCCGATCCGGTCGAAGTCGTCCACCGTCAGGTCGATCCCGAGGCGCCCCGCGATCGCGAGCAGGTGCACGACCGCGTTGGTGGATCCGCCGATCGCGGCGAGCGCGACGATCGCGTTGTGGAAGTTCGCCTTCGTCAGGAACGTCGAGGGGCGCCGGTCATCCGCAACCAGCTGCACCGACAGCGTCCCGGTCGCGTGCGCCGCTTCGAGCAGGCGCGCGTCCGGTGCGGGGGTTCCCGCCACGCCCGGGACGACCACGCCGAGCGCTTCGGCGACCAGCGCCATCGTCGACGCGGTGCCCATCGTGTTGCAGTGCCCCTTGGACCGGATCATCGACGACTCGGACTTCAGGAACATCGCCTCGCTCAGGGTGCCGGCGCGGACCTCTTCCGACAGCCGCCACACGTCCGTGCCGCAGCCGAGCGCCTCGTTGCGGAAGTGCCCCGTCAGCATCGGGCCGCCCGGCACGACGACCGCGGGCAGGTCGACCGAGGCCGCGGCCATCAGCAGCGACGGGATCGTCTTGTCGCAGCCGCCGAGCAGCACGACCCCGTCGATCGGGTTCGCGCGGAGCATCTCCTCCGTCGCCATCGCCGCCATGTTGCGCCACAGCATGGCGGTCGGCCGCACCTGCGTCTCACCCAGCGACACCACCGGCAACTCCAGCGGGATCCCGCCGGCCTCGTAGATCCCGTTCTTCACCGACTGCGCCACCTCCGTCAGGTGGCTGTTGCACGGCGTGAGATCCGACGCCGTGTTCGCGATCGCGATCTGCGGCCGGCCCTCGAAGGCGGACCCCGGCACACCCCGCCGCATCCACGCCCGATGGATGTACGCGTTGCGGGCATCGCCCGAGTACCACTGGGAACTGCGAAGCGTCATGTGGGTATCCTGCCCCGCATTCGGCGCGCTCCGCCTCAGCCTTGACGACTCGCGGGTCGTCGGCGCCCTCACGGTGCGAGTCTCGTCACGAGGGCGGTTCGACAGGTCGGCTTCGGCTCCAGGCCTCGAGCACCAGGGTTCAGACGACCGAGAGGTCGACGTTCCCGACGTCGCTCCAGCGAGCCGCCGTGACATCGATGGTGGCCAGTGCGGGGCCGCGTCGAGCATCGGCGGGTTCGCCGAGGTTGCCGGTGACCGCGGCGGCGAGCGCGACAACCTCGAGCGCCGTCGCCGTCGCCCCGTCCTGACCGAAGCCGGCCAGGGTGAAGTGGTTACCTGTCAGCCCGACATGCCGTCCTACGACGGCAGGGTTCAACGGACCGACCCAGCCGGTTCCGTCGAACACGTTGTCGGAGATGAGGAAGGAGCGGTACACCGGGAGCTGGCCGCCCCCCTGGTCGTCCACGAACCGCTGGAGCAGAGCGAGCATCTCGTCCGACACACGGAGCCGGCCGAGGTGGTTCCCCGAGAAGTTCACCGTGCCGAAGTCCCCTCGCACGATGCCGCCCTGGTTGATCGCCTCCTCGAATCGGTCACGGATCGAGTCGAGGATCTCGGTCGACCCGGCTGGGCGCCCGTAGAACGTCACATCGCCGTAGATGAGATTGTGATGGATCACGACCTCCGCAGGACCCGCGCCGTCATCGCCGAGCCTGGCCGACGGTGCGATCTCCAGCGCGGCCCACCCGGAAAGGAAGTCGGGCGACGTCTCGGCCCGGTTCGACAGCTCGAGGATGCGGTCGGGCAGATTGCGGAGGGCCACGTCGTCCACCTCGAACGCGTCGGCGATCCGAACGACGTCCCCGGCCACTTCGGGGCTCACGTCGGGCTCGCCCGTCCAGGCGCGCATCGCCTCGGCAAGTCGCCGCCGCGCCGCGGAGGACACGCCCTCCATCGCCGTGTTGAGCTCGTCGGACCGGGTCTCGAACTCCGGTGAGCCGACCGCGTCGAACGCGCGAGAGAGCCCGTCCACCACAGTGTTCAGCGTGGGCCACCGCCGCGCATTGTTCGTCACCGTCGTATCGAGCCGGTCGAACAGGGGCTGGATGGGGGCGAGCCGGAACACTTCGATGACCGAGTCCAGCACCTCCACGCGCCGCCCACCGCGGATCGTCACGAGGGTCCTCGCAGCGCTCCTGCCGAACACGTGGACGTTGTCCAGCCGGACGTCCGCCGTGTCGCGGACGAAGAGCACGCCTTGACCCCGCACGTCGTGATGGAGTTGAACGGGGTACCGCAGATCCAGGTCGGCAAGGCGCAGCGACAGGAGGCCGGCGAAGTCGAAGCGGTCCGCGACATGGACGCGCGACGTCCGGCCGCACCCACGGATCGACAGGTTGATCGGCTGGTCGACGATCGCGGCCTCGACACGGTGATCGCCGGGGAGCAGGCACAGGCAGATGTCGCGCACGCCCCGACCGATGAGCGCCTCGAGCGCCTCCTCGATCCTCGGGAAGTCGGCTCCGTCCCCGATCGACGTGCAGCATCCGCCGTTCCCTTCGGAAGCGGGATCGATGCGCGCCAGGAACGTGATCCGCTGGTGCCGCGAGGGGGTGCCGTCCGCCTCGTGGAGGAAGGCCGTGACCGCCTGCATGTCCGGGACTGTGCGGTCCAGATCCCACACGGCCGAAGCGGTGCCGTCGGGCCCCGTGACGACGGGGTTGACCGAGGTGACGGCGCCCTGCGCCGCGACGAACTCCACGGTCGCTCCCTCGACGGGGTAGGCGCCGTTGGACACCCGGACGACGACGGGCTGCTGGAGCCGCGGGAAGGACGCGTCGCCCACGCGAGCCTCTTGCCCGTCGCCGCTCACATAGAGCAGTGTCGTGAGGTCCTGGATCGTGGCGGTGAACCGCACGAACTGGTTGGCGATCGGATTCGCGGCATGATCCAGCAGGTGCGCGGTGCAGACCTGCGGCGGCGGTGGCACCGGTGAGATCGCATTCGCGGGGGGCTGCAGCGCCCAGGTGAACGAGGCGATCCCCTGCTCGGTCGTGAGGACGTCGACGCCCACGCCGTTGTCCGGAGCGAAGCGCACCACCGCATTCGCCACAGGGGTCTCGCCGTTGACCACCCGCACCTCGAGCAGCTTGGGGAGGGCGGGAAATCCCGGATCGTGGCGACGCGCCTCCTGTCCGTCGCCTCCCACGTAGAGCAGATTGGTGAGCTCGGTGAGCGGCGGGAAGAGGTCCCGGCAGTCACCCTCGATCTTCCCCTTCCCTCCCGTCACGCGCAGGAGAGCGAGGGCCGCGCGGTGGCGCACGATTCCGTCGGGCGGGAGGGATGCCGGGTCACCCCCGACCTGGGGCCACTCGATGTTTCCGGACCGGTCGTCGATGACCGCGGTGCGGGCGGGGAACGACCAATAGTCGTCGCGCAGGTACTTTCCCGCTGCGAAGGAGACCTCGATGCCGCTCTCGAGGTGCATCCAGCCCGCGGACGACTTCCGGAACCAGATGCCTGTGGCGCCATCCCAGCGGCGGAGCTTCGGGTGCCGAGCCCGATCGACCCCCTCGGTGCCGCCGAGTGTGTCTGCGGGAGTCGCGAGCTTCACGGTGCGTTCGTCGGCATCGATCGCGGTGATGAAGTACAGGCGACGCGGCAACCTCGAATCGAACTCGATCGAGTCGTCGGTGATCTCGACCCACTGACGTGGCGCGAAGCCGAGCGTCCCGTCCGGACCGAGGTCGGCCACGCGCACCGTCTGGCCGTTGATGGCCTCGACCCCCGTCACGACCGAGCCATTCTCGCGAGACATGACGGCGATCGCGTCCGGCGTGCGCAGCGCGAGTGTCTCCCCCGGCGCCAGCGCCGGAACGGGGGTAGCCAGGGTCACGACCGAGTCCGTCACGGCCGTCACTTGCGAGAACGTGGAATCGAACGGGTCGGCGCCCGCGCCGCTGCGCACGAGCTCGACGAAGCTGCCGACCGCCGGGAGCGGTGAGGTGCCCAGGTCGATCTGATCCGTCGTGCCCGTCTTGACCGTCACCGCGGTCGCACCGGCGGTGCCGATGTCATGGGCCGCGCCTGAAGACAGCACCTCCACGCGATAGAGCTGGTTCTCGAGTCCCGAGTACCCCGCGCGGGCCGGCACGAGACACGGGGTCTTGACGGCCGCCTCGGGAGTCGCACGGGCGGCGAGCCTTCCCGACGTGATCGGCACGACCGGTACGGCGGCGGCGCACGTCCAGTCGGCAGCTCGGTCGAGCACGCGCACCTGCCAGGCGGTCTGCTCGCGCGAGGCGGTGGTGGGTCCGCCGAGTGCGACTTCGCGAAGGGACGGGTCATCCAGCGGTGTCACGAGCCGGCGCCACACGTCGAGCACGACCGGATGGACGCCGTCCGACAGACCGTCCAGGTCCTTCCCCGCGTCGTGGAGGAAAGGCTGCCCCGCGAACGGGATGAAGGCGTCCCCCTCCTTCGCCGGCAGGTTCTCGACGAGGATGCCGTCGACGTAGTACCGGCCCGCTCCGATGCGCAGACCGCCCGCACCGTCGTCGGTGATCTGGAATCCCGCCGCGGCGAGCGGTGCCCCCGCTTCTCCGACGACGTCGGCGGCGGTCTGTTCGTGTGCGCCGGCAAGAATGCGGTGTTCCTCTTCGAGGTCCGCATCCGTCAGCAGGCGCCCCTGCTCGTTGAGCACGGCGCTGTACTGCTTGCGCCGATCGTGGGTGCGGCGGCTGAAATCGCCCCTCATGATGACTCCTTCATTGTCTGCGCCCGCCGGTCACGTCTCGAAGACGAGGCCGACTTCGAGCCCGAACCGCGTGTAATCCTCGAGTCGCCGTTCGAGATACGCCTCGCGCAGCGGCTGGTTGAGGTGGTGGAGGGCGCCCATCTCCGACTCGTCGTCGGCGCCACGCCACACGGCGTCGACCGTGCGCCGGTCCAGCTGGATGTAGCCCGGATCCCCGAACCGCTCCGACGTGAAGACGGGCCGGAAGGCCGCGGCATCCTCGTCGGCCACGCCTCGGTAGCGGCGGGGCGTACGCGAGCCGGGCGGCAGGTAGCTGAACCGCACGCAGCCCTGCTGACGGCGGTCCGCGATGACCGGGACTGGCCAGTCGGAGGACTCCGCCGCAGGAACCCCAGCGAGGACGATCGTGTTGGAGACGCGCTCGAGCACGCGAGCGCGAATGCGTCCGAGGACCGTGCACTCGTCGAGGACGAGCGTGCCGCCGGGACTCGTGGCGGCCGCCTCAGAGGCGAAGGCGATCCCCTCTTCGCCGGCGTCGATCACCGAGTCCACGCCGTGCACGTCGGCGT
>NZ_JBEYBL010000010.1:0-15533 GCF_040632175.1 Microbacterium sp. NPDC019599
GACCTGCGCATCCTGAACGGCCTCCTCGAAGACGCCGGCGAACAGCCCGTCTCCGCCGCCGGCCTCGGCGAGGACACCCCATGACCACCCCCACCAGCAACGCATCCGGCGTCGCGTCGTCGTCCGTCGGCGGCGCGGCACCCCGGCCGCGCGTCGGCGCCGACCTGGCTCCGAGCTTCGACGGGGTCACGCCCGTCCCGGCACCCGCCCGCGCCGCCGAGCCCGCCGTCCGCATCGACCACGTGTCGAAGAGGTTCGGCACGGGCCCGGTCGTGCTCGAGGACGTCTCGCTCGACATCGCGCCCGGCGAGTTCGTCTGCCTCCTCGGCGCGTCGGGGTGCGGCAAGTCGACGCTCCTGAACCTCATCGCGGGCCTGGACCGGCCGACTGCCGGCGACATCCGCACGCCGTCCGAGGGCTCCGCGGTCATGTTCCAGGAGTCGGCGCTCATGCCGTGGCTCACGGCGCGGCGCAACGTCGAGCTCGCACTGCGACTGCGCGGCGTCCCCCGCAAGGAGCGCCACGACAAGGCCCTCGCTCTGCTGGACACCGTGAATCTGGCGGATGCCGCCGAGAAGCGTCCGCACGAGCTCTCGGGCGGCATGCGCCAGCGCGTGGCGCTCGCGCGCGCTCTCGCGCAGGACCGCCCCGTCCTTCTCATGGACGAGCCGTTCGCGGCGCTCGACGCGATCACGCGGGACCTGCTGCACGAGGAGCTCGAGCGCGTGTGGCGGGCGACGGGCCGCACGATCGTGTTCGTCACGCACAATGTGCGCGAGGCCGCCCGTCTCGGCCAGCGCGTCGTGCTCATGGGCAGCCGGCCCGGACGGATCGTCCAGGAGTGGCGCATCGCCAAGACGACCGGTCGCCGCATCGAGTCACCCGAAGTCGCCGCCTTGTCCGTCGAGATCACGGAGCAGCTGCGCAAGGAGATCCGCCGCAATGCCGCTTGAGACCCCCACCATCGCCGCCCGAGCGAGCGCCGACGGCTCCGACGACCTGCGCAGCCTCGCCGCCGGCCTCGACCGCCTGCAGACCGACGAGGCGACCGGCCCGAGCCGCTGGCGCCGGATCGCGAGCAGCGTCGTTCCCCCCGTCGTGTTCGTCCTGCTGCTCATCGTCGCCTGGCAGCTGTACGTCGTCATCGCCCAGCCGCGACCCGACATCGTGCCGAGTCCTGTCGACGTGTGGAACGCCATGGGTGACGCGTGGGAGTCCGGTCGCCTGCAGGAGGCCGTCGCGACGAGCCTCGAGCGCGGCATCGTGGGCTTCATCATCGCGATCATCGTCGGCACGCCGATCGGCCTGCTGCTGGCCGAAGTGCGCCCCATCCGCCGCGCCGTCGGCCCGATCATCTCCGGACTTCAGGTGCTGCCGTCGGTCGCGTGGGTGCCCGCCGCCATCATCTGGTTCGGCCTCTCGGACGCGACCGTCTACTTCGTCATCCTGATGGGCGCGATCCCGTCGATCGTCAACGGCCTCATCGCGGGCGTCGACCAGGTGCCCCCGCAGCTGCGACGCGTCGGCACGGTCCTGGGCGCCTCCCGCTGGCAGCTCGCGACCGCCGTCGTGCTCCCCGCCGCCCTTCCCGGCTACGTCGCGGGCCTGAAGCAGGGCTGGGCGTTCTCGTGGCGCTCGCTCATGGCGGCCGAGATCATCGCGGTCGGCGGCACGATCGGCTTCGGTCTCGGCTCGATGCTGCAGCAGTCCCGCGAACTCGCCGACCTCGCGGGCGTCCTCGCGACGATCATCCTCATCCTCGCGATCGGCATCCTCATCGAACTCGTGTTCTTCGGCCCCATCGAGCGGCGGATGCTCAAGCGCCGCGGCCTGCTCGTGACGGGGGGCGCGCGATGACCCGCGTCCGGTCGTCGAGCGAGGACGCTTCGACTCGCTCGCGCTCGCTCAGCGCAGGTCTGCGCGACGAGTCGAAACGGCCCGCCGGCAAGGTGTGGCTCGTCGGCGCCGGCCCCGGCGACCCGGGGCTGCTCACGGTCCGCGGCCTCCGCGCCCTCGAGCGCGCCGACGTCATCGTCGCCGACCGGCTCGGGGCCCGCGCCGTGCTCGACGGCCTCGCGGCCGACGGCGTCGAGCTGCGTGCCGAGATCGTCGACGTCGGGAAGAGCCCCGGCCACCACGCCGTGCCGCAGGACGCCATCAACGCGCTCCTGGTCCAGCTCGCGCTGGACGGCAAGGAGGTCGTGCGCCTCAAGGGCGGCGACCCGTACGTCTTCGGACGCGGGGTCGAGGAACTCGACCATTGCCTCGAGGCCGGGGTCCCCGTCGAGGTCGTCTCGGGCGTCACGAGCGCCATCTCGGTGCCCGCGATCGCCGGCATCCCGCTCACCCACCGCGGTGTCGCGACGGCCTTCACGGTCGTCACGGGCCACGACCAGATCGCCGAGCTCGGCGGCGGCCGCGACCACACGGTCGTCCTCCTGATGGGCGTCGGCACTCTCGCGCACGCCGCGATGACCCTGGCCCGCGGCGACCGCGGCGCGGACTGCCCCGTCGCCATCGTCGAGGACGGCTTCGGCCCGCGCCAGCGCGTGACGGTCGGCACCCTCGCGACGATCGCCGCGCAGGCCGCGGATCGCGGCATCCGCTCCCCCGCCGTCGTCGTCGTGGGCGACGTCGTCCGGCTCAGCCCCTACGCCCCCGAAGCCTTCGCGCTCGACCTCTCTGCATTCGATCCGCTCGCCGCACCCGCGAGCGCCTCACCCCGAAAGGCCGCCCTGTGACCTCTTCGAATCTCCAGCTCCGCGTTGCGATCGTCGGAGCCGGCCCCGCCGGCGTGTACGCCGGGAACATCCTCGCGAACTCCGTCAAAGAGCTCGGCGGCGAGGTCGCGATCGACCTCTTCGAGTCGCTTCCCGCACCCTACGGCCTCATCCGCTACGGCGTCGCCCCCGACCACCCCCGCATCAAGGGGATCGTCAACTCGCTGCACGAGATGCTCGGCGAGGGCACCATCCGCTTCATCGGAAACGTCGAGGTCGGCCGCGACATCGAGCTCGCCGAGCTGCACGAGCGCTACGACGCCGTCATCATCGCGACGGGCGCGATCCGCGACGCCGCGCTCGACATCCCGGGCATCGGCCTGCCCGGTTCGTACGGCGCGGCGGACTTCGTCGCGTGGTACGACGGGCACCCGGACGTGCCGCGCGAGTGGCCGCTCGACCAGCGCGAGGTCGCGGTCATCGGCAACGGCAACGTCGCCCTCGACGTCGCCCGCGTACTCGCGAAGCACGCCGTGGACCTGCGCCCCACCGAGATCGCGGACAACATCCTGGCGGGCCTCGAGGCCTCCGCCGTGACGGACGTGCACGTCTTCGGGCGCCGCGGTCCCGCCGACATCAAGTTCACGCCCATCGAGCTGCGCGAGCTCGGCGAGGTGCCCAACGTCGACATCGTCGTGCACGACGAGGACTTCGTCGACGCCGACCCCGCGAAGGCCGCGAACAATCAGCTCAAGGTCATGCTCCGCGTGCTGGGCAGCTGGCGCGACCGCGAGTCCACGGGAGCCTCCCGCCGCCTGCACCTGCACTTCTACCACGCGCCCATCGAGGTTCTCGGAGAGGGCCGCGTCGAGGGCCTGCGCTTCGAGCGCACGGAGCCCGTCGGCGACGGCTCGGTCCGCGGCACGGGCGAGATCCGCGAGATCGCCGTGCAGCAGGTCTACCGCGCCGTCGGCTACTACGGCACGCCCGTCGTCGGCGCTCCGTTCGACGAGGGGCGCGGCGTCGTGCCGAACATCGAGGGACGGGTTCAGGATGCCGAGGGCTCGGCCGTCCCCGGACTCTTCGCGACCGGCTGGATCAAGCGCGGCCCCGTGGGCCTCATCGGCCACACGAAGTCCGACGCCATGGAGACCATCGCGCACCTCGTCGCGGACGCCACCTCGGGCGCCCTCCCCGCGCCGACGGTGGACGGCGACGTGCTGGACCTCCTCGCCGAGCGGGATGTCGCGTTCACGACGTGGGACGGCTGGCTGGCCCTCGATGCGCACGAGCGCGCGCTCGGCGCCGACCACGAGCACACGCGCGAGCGCGTCAAGGTCGTCCCGCGCGACGAGCAGGTCGAAGTGTCGCGCGCAGGCTCCCTCACCCTGTCATGACGTACGTCATCGCACTGCCCTGCGTCGACGTCAAGGACCGCGCGTGCATCGACGAGTGCCCCGTGGACTGCATCTACGAGGGTGACCGGTCGCTGTACATCCACCCGGACGAGTGCGTGGACTGCGGGGCATGCGAGCCGGTGTGCCCCGTCGAGGCGATCTACTACGAGGACGACCTGCCCGACGAGTGGCAGGACTACTACAAGGCCAACGTCGAGTTCTTCGACGACATCGGCTCGCCCGGCGGCGCGGCCAAGGTCGGGGTGATCCACAAGGACCACCCGATCATCGCCGCCCTCCCGCCCCAGGAGGACGAGCATGGCTGAGACCGAGCCCCGCCCCGCCGAGGCCGAGGCCGACGTCGTCATCGTCGGCGGCGGGCCCGCGGGGCTGTCGGCGGCGCTCAACCTCGGCCGCGCCCGCGCGTCGGTCGTCCTCATCGACGCAGGACGCCCGCGCAATGCCGCGACGCTGCGCTCGCACGGGTTCCTCACGCGAGACGGCGTCCCTCCGCTCGAGCTGCGCAAGCTCGCGCGGGCCGAGCTCGCGGCCTACTCGAACGTCCGCATCCTCGACCGCTGCGTCGCCGGCGCGCTCCTGTCGTCGCCCGGAGCCGACGGCCTCCGCTTCATCACGGCGGTGCGCGGCGGTCGGCCGGGCACGCCGCCGGCTGTCGCCTCGCGATCGGTCCTCGTCTCGTCCGGACTGCGCGAGACGCTGCCGGCGATCCCGAGCCTGCGCGCGTTCTACGGCATGACCATCTTCAGCTGCGCCGCGTGCGACGCGTGGGAGCTGCAGGACCGGCGGCTCGCCCTCATCGGCGAGACGCCCGACCTCGCGGGCCGCGCGCGGCTCATCGCACGCTGGACCGACCGGCTCACGGTGTTCACGAACGGCGCGCCCGTCGTCGACACGGTGGAGGAGGCGGAGCTGGCAGCATCCGGGATCTCCGTCGAGCGCCGCCGCATCGACGACCTCGAGGGAGACCGCGGGGCCGTCTCAGCCGTCCGCCTCGTCGACGGCACGCGGATCGAGATCGACGGAGGCTTCGTGCGTCCGCAGTGGCATCCGGCACTGGACTTCCTCGCGGGGCTGGATGCCGAGCGCGACGACGACGGGCACCTGGTCGTCGACGGGTCCGGTCGCACGTCGATCCCCGGCCTGTACGCCGCAGGGGATGCTGCCGCCCCCGGTCCGCAGCAGCTCATCGTCGCGGCGGGCCAGGGTGCTCGTGCCGCCGCCGTGCTCGTGCACGACCTCGTCGGAGTGCGCACGGCGCATTGACCTCGCCAGGCCTTGTGCCGCGGCGACCGCGTGCTTCGCGCCGCCGGTTCGGGGAGGAACCGTCCCGGACCGGAGGTGCCGCTGGGGTTTCGGCATCCTCCGGCCGGGACATCTCCTCCGATCGCGGACGGCTCCTACGCCGCGGCGACCGCGCGCTTCGCGCCGACGGCGCTCAGCGGAGCGGGCTGGTCGGTCCAGTCGATCGTGATTCCGCTGCTCGTGTTCGCCGCCTCAGCGAGCGCCTGGAGATAGTGCGTGTCGAGTTGCTCCGGGTCAGCGGAGTCGAACACGAACTTGAGCGGGATGGCCGGCTGCACCCAGATCGAGGTGCGCCCTTCCGGCCCGCCGTCAGGATGCCGCCAGGTGAGCGTGAAGCTCTCACCGCGGCGCAGCTTGGTCGTCGCGACGACCCGGAGATGCGCGAGGATCCGATCCGGAACCTCAGTCGGGTGCGTCTCGGCTCCGTAGTACAGGTATCCCACCGTGGATTCCTTTCGTCGAATCGGCATCGGCCCGCACTAGTAGATAACCGAGTTTCACAGTGCTTGTCAATCCCACTTCCTATGTATCTCGGTTGGTGTGTAATTTAGTGGACGTCACAGAGCGTGACGGTTACCATGGAGGGTCACTATGACGATGATCGACGACGTCACGCGAACGCTGGCTCCCGAGGACCGGGAGAGCGTCCGGTGCTGGCATGAGGTTGAGGCCGGCTACTGGGCGGGCAGCGCCGACGGGGCATTTCTCGGAACCGTCGAGTGCACGCCGGCCGGGCGGTTTGCCGCCCGCGACGCGCTGAGCTCGCACCTCGGGGAGTACGAGACGCTCGCCCTGGCGCAGTCGGCGGTCATCATCGAATCGGACTGGAGCAACTCGGGAGGATCCTATGCCTCAGACGGTCGTGCGCCACGAGGGCGAGCATCTCTACGCGCAGCAGCCCAGTACGCCTGAAGGACGCCACCTGAGCGAAGCGATCCTCCACTTGAGGCGCGCGGAGCGCGTGCAGGGTGAGCTCGCACTGCGGGCGTCGGGGCTCTCGAACGTCGACCTCATGGCCCTGCGGTATCTCGTCCAGGGATACCGGGACGAGCGGAACCTGAGCCCCAAGGACCTCATCGTGATGCTCGACACGTCCAGCGCGACGGTCACCAACGTCGTCGAGCGGCTCGTCCAGCGCGGCTACATCACGCGCGTGCAGCATCCCACCGATCGGCGTGCGCACTACCTCGTGCCCACCGAGCTCGCCGTCCGCCGCGTCGACGACTCGTACGCCGCGCACCACTCGACAGTCGTGTCGATCATCGACGGGCTCGCCCCCGCCGAGGCCGAGACCGCCGCGGCGGTGGTCACGCGGATCGCCGACGCGCTCGACCGCCTCGCGGGCTCCGGCTCGACCAGGCAGGGCTGACGCGGACAGCATCCGCCCCGTTCTCGCGAGTGCCAGAGCGACTTTCATCAGCGCGCGGACGACGGTTTCGCACTCGCGAACGCCCGCGGTCAGCGTCGGGTCTGCTCCGAGCCGGACAGTCGCTGCGCGATGTAGATCGGGACGATCGAGACGACGACCATGACGACGGCGATGACCGAGACGATAGGCGCCTGGTTCGGCCGGAACATGTTGTTCAGGATGAAGATCGGCAGCGTCGTGACGCCCGAGCCCGCCGTGAACGTCGTCACGATGATCTCGTCGAAGCTCAGCGCGAACGCCAGGAGCGACCCCGCCAGCAGAGCCGAGCGCAGCTGAGGGAACGTCACGAGCCGGAACGTCGTCCAGACGCCCGCGCCGAGGTCCGCCGACGCCTCCTCGAGATTGATCCCCATGCGGCGCAGGCGCGCGATCGCGTTGTTGAAGACCGTCACGATGCAGAACGTCGCGTGCGCTATGACGACCGTCCAGATCGACAGCGGGATGCCCATGATCGTGCGGAAGAAGTTGTTCAGCGCAATGCCCGTGATGATGCCCGGCAGCGCGATCGGCAGGATGACGAGCAGGTTGACGACGCTGCGCCCGAAGAAGTCGAACCGCTGCAGGGCGAGCGACAGCAGGGTGCCGAGCACGATCGAGATGAGCGTCGCGACGATCGCGACCTGGACGCTCGTGAGGACGGCGGCCATGGCCCCCTGGGACTGGAACGCCTTGACCCACCACTCGAGGGTGAAGCCGGGCGGCGGCCACGTGAGCGACGTCGACGTCGAGAAGGAGTTCACGAGCACGACGAACAGCGGCACGTAGACGACCAGCAGGATGAAGCCGGTGACGATCGCGAGGGTGACCCGCGCGGACTTTCCGAGTCGCATCGGGGTCTCCTAGAGGTTGTCCAGGGCGCCCGTGCGCCGCACGAGGGCCAGGTAGCCGAAGATGATGACGATCGGCACGAGCGCGATCGCTGCGGCCAGCGGAAGGTTGTTGGCCGCGCCGACGTTCGTGTAGACGAGGTTTCCGAGCATCTGCGTCGTGCCGCCCACGATGTTGACCGTGATGTAGTCGCCGAGCGACAGCGAGAAGCTGAAGATCGTGCCGGCGATGATGGCGGGCATCGCGAGCGGCAGGACGACGTGGCGGATCGTGCGCCAGCTCTTCCCCCCGAGGTCTGCGGATGCCTCCAGCAGCGAATCGGGCACGCGCTCGAGTCCCGCGTAGATGGGCAGGATGACGTACGGCAGCCACAGGTACGACAGCGTGATGATCGTCGCCGTGAGGCCGTAGCCCGGGGTGTGCAGCCCGAACGGTGCGAGCACCCACTCGAGGATGCCCTCCTGCGAGAGGACCGACCGCCACGCGTACGCCTTCACGAGGTAGCTCGCCCAGAGCGGCATGAGGACCGCGATGACGAGGAGCCGCTGGACACGGGGCGAGGCGACCTTGGCCATGAAGAAGGCGATCGGCAGGGCGATCGCGACGTCGATGACCGTGACGGCCAGCGCGATGCCGACGGTGCGGAGGGTCACCGTCTGATAGAGCGTGCCGGTGACGACCGTGATGATGTTGTCGAGCGTCCAGTCCGTGACGATCTCGCCCGTGAACGAGTCGACCGTCCAGAACGCCGTCACGAGCAGCAGCACGAGCGCGACGATGTAGACGAGGACGAGCCAGAAGAGCGGCGCCGTCAGCAGCAGCGTCAGCCGCGCGCGGGGATGCGTGCTCAGCCACGCCGAGACGCGGCGTCGCGGCGTGGCCTGCGGAACAGGCACGGCTCGCGTCGGCGGCGCGAGGTGGATCGTGTCGGTCATCGGATTCTCCGTGGAGCCGGGGGCCGCAGTGCGGCCCCCGGCGGTTCGTGCGGGCGTCAGCCCTTGATCTCGGCCCAGGCCTCGGTCCACTGCGCGTAGTCGACGCACTCGACGTCGGTGCGGCCGTCGACGCAGTCGGCGATCGGCGTGGTCCAGTACCAGATCTGCGACGCGTAGTCGGCGTCACCCGCGTGGTACGCCTCGCAGTCGTCGCGGTAGTCGCATGCGGCGTCGCTCGAGGGAGCCTCGCCGAAGTAAGCCGTGGCCTGCGCGTTGACCTCGGGGCTGGCGATCCAGTCGAGCCACGCGTACGCGCAGTTCGGGTTCTTCGCCTCGGACGCGATCATCCACGTGTCCGACCAGCCGGTCGCGCCCTCCGAGGGCAGCACGACGTCGGTCGTCGCATCCTCGCTCGCGAGGACGTTCTGGATGACCTGCCACGTCGTGCCGACGACCGAGTCGCCGGTCTCGAAGGCCTGGATCTCCTTGAGGTAGTCCGACCAGTACTCGCCGACGTGCTGGCGCTGCTCCTTGAGCAGGTCGACGGCGGCCTGGAACTGCGTCTCGTCCAGGGCGTACGGGTTCTGGATGCCGAGGTCGGGCTGGTGGGCCATGAGGTACACGGCGGCGTCGGCGATGTAGATCGGCGAGTCGTAGGCCGTGACCTTGCCCGAGTTGTCGCCGGCCTTGTCGAAGACGACGTCCCACGACGTGGGCGCCTCGGCGAAGACGTCCGTGTTGTAGAGCAGGAGGTTCGCGCCGTAGCCGTGCGGAACGCCGTACGACTGGCCGTCGACCGAGTTCCACTCCTTCTCCTTGAGGAAGTCGTAGACGCCCTCGTAGCTCGGGATGAGGTCGGTGTTGACGGGAGCCACGTCGCCGGCGGCGATGAGGCGCAGCGTCGCGTCGCCCGAGGCGGCCACGACGTCGTAGTCGCCCGTCTTCATGAGGTTCACGGCCTCGTCCGAGGTGCCGTACGACTTCGAGGTGACCTCGCAGCCCGTCTTCTCCTCGAAGCCGGAGACCCAGTCGACGTCGGGGTCGTTGCTGCCGTCCTCGACGTACCCGGGCCACGCGAGGATCGAGACCTGACCCTCCATCTCGCCGAGCTCTTCGGCCTCGGCCGAGGGAGCGGCGCTGCCCCCTCCGGACGTGCCGCAGCCGGCCAGGACGGCGATCGCACCGATCGCCAGGGCGGCGCCCGCGGTCGCCCGCGCGGCGCGTGTCTTGTGCATCATGATGTGCTTCCTCTCGGGTGGTGCTGGTGCTGTGCTTCTCGGGTCTCCTGACCCGAGGTCTGGGCCGGCTCGGGTGCCGGCGGTCGGTGTCCGGCCTCGGGAGCCGCGTGGCGGGTGGCCGGCCTCGGGAGCCGGGTGGCGGGTGGCCGGCCTCGGGAGCCGGGCTGGGTGTCCGGCCTCGGGGAGCCGGGCGGTTGCGCCCCGGCTCAGGTGCCGGGCGGGATGAGCGACACGACGTCGGCGTCGTGCCACGTGACATGGACGCGGTCGCCGCGGCCGTCGTCCGCGGCCCGCGATCGGTCGTTGCGCTCGAGGATCGTCACGCGCATTCCGGCGTCCAGATCGACCACGCGACGGATGCCGCTGCCGACGTAGATCGACTCGATGAGCGTGCCCGGCGCCGAGCGCTCGCCGTCGGCGGTGGCAGCCTGCGAGCTCAGGGTGAGCTTCTCGGGCCGGATCGAGTGCTCGCCGCCGCGGCCGATGAGGGCCGAGGACCGCTCCGCGTCGAAGAGGTTCGACGTGCCCACGAAGTCGGCGACGAAGCGCGATGCGGGCTTCTCGTAGAGCTCCCACGGCGTGCCCAGCTGCTCGATCCTCCCGTCGTGGAAGACGGCGATCCGGTCGGAGAGTGTCAGCGCCTCCTCCTGGTCGTGCGTCACGAAGATGAACGTGATGCCGAGGTCGCGCTGGATCTGCTTGAGCTCGACCTGCATCTGCTCGCGGAGCTTGAGGTCGAGGGCGCCGAGCGGCTCGTCGAGGAGCAGCACCTTCGGCGCGACCACGGTGGCCCGCGCGAGCGCCACGCGCTGGCGCTGACCGCCGGACAGCTGGGCGGGCTTGCGGTCCGCCATCTTCTCGAGGCGCACCGCCGTGAGCGCCTTCATGGCGCGCTCCCGGCGCTCGGCCCGCTTGATGCCGCGTACGCGAAGGCCGTAGGCGACGTTGTCGAGCACCGTCATGTGCGGGAAGAGCGCGTAGTCCTGGAACACGGTGTTGACGTCGCGGTCGAACGGCGCCTTCTTCGTGACGTCCTGTCCGAACAGCTCGATCGCGCCGCTCGTAGGCTGCTCGAAGCCCGCGATGAGGCGCAGGACCGTCGTCTTGCCCGACCCGGACGGGCCGAGCATCGAGAAGAACTCGCCGGCGGCGATCTCGAGGTCGACGTGGTCGACGGCCGACACGGTGCCGAACTCCTTCGTGAGGCCCGTGAGGCGGATGGCAGGCTGCTGCTCGCTCATTGTGACGATCTCCTTCGATGGTCGATCGAAATTAAATCATATGGATCCATATGTCTAAAGATGGGCGAGCGTGTTACGGTCATGTCACGGCCGGAAGGACGGGCTTCCCGGTCAGCCGCCAGCGACCACGGGGATCCTCTATGCCGCACGCGACCGGTCGAGTCGACGCAGCGCACGCTGTCGTCTTCGCGCCGCTCGACGGCGCCGGCAGAGCCGAGCTCGTCGAGCAGCGCCTCACCGATGCGATCGTGAGCGGCGTCCTGCGCGACGGCGAGCGCCTGCCGAGCGAGTCGGATCTCTCCAAGAGCCTCGGCGTCGCGCTCGTGACGGCTCGCGAGGCCCTCGAGGGCATGCGAGACAAGGGCCTCGTCCGCACGCGGCGCGGTCGGGACGGCGGCAGCTTCGTCACCTTCGACCGCGAGTCGGCGGCACGGATGCTGGAGTCCAGGCTCCACGGCCACTCGAGGATCGAGCTGCGAGACCTCGCCCTGCACGTCGGCGCGATCGCCGGTACGGCGGCCGAGGTCGCGGCCGATCGGGCGAGCGACGACGACGTCGAGACCCTTCGCACGATCCACACCCAGGCCGATCTGTCCACGGCGGGAGGGGCGCGCCGCGCCGTGAGCCGGTTCCAGCTCGAGGTCGCCGCGATCAGCCAGTCGCCGCGCCTCGTGCGCGAGGAGGTCCGGCTGCAGGCCGAGGCGGGGCCGCTGCTCTGGCTCTGCCTGCGCGAGCAGGAGTACCGTGAGCGCAGCGCCGTCGCGCGCGAGCACGTCATCGAGGCGATCCGGGGTGTCGAGCCCGCCGCGGCACGCGCCGCCACGATCCGACACATCACCGGCGCCTTCGAATGGCTCGTGCACGAGAGGCTCAGACTCGACGCGGCACGGCGCGACGAGGCATCCCGAACCCTCCAGGACGGTCCCGCATGAGCACAGTGGTCACGCACTCCGCTGTCGCGATCGCCGCGAGGGTGGCCGACACGATCGACGCCATCTTCGCCACGATCGAGGGCTGGCGCGAACTCCTCGAGACCCGCCTCGCGGCCGGCCTCGAACTCGCGGCGGCCGAGCTGGATCCCCTCGTCGAGTCGTTCGCCCTCCCCGCCGTCACGAACGACACGCTGCTGACGGGCGCCGGCTTCGTCGCCGCGCCCGGCGCACTGTCGGACGTCCGGTGGCACCTCGCCTGGTGGCTGCGCGGAACCGATGCCCCGCGCCGGCTCGCGACGATCGACGATCCGTCGCACGAGCAGTTCCGCGACTACACGGCACTCGAGTGGTGGCGCATCCCGGCGCGCTCCGGCGCACGGCACCTCACGGGCCCGTACGTCGACTACCTCTGCACGGACGACTACGCCGTCACGATCACGACCCCCGTCCGCCTCGGCGACGACATGGTCGGACTCGTCGGGATCGACGCACTCGTCGACCGGCTCGAGCGGGAGCTGCTGCCGATCCTCCGCGCGGCCGGCGGCGACGCGTCGCTCGTGAACACGTCAGGCCGAATCGTCACGTCGACCGACGGGAGCCGCGAGCCCGGGTCGATCCTGCGCCTGGAGGGACTGGCGGATGCTGTCGCCACCAGCCGCGCGTCGGGCTCGGTCGTGCCGCTGCCCGGCGGGGCCTCCGTGCTCGCCTGCGGCGACACGTCGCTGACCCTCGTCATCCGGTAACCCGCGGGTTCGGCGCGTTTCGTCTCGGTCGCTTCGCTCCCTCGCTCAACGACCGGGGAGGGACACCTCTCCCGCACTCCCCGGTCGTCGAGCGAGCGAAGCTAGGCGAAACGCCCCGAACCCGGCGTCGGCCTCAGGCGAGCGGCTCGAGCGCGGCGGGCTCGGCACCCACCGCCAGCAGCTTCTCGCGCATCGCCGACGCCGCGATCACGTACGGGGAGTCGTCGCCGATCAGGAGCGACCGCGAGTTCGCCTCGTTGTCGAGAGCGATGAGCTCGAATGCGAGCCGGCGCACGGTCGAGGCATCCGCCGTGATCTGACCCGCCTCGGCGGCGTGCCGCACCTGCGCCTCGAGATAGCCGTACCAATCGCGCAGCCAGCCGCGCACCGCGTCGCGGACGGGCCCGGGCTTCGAGTCCATGTCGGCCGCGGTCGCCGCGAAGAAGCATCCGCCGGTGAAGACGCGGTTGCGCGAGTAGTCCAGGGCGCCGCGGAGCAGCTTGGCGAGCCGCTCGACGCCTCGAGGCAGCTCGCGGGCAGGATCGACGACGGCCCCGCGGAAGATCTCGGCCGCGGCGTCGACGGCCGCGAGCTGCAACGCCTCCTTGCCGCCGAAGAGGGTCGCGATGCTGCTCTTGCTCATGCCGGCCGACTCCGCGAGCCGGCCGATCGTGAGCCCGTCCAGTCCCTCGACCGAGGCGAGGTCGGTCGCACTGTCGAGGATGAGCCGCCGCGACGCATCGCCACGGGCTCGGCGCCGGTCGATCGTCGTCTCGGACATAGGCCTAGTATACGAACGATCGTTCATGTAGTCTACGACCGATCGTTCGTACTTCTTGTGGAAGGTGCCGCTCATGAGCCCCACGAACACCCGTCTCCTCTTCCGCGCCGCGAGCGCCGTCTCGCCCGAGCTGGCCGGTCGACTGGCCCTGCGCGCGTTCTTCGTCACGCAGCCACGACTGCCGCTTCGCGAGGCGGATGCCGCGACCGAGGCCGCCGCCGAGCGCGACAGCATCCGTGTCCACGGCAAAGAGGTCGTGACCTACCGCTGGGGGCGTGGCGACGACACGGTCCTGCTCGTCCACGGCTGGCGCGGCCGCGCGTCGCAGTTCGCGCCGCTCGTGCGCGAACTCGTGGCCGACGGATTCCACGTCGTCGCGTTCGACGCACCCGCGCACGGATCGTCCGCGGGCGCTCCGACCGACATCCGCGACTGGATCGCCGCGATCGAGGCGCTGCAGCAGCGGCACGGGCGCTTCCGGCTCATCGTCGGCCACTCGTTCGGCGCCCTCGCGACCCTCACCGCCGTGCGATCGGGCACGACGACAGCGCGCGTCGCGACCATCGCGGGCGCCGGCAACCCGCAGGTGTTCGTCGATCAGTTCTCGACGATGCTCGACCTCCCGCCGCGCGCGAAGGCCGCCTTCGAGCGGCGTTTCCACGCCAGGTTCGGTGAGGATGCCGCATCCATGCGCCTGCGCTTCGACGCCGTCGCGAATCCGCTGCCGGAAGGCGTCGAGCTGCTCGCGGTCCACGACGAGACAGACCGCCAGGTGCCGCTCGCGGCGAGCGCCGACCTCGTCTCCGCCCACCTCGACGGCGCGCGGTTCGTGCGGACGCACGGCTTCGGCCACAACCGGCTGCTCGGCGCGGATGAGACCCTCGACGCCGTCACCGCCCTCGCGACGGGCGGTCTTGCGCGCGTGGACAGCCTCCACGCCGACGCCGCGTAGTCCGGGTCAGGCGCCGCGGGACCCGGCGTCGGTGATTCCGACGTCGGTGCGGTGGAAGTTCTGGAACGAACGGGATGCTGTCGGCCCCCGCTGGCCCTGATACCGGTTGCCGTACGGGCCCGCGCCGTACGGCGTCTCAGCCGGGGACGACAGGCGGAAGAAGCAGAGCTGGCCGATCTTCATTCCTGGCCACAGCTTGATGGGCAGCGTCGCGACGTTGGAGAGCTCGAGGGTGACGTGGCCGGAGAATCCGGGGTCGATGAAGCCCGCCGTCGAGTGCGTCAGGAGGCCCAGGCGACCGAGCGACGACTTGCCCTCGAGGCGCGCCGCGACGTCGTCGGGCAGTGTGATCTGCTCGTAGGTCGAGCCGAGCGCGAACTCGCCCGGGTGCAGGATGAACGGCTCGTCGGGCTCGACCTCGATGAGGTGCGTGAGGTCCGGCTGATCGATCGCGGGATCGATGAACGGGTACTTGTGGTTGTCGAAGAGCCGGAAGTACCGGTCGAGCCGCACATCGACGCTCGACGGCTGCACCATGTCGGGCTCCCACGGATCCAGCGCGATCCGCTCGGCCTCGATCTCACGGCGGATGTCGCGGTCGCTCAGCAGCACCCGGCCAGCCTACCCAGGCCCGCCGTCTCCTCCGCCCGCCGTTACGAGTTCCGTCCGCTGGGCCACGGTCCCCGAGCTCGTCCCCGGGACCTCGCATCCCCCGATCCCCGGATCCCCGAGCTTGTCGAGGGGTCGAACTCCCCCTCCCCGCCACCCAGGTACGGCGCTTCGACAGGCTGAGCGATCGTAGCTCGTCGGCTGTGGCTTGGGGCCGGTTCCTCAGGGCCTGTTATGCTGGCCGGGCGCCTTCCGGCGTCCCCCCGGGGATGTAGTTCAATGGCAGAACTTCAGCTTCCCAAGCTGATAGCGCGGGTTCGATTCCCGTCATCCCCTCCAAAGCCCCGACGGGCGGCCGAAGGTCGTCCGGCGGGGCTTTCGCGTGGATGCCGTCCGAAGCGACAC
>NZ_JBEYBL010000010.1:15632-186844 GCF_040632175.1 Microbacterium sp. NPDC019599
CGCTCGCGGGCGGTCCCGCTCCGCCAGAGGCTCCGCGCGACGACGAAGTCGGCGCGTGGAGGGGCGGAGTGGCCGATTCCCGTCATCCCCTCCAAATGCCCAGACGCGCCGACGAAGTCGGTGCGTGTGGGCATTTCGTGCGGATGCCGTAGGAACCGCTCCCGCTCGCGGGCGGTCCCGCTCCGCCAGAGGCTCCGCGCGACGACGAAGTCGGCGCGTGGAGGGGCGGAGTGGCCGATTCCCGTCATCCCCTCCAAAGCCCCTACGGGACCGCTTCGACTGCGAGCGTGACCTTCGGTGTGCTCGTGCTGAGCCTCGACACGGTGGGGTAGCCCGAGAGCCTGCCGGTGACGCGCACCGTGAGCTCCTTGTTGACGTGTGCCGTCGTCACCGTGAGGCTGCGGGCCGTGGCGCCCGTGATCGCGACGCCGTCGGCGTACCACTGGTACGTCAACGCAGTGCCGGTGGTCCACACGCCGGGTGACGCGGTCATCGTCGAGCCGACGGCCGGGGTTCCGGAGACGGTGGGTGAGCCCACGAGCGCCGACTTCGCCGTGGCGGCGCTGACCTTGGAGACCTTTCCGTAGCCGGATTGCGTGCCAGTCACCTTCACCGTCAAGGACCTGCCGACGTGGTCGGGCGCGACGCGAAGAGTCGGACTCGTGGCGCCGGGAACCGCGGCGCCGTTCGCGTACCACTGGTAGGTGAACGTCGTGCCTTTCGACCACGTGTTGGGCGAGGCGGTCAAGGTGGACCCCACGGCCGGGGTGCCGGAGATGGTCGGCAGCGCCCACCGGGTGACCCTCAGCGTCGGCGCGGATGTGCGCTGCGTCGTCGGGTATCCGCTGAGGCGACCCGTGACACGCACGGTGATCTGCTTGTCGGCGTGCGAACCGGTGAGGGTCAGGCTCGTCGATGTGGCACCGCTGATCGCGACGCCGTTCGCGTACCACTGGTACGCGTACGTGGAGCCGGTCGTCCACGTCCCCCGGACCACGGTCATGGTCGACCCGACGGCCGCGACGCCGGAGATCGACGGGGACGGCGAGCGATAGACCCGGGCGGTGCCCGACGACATCTTGGTGAGAGTCGAGTAGCCCTCGAGCGATCCCGTCACCCTCACCGTCATCGATGAGCCCGCCTGCACCGACGTCAGGAGGAAGGTCGACCGCGTCGCCCCGGCGACCGCAGTCCCGTTCGCGTACCACTGGTAGGCGAACGAAGTACCAGGCGTCCAGATCCCGGGATCGGCCCTCAGCGTCGCGCCGGTGGCAGCGGCTCCGGTGATCCTGGGGGACCCCACGGTGGCGATCTTCAGGGTCCGCGCCGAATCCCGAGTGGCTGTCGGGTAGTCGGGCGCGGTTCCCGTCACCCGTACGCTGATCTGCCGACCGGCGTGCGCGCTGGACAGCTTGAGTGTCGTGGCGGTCGCACCCCGGATCGCAGTGCCCGATGCGAACCACTGGTACTTCAGAGCGGAACCTGTCGCCCATGCCCCGGGCTTCGCGGTGAGGGTCGACCCGACCGCGCGCGTACCTGAAACGGTCGGCGTGCCCGTCAGGTAGACCTTCGAGGTCTGCGCCGAGCTCCTGCTCGTCGTCAGGTGCCCCGGTTTGGATCCCGTGACGCTCACACTGATCCTCTTGCCTGCCTGCTCGGCGCCGAGCACCAGCGCGGCGTCCGTCGCACCGTCGATCGGCACCCCGTTCGCATGCCACTGGTACTCGAAGACGGTGTCGGCGGTCCACGCACCCGGGTCCACGCTGAGCGAAGAGCCCGTGGCCGCGGATCCGCTGATCTGCGGCGTCGCCGACGCGAGCACAGCGGCCGCCACAGGAGCCGAGGCGGCGGATTCCCGCGAACCCGGCGCATAGCCCGGCGCGGTCGCCGTCACTCGCACCGAGATCGTCTTGCCCACCTCAGCGGGACCGAGCACCAGCGAGCTGCTGGTCGCGCCTTCGATGATCGAGCCGTCAGCTCGCCACTCGAACCCGAGCGTGGCGTTCGTCGGAGAGGTCGAAACGCTCGTGCTGAGCGTCGATCCGAAGGCGGCGGTGCCGGACAGTCTGGGAACGCCCACGCTGACCGGCTTGGGCTGAAGCTCGGCGTCTATCCCGGTCGCCGGCTCCCCGTCGGCGATCGTGATCGCCTGCGCACCTTCGGCGCTCGGGCTGTCGTTCCACCACTCCTCCGCGAGGGCTGTCGCCGACGCCGAGAACCTCACGGTGTACACGCCTGCGGTGAGACCGCCGAGGTAGTACCTGCCGGAGTCGTCTATCCCCCGGTTCGTGAAGTAGACAGGGCCGGTCGGCGTGACCTTGTAGAAGAACGCGACGGCTGATCGCACGGGCGCGCCGTCGGGCCCGGTGACGGTCCCGCCGATGGATGCGCCGGCCGCGAGCGCAGCATCCATCCCCGTCAGCGACTCTCCCGTCGCGACCTCGAAGGTCTCGGCGAGACCCTCCTCCGCGGCGCCGCCCCACCATTGGTCCAGGTGGTTCGACTCGGTGAACTTGAGCGTGTAGGTCCCGGAGCGCAGCTCATCGAGCCAATAGCGGCCGTCGTCGAGGACGTAGGCCGACTCGATGAACGTGTGCCTCCCGTCCTCGACGGAGTAGAGCCGAACACCGGCTTGAACGCCGTCCCCATCTGAACCGGCGACGGTGCCCTGGATCATGGCCTCGGGTGTGAGCGCGGCATCCATGCCGTCGAGATGCCGGCCGGCCTGGATGCTGAACCACTCGCGGCCGGACTTTTCAGGTGAGTCGGGCCACCACTCGGAGAAGTGACCCGGCGGGGAGTTGAAATGCAGCTTGGGCCGCGGTGCGAACTGCAGCGTGTAGCTGCCCCCGGCGAGCCTCGTGAATCGGTATGCACCGGTCTCGTCCGTGTGCGCATCCGCGATCCATCCCTCGCCGTCTCGAGACAACGACACCGTCGCGCCGGCCAGCGGGAGGTCATCGCGTCCGGTCACGATTCCCGAGAGCGACCCACCCGCTTCGAGCGCGACATCCTCCCTGACTGTGGCGCCCGCGCCCAGCGTGAACGAGTCCGACCGGCGCTCGAGGTAGTTCGCTCCCTCGGGGGGCCGGAAGCCGAGATGGTACTCACCCGCCGCGAGGTGGTCGAAGACGTAGTGACCCTGCGCGTCCGTCTGGGCGTAGAGCGTGAACTCGTCGTACGGGTATGCGGGGTCTCCGTCGCCGATGGCCCGGACGAAGGCGCCGATCAGCGGGGCGCCGGCCTCGTCGGTGACGACGCCCTCGATGGCGGCGCCGCGCGGGAGGCGGACGTCGATGCCGGTCATCGTCTGATCGCGCGCGACCGGGAACCGGGTCGCTCCGTCCCGGTACGGCGCATCGGGCCACCATTGGCTCACGAGGTCGGAGCCGGTGGGCGGCGCGGCGAGGACGACGTATGAGCCTGGGTCCAGGGTCGCGAACCGATATCTCCCGGATTCGTCGGTCGGCACGGCGCCCACCAGGCGCCAGGAGCTGATCCCGCTGACGTCATAGAGCTTGACCGCGGAGCCGGGGACAGGTACGCCCGAAGGGTCGGACACGACTCCCGAGACCGAGGCGCCCGCCGAAAGCTGAGCGTCCATCCCCGTGAGGGCGGCGCCGGCCTGGACATCGAAGGTGTCCGCTACGGCCGCGCCGATCTGGTCGTTCCACCACTCGCCCACGTGCCCGGCAACGGGGTAGAACCGGAGGGTGTAGGCGGCCGGTTCGACATTCTCGAAGCGGTACGACCCGCTGGCGTCCGTCGTCGCGTAGGCGGTGTACGCGTGCCCGTTGCCGAAGTCCTCCATCAGATAGACCCCGGCGCCCGCAAGAGGCTGCCCCGCGGAGCCCGTGACGACGCCCGAGACGGAGGCCGCCGGACTCGGATCATCCGCGGCTGCCGGGTGTGCGACCGCGAGCGCGAGGAGTGCCGCGAGGACGACGGCGAGCGTGGTTCGGAGCAGGCTGCGAACAGGGATGCCGGGGGCGCCGGTGCCGGGCAAATCGGGTCTCCGCGGGGTGACGATGGCGGGGGGGTCAGGCGATCGTCGCGACGGGGGGATTCGGACGAGGCGACACGATCACATCACATGCCGGTCCACAACCGATAATCGCGCGCGGCGTGCGGTCGCTGAGCTGTCGAAGCGTCGAGGTCGAGTAACCGCACCCGTCGGGTTCCGACCCCTCGACACGCTCGGGGACCGGACCCTTCCGCCGCCTCGAGCGATGTGCGGGACCTAGGCGGTCGGGACCTCCAGCACCCCATCCACCCGCCGGACAATCCCTCGGTAGTCGTCGCGCAGCTCGGCGGGCAGGAGCTCCGCCGGGGCGTTCTGCCAGGCCAGGGGTCGGAGGAAGCGGCGCATCGCCGTGATCCCGACCGATGTGTGGAACGAGTTCGTGGCGGGCCAGGGGCCGCCGTGGTGCTGGGCCCACGAGACGCGGACGCCCGTCGGGTAGCCGTTGAACACGATGCGGCCCGCGGCCTCCGAGATCCTCGGCAGGAGGCCCGAGACCAGGGCGTAGTCATCGGGGTCGGCGTGGAAGGTCGTCGTGAGCGAATCCGGGACCGCCTCGAGCGCCTCGAGCAGCTCCGATGTGTCCGTGTAGTCGACGAGCAGCACGAGCGGGCCGAAGGCCTCGACGGTGTGATCCGGCGTGAGCTCGCCCGCGGGCACCCGCAGCACGCGCGGCGCGACCGAGAACCCGTCGCCGGCCCCGTCGCCGGTCGCCCCCAGGAGGGACGAGACTCCGGGTGCCTCGCCCAGCTCGCGCTCCGCCTCGCGGAAGGACGACAGGACGCGGTCGTTGAGGAGCACACCCGGATCGGCCGCGCCCATCGCGGCGACGAGGTGCTCGGCGAACGCGTCGGCGGCCTCACCCGCCGGCAGGAACGCGATGCCGGGCTTCGTGCACAGCTGCCCGCCCGAGCCCGTGACCGAGCCCGCGAGTCCCGCGGCGATCTCGGCGCCGCGCGCGGCGAGGGCCGCCTCCGCGACGATGAGCGGGTTGACGCTCTGCAGCTCGCCGTAGAACGGGATCGGCCGCTCCCGCTCCTCGATGACGGCCCGCAGGTGGTTCGCGGCCCCGAGCGAGCCTGTGAACCCGACCGCCGCGACACCGGGATGCCCCACGAGCTTCGAGCCGGCCGCCTGGCCGTAGACGATCCCCACGGTCCCATCCGGAGCGCCCGCGCGGCGAGCACCCTCGCTCAGCGCCTCGAAGCTCGCCCGCGACGTCAGGGGGTGGGCGCTGTGCGCCTTGGCGATGACGGGGTTTCCCGCCGCGAGCGCGGACGCGGTGTCGCCGCCGGGGACGGAGAAGGCGAACGGGAAGTTGCTCGAACCGAAGACGGCGACGGGGCCGATGGGGACCAGCATCCGTCGGACGTCCGGCTGCGGCCCCATCGGCGTCTCGCCGGCGTGATCGATCGCCGCCTCGAGGAAGCCGCCGTCGCGGACGGCCTCGCCGAACAGCCGGAGCTGGTAGGTCGTGCGGGTGAGCTCGCCGTTGAGCCGGGCCGACGTGAGCCCCGTCTCGGCGGCCGCCGTGTCGACGAGGTCCTCGCGGCGCTCCTCCAGGGCGTCGGCCAGCGCGTCGAGCAGGTCGGCGCGCCACGGTCGCGGCCGCTGCTCGATCTCCTTCGCGGCGCCGAGCGCGCGCTGGACGATCTCGGCGACCTCGGCGTCTGACGTCGCCTGGATGTCGGTGTCGGTGCGCACGCCCGTGCGCGGGTCTGTCGTGGTCAGCGTCGACATGGGTCCTCCATGGGTGGTCTTCAAGGTCACGCGCTGTCGCGCACGATGGGGGTGAAGCCGAGGTCGAGCGAGACGGGCGCGGCATCCGGATCCGCGATGCGCTCGAGGATGAGCTCTCCGGCCCGCCGGCCGATCAGGTCGTCCGGCGTCTGGACGGTCGTGAGCGCGGGGTGCAGGTGCCGGCTGATCTCGAAGTCGCCGAAGCCCGTGATCGCGATGTCTCCCGGCACGGCCAGTCCGCGCCGCTGCGCCTCGAGGATCGCGCCGGTCGCGAAGATGTCGCTCGCGCAGACCAGGACGTCGGACTCGGGATGCTGCTCCCGCACCTGCCCGAGCAGCCACGCACCCGCCTCGACGCTGATCCCATGCTCCGCCGTGTCGAGCACCCGCACGGGCTCACCGGGCAGCAGGCGCCGAACAGCATCCTCGAAGCCGTCACGCCGAGCGCGGGCGCGCGAGTCGACGCCGGTGAGCCAGCCCGCGAAGGTGGGATGCCGGTATCCGGCCTCGACGATGTGTTCGACGATCGCCGTCAGGGCGTCGCGATTGGAGAAGCCGACGATGCAGTCGATGGGGTCGTCCGACCAGTCCCACGTCTCGACGACCGGGATGCGCGCGCGACGGAGCATCTCGCGCGTGCCCTCCGTGTGCGACGCGCCGACCATGACGATCCCGTCCGGCCGGCGTCCGAGGAACGCGCGGACGATCTGCTCCTCGCGCGCCTCGTCGTAGCCCGAGGTCCCGAGGAACAGCTGCACGCCGGCGGCCGACAGCTCGGCCTCCAGCGCATGGACGGTGTCGGCGAACACGGAGTACGACATCGCGGGCATGACGGCCGCGACGGTGCCGCTGCGGTTGGAGGCGAGGTTGCTCGCAGCGCGGTTCGGGACGTAGTTCGTCTCGTCGACGGCGCGCATGACGGCCTCGTAGGCGGCGAGCGAGACCTGCTCCGGATCGCGGATCGCGCGAGAGACCGTCGAGGGCGAGACGCCGGCGAGCGCGGCGACCTCGTCGAGCGTCACCGTGCCCGTGTTGCGGCGCGTGAGCCGTGGCGGCGCGGACGGCTCGGCATCCGTCATAGAAGCCCTCTCGCCGCGAGGTTGGTCATGAGCGCCGTGACCCCGAACGTCCACGGCTCGCACTCTTCGCTGTGCCGCACGACGTTGCTCAGCGTGCCGAGTGCCCGCGAGCGGATCGCGACGATGTCGTCCAGCCTATGCGTGAAGCCCTTTCCGGGAGCGTCGCGGTCGTCGATGGGCGCGAAGAGCGTCCCGAGCATCAGCACGGCCCCGTCGGGGTACTGGTGGTGGGGCCCGATGAGCTGCGCGACGAGGTCGAGCGGGTCGCGGCTGATCTGGCGCATGTCGGATGCCGCGCGAAGCGCGAATCCGTCGGCGCCCTGCACCTCGACGCTGACCTCCATGGCCCGGACCTCGTCGATGCCGAAGCCGTCGTCGAACAGGCGGATGAACGGGCCCGTCGCGCAGGACGCGTTGTTGTCCTTCGCCTTGGGGAGGAGGAGCGCGCTCCGGCCCTCGATGTCGCGGAGGTTGACGTCGTTCGCGAGGGTCGCCCCGACCGCGACGCCCGTCGACGAGACGACGAGGGCGACCTCGGGCTCCGGATTGTTCCACGTGGAACGCGCGAGCACGCCGATCTGCTCCCCCGTGCCGCGCGACGACAGCGGCAACGCCTTCGTGAAGATCTCGGCATCCGGACCGATCCCCACCTCGAGATACTGCGACCAGAGGCCCTCGTCCATGAAGAACCGCTTGAGCTCGGCGGCGCGCTCGGATCCCGGCACGATGCCCCGGAGATCGCCGCCGATCCGGTCGGCGATGACGGCGCGCAGCGCCGCGGCCGCCTCGAGGTCGCCGCGCGCCCGCTCCTCGATGACGCGTTCGATCATCGACACGGCGAAGGTCACGCCGGCGGCCTTGACGGCCTGCAGGTCGTGGGGTGCGAGCAGCCACGGGGACGCGGCATCCCGCCGGTCGAAGGCCGTGTTGGCGTAGATCTCCTCGAGCGACCCGAGCACCTCGCCCGCGGCATCCCGAGCCGCCGCGGCGGGGTCGGCCTCCTCCGCGAGCGCGCTCACGGTCGCGAACGCCGGCGCGAGGGAGCGGATGGAGTCACCCTCGACGACGACGGGCGTGGGGCCGCCCACCTCGGGCTGCCAGATCCGGCCGATCAGGAGGGCATCGCCGGCATCGGCGGGCAGGGCATCGGCGAGGGCGGGGAACCAGTCGGTCATCGTCGTCTCCGGATCAGCGGCCGTGGAAGACGGCCGGACGCTTCTCGGCGAAGGCGGCGCGCCCTTCGGCGGCGTCCTCCGTCGCGAAGCAGATGGTCTGCAGGTCGCGCTCGTAGCGCATGGCGTCATCGAACGGCATCGTGTAGACGGCCCGCAGATTGGCCTTCGCCGTCTGCGCCGCGATGGGCGGCCGCGACGCGATCACCGTCGCGAGCTCCCACGCCCGCTCGAGCAGCCGCTCGCGCCCGTGCACCTCGCTCACGAGGCCCCACTCCTTCGCCGTGGCGGCGGGGATCGGGTCGCCCGTCAGCAGCATGAGCGCCGCGTTGCTCGGCCCCGCGCTCTGCGCGAGGAAGGCGCTCATGCCGCCCCCGCCGATCCAGCCGAGCTTGATCTCGGCCGCCGCGAGCTGCGCGTTGTCGGACGCGAGCCGGATGTCGCACAGCATCGCCGTCTCGACGCCGCCGCCGAAGGCGTAGCCGTTGATCGCGGCGATGAGGGGCTTGCGCACCTCCCGCAGCGCGTCGCAGTAGTCGCCGCGATTGCGGAACTGCCACGGCGTCGCGTACTCGTCGAGGGTCCGGATGTCGGACCCCGCGCAGAACGCGCGCTCACCGGCGCCCGTGATGATGCCGACGCGGACGTCGTCGTCGTCGTTGATGGCGTGGGCGAGGCGCGCGAGCTCCTTCGACATCTCCGGGGTGACGGCGTTGAGCTTCTCGGGCCGGTTGAGGGTGACGAGCACGACGTGCCCGTCGGTCTCGACCATTACCTCGTCGATGCGGCTGCTGATCATCGTGCGTGCTCCTCCGCGGTCGCGTTGACCGCTGTGCGCTGGATCTCGGTGAGTCGTGCGAGCACGCCTGCAGGCGCGCTGCGCTCGCGGACGGCGTCGCGCACGACGCGGGACATCTCGGTCTGGGCCGCGGTGAAGCCGGGGAACCGTGGCCGGGTCCACGCGGCCTCGATCGTGCTGCGCGTGCGCCGGTAGAAGTCGCCCGATCGGGCGTTGACGGCCTCGCTCTCCCACGCGGCGCGCACGGCGGGCTGTCCCTCGTGCGCGGGGATGAACGACACCTGCGCCTCGTCCGAGAGGAGCCAGGCGAGGTGGGCGCGCAGGGCGGGCGTCACCTCCGCCCGCTGCGTCACGGCGATCCCCGTGCCGCCGATCGTCGAGCCGACTCCGCCTGGTCCCGTCGGGCTCGGCCCGAACGTGACGGCGCGGGCGCGGGCCGGGTCGGCGTACCCGACGTAGCCGTACACGAGCGGGATGTACGCGATGTCGTCGGTCGCGGTCATGCGCTCGAGGAGCGCGATGGGGTTCTGCGCATCGCTGCCGCCGGGTGCCGACGCGGCGAGCTCGCTCAGGATGCCGAGCGCCCGCTCGCCCGCGTCCGAGGCGACGATCTCCTCGGCGGCGCCGAGCGCGAGCGGTGCGCCGAGACTCGCGCACACCGAGGCGAAGGTCAGATACGCGTGCGGCCCGGAGAGCGACAGGGCGACCGGTGCGCGACGCGCGGTCTCGAGCACGTCGTCCCACGTGACCGGATCGGAGCCGAGGAGGTCCGCGCGGCACGCGGCGACCTGCGTCGCGGCATCCAGCGGCAGCGCCCACGTGCGGCCGTCCAGCTGGTACGTCGCAAGGGATGGGCCGACGGCGCGAGCCGCGACATCCTCGACGAGCGCCGCACCGAGCACCTCCTCGACGGCCTGCAGGCACCCGGCCGCGAGAGCATCCCCGAGGTGCGGGTGGTCGAGCACGATGAGGTCGTAGCGTTCGGCGAGCTCGCCGATCGGCGCGGATTCGAAGCCCTCGAGCGAGTGCACGTCCCACGTGATGTCGAGATCAGCGGCACGGAAGCGCTCGGCCGCCGCCTCGAGCGCGGCGCGTCCTCGAGGGTGATCCCACGTCAGTCCGGCAAAGCCCACGTCGCCCCCTCGCGATTGATGTCACGGCGCCGCTGACAGCGCTGTCATTCATCATATGTTTGCCAGGAGCTGAGCGTCAACTCGCGAGGGATCAGCGCGGCGCGAGCATCCGGAGCTGGAGCATCGCAGCGAAGCGCTGCTCGGCATCGGCGAGATCGAGGCCGCTCACCTCCGACGCGCGTCGCAGGCGGTAGCGGAGCGTGTTGGGGTGCACGAAGGTCGCGGATGCCGCGGCCGAGACGTCCCCGAAGGCGTCGAGCCACGCCTTGAGCGACTCGACGAGGTGGCTGTCGTGGCGGAGGTCGTACTCGATGAGGGTCGTGACGGGGCCCGTCGGCTCCTCCCCGCGCGCCGCGATGACGTCGTGCAGCTCCAGCAGGAGCGACTCCGTCTGGACCTCGGCGATCGACGCGACGCGCCGCGACGACGTGCGATGGCGGATGACGCGCAGCACGCGGTCGGCCGTCGCCTTCGACTGCGCGATCGACGTGACGTCGTGCGCGGGCGATCCGACGGCGATGACCGCCGGCATCCGCCCCCCGACCCGGTCGAGGAAGTCCTGCGCGACCGCCGTCGTGCGGTCGTGCGTGTCGCCCGCGGGCAGGATGCCGTACGCGACGTCGCCGACGAGGGCGACGGCCGACCCGGGGAGGACCGCCGAGAGGTGCACGGCGAGAGCATCCGCGAAGCGCTCGCGGTCGGTCACGAGGAGCTGATCGTCGACGGAGTCGTCGCCGATGAGCGATCCCGCCACGACGACGACGTCATGCCCCGACAGGCCGAGACGGCCGAGCGCTTCGCGCGCGCCGACGCCCCCTTCCAGCGCCGTGCCGACGAGCTCCGCGCGGAGCCTGCGCTGCACGTCGGCGCCGGCCCGCACGCGCAGGAGGTGGAGGGCGACGAGCTTCGCGGCATCCCGCAGCGTCGCGGTGCGCTCGGCCGTGAGCGGGCCCTCCATCGCCGCCCAGATCGAGCCGAGCACCTCGTCGCCCGCGCGGACGGCGATCGCGATGCGCTGCGTCGTGACACCCTCGCCGAGATCCATCGGATCGACGACGACGGGCCGGTCGTACCGATAGAGGTCGCGGAAGACGCCGAGCTCGGTCAGGGCGCGCGAGTAGCGCTTGGGAACCTGCCGCCCGACGATCGTCTCGGCGCGCGACGCGTCGGCCTCCTCCTGCCGCCCCGAGAACGCCAGGACGCGCGACGAGCGGTCCTCGATCGTGATGGGCGCGTCCAGGAGCGCCGCGATCGCGTTCGCGACCGCGAAGAGGTCGCCCGACGGGATGCCGCCGAGGGATTCGTCCTCGACCTGGGCGATGTCGTCCTCCGCCAGGAGGGAGCGCAGGAGCGCCGCGAGCTGCGTCCACGTCGCACCGCGCGCGAGTCCCACGACCGCGACGCCGTGGGTGTCGCTCGCGACGCGGACGGCGTCGGTGAGCGGGACCGGCGAGCGGACGATGACGGCCGCGGCGCCATGCGCGCCGAGGTCGGCGATGAGGGCGGCCAGCTGCGCGGCATCCGTCACCCCCACCGCGAGCACCACGGCGCTGTCGGGATAGACGGGCTCGTCGACGGGGTCGAAGATGACGACCCCGCCGACGTCGAGCGCGGCGTCGACATCGCCGTGCTCCAGTTCGAGGAGCGTGACCCCCAGGTCGTCGAGCACGCGGCCGAGGCTCGACCTCGGACGCGTGCTCATGCTCGGGAGCATAGCCTCAGGCCGGAATCCATTCGACGGAGGTCGTGAGCTCGTCGAGCACCGACGGCACGGGCGCGACGCCGAGCCCCGGCCCGGCCGGAACCGCGAGGTGGCCGTCTGTCATGACGAACGGCTCGGTGATGTCGGTCTCGTAGAACCGCCCGCTCGCCGACACGTCTCCCGGGAGCGTGAAGCCCGGCAGCGACGCGAGCGCGACGTTGGCCGCCCGCCCGATGCCCGACTCGACCATTCCGCCGCACCACACCGGCACGCCGTGCGCGGCGGCGAGGTCGTGGATGCGCCGCGCCTCGA
The DNA here is from genome assembly GCF_040632175.1 of Microbacterium sp. NPDC019599. Lineage (NCBI taxonomy): Bacteria > Bacillati > Actinomycetota > Actinomycetes > Micrococcales > Microbacteriaceae > Microbacterium > Microbacterium sp. NPDC019599. The sequence goes on from NZ_JBEYBL010000010.1 coordinate 27,591, forward strand.
GGTAGCCGCCGACGCGTCCCGGCTTGATGTTGATGATGCTCGTCGCGCCGAGGCGGATCGCGGCGGCCGCCGTCTGCGCCGACGTGATCGACTCGTCGAGGCAGATGGGCGTCTGCACGATGCGCGCGAGGTCGGCGTGGCCGAGGACGTCCTCCTCCTCCAGCGGCTGCTCGATGAGGAGCAGGTCGAAGTCGTCGAGCTTCGCGAGGTGCCGCGCGTCGCGCAGCGTGTACGCCGTGTTGGCGTCCACCTGCAGCAGCACGTCGTCGCCGAACCGCTCGCGCACGGCGCGGACGGGCTCGAGATCCCAGCCGGGCTCGATCTTGAGCTTGATGCGCACGTACCCCTCGGCGAGGTAGCCGTCGACGGCGTCGAGCAGCTGCGGGATCGAGTCCATGATGCCGACCGAGACTCCGCACGGGACGGTGTCGCGCACGCCGCCGAGCTCACGCGCGAACGAGCGGCCCTCGGCGCACAGCTCGGCGTCGAGCACGGCCATCTCGAGCGCACCCTTGGCCATGCGGTGGCCCTTGAACGGCTTCAACGTCTCGCCGACGCCGTGCGCGTCGCCGATCGAGGCCGACGCGAGCGCCGGGATGAAGAACCGCCGCATGACGTCGGCGGCGCCTTCGACGTACTCCGGCGAGTACAGCGGGTCGAAGAGCGTCACGCACTCGCCCCAGCCCTCCGCGGCATCCGTCACGGCCTTCACGAGCAGGATGTCGCGCGCCGTCTGCGTCGAGAAAGACGTGCGGAAGGGCGACACCAGCGGCATCGCGACGCGGCGCAGCTCGAATCCCATGAGCTTCATGAGGCGCCCCCCGTGCGCACGAGGTAGCCGGCGGTGCGGTCGAACCCGACGACCCGCCCGCCCCCGGCGAGGGCCGCTCCGAGGCGCTCGCGCACATCGAGGCGCCACTGCCGGGCGAGCGCGAGGTCGGTCGTGCGCAGGCGCTCGATGTCGGCGGGCACGCGGACGCATTCGATCCCGGGCGCCTGCGGGTCGACGACGGGAGCGATTCCGGATGCCGCGGCCACGACCTCCGGCTCGCGCAGCGACCAGCGCACGAGCAGGCGGTCGGTCTCGTCATCCCCGTTGATGACGTCGGGCATGACGCCGTAGAAGTTCGTCAGGTACTCGACCGGCATCGCGCGCAGCTTCATGACGTTGAAGTAGGCGTTGCGGGCCACGAGCGGATCGAACGTCCACTCGATCGCTTCGATGCCGCGCGAGAGCGCCCAGGCGCGCTGGTGCTGCTTCATCGCGAAGCCCACCGAGCGGCCGGCCAGCTGCGGCCGGACGCCGGCGATGTGGCTGTGGAGAGCGTGCTTCTCGGGCGTCGAGTGGAACCCGATCGTCGCGCCGACGATCTCGTCGTCGACGAACGCGGCCGAGATGTAGTTGCCCGCCTTCGCGAAGGCGCGCAGCAGCTCGGGCGGGACGGGCGGGTTGTCGAGGCTGCGTCCCCAGATCTCGGACAGCAGCCGCACGACGGCGGCCTGCTCCTCGATCGTCGTCACCTCCCGGACGACGACACCCGCGGCGACGGCGGCCGCGACGGAGTCGGCGAGCGCCGCGGCGGTGAGGTCGTCGGTCTGCACGAGCTCGGTCATGGCGTCTCCTCCGACAGGACCTCGGCGACGAGCCGCGCGAGCAGCTGGGTCCGGGGCGCGAGCTCGGCCACGAGGACGTGCTCGTCCTCCGCGTGGGCTCCGCCGCCGACGGCGCCCAGGCCGTCGAGCGTCGGCACTCCGATGCCGGCGGTGAAGTTGCCGTCGCTCGCTCCGCCGACGGATGTGCCTTCGACGGGACCGAGGCCCAGCTCGGCCGCGAGGCGCTCCGCCGTCGCGAAGAGGCCGGCGGATGCCGACGCCTCCAGCGGCGGGCGGTTGATGCCGCCCCGGAGGTCGAGGCCCGCGCCCGGGATGACGGGCTGCAGGGCCCGCATCGCGGCGTCGACCCGCTCGAGCTCGGCCATCGTCGTCGCCCGCACGTCGACCGTGAACGACGACGACGCCGGCACCGTGTTGGTCGTAGAGCCGGACTGCGCGACGGTCGGGGTGACGGTCGTGCCGAGTCCGGTCTTCGCGAGCGCCGCGACGGCGAGCACCTGTCGCGCGAGCTCGACGGTCGCGTTGACGCCCTTCTCGGGTTCGAGTCCCGCGTGCGCGGCACGGCCCGTGATCGACACCTCGTACCAGGACGTGCCTTTGCGCTCGAGCTTGAGCGCCCCGCCGTCGGCGGAGGCTTCCAGCACGAGCGCGGCATGGGCGTCGCGGGCCGTGGACTCGATGAGTCCTCGTGACGAGGGCGAGCCGAGCTCCTCGTCCCCCGTCACGAGGAGAGTGACACCGTCGCGGTCGTCGAGCGACGCGACGGCGTGCAGCGCCATGACGAGCCCGGCCTTCATGTCGAAGCATCCCGGCCCGGTCAGCCGCCCGTCGACGACCTCGAACGGCAGGCGCGCGAGGGTGCCGAGCGGCCAGACCGTGTCGTGGTGGGCTACCAGCAGCACGCGCGTCTGCGCACCGAACCGCCACCGCATGTGGGGCGTGCCGTCGAGCGTGATGCGCTCCGGCGCGACGCCGAGGAGCTCCTCGCCGAGCGCCGCCACCTCGTCGGCGGAGCGGGCGAGGGCGACAGCATCCGCCGACGGTGACTCGCACTCGACGAGCCTGCGCACGTGGTCGATCAGCGTGTCGACCCCCACGTCGGGGGCAAGGGTCGTCATGCGGGCTCTGCGACCTTCTCTGCGTCCGCCGGCTCGGCGGCGGCCTCGGGCTGCGAGACCTCGCCGGAGATCTTCGGGGTCGCACGGGCGCCGAAGTGGATGTACTCCTCGCCCGTCGGCAACGCGTAGAACGTCACCGTGATCCAGGTCTGCGTGCCGGGTGCGCGGACGGCGAAGAGGCGCTCATCGAGCGCGACGAGGTCGTAGACGTCGACCGGGTTGGGCTCGAGCTCGGCGAGCGGTCCGAGGACCGTGGTGCGCAGCTTCCCACCGTCCTCGGCCTGGAAGATCTCCATGCGCACCGACGCCCGCTCGTAGGTGCCCACGAACGGCGCGAGATCGATCTCGACGGGCACCTCGGGGACTGACACAGGCTGCTTCATGTGGATGTCGGCGAGCTCGGCGAAGATCTCGCGGTACAGCGCCTCGTACAGGTCTCGGGTGTTGCCGCCGTTGGTGAGGAGCGTCACGGCGATGCCGGATTCGGCGTGGATCCGCAGGAAGGCTGCCTGGCCGATCGTGTTGCCGTCGTGGCCGTAGAGGCGGTCGCCGTTCCAGTCGAAGCGGATCCAGCCGAGGCCCCACGAGTCGCCCAGGACGTGCTTGTCCGGCACTTCGGCCTGGAAGGCCTGCATGTCGGCGGTCGACTGCTCGGAGAGGAGGCGCGTGCCCTCCGACGTGAGCCCTCCCGTCATGTGCAGCCGCGCGAAGGCGAGCACGTCCTCGGCGCGCGCCGTGATGAGACCCGCGGGCCCGACCGAGCGCATGAGGCCCCACGCGGGCGTCACGATCTGCTCGCCCGCGACGTCGACGTGTCCGACGGCGGCGCCGAAGAGGATGGCCTCCTCGGGCAGCGTCACGGTGTGGGTCAGGTGCAGCGGCTCGAAGAGGAGCTCCGCCATCGCGGCATCCCACGTCTTGCCGGTGACTTTCTCGATGACCCGACCCAGCAGCGAGTAGCCCGAGTTGCAGTACGACCAGGTCGCGCCGAGCGGGTGGTTGCGGCCCGCCGTCGACAGCTCAGCCACGTACTTCTCGAGGCAGTCGTCCCCGCGGCCCGTGTCGGTGAAGACGTCGCCGTCGATTCCGCTCGTGTGGGTCAGGAGGTGCCGGATGGTCACGCCGTCGGTCAGCTCGTCGTCCGAGAGGCGCAGCTCGGGGATGACGTCCTTGACCTTCGTGTCGAGCGACAGCTTGCCCTCGTCGACGAGCCGCATGATGACGGTCGCCGTCCACACCTTCGAGATCGACCCGATCTGGAAGACGGAGTCCTTCGTGACGGGTGCGCCCGTCGCGATGTTCTTGTTGAGGGTGCCGTGGGCGGCGGTCACGACCTCGTCGTCGCGACCGCCGAGCCGGAGGATGCCGAGCTGCGCGCCGGGCACCTTGTGGACCGCCGCGAGCGCCTCGAGGCGGCGCTGCCAGTGCGCCGCGTCGATCCTCGCGGGACGCGCACCTGCGGCATCGCCCGCGTACTGCTCGACCCAGTCGACGACGCGCCGCGCGTAGTCGACGCGGTGGCTCGGCTTGCCCAGCAGCGGGAAGATGTGGCTGCCGCCGGGGTAGACGACCAGGCGGGTCGGGATGTCGCGCTCGCGCAGGGCGGCGTACCACTGCTGCGCCTGCCCGACGGGGCAGCGGACGTCGTTCTCGCCGTGCAGCACGAGCGTCGGCGTCTTGACGTTCTCGACGCGCGTGTAGGGCGACATCGCGGCGAGGCGCTCGCGCCCGGCGGCATCCCACGGCATGACGCCGATCTCGTGGATGTTGAGCAGGTGCGAGTCGTCGCTCGTCCCGCCCATGCTCGCGAGGTCGCTCACGACGCCGCCCGCGACGGCGGCGGCGAAGCGGTCGTCGATGCCCGTCAGGTAGCAGGTCATGAAGCCGCCGTAGCTGTAGCCGGTGACGGCGAGGCGTGCCGGGTCGGCGATGCCCTCCGCGACGAGCGCATCGACGGGATCGAGGAAGTCCTTCGCGTCGGCCTCGCCCCACGCGCCGTTGACGCCCTTCCAGAACTCCTCGCCGTAGCCGTCGCTGCCGCGCGGGTTGATCGTGAGGATCGTCCATCCCTTGGCGGCGAGCTCCTGGTGGAAGATGTGCATCTCGTCCAGCGCCGCGTTCCAGGCGTTGTGCGGACCGCCGTGGACGTCCACGAGGAGCGGCGTCGGCCCCTCGACGGCGGGGTCGCGCAGGATCCAGCCCTGCACGGTGACGCCGTCGCTGATCGCGAAGTCGCGCGACTCGCGGACGAAGGGCTCGGCATCCGTCGTCACGTGCTCGGCGGCGACCGCCGAGGTCCCGGCGGCGAGGTCGAGACGGAGGATCCGGCCGAACGACGTGGGCGACGACAGCGCGATCGCGGCGGCGGAGCCTGCGACCGAGAGGCCGCTCACGACCTCGCCGTCCGCACCGTGGAGGTGACGGGGCTCGCCGCCGGCGAGCGGGACGGCGTACAGGTGCGTGCAGCCGCGGTCGCGGATCGCGAAGAGCACGTCGCCGTTCGCCGCGAACTGCGGGAGGCCGCCCGGGTACGCGGGCGCGCCCGGCATGACGTTGCGGTCGAGGGATGCCGCGAGCTCGGCGGCCTCGCCGGTCGAGGCGTCGACGCGGTACAGGCGCGCGATGCCGTCGGGCTCGCCCGCCCAGCCGACGACCACGAAGTGCTCGCCGTCCGGCGCGTAGGCGACGGTCGCCGCGACGCCGTCGGCGAAGGCGACGACGCGCGCGGGTGCCGCGGGGTCGGACGGGTCGAGCACCTGGACGGCGCTGCGGTACACGAGGTCGTCGACGCCCGCGGGCTTGCGGACGAAGGCGAGCCGCGTGCCGTCCGGCGACCACGTGGGGCTCGAGGCGTGCTCGTCCCCCGCGGTGAGCTGGTGCACGTCGCCGCCGGCGACGTCGACGACGTGCAGCTGGGAGCGGACGCGACGGATGAAGCCGCTTCCGTCGATCTGGTAGTCGATGACGTCCGCGACGATCGGCGATCCGCCGCGCGTCGAGCGGTCGGCATCCGACTCGTCCGTCGCCGCGTCGCCGTCGACGGGCGCCGCGAACGCGATGCGGTCGCCGCTCGGGCTCCACACGGGGGCGCCGGCGCCGAGCGGGAGGTGCGTGCGCTGGACGGCCTCTCCGCCCGTGAGCGGCAGCGTCCAGAGCTGCCCGTCGCGGAGGAAGGCGACGGTCTGGCCGTCGGGCGAGACGGCGGGAGCCGTGTCGGACGCGCCCCGCGTGAGGCGGCGGCCGGAGCCGTCGGGGCCTGCGAGCCACAGGCAGCTCGTGCCCTTGTCGGCCTCTGTGTCGACGCCGCTCAGGACGTAGACGACACGCTCGCCGTCGGGCGAGATGGCGGGCTGGCTGGGGACGGTGAGGTCGAGGACGTCCTCGATGCGCATCCTGCGGGTCACGATCGGCTCCTTCGCGATACGGGTTCTGCGGACCGGCCGGGTATGGCGGCCAGCAGCTGCTGGGTGTAGGGATCTTTCGGGTCTGCGAGCACCTCGGCCGTCGGGCCCTCCTCGACGATGCGGCCGCCGCTCATGACGGCGACGCGCGAGGCGACGTAGCGGACGACGGCGAGGTTGTGCGAGATGAAGAGCATCGACAGGCCGAGCTCGGCCTGCAGCTCTCGCACGAGGTTGAGCATCGAGCCCTGGATCGAGACGTCCAGGGCGGACGTGATCTCGTCGGCGATGAGGACGTCGGGGCGCCCCGCGAGCGCCCGCGCGATCGCGACGCGCTGGCGCTGGCCGCCGGAGAGCTGTCCGGGGTAGGCCTGCGCGCGCGTGGCGTCGAGGTGGACGAGCTCGAGCAGGCGCGCGACCTCGTCGCGGCGCTCGGCGCGGCGCAGGCCCCGGGGCAGGATCTCGGCGATGCTGGCGCCGATCGTCATGCGCGGGTCGAGCGACGAGTACGGGTCCTGGAACACCATCTGCAGCGGCCGGCGTCCGTGGCGGACGTCGATCGGCGCGCCGTCGAGGAGGATGCGGCCCGCCGCGAGCGGGACGAGGCCCACGGCGGCGCGCGCGATCGTCGACTTGCCCGAGCCGGACTCGCCGACGAGGCCGAGCACCTCGCCGTCGGGGACGGTGAGGCTCACGCCGTCGACCGCGGTGGTCTCGGACCGCCCCGAGCCGAAGCGCACCGTGACGTCCTCGAGTCGCAGCTCGCTCATCGAAGGACCTCCTCGAGGTCGAGCGCGGGCTCCGCCGCGGTGGTCGGGAGCGCCTCCCCCGCGTGCCAGCACGCGACCTCGCCGCGGTCCGTGGGGACAAGGGCCGGGTCGGCGACGAGGCAGTGCGCGTCGGCGAGCGGGCACCGTGCCGCGAAGGCGCAGCCGGCGGGGACGTGGGCGGGGTCGACGGGACGGCCGGGCACGGTCGCCAGCGGCCGGCGGACGTCGGTCGTCATGTCGGGGACGGCCGCGAGCAGCGCGCGGGTATAGGGATGCTTCGCCTCGGCGAGCCGGTCGGCCGGCAGATCCTCGACGATCCGGCCGGCGTACATGACGAGCACGCGGTCGCACACCTCGGCGACGACCGACACGTCGTGGCTGATGAGCAGGATCGCGGTGCCCGTCTCGTCGCGGATCGACGTGAGGAGGTCGAGGATGCGCTGCTGGACCGTGACGTCGAGGGCCGTCGTGGGCTCGTCGGCGATGATGAGCGACGGCGTCCCCATGAGGCCCGAGCCGATCATGGCGCGCTGGCGCATGCCGCCGGAGAACTCGTGCGGGTACTGGCCCGCCCGTCGCGCGGGGTCGCTGATGTGCACGGCCGCGAGACGGTCGATCGCGCGGGCGCGCGCCTGCTTCTTCGTGAGGCCGTGGTGGTGGCGGGATGCCTCGGCGAGCTGCGAGCCCATCTTCTTCGTGGGGTTGAAGCTCGTCATGGGGTCCTGGAAGACGAGCGCGAGCGACGTGCCGAGGAGCTTGCGCCGCGCGGCGGTGTCGCCCGCCAGCAGGTCCTCGCCGAGGAAGCGCAGGCGCTCGGCGTCCACGACGCCGGGGTGCTCGATGAGCTGGGCGACGGCGAGCGCGGTGAGCGACTTGCCCGAGCCGGACTCGCCGACGATGCCGACGATCTGGCCGCGGCGCATCGAGAACGAGACGCCGCGCACGGGCTCGATCGGGCCGTCGGCGCCGGGGAAGGAGACGCGGAGGTCGCGCACCTCGAGGACGGTGTCGTCGGCCGGGGCGACAGCATCCGTCTCCTGCGGCTGCTCGACGGCAGCCTTCTTCTTCGCGCGGCGCGGCTGGACGGCCGCGAGCTTCGCGACGACGGCCGTGGTCCCGAGGCCCAGGGCGCGGGCGGCCGCCTCGCCCGTGAGGTTGAACGCGAGCCCCGCGATGACGACCGCGATGCCCGGCGCGAGGGCCGCGAGCGGGTTGATGTAGATGCCCGAGAGGCCCTCCATCATGAGCCGGCCCCAGTCGTACTCGGGCGGCTGGACGCCCAGGCCGATGAACGACAGGCCCGCGAAGGCGAGCAGCGCCCCGCCGGCGCCGATCGTCGCGTTGACGATGAGCGGCTCGCCGATGTTGGGGAGGATGTGGCGGAAGAGCACGCGCGTGCGTCCTACGCCGCCGACGCGCGCCGCGGCGACGAAGTCGCGCGCCGCGATCCCCGCGATGAGGGTCTGGCAGAGCCGCGCGAAGCTCGGGGCTCCCGCGAGGCCGATCGCCCACGTCGCGCCGACCCAGCCGATGCCGAAGATGACGGCGAAGAAGAGGGCCAGCAGCAGCGCGGGGAAGGCGACGGCGACGCTCACGAACCACGTGACGGCGCGGCCGGCGCGGCCCATCAGGTACGGTGCGACGCCGAGGATGAGCCCGACGACGACGGCCACGACGGTCGCCATGAGGGCGAGCACGATCGACAGCCGCGTCGCGACGAGGACGCGCAGCAGGATGTCGCGGCCCAGCCCGTCGGTGCCGATCGGGTGCTCGGCCGAGGGCGGCGCGAGGATCGCGTCGGTGTCGATGGCGTCGGCCTGGGCGCCCCACAGGATCGGGGCGAAGATCGCCGTCAGCAGGACCAGCGCGAGCAGGATGACGGCCGACAGGCCCAGGGGCGTGCGGACGATGCGGGCGATGGTGCGCATGTCAGTCCTCCGCCGCCGTGCGCGGGTCGAGCACGAGCAGCGCCGCGTCGACGATCGTGTTGATGACGAGCACGCCGACGCCGTAGACGAGCACGACGCCCTGCGCGAGCGGGTAGTCCTTCGTGAGGATCGCCTGCACGATCGTCGAGCCCAGGCCCGGCCACGCGAAGACGTTCTCGACGAGGACGGTTCCGACGACGAGCGATGCCAGGAGAAGACCCGCGAGGGTCAGGGTCGCCGTCACGGCGTTCGGGAGCGCGTGGTTGAGGTGGATGCGCCACGCCGGCAGCCGCTTGGCGCGGGCCGTGCGGATGAAGTCCGCGTCGAGAACGTTCAGCATCTCGACGCGCACGATGCGCGCGAGGACCGCAGCGGGCCCGATCGCCAGGGCCAGCACCGGGAGCACGTAGGAATCGGGTCCGCTGCGCCCGGCGATGGGGAACCACCCGAGCGTGACTCCGAAGACCCAGACGAGGGCGACGCCGATGAGGAAGTCCGGGATCGCCGACAGGAAGACGCTGCCCGACGCGAAGCCGAGCTCGAGTCCCCGCCCGCGGCCGCGGCGCGTGCGGACCGCGACGACGACGCCGACCGGGATCGCGACGGCGATGGCGACGGCGAATGCGAGCAGCGCGAGACTCGCGGTCGCCGGGAGCCGGTCGGCGATGACCTGCGCGACCGGCAGGTTCGAGCCGAACGAGACGCCGAGGCGACCCGTGAGGACCCCCGCGAGGTAGTTCCAGTACTGCAGGAGGAGCGGGTCGTCCAGGCCCAGCTGCTCGCGGCGCTGGGCGACGAGCTCCGCCGAGGCGGTCGGCCCGAGGGCTCCGCGCACCGGGTCTCCCGGCAGCGCGTGGATCATGAGGAAGGATGCTGTCAGCAGCACCCACAGCGAGACCACGAGCCGCCCCGATCGGCGGAGGACGAAGCGCGGCCAGTGGCTGTCGCCGAGGCGGCGCGTCTCCTCGGAGAGCGGGGCGGTCATCGTGGTCATGATGGCGTGGTCCTTCTCCCGGCGGGGCGCTGCGCCCCGCCGGGTGGTGAGGGATCGGTCGTTACTCGGCGAGCATCCGGATGCTGGTCGGGATGATCTGGCCGGTCATCTCGAACTCTGCACCCTTGCCGAAGGTCGGCACCACGCTGTTCGCGAAGGGCACGACGTCCGCCGCCTGGAAGAGCGCGGCCTCGGCCTCGGCCCACGTGTCGCAGCCGTCGGTGCCCTGGATCTGCATCGCCTCGGCGACGCCTTCGTCGTAGTCGGCGTTCTGGATGCCGGCGAAGTTCGTGCCCTCGGGCGCGGCGGGGCCGGACACGAAGCCGACGACCTGGTCGGGGTTGCTCACGTTCAGCGGGACCCACGCGACGTCCCAGGCGCCGGTGCCGAACAGTGCGCCCGTGATGGTCGTGGAGTCGTTCTGCGCGGCGTCGACCTGGACGCCGATCGCCTCCCAGGCCTGCGTGGCGAGCTCGGCGCCGGCGGTGCCGCCCGTGCCGAGGGTGTTGGCGTACAGGAACGTGACGGCGAGCTTCTGGCCGTCCTTCTCGCGGACGCCGTCGGCGCCCGGGGCCCAGCCGGCCTCGTCGAGCGCCGCCTTTGCGCCCTCGATGTCGGTCGCGGGGACGTTGCCGCTCACGGAGTCGTACGTGCAGGCAGACGGCGGGATGACGGTGAGCCGCTTGGCCGGAGCGCCCGCGTTGCTCGTGACGACCTTCTGGAGCTCGGCGATGTCGAGGGCCTGCGTCAGGGCCATGCGGACGGCGGGGTCGCTCGTGACGTGGCCCTCGCCCTGGTTGTACCACTGCTCGCCGAGGAGGGCCTCGATGCCCACCGAGAAGAGCTTGGCCGCTTCGAGGCGCTGCGCGTCGGGTCCCACGATCTGCGCCGCGTTGACCTCGCCCGACATGAGCAGGTTGGCCGACGTCGTCTCGTTCGGGATGATGCGGGCGACGACCGTCGCGGGCAGCCCCTTCTCGTCGGCCGTCGCGCCGCCGGGGCCCCACGCGTAGTCCTCGTTGAGCTCGTACGTGTAGTGGTCGCCCGAGACGGCCTCGGTGAGGACGTACGGGCCCGTGCCGATCGTCGTGTCGGCGAGCTGGCTGCGGTCGGCCAGGCCCGCGTCGCACACCATCGGCACGTTCGCGAAGCCCTGCAGGGCGAACGGCGCGGGCGCGGCGAGCGTGACGGTAAGGGTCGATCCGTCGGCCGTCGCGTCCGAGACCACCGGCATGTACGAGCCGAGGAAGGGGCTCGCGTTCTCGGGGTCGGCGATCCACATGATGTTGTCGGCGGCGGTCTGCGCCGTGAAGTCCGAGCCGTCTGAGCACGTGATCCCGTCGCCGATCGTGAAGGTCACGGTCGTCCCGTCGACCGACCAGTCCGTCGCGAGCTGCGACTGGATCTCGCCGTTCTCGTCGACGGCGACGAGGTTGTCGTAGGCGAACTGCGTGAGCTGGAAGAGGGCGCTCACGGCCGAGAGCTGCGGGTCGAGGGCGCCGGGGTCGGCGACCATCGTCATCGTGAACGTCTTGCCGTCGGCGTATTCGGACGAGGCGGTGCTGCCGCCGCCCGTGCCGGAGGCGGCGCAGCCGGCGAGCGCCACGGCGGTGGCGGCCGTGGCGACCAGGACGAGGGACGACCTCTTCATCGGGATCATGCGGGTCACTTTCTTGAGTGCTGGGACGGGGGGTGCTGGGACGGGTGCTGAGGCGAACGGGATGCTGTGATTCGGGCGGTCAGTCGTTGCGGGCGATCGCGCGGCCGTAGTGGAGGTACTTGCGGCGGCCTGCGCCGTCGTCGCCGAGGAAGGCGTAGACGAGGTGCATCTCCTTCATCGCGGGCTGCAGCGTGATGAGGGTGTCGACGTCGTAGCCGACGAGCTGGTGCCGCTCGGGCTGCTGGCCCATCTCGAGGAGGATGCCCTTGGGCGTGCTGTCGATCCAGAGCAGTCCCTCGTCGTCGACCGTGACGAGCATGTCGAACGTCGAGTTCGAGTACGAGCCGACGAGCGGCCCCGCGTCGACGGCGACCGGCTCGGCCGGCGGCTTCGGGAAGCCGTGCAGCGTGACCCCGGCGAGCTCTTTCACGAGGTGCGCGACGACGTCGTCGAACAGTCCCATGACGTCGCCGCCGTTGGTGAGCATCGCGACCGCGATGCCCAGCTCGGGGACGAGCCGCAGGAACGCCGACTGGCCGATCGTGCCGCCGTCGTGGCCGATGACGACGGGCTCGCCCTTCTGGATGATCTCCCAGCCCAGGCCCCAGGCATCCCCCATGCCTGTGAGCCTGGGCAGGTCGACCTGGATCTCCTGCATCGCGCGAGCGGATGCCTCGGAGAGGACGCGCGTGCCGTCGGGGCCGACGCCTCCGGCGAGGTGCATCTTCGCGAAGCCCACGAGGTCGCGCGGAGTCATGGCGAGCATCGAGCCGGCCGGCTCGTTCGACTTCGCGAGCGCCCACATCGGCGCGGGGGTCTCGACGCCGTCGGCGCCGGGGCCCAGGTGACCTACGGCGGCGCGGAACAGGATCGCCTCGTACGCGCTGGGTGCGACGTGCGTGAGCTGCAGGGGGCGGACGATGTGCTCGACGAGGGCGTCGGACCAGGTCGTGCCGCGCAGCACCTCGACCAGCCGGCCGAGCACGCTGTACGCGGCGTTGTTGTACGAGAACAGCTCACCCGGCGTGAAGAGCTGCGGGAGCTCGGCGATCGCGGCGGTGACGTACTTCTCGATGGCGTCCTCGCCGCGGCCCGTGTCTGTGAAGACGTCGCCCTCGAAGCCGCCCTGGTGGCTGAGCAGCTGTCGCGTCGTGATGGCGCCCGCCGCGGAGTCGTCGGCGAGGCGGAACTCGGGCAGGTACGTGCGCAGCGGCGCGTCGAGGTCGAGCAGTCCCTCGTCGGCGAGCTGCATGACGAGGGTCGCGGTCCACACCTTCGTGATCGAGCCGATCTGGAAGACCGAGTCGGTCGTCGTGTCGACGTGGGTCGCGGTGCTGAGCACACCGGCGGCGGCCTCGACGACCTCTCCGTCGACGAGGACCGCGATCGAGGCGCCGGGCACGCCGCGGGCGGCGACGGCTTCGGCGAAGCGGGCGGACAGGAACGCGGCGACGTCATCGTGGGAGCGCATGGCGACCACCCTAAGAAGATGGCGCCCGGATGCTGTTGTCCGATCCGACGAAGGTCAGTGGTCCCCTTCGTCCGATCCGACTACGCCGGGTCAGCCGAGCGGCTCGGCGGTACACGCACCTCACCGAGATGCCAGAAGTTCTGGCGAATCGACGTCGAGCTGCCAGAAGTTCTGTCATCTCGAGGGACGACCGGCCGGGCACCGGCCGACGCCCGGCATCCGTCAGCCCAGCGGCTCGGCCGTCCCGCGCGCTGCGCGCTGCGACGACCGCACCGCCCCGATGCTCGCGACGATGACGAGACCGATCCCGAGGATCTCGAGCCATGCGAGCTCCTGCCCGAGCAGGAGCCAGCCGGCCAGCGCGGCGGTCGCGGGCGCGAGGCTCATGAGGATCGCGAAGGCGGATGCTGCCAGCCGGCGCAGTGCGATGAGCTCGAGCGCGTACGGGATCGTCGACGACAGCACCGCGACCGCGGCGCCGAGCGCCAGCAGCTGGGGCTGGAGGAGGGCCGAACCCGCCGAGGCGATGCCGAACGGCAGCGAGACGAGCGCGCCGACCGTCATGGCCAGCGCGAGGCCGTCGAGCCTCGGGAACTCCCGGCCGACGCGCGCCGACGCGAGGATGTAGAAGGCCCAGCTCGCGGCGGCCCCGAGCGCGAAGAGCACGCCGAGCGGATCGAGGCGGTCCCACCCGCCGCCGCCGAGGGCGAGCACGCCCGCGAACGCGACGGCGGCCCACACCCACGCCGAGGCGCGGCGCGCGGCGACGATGGACAGGACCAGCGGCCCCAGGACCTCGATCGTGACGGTCACGCCGAGCGGGAGCCGCTCGAGCGCGAGGTAGAAGAGCCCGTTCATGACCGCCAGGACGAAGCCGAATCCGACGACCGCGATCCAGCCGTCGCGCGAGTGCCCACGCACGCGCGGACGCGCGATCAGCAGGAGGATGACGGCCGAGAAGGCCAGCCGGAGCATGACCATGCCGAGCGGTCCCACCTGCGGGAACAGCAGGACAGCGAGCGACGCGCCCACCTCCTGGCACGCGAGCCCTGTGACGACGAGGGCGGTCGCCGTCGCCTGGCCGCCCCGCTGTACGGCAGCGGTCACTGCAGCGGGCAGATCGCGGCTGACGTGATCGCGTCCTGGTACTTCTCAGCCGTCCAAGGCAGGCCCGCCTCCGGCGTGGTCTGGCCCGATGCCGCAGGCGCCTTCGACGCGATCGCGGCCAGCTGCCACGCGAGCATGAGCGCCGACCTGGCTCCCCCGCCGGAGTTGTCGAGGACCACGGCGACCGTGAGGCCCGACGACGGATCCGCGAAAGCCGCGGTGGCGTACCCCGGCACGGAGCCGTACTGGCCGACGAGCGATCCCGCCTGGAACACGCCTCCGCCCGCCGTGAACCACGACGGGGCGTTCTTGCCTGCGGGGAGTGCGCCCTCGAGCCGGTCGGTCCCAGCCGGCACGATCGCGTCGGCGGCGAGCGCCTGCGCGTAGCGGCCGAGATCGTGGATGTCGGTCACGACGCCCGAGTCCGTGAAACCGGTCGACGTCGACAGCCGCGTGATGTCGCGCGGATCGGCGCAGTTCATGACGCCCTTGCTGTCCTTGCGCGAGAGATATCCCTTGAGCATGGGTGAAGGAGCGGCCGCGCTGTTCGAAGGCAGCTCGGTCGCCGTGAGTGCGAGCGGGGTCGTGATGTATTCGTCGATGAGCCGGGCGGCACTGGATCCCGTGGCGCGCTCGAGCGCGAGTCCGAGCAGGACGTAGCTCGCGTCCGAGTTTCGGTACGCGACTCCCGCGCGAACGCGGCCGAGCCCCAGACCGTAGCTCGCGAGCTCATGGGGATTCCAGATGCGCTCCGGGTTCGCCAGCCACGACCTCAGCAGCTGTCCCGAGTACGAGAAGATTCCCGCCGTGCCGTCGCACAGCTGCCCGAGCGTGATGTCGGTCAGGTCAGCGACGCCCGAGACGTACTTCGTGACGGGATCGTCCAGCGCCACGACGTTCTCGGCGACCAGCGAGTAGAGGATGTCGCAGGTCATCGCACGCGTGACCTGAGCGGCCTTGAAATGCAGGTCGGCCGACACCGCGGCGCCCTCGCCGCCCGGCTGCTGCGTGCCCAGGCCCTGGACCCACTCGCCGCTCCACGGCGCCCACACCCCCACGATCGCGGCGGGAGCGCCGAACGCGGCCATCGCGTGGGTGACGGCATCCTGAAGCTGCTCGACGGTCTCGGTCGGCAGTGGGCCGTCCGTCTGCGCGGGCAGATCGATCTCCACGAGAGCGGGCGACGAGCAGGCCGAAAGCGTCAGGGCGAGGGCGAGCGCGCTCGCGACGGCGCCGCCTATGCGACTGCGACGGCGAAGGTGCCTCAACTCTCACCCCCCGATGATCGTCCATAGATTCAAACACACCGGCGGCGATTCTCACGGCGTCGGCGTCCCTAGGCTTGCGGAATGACCTTCCGATTCGACGACGACGTGGTGACAGCCGTCCTGCGGCACATGAACGGCGACCACACCGGCGACAATCTGCTGATCGCGCGCGCGTTCTCCGCCGAGCCCGATCTCGTCGCGGCGACCATGGCCGGCTTCGACGGCGAGGGCGGCCACTGGCTCGCCGAGACGGCCGACGGCGAGCAGGTCGAGGTGCGCGTCCCTTGGCCCGGCGGCGCGATCGACGAGCGTCCGGCCGTGCGGCGCGAGGTCGTCGCGCTGTACGACGAGGCCTGCCGGCGCCTGGGCGTCGAGCCGCGTGAGCACGCGTAGCGAATTCGTAACTTAGGCGATACTTACCTTGAGCTAGTCTGAAGGTATGAGCGACCCGATCCCGTTCTCCGCCGCACTGCGCGAGCGGTCCAGCTCCGCCCATTCGACAAGCGAGCACGCCGGCTTCATGGCGGACCTCATCCAGGGCGAGGGCACCCGCGACGACTACATCGCGCTCGTCGCGCAGCACTGGTTCATCTACGAGGCGCTCGAGGCCGCGACCGAGCGCATGCGCCGCGACCCCGTCGCCTCGGTGTTCATCAGCGACAAGCTGACGCGCCTGCCCGCGCTCGAGGCGGACCTGGAGTTCCTCGTCGGGCCGGACTGGCGCGAGCGCATCACGCCCCTGCCCACGACCCGCAGGTACGTCGCCCGCATCCAGCAGGTCGCCGCGACCTGGCCGGGCGGCTACGTCGCGCACCACTACACGCGGTACCTCGGCGACCTCTCGGGAGGACTGTTCATCGGCCGGCTCATGGCGCGCCGGTTCGGGTTCCAGACGAACGGCATCGGCTTCTACCTCTTCGCCGACATCGCCGACCCCAAGGCGTTCAAGGACGTCTACCGTGAGCAGCTGGATGCTGCGCCGTGGGATGCCGCGGAGCAGGACCGCGTCATCGACGAGGTGCTCCTCGCCTACCGCTTCAACACCGAGCTGTTCGAGGATCTCGCCGCGGCGAAGGCGACCGCCGTCGCCTGACGTCAGCGACCGGCGGCCTCCCGACGGACCCCGGCCATGAACCGCCGCACGTCGGGGTCGACCTGGATGTCGCGGGGGCGCAGCGGCCGCGTGAGGTACAGCCCCTCGAGAGAGGTGAGCCGCGAGAGCGCGACGTACGTCTGCCCGGGTGCGAAGGCGCCGGAGCCGAGGTCGATGATGGCGCGGTCGTACGTCTTGCCCTGCGACTTGTGGATCGTGACGGCCCACGCGAGCCGCAGCGGGAACTGCGTGAACTCCGCCACGACGTCGCGCGAGAGCGACTTCGACGCCGCGTCGTAGGAGTATCGGAACTTCTCCCACACGGCCGGCTCGACGTCGAACTCCTGCCCCTCGACGTCGACGCGCACAGTGCCGCCCGCGATGCGCGTGACGGTGCCGATCGTGCCGTTGACCCAGCGCGGCACCTCGCGGTACTGCGCGAGGTCGTTCCGCAGGAACATGACCTGCGCCCCGACCTTCAGCTGCAGCTCGACGTCGGCCGGGTAGGCGTCGCCGCGCCCGAAGTCGCCGTTGATCTCGGCGGTCGCGGTCTGCGAGCGCCCGCCGAGGGCGTCCAGATGCCGGCGGTTGATGCTGTTGACGATGTCGTTGCGGGTCGCGAGCGTGATGATGGGCGTCTCGCCTTCGACCGGCTCTGGAGGCGTCCGCGCGCCGGTGTCGTTGAGGACCTGGGCGATGTCGGCGGTCACGATGCCGTGGCGGACGGCGTTGAGCATCGCCTTGAAGCCCGGGTCGGACTGGCGGTGGATGTCGACGAGCTCGCGGATGTTGAGGTCGGCCCCGAACGGCCCGAGCTCGGCGAACCCCTCGATTGCCGGACCGTCGGCGAGCGCGTCCCGGCCCCCTGTCCAGACGTGCGCGTCGAAGAACCAGAACGAGCGGTAGTGGTCGCGGACGTACCGCGCCTCGTCACCGCGCGGCGGCACGGGGGCGAGCTGATACGGGTCGCCGAACATCACGATCTGGACTCCGCCGAACGGCTCGCCGCGACGGCCGCGCGCCATGCCCAGCGCGCGATCGATCGCGTCCATGAGGTCGGCGTTGACCATCGAGATCTCGTCGATGACGAGCGTGTCGATCGCGTTGAGCAGCTTGCGCGTCGCATCGGACTGCGGCTCGTCGGTCGATCCGAGGATGCCGAGCGGAAGCTTGAAGAGGGAGTGGATCGTCTGGCCCTCTACGTTGAGCGCCGCGACGCCCGTCGGCGCGCACACCGCGATCTGCTTCGACGTGTTCCACGCGACGTGCTGCAGGAGGGTCGACTTGCCCGTGCCCGCGCGGCCCGTCACGAACACGTGCTCGCGAGTGTCCTCGATGAGCCGGAACAGCGCCTCCTGCTCGGCGGACAGAGGCGGCGCGATCACCGATTCATGCTAACGAGCCGGAGCCCGGGACCGGCCGTGGATTGCACACCGGCGCCGCGCGGCGTCACGTACAGGACTCTCCGGGGCGCACGTTCCTAGACTGTTCGCGTGGACCGGGGGGTTGCGCAGGCGATGCCCGACGGCGCGCCCGCGTCGCCGGACGCGTCGGCGACCCCGCCCGCATCGGCCCCCGCACACGACGGACAGCCGGATGCCACGGCCACCGGCATCCCTCCCTCTCCTCCCCAGACTCCGCCGGCCGGGAGGAAGCGGCGCCGGTCGCTCGCGCTCGACCTGACGCTCCTCGGCGTCGTCGGCGTGCTCCTCGCGGGCGCCGTCGGAGCCGGCGTCAGCGTGCTCTACCGCGAGTTCTACAGCCCCTCCGCCTTCGTCGAGCGGTACCTCGGGATGCTGTCCGACGGCCGCGCCGCGGATGCCCTCGCCGTCGCGGGCGTCGCCGTCGACTCCGCCGAGCTCGAGGCGGCGGGCCTGCCGGTCAGCGCATCCGATGCGCTCCTGCGCAGCGCGGCCCTCGCCCCACTCACCGACGTCCGCGTCGTGTCCGAGACGACCGAGGGTGACGAGACCGAGGTCGTCGTGGAGTACACGGCGGGCGCATACCCCGGGCGCACGACGCTCGAGGTCGAGCGGGACGGCTGGATCGGCGTCGCCCCGACGTGGCGCTTCGCCCGCAGCCCGCTCGCCGTCGTCGACCTGACGGTGCTCGGATCCATGAGTTTCCAGGTCAACGGCTTCGAGATCGACAAGCGGCAGGTCTCCCCCGAAGGCCCCGACGCGGATCCCGTGGCCGCCGTGCCGCTCCTGGTGTTCTCACCGGGGCTCTACTCCGTCTCGGTCGACACGCCGATCGCCGCGAGCCGCGGTGTCGCGGTGCTGTCCGACAGCCCGCTGCACGCGACCGACGTGGACGTCCAGGCCGAGCCCACGGCCGAGTTCGTCGGCGTCGTGCAGGACCGCGTCGAGGAGTTCCTGACGGAATGCGCGACGCAGCAGGTGCTCCTGCCGACGGCGTGCCCGTTCGGGTACCCGGTCGAGGATCGCATCGACTCGGCCCCGCAGTGGTCGATCGTGCGGCAGCCGACGGTCCAGGTCGAACCGGACGCGGCGAACTGGAAGATCCCGCCCATCGAGGCGGTCGCGCACATCGAGGTCGACATCCGCTCGCTCTTCGACGGCTCGGTCCGGCACGTGAGCGAGGACGTCCCGTTCCTCATGACGGGGCAGATCACGGTGCGACCCGACGGCAGCGCCTCGATCGTCGTGGGCGGCACCGACACACGCTGACGCACAGCCTCGCCGCTGCGCGCACGAAGCGCCCAGCACCGCGGCAGCGCCGGCGACAGCATCCGGACTCCCCCGCTGCGGATGACGACGGCCGGCGGGATGCCGCGCGCGAGGCGCGCTCGATGCGCCCGTCCGCCAAGATATGTGCGGGAGGCGCGCGCATGGCATCGAAGGGGATCGGCCGGTGGATCCCGGGCATCCGGGTCGCCCGTGAGTACAAGGCGGCCTGGCTGTGGCCCGACGTCCGCGCCGGCATCGTCGTGACGGCGCTGCTCATCCCGGCCGGCATGGGCTACGCCGAGGTCGCGGGTCTCCCGCCCGAGACGGGGCTCTACGCCACGATCGTGCCGCTCGTCGCGTACGCGATCTTCGGGCCGTCGCGGATCCTCGTGCTGGGCCCCGACTCCTCGCTCGCGCCGATCATCGCGGCGGCGATCCTGCCGCTCGCCCTCGGCGACGGGCAGCGCGCGATCGCCCTCGCGGGCCTGCTCGGCATCATGGTCGGCGCTCTGCTGCTGCTCGGAGGCATCCTGCGGCTCGGGTTCGTGACCGACCTCCTGTCCAAGCCCATCCGGGTCGGCTACCTCAACGCCATCGCGCTCCTCGTGATCGTGTCGCAGATCCCGAAGCTCCTCGGCTTCTCGACGGACGCCTCGGGCATCTGGCCCGAGGTCGTCGCGATCGTGCAGGCGATCGGATCGGGCGAGGTGCTTCCGCTCGCGGCCGTGTTCGGCATCCTGTCGCTCGTCGTCATCTTCGTGCTCAAGTGGCTCAAGTCGCCCGTGCCGGGTGTGCTCGTCGTCGTCGTGCTCTCGATGATCCTGACGGGCGTGCTGGGCCTGTCCGAGTCGCTGCCGGTCGTCGGCGCGCTGCCGCAGGGGCTGCCGGCCCCTGCGCTGCAGGGCCTGCAGTGGACCGATGTCGCTGCCCTCGCGGGCCCCGCCGCCGGCATCGCGCTCGTCGCCTTCACCGACAGCGCCGTCCTGTCGCGCACGTTCGCGGCGCGCCGCGGCGAGACCGTGAGCGGCAGCCAGGAGATGGCGGGCATCGGCATCGCCAACATCGCCGGCGGAGCGCTCGGCGGCTTCCCCGTCTCGGCATCGTCCTCCCGGACGCCCGTCGCCGAGCAGGCGGGCTCGCGCACGCAGCTCACGGGGGTCGTGGGCGCCGCGCTCATCCTCGGTTTCATCCTCCTCGCGCCGGGGCTCACGGAGTTCCTGCCGTCGGCCGTGCTCGCGGCCGTCGTCATGGGCGCCGCCACGAGCCTCATCGACGTGCGCGGGTTCCGGTCCCTGTGGCGCATGGACAAGGTCGACGCCTCGCTGTCGCTCGCAGCGTTCCTCGGCGTGCTCGTCTTCGGCGTCCTCGAGGGGATCGTCGTGACGATCATCCTGTCGCTGCTCGCGTTCGTGAACCGCTCGTGGCGGCCGTACAAGGCCGAGCTCGGCCGTGTGAGGGGGCTGCGCGGCTACCACGACCTCTCGCGCTACCCCGACGAGGGCGAGCGCATCCCCGGCATCGTCATCGTGCGCTTCGACGCTCCGCTCTTCTTCGCGAACGGGGCCGTGTTCGACGACTGGGTGCGCGCGCGCGTCGAGGCTGCGCAGCCCGGCGTGCACACCGTCATCCTCGCCGCCGAGCCGATCACCGACATCGACACGACGGCGATCGACGAGCTCGTGGAGCTCGACGAGTACCTCCAGGTCCACGGCATCCGCCTCATCATCGCCGAGATGAAGGACCCTGTGAAGGACACCCTGCGGGAGTACGGCATGGCCGGCCGCTTCTCGCCCGACCGCTTCGCACCGACCGTCGGCGCCGCCGTCGACGAGCTCACGGGCGAGCTGCGCGGCGACCTCGACGGCACGAAGTGGGACGACGACGAGCCCGATTCGGGCACCCCGCCCCGCCCCTGAGTCCGCCCCCGCCCGTCGGCGCCGATCCGCGAGACTTCGCGAATGTCACGCTACGACGCCCGCTCCGTGACATTCGTGAAGTCTCGCGGGCAAGGATGGATGCTGTGCGTCAGCGGCCTGCGCGGGCGTCGCGCTCGGCGAGCGCGGCGAGGCGCGCGTTGTACGCCTCGAGCTCGGCATCCCCCGACCGGTCCGCGTGGCGGTCGCGGCGGCGCTGCTGGCGGTCGTCGGTCCGGCTCCACTGGATCGCGACCGTGACCGCGAGGATGAGCGTCGGGATCTCGCCGATCGACCACGCGACGCCGCCGCCGACGTACTGGTCCTCGAGCGGAGTGGCTCCCCACGTGCGGCCCATCGCGCCGAACCACTCCGACACCATGAGTCCCGTCTGCATCATGAGGACGATGCCGAAGAACGCGTGCATCGCCATGATGCCGATGAGCAGCAGAAGCCGCCCGGGGTACGGCAGGCGGTACGGCACGGGGTCGACGCCGATGAGCGACAGCGCGAACAGGTACCCCGTGATGAGGAAGTGCATGACCATCCACTCGTGCCCGAGGTGGTCGTAGAGGGACCAGCGGAAGAGATCCGTGAAGTAGAACAGCCACAGCGAGCCGATGAACAGCCCCGCCGCGACGAACGGATGCGACACGACGCGTGCGAACGGCGAGTGGACGGCCCACAGGATCCACTCCCGGCCGCCGCGCGTGCCGTCCTCGCGCTTGCGGATCGCCCGCGCCGCGAGCGTTACGGGCGCGCCGGCCACGAGCAGCACGGGCACCGCCATCGACAGCAGCATGTGGCCGACCATGTGCATGCTGAAGAGGTAGTCCTGGTAGACGTTGACCGGACCGCACGTCACCCAGAAGAGCAGCACGAGCCCGAGCACCCAGAGGATCGTGCGATGCAGCGGCCACGCGTCGCCGCGGCGCCGGAGCCGCCAGACGCCGGCGAGGTAGAAGAAGACGCCGAAGCCCGCCGCGAACGCCCACAGCAGGTCGACGTCCCAGGACGTGAGCCACCGCTCGATCGTCAGCTCGGGCGGCAGCGGCGCACCGGTCAGGATCTCCGCCGGCGTGCGGATCTCCGGCAGCGCCGAGTTGGTCGGCGGAGCCGTGCGGGCGAGGGCCGCTGCAGCACCGCTCGCGATGCCCATGAACACGAGCTCGAGGACGATGAGGGACCAGAAGCGCCTCGAGGGGATGGGCTCGTCCATCCGCCCGATCAGCCGCCTGCGGTACCAGGCTGCCAGGACTCCGATGCCGACGAGGGCCGCCGCCTTCACGAGGACGATGACGCCGTAGGGGCTCGCGAGTGCCGCCCACGAGCCGACGCCGATCGCCGCGCGCACCGTGCCCGCGATCGCGACGACGACGAACGAGGCGAGCGCGATGCTCGAGTACCGGGCGAGTGCGGTTGCGATGCGCTCGTTGCCGACGATCGGCCGGATGACGACGAGCAGCACGAGGCCGCCGAGCCACACCGCCGCCCCGATGATGTGCAGCACGAGCGCCATGACGGCGGCCGTGTGGTTCGCCTCCTCGCCGGAGTGGCCCTGCGTGCCCATCGGGACGAGCGACGCGACCGCGAGGAGGGCGACGAAGAAGGATGCTGTCCACCCCCGCACCGCGAAGGCGAGCACCGTGAGCGCCGCCCCCGCGATCATCGTGATGAGCCACGTCCGGCCCACTTCGGTCTCGACGAGGTAGCGGCCGAGCTGCGCGCCGAACTCGGGCGCCGCACTGACCTCGGGGTTGAACGCGTCGAGGAACGTGAGGAATCCGGTCGCGGCCGCCGCGATCGTGAAGACGGCCGCCGAGATCGAGGCGACGTCCAGTGCGGCGTCGAACTCGCGCTCACCGGACTTGAGGGCGAACAGCGCCGTCACGAGGGCGCCCACCATGCCGGCCGCTGAGAGGTTGACGACGAGGCGCGCTGTCGGCAGACCCCAGCGGACGAACGGTCCGGGATCGCCGATCGCGAGGGGGGCCGCTCCCCCGCCGTACGCGAGCCCCCAGACCAGCGCCGCCAGCGCGGCCGCGACGAGGATCGCGGGGCCGGCGGCCCGCAGCGCACGGGGGTTCACCCATCAAGCCTAAGCGGGCCGGGCACCGGGTCCTCCCGGGCCGCCGGCGGGCGGAGCCACCGCGGCCGCCGGGCAGCAAGAAGGGGATGCCGCGAGTGCGGCATCCCCTTCTCGATGAAGTCGGAGAGGTTTCGGTACGGGCGCCTTCGGCGGCCTACTCAACCTGACCCGACTCGCCTCAACGCGGGCTACGCTCGCATTGAGCCGAGACGCGTCACTTCACCGCAGCCTTGAGCTTCGAGCCGGCCGTGACCTTGACGCGCTTGCCCGCGGGGATCTTGATCTCTTCGCCCGTCTGCGGGTTGCGGCCGGTGCGGGCCGACGTGGCGACCTGCTCGACGGCGAGCCAGCCGGGGATCGAGACCTTGTTGCCCTTGGCGACGGCCTCGGCGACGGTGGAGAAGAGCGAGTCGAGCACGCCCGACACCGCGGACTGGCTCTGGCCCGTCGCGCTGGCGATGCTCGCGACGAGTTCGGTCTTGGTGATGGACTTGTCGGCCATGTGGTTGTCCTCCGAGGCGGCGGAACTGCCGCCTTTCATTGCTCGGACCGAGTGGCGCATGCCCCCCGGCTGGTCGGATCGACCGCCTCGAACCTAGCCGAGATGACCGTGGATCCGCGGATTTCTGCGGATTTTCGACGTTCTCACCGGCGTGTCGAGTGGCTGATGTGATTTCTGTGACCGATGTGGCGTCGAATCAGGGGCGATGCGACGCGATGACGCCGCGCGCCGTGCGGGCGAAAGCAGGAGCCACGCGGTCCTCTCCGTCGAGGTATCCGCCCACGAGGGCGGCATCGCGCAGGAGCACGAGGGATGCCGCGACCTCGGTCGGCTCGACGAGTCCCGCCGCCTCTGCGAGGTGCTGCAGCGTCGCCCGGAACCACTCCCGGTGGTCCCCGATGAGCGCACGGACCGGACCCTCGTCGGGGTACTCGGCGGCTGCGTTGATGAAGGGGCAGCCGCGCGTGTGGCGGTCGCGGATGTCGGCCGCGATCCCCTCGATCACGAGCTCGAGCAGGACGTCGGGGTCGTCGGACGCGCCCGCGGCCTGCGCGAAGAGTCCGCGCAGCTGCGAGTCCTCGCCGCGGAGGTACTCCAGGACGAGCCCCTCCTTGCCCTCGAACTGCTTGTACATCGTGGCCCGCGTGACGCCTGCCGCCTCGATGATGCGGTCCACCCCGACCGAGTGGATCCCCTCGCTGTAGAAGAGGTCGGTCGCAGCCTCGAGCAGGCGCTGCCGAGCCGGTGAATTGCTGGATGCAACAGCATCCGTCGACGTGCTCATGTGCTGTCCCCCTGCCCTCCATCGTCTCATCGGCCCTGCGCCGCGAACACGTCCGGAGAGATTCTCAAGATTTTCTGGGAATAGTCTTGCGTAGATAGAACGTTCGGTCTACCATCGGACACATGAGCCGGAGGAACAGGGCTCAGAACCCCGAAGCAACACCCACCGCAACCACCGCAACCCCACTTCAGGAGATCGAAATGACCACCACGACCAAGACCCCCATCGTCCTCATCCACGGCCTCTGGATGACGCCCACGAGCTGGGACACATGGGCCGAGCGCTTCCGCGCTCAGGGCCACGAGGTCATCGTCCCGGGCTGGCCCGGAATCGACGACCGCACGGTCGAAGACATCCGCAGCAACCCCGAGGCGCTGAAGGGGATCGGCCTCAAGCAGATCGCCGACAACTACGAGCGCATCATCCGGGCCCTCCCGGAGAAGCCGATCATCATGGGCCACTCGTTCGGCGGTGTCATCACGCAGATGCTCGCCGACCGCGGCCTCGGCGTCGCCTATGTCGGCGTCGAGCCGGGTCAGACCGCCGGCGTCACGACGCTCCCGCTGTCCACGCTGTGGACGGGCACGCCGATCCTCTCCAACCCCTTCGGCCGCAACGGCGCCAAGCCGCTGTCCAAGCGCCACTTCCACTTCACGTTCGGCAACGACCTGCCCCGCAGCGAGTCCGACAAGATCTGGGAGCAGTACGCCGTCAACTCCTACAACCGGGTCTTCTTCGAGGGCGTCTCGTCGGTGCTCAACGAGAAGGGCGGCGTGACCCACGTCGACTACGACCGCAGCGACCGCGCTCCGCTGCTCATCATGACCGGCGAGATCGACCACGTCGTGCCGCCGGCAATCGGCAAGGCGATCGTGAAGAAGTACCACAAGACGGGCAGCCCCGCGGTCGTCGACTACAAGGAGTGGCCCGGACGCACCCACCGCATCGTCAGCCAGGACGGCTGGGAAGAGGTCGCCGACTACGCCCTCGAGTGGGCGACGTCGCACGCGGTCGTCGAGGCCGCGAAGTAGCATCCGCCCTCCTCGGAGGCCGGATCCGGGGCGAGAGGCGAGAGCGTCTCGCCCGGGGTCCGGTGTCCGCGGTGGGATACGGAGAGGAAGGCCCGGAGCGCACGCTCCGGGCCTTCTGCATGCGCATGCCCTCTGAGAGGGATCCGTCAGCCGTGCAGGAGCCGGAGCGCCGTCACGACGTCGGTATGCCACCTGCGGGCGGCCGGCAGCACCCCCGCGAAGATGGGGGTGTCGTGTGTGACGCCGAGGTACTGGACGGCGCTCGCCTCGACGCCCGATCGGCGGAGGGCTGCGGCGTAGGCGGCACCCTCGCCGCGCAGCGGGTCGTACTCGGCGGTGAGGATGACGGCGGGCGGAAGGCCTTCGTGTGATTCGGCGAGCAGCGGCGAGGCGTACGGTTCGCGCGCCATCCGCGCGCGCGGGAGGTAGGTCTTCACGACGGAGCGCAGCTCACGCCGCGCGATGAAGCTCGGGATGCCGAGCGCCCGCGTGGGCGCGAAGTCGATGTGGGCTCCCGTGAGGTCGACGACGGGCACTTCGAGCACCTGCAGCCGCAGCGGGAGGCCGGTGCGGTCGCGGTTGACGAGTGTCAGGGCAGCCGCGATGTTGCCGCCCGCGGAGGTGCCCAGGATCCCGATGCGGTCCGGATTGATGCCCAGCGACGTGGCATGCCGGAAGAGCCATACGAGCGCCGCATGCGCCTGCTCCACCTGCGTCGGGTACTGATGCTCGGGTGCGAGCGCGTAGTCGACCGCGACGATGGCGACACCCGAGTCCGCCGCGCGACGCCGGTAGCCGGCATCCGTCGTCGGATAGTCGATGCCGCCGATGCGGAACGCGCCCCCGTAGAACGCCAGGCATCCCGGCACGAGGCTTCCGTCCTGCTCCGGCGGATGATAGATCCGCACACGGAGAGCAGGCAGCCCCTCCACCTCCACCTCATGCTCCGTGATGGGGATGCCGGGACCCCGCACACCGACCGTCTTGAGCTCTCGGCGGTCCCAGGCGACCGCCGCCGCGCGCTTCTTGGCCCGCGCGCGAGCGCGGGGCCCGGGTCGGGGCGACGCGCCGTGCGCGCGGTCGAGCTGCTCGGACACGCCGTCTGCGGGCGGTCGCTCAGCGGCGGCCGGAACGGCGGCCCGCCCGAAGGGCAGCATCGTCGTCAATCGCGCGCGCATCGCCGAGACCGCCTTGTCGCGCAGATGCCGACGGTGGACGCGAAGCCTGTCCGCGAAGAACGGATCCAGCGGCATCCCCATGATCATTTCCTTTCCCCGCCGGCGAGTGTAATCCGCGCACCGTCACCAGGCGTGGGGGTTGCGCATCGGTCGACGGAGGCTCTCAGGTCGACTGCCGCGGCATGCGGAAAGGGCGGGAGTTCCGAGGAACTCCCGCCCTTTCGCGGATGCTTCGATCAGCAGCCGGTGATGCTCACCAGGACGACTTGGTCACGCCGGGCAGCTCGCCACGGTGCGCCATGTCGCGGAAGCGGACACGCGAGATGCCGAACTTCGAGAGGTGGCCGCGCGGGCGACCGTCGATGACGTCGCGGTTGCGCAGACGCACGGGCGACGCGTTGCGGGGCAGCTTCTGCAGGCCCACGCGAGCGGCCTCGCGCTCCTCGTCGGTCGACGTCGGCGAAACGAGCGCCTTCTTCAGCTCGGCGCGCTTGGCGGCGTAGCGGTCGACGACCTCCTGGCGCTGCTGGTTGCGCGCGATCTTGCTCTTCTTAGCCATGGATCAACGCTCCTCTCGGAATTCGACGTGCTTGCGGATCACCGGGTCGTACTTCTTGAGCACGATGCGGTCGGGGTTGTTGCGGCGGTTCTTGCGCGTCACGTACGTGTAGCCCGTGCCGGCGGTCGAGCGCAGCTTGATGATCGGACGGATGTCCTGTGCCTTCTTGGCCATCAGAGCTTCACACCCTTCGCGATGAGGTCCTTCACGACCGACTCGATGCCACGCGCGTCGATCACCTTGATGCCCTTGGCGGACACGTTGAGGGTGACCTTACGACCGAGCGAGGGCACGTAGTAGGTCTTCTTCTGCACGTTCGGGTCGAAGCGGCGCTTCGTCCGGCGGTGCGAGTGCGAGATGTTGTGACCGAAGCCGGGAACTGCTCCAGTCACCTGGCACACTGCTGCCATAGTGATGTCTCCTTAGTACCGTGAGGCCGGACGGCCTCACCCAAGATCCCTTGTCTGCATTTCGTGACGCGCGTCACCGACGCCCGGATGCACCGGTCGTTGAGCGAGCGAAGCGAGACGAAACGCGAACTGCGTGCTGGAGTGCGCGCAGACAAAGAGTCAGTCTAGCATGCGCGACCCCTGTCCTCTGAACGGTGGACAGGCCGTGGCCATTGGCCGATCTGAACAGGCGACACGCGAAAACTGTTATCAACAGTCCACAACAATTCCGGGTCGCTCGGCAGCTCAACTGCCATCATGGACGCCTTCCCTGGGGGGACGAAGACGTCTGTGGAAAGAGGAGCGATGTCTGATTCGCCGGAACGGCCGCGCCTGTGGCCGCCATCTCCCTACCAGCTCGCCGATGCCGAGCGGTGCCCCTCCTGCTTCACGCCCGTGTCTCCACCTGTCTGCGGCAACTGCGGCCTGCTGCTGGATGATCCCCGCGTCTACCGAGTGACCGAGCTGGGCGGCGACATCCTGATGCTCGAGCTGAAGCGGCAGGAGATCCTGGACGCGATCCGCCTGACGCAGCTCCGGGCCGCAGCCGCCGTGTCGGCCGGCCGACCCGCCGATCTGGTGACCGTGGCGCCTTCGGCTGTGGAGGAGAGGGATGCCGGCATCCCCGCGTCGCTCGCGACCCTTACGACCGAGCCTGAGCCGGCGGCCGTGTCGGCGCTCGTCGTCGCGCCTGCGCCCGTCGCGGAGACCCCGCCTCCGCCGGCCGCTCAGAGCTCTCCGCGACGCGACGCCGGCGAGCCGCCGAGCGCGGCATCCGTCCCTGCGGCGCCCCCGCGCGCACCGCGCCGCCGCCTGTCTGTGCCGATCCTCCTGCTCATCGTGGGTGTGACGCTCGTCGGCGTCGCGGCGATCTTCTTCCTCGTCTACGCGTGGTTCGTGTGGGGCATCCTCGTCCGCGCGCTCATCATCGGCGGCATCACGCTCGCCTCGATGGTCACCGCATCCTTCCTGCGTCGCCGCTCGCTCACCGCGACGGCCGAGGGCATCGCGGCCCTGGGCGTCCTCCTGCTGGCGCTGGACGCCTGGGCGCTGCGTGCCAACGACTTCTTCGGCACGGGCGACAGCGACCCGGCTGTGTACGCGGGCGTCTCAGCGCTCGCCGTCGGGGCGATCTGCCGCGTGTGGGCCCGCGTGTCACGCCCGCGCGGCCCGGACCTCGCGGCCGCACTCGCCCTGCCCGCGGGAGCGGGACTGCTGGTCGGGGGGATGCTGTCCCTTCCGCCGGCCGAGTCGATCGTCGCCGGGCTCCTCGGCGCGTCCGCGGGAGGGCTCCTGCATGCGCTGCCCGCTCCGTGGTCGTCCGCCCGGTCCGGTCGTGACGGGATGCCGGAGCGCATCGTGCTCGCCTCGATCGGCGTCGCGTCTCTGACGGCGGCGTTCGCGTGCGCGGCGGTCCTCACCACCGGAACGGCCGTCGTCGTGTGGTCCACGGCGGGGGTGGCGCTCCTCGGCGCCGCCCACGCGCTCCTCCTGACGCCCCGCGGCCAGGCGGAGCCCCTCCCCGGTGCCCGCGTCCTGGGCGGGATCGCCTCGTCTGTCGCCGTCGCGAGCATCGCCGTCGTGGCAGCCCAGCTGGCGTACCGCACGGGCGAGCCGGTGTACGACGTGCTCGTTGCACCCGTCATCGCGGTCGCCGTCGCCGTCGCGGTCGATGTGCTGCGTCATCGGCGTGGCGGACTGGTGCCGGCGTGGATCACGTCGGGTGTCATCGCCGGCTTCACGGTGCCGGCAGCGATCGTCGTCTGGCTCGCGCAGGGCGGGCGGACGATCTCGTCCGAGTGGATGCTGTGGCACACCGAGCCGTTGGCGCTTCCGGTCTCCGACACCGCGGTGCCGTTCCTCGCTCTGCCGGCCGCCGCCGCCATCTCGGTGCTGCTCTTCTTCGCACCGACCCTCGCCCGGCCGGTCCTCCGCGACGTGCGGGTCGTGGGTGCGGCTCTCCTCGTGCTGGCCGCCGCCGTCCGCACTGCCGTGCCGGGCCTTGTCGTTGGCGCAGGCGTGCTCGTCGCGGCGGCGGCCGTCCTCGCGCTCCTGCGCGCACGCTCCAGGGCCGGATGGGTCGCCTCCGCGGGCATCGGTGCGACGACGGCTTATGCGGCGGGCCTCGCGACGCCGTGGCTGTGGCTCGTCGGCATCGCGACGGCTCTCGCCGTGCCGATCGCCCTCCTGCTCATACTGCGCCCGACGGGCGCGCGGTCGGTCGCGCTGGTCCTCACGCCGGTGGGCGTCGCGAGCGTGTCGGCCTTCATCGCACCGGGCGCGCTCGCCGCGGCCACGGGAGCCATGGGCGCCGAGTGGCTGGTGACCGTCGCACTGCTGCAGTGGATCGGCCTCGCCGCGGTCGGTCTCGCGGTCCTGCTCCCGATCACGGTCGCCGCACGGACGGCGCTCGCCGTCTCGTCGTACACCGTGGTCGCGATGACGCTGGTCTGGATCTACGGCGATGCGACGATCAGGCACCTCGTCTCGGCGGTCGGGATGCCGTTCCTCGTCGACGGCTCGGACGCCGCGGGGACGCTCCGGGGCGTGATCGGCGATCCGGTCCTTGCGATCGTCCGCGGCGCGGCCCTGGTCGGTGCGTTCGCGATCGTCGCGTTCGGCCGCACGCCGCTGCGGGGCAGGACGGTGTACGCCGCCGCAGCGCTCGTGGCTCCGACGCTCGGGTATACGATCCACGAGGTGCTCGGCATCCTGGGCGCGCGCGATTTGGACGCCGTCCCGATCATCCCGCTCGCGGGGGCCGTCGCGGTCGCCGGCGTGGGCGCCTGGGCCGGCCTGGCCATGGAGGACACCGCCGAGCTGCGCGCCACGCGCGTCGCAGCCGATGCGGGAGCCGTCGCGACGGCGCTCGTCGTGATCTGGCCCCTCGGCGCCGAGCACGTCTGGCAGGCGTGGGGACTCGTCGCGATCGGGTTCACCGCCCTCGCCGCCTCGACGGGCTGGGCGGCGCCGGCCACGACGCCGGAGGACGACGTCCTCGCGACCCGCGCGCCGGGGGTGCCGCTGCGGTCGGCCTGGCGACGGCTCCTGCTGTGGCCCGCCGTCATCGCGCTCGTGCTCTCGTGGGTGTCGCTGCTCGGCGACGGGACGCCGCAGGCGGTCTTCACGGTCGAGGTCGAGGCGGTGCCCGTCGGCGTCGTGTTCGTCGCGTTCGCGGCGCTGCTCGTGTGGCTGCGCCGACGCGGAGAGGCCGCGATCGCCCTCGCGCTGGGCCTCGCCTCGGCTCTGTGGCTCCCCGCCATCGAAGGGTGGACCGGCACCCCCTTGCGCGGCACCCTGGTCGCCGTCGCTGCGGCGCTCGTGGCCCTCGCGCTCGCGCTGCCGCCGGTGCGCAGCATCCGCCCCACGGCCGTCGTCGGCGCGACCGCCGCTGTCGTAGGCCTCGGGCTCGGCACAGTCGAGCGGGCGCTCGACGAAGCTCCGCTCGGTGCCCTGTGGCTGGTGCTCCTCGTGGCCGTCGCGTACGCCTCGGGCTTGGGAATGACTCTCGCGCGCCCCGAGAACGAATGGTCGAGGGCGTACGCGCTCGTGGTGCCGCCCGCGGCGCTCGTCGCGGCGGTCCTGGGCTTGCTGTCGTCGTCCGACGAGCCGGTCGCGGTGATGGTCGCCCTCGGCGTTCTCGGACTGCTCCACCTCGGTGCGGCCGCGGCCCACCGCCTGCCGCTCACCGACGTGACTCGCTGGACGGCGTTCGCAGGCGCCCTCGTCGTCGCCGGCGCCGGAATCTGGCAGGGCGGCGTCGAGGAGATCGAGGCTGTCTCGCTGCCGGCCGCCGGTATGGTCCTCGCGGGCGTCGTGCTCGCGACGCTGCGCCGGCGCCGCGACGGCGACCCATGGCCCGGCGGCGAGTCGTACGCGTGGCTCGGCGGCCTCGTCCTCGCGACCGCTCCCAGCATCGTCGCTCCAGCCGAGCCCA
The DNA here is from genome assembly GCF_040632175.1 of Microbacterium sp. NPDC019599. Taxonomy (NCBI): domain Bacteria; kingdom Bacillati; phylum Actinomycetota; class Actinomycetes; order Micrococcales; family Microbacteriaceae; genus Microbacterium; species Microbacterium sp. NPDC019599. The sequence continues at coordinate 59,147 of NZ_JBEYBL010000010.1, forward strand.
TCCGCGTGTGGGCCGTCATCGCCACGACGCTCGTCGCGGCGGGAGCAGCATCCGTCTCCCGTGTCCCCGAAGCGTGGCGGGTCCGGGTGCCGAGCGTCCTCGTCCTGGCTCTCGCAGCTGTCGCGATGGGTGTGCGGGCGCTCGCGGATCCGGCCTTCGCGTCGGCGGTGGCCGCGGCCACGACCGCCGCGTGCGGCGCTGGCGCGGTCGCCGTCCTGCTCGTCGCAACCTCGCGCGAGGAGCGCCCTGCGTGGCCCCCGACGGTGCTCGCCGCCGTCGGTGCGGCGCTGCTCGTCTTCGTCGTGCTGGATCGCTCGGGCGGCGGTCTGGGCACGACCGCGGTGACGGCAGTGCTCGGCGGCGCAATCGGGGTCGTGGGCGCGGCGCTCCTGGGCATCCGCCGGTGGAGCGGAGTGGCGGGAGTCCTCTCGATCGCGGGGCTCGTCGTCGCCGCTTCGGCGTGCGGCGTGCGCTTCGTGAGCCTCCTGGGGCAGCCGGGGCTCGAGGCGGACTTCTGGGCACTCGTCGGCGGCGCGATCGCGGTCGCGGTCATCCTCACCGCGGTGCGGGCCGTGCCGGCGCGCTGGATGGGGTCTGCGGCCGGGGTCGTGCTCGGTCTCGCGGCGATCGCGTTCGCGCTCGCGGAGTGCCTCGTCATGCAGGCGCAGTCCGCGCTCGGCGTGGCAGACGCCGACCAGGACGTGCGCACGGTGCTCACCATGGCCCTTCTCACGGCTGCCGCCGTCGCCGGGGCCGTGTGGCGATCGAGGTTCGACTGGACGCTCTTCGTCGTCGCCGCGGGGGCGTCGGCCGTCTTCGGCCTCGTCGCGATCCTCCGGTTCGGCGTGAGCCCCGTGGAGCTCGTGACGGTGCCCCCGGCGCTCGGTGGCCTCGCCTACGGGTCGGTGCGGCTCGCCCGCAGCGCATCGACGCGCACGTGGCCCGCGCTCGGACCGTGGATCGCACTGCTGACGATCCCGTCGCTGCTGCACGACTTCGGCGAGTCAGACCTCTGGCGCGTCGTCGCGCTGGGCGTCGTGGGCGTCGGACTCGTCGTCGTCGGTGCGGTCTTCCGCCTCCAGGCGCCGCTCGTCCTCGGGTCGATCGTCGTCATCGTGCACGGCATCGCGCAGCTGTGGCCGTGGCTGTCGGCCGCGTACATCGCGGTCCCGTGGTGGCTGTGGCTCGGCATCGGCGGCGCGCTGCTCATCTTCCTCGCCGCGACGTACGAGCGGCGCATGCGGCAGATGCGCTCGGCCGTCGTCGCGGTGACCTCGCTGCGCTGACACCGCGGACGGGACCGGCGCCGGAGACGGATGCCGGTCCCGTCGGCGTGCCCGCCTCGGGAGCCGCGGCGCCGAGATGCGACGTCTTCGGGCTCATCGCGAGCACAGGTCAACCACGCCACGACAGGTCCAGTCCGCGGCGATCGTCCTGTTTCCGCGTGGTTGACCTGTTTCCGCCCCGAAGCGAGCTCAGCGGTCGGGACCCGCGCCCCGTCCCCAGCGGAAGGCCGAGACCGTCGGATCGCCCGTGATCCAGAACCGCCACGGGAACGCGGCGGTTCCCGCGGCTCCCGCGACCCCGACGCGGGGCCCCGTCGCGATGTCGACCAGCGGCTCGGCGCGCAGTTCGAGCCGCGCGACGGCGCCGTGCCTCACCTCGCCCGTGATCGCGTCGATCCCGTCGTGGAGCGGGTGGCGCAGACCCAGCGCGTCGCCGAGACGTCCGGGCCCGCGGGCGAGGTCGCGATCCGCGCGGGCCGCCGGGCGGCGGCCGCGCGCAGCATCCGTTCCCTCCACGATCTCGCCGGCACGCAGGAGGATTCCGCCGGCGACGCCGTCGGGACCGCACACGACGTTGACGCACGAGTGGATGCCGTGGCTGAGGTAGACGTACAGGTGGCCGGGCTCGCCCCACATCGTGGCATTGCGGGCCGTGGGGCCCATGCGGGCGTGCGAGCCGGGGTCGGGCATGGGACCGGTGCCGAGACCGTGGTACGCCTCGACCTCGGTGAGTCTCACCGCGACGGTCTCGCCGCCCACCGTCGCGCGGAGGACGCCGCCGAGCAGGAGCGGCGCGACGTCGGCGGGAAGGCCGACGAGATCCTCGCGGCGCGCGGGCCGCACGCCGTGCATCACTGCGGAGGCACCCTGCACCACGAGCTGTCGAACCCGGCGAGCGCGACGACCTCTTCGCCGGTGGCGAGCTCGACGATGTGGGTCTCGGACCGCTCCGGCATCGGCAGCAGGTAGGTGTCGTAGGAATTCTCGACGATGTCCGGTGCGATGACGCTCGAGGCGTAGCGCCCGCTCGGCGAGACGCACGTGCGGATGAGGGCGTCCGAAGCGGGCACCTCCTGGACGATGTTCGACGTGCCGTCGTCGCCGACGAAGACGACGACGGAATCGGCCGGGAGGCCGTTGTCGTCCAGGACCGCGTAGAGACGCAGTGTGCCGCCGCCGGGCACGCTCTGGACGGCGCGCAGCTGACCGTAGTCGGCGTCGGCGCTGACGAGCGGCGCCTCGGTGCCGTCGGTGAGGTCGAGCAGGACGGGCCCGTCCGCCCGGTCCACGACAGCGGTCGACGCCGTGACGTCGTCGAGGGTGAGGGCGGTTCCGAGGGCCGCGGCGTCCGCACCGGTCGTGTCGCTCAGCCACAGCGTGCCGTCGAAGCCGACGAACAGCACACGGTCGGTGTCGGGCACGAATCGCCATTGCACGACGCGGCTGTCGGCGCCGTCGACGTCGAGGGGCTCAGGCTCGGCGTCGGGCTGCTTGAGCGACAGCGTGAAGAGGATGCTCTCGCGACCGCCCTCGGCGCTGAGCGAGTCGTCGGTGAAGGTGTAGCCGATGAGCTCACCGCGGTCGGCGCTCTGCAGGTTCGTGATCGAGCCCTCGCCAGGCAGCGGCAGGCTGCGCTGATCCGTGCCGTCGAGGTCCGCCACGATGAGCTCGGCGGGGCCGAAGGCGTCCGAGCCGCCGCCCGATCCGTCGCCTTCGCCGCGCACCGAGACGACGAGGTGCGACGCCGTCGCCCGGAAGTCCTCGATGTGCGCGTGCCGGAACACCGGTACGGCCTTCTCGCCCGTCAGGTCGGTGCGGAAGATCGTGTCCTCGTCCTCGCCGCGCTGCAGCAGGAAGAGCTCGGCGGCGCCCGTGCGGAACGTCTGCTCGATCGTCGTGGCGGGCCCGCCGCCGACGCTCTCGACGTCTTCGATCCGGACGGTGTACTCGGTGTCGTCCCACAGCGGATTGGCGAAGCGGATCCCGACGCTGCGCCCCGACGTGTCGACGGCGAAGGGCGTCGCGGGGGTGACCGTCACTTGCGTAGGGTCGACCTCCCGCAGCGCCTGCGACATCGTCACGATCAGACGGGCGCCGGATGCCGCAGCCGCCGCCGCGGGATCCACCTGCACGTCGGTGACACGCGGACCCTGCGCCGTCATCGCGGCGGCACCCGCGACGCCGACCACCGCGAGCGCCGCCACGACACCGGCGAAGGCGAGCGAGAAGGCGCGGCCGCGGCGCTTGCGGGACTGCGCGCGCCGCGTCGCCGGCGCGGCGCCGCCCGCGGGAGTGTCAGTACTCATAAGGGGTCAGTACACATTCGCAGGCTCAGTACTCATACGGATCACCCGGCTCGTCGATGCGCTCGATGCTCTCGGCGACGATCGACAGCTGTCCGTCGGCGCTCGCACGCACGGTGCCGGTGATCTCGACCCATTGCCCGGTGTCGGGAGCGGCCTCACCCGCCTCGACCGGGATGCTCGCCGGCTGCGCGTCGATGACGCAGTGCGTGATGACCAGGCGCGTGAGGTCGAAGCTCGTGTCGCCGGGCGTCACGAAGCCCGTGAGCGTCACGGGATCTCCGTCATAGGCGTCGGGGTTCGTCGAGGTCGCGAAGACCGTCGCCCACTCGCCGACGCCGAAGGACGCCGTGTCTCCCGTCGTGGCGAGGGCGACAGCATCCGCTCCCGCGAACAGGGGCGGCGCGTCGATGTCGCGCGACATCGCGAGCTCGGCCGACAGCGAAGCCGGCGGTGTGACGAGCGCCGTGAGGACCAGGACGGATGCCGCGATCCCGCCGATCGCCGTCACCGCGGCCCCGATCGGCCGTCGCCGGTGGGTGCCGTGGTCGTGTCCGTGCTCGTCCTCGGCGCCCAGCGGGAGCGCGAAGGTCAGGATCGCGCCGATGAGCACCACGACCGCCATCGCGACCGCGAACCACGTCGAGTCCGGGTTGAGGTACAGGCCGAGCCGGCCCGTCGCCGCGAGGGTCAGGGTCATGGCGGCCAGGACCGCCGCGAGCCCGACACCGAGCCAGCGGTTCACCAGGGAGCGGGATCTAGACAAGGAGATTCACCGCCGTCCCGATCGCGAACGCCGAGAGGACCACGACGACGACGAGTCCGACGAGGACGCGGGTCGTGAAGGTCGTGCGCAGGAGGGCGAGCATCTTGACGTCGACGAGCGGGCCGACCAGGAGGAACGCGACGATCGATCCCGGCGTGAACGTCGAGGCGAACGACAGCGCGAAGAACGCGTCGACGTTGGAGCAGATCGAGACGACCATCGCCAGGACCATCATCGCGATGATCGAGAGCGCCGGGTCCGACCCGATCGCGAGGAGCGCGTCGCGCGGGATGAGCACCTGGACGGCTCCGGCGAGCGCCGAGCCCACGACGAGCGCGGGCAGGACGGCGCGCAGCTCGACGACGAACTGCGCGAGGCTGCGCCGGCCCCGGCCGCCGGGCTCGTGCAGCACGACGTCGCACGTCGCCTTGAAACGGTCGGTCAGCAGGGCGTCGGGGTCGGGATGCCGGCTGTACAGCCAGCCGATGAGGTTGGCGATCGCGTAGCCGCCGAGCAGTCGCGCGATGAGGATGCCGTCGTCGAACCCGAACGCCTGGTGCGTCGTGATGATGACGATGGGGTTCACGATCGGCGCCGCGATGAGGAACGTGAGCGTCTCGGGAACCGTGAACCCGCGCATCAGGAGACCGCGCGCGAAGGGGACGTTGCCGCACTCGCACACCGGCACGACCATGCCCAGGAGCGACAGGACCGCACGTCGCGCCCACGCGCGGCGCGGCATCCATCGCTCCAGCACGCCGGGCGGCACCCAGACCTGCACGACGATGGACAGGACGACGCCGAGCACGACGAACGGGAGCGACTCGATGAGGACGCTCAGGGCGAGGGTCAGACCGTCCTGCACGCGCGTCGGCAGCTCCACCGCGTAGAGCGACGGGGCGAACGCGTCGATCGCGAAGAGCAGCCCGATGAGGGCGGCGCCGATCAGCAGCCAGACGATCGCGCGGCCCGTGCGGGGGCGTGCGGCGACCGCCGGCGGCTCAGTCCGCGTCACGCTCGCTCGCTCGAGCGGCCGCGCACGAGGCGCACAGCCCGAAGATGTCGACGACGTGCTCCGCCTCGATGAAGCCGTTCGCGGCGGCCGTCGCACGCGCCCACTGCTCGACATCCGTCGCCTCGATCTCGACGGCGAGTCCGCACGAGCGGCAGATGAGGTGGTGGTGGTGGCCGCGGGTCGCGCACGCGCGGTAGAGGCTCTCGCCTTCGGGGCTCTGCAACGAGTCGGCGTCGCCCTGAGCCGCGAGTCCCGCGAGCGCGCGATAGACCGTCGCCAGGCCGATGCCCGTGTTCTCGTCGCGCAGCGTCGCGTGCAGGCTCTGCGCGCTCACGAAGCCGCGGGCGTCGGCGAGCGCCTCGCGCACCCGCTCCCGCTGCCACGTGTTCCGCTGCACGACCATGGCCGGAGTCTACCCGCGGGCCATGGGAGCGGCCTGGGCGGGACCGGTCGCCGCAGGCAGTCCGGATGCCTCTCCCCGCGCCCGCTCGACGCGTCCGCGCCGCCCGCCGACGAGGCGGCACACGACGTAGATGAGGAACGAGATCGTCGTGATGTACGGGCTCACCGGCAGGGTGCCGGCGATCGCGATGAGGATGCCGCCCACCGCCGAGACGAAGCCGAAGACCGCCGACAGGACGGGCACCGAGACCGGCCCTGACGCGACGCGCATCGCGGCGGCGGCGGGCGTGACGAGGAGGGCCATGACGAGGAGCGCGCCGATGATGTGGACGCTGACGGCGACGATGAGGCCGAGCACGACCATGAAGGCGAGCGAGATCGTCGTCGTCGGCACGCCGCGCGCCGCCGCCGACATGGGGTCGAGCGAGTCGAAGCGCAGCGGCCGCCACATCAGGACGAGGGCCAGGAACGCGGCGGCGCTGATGACGATGAGAAGGCCCAGCTGGTCGTTCTGCACCGACACGATCGAGCCCGTCAGCAGGCTGAACTGGCTCGCGGAACGGCCCGGATACAGCGAGAGGAACAGGATGCCGAGACCCATGCCGAACGGCATGAGCACGCCGATGATCGAGTTGCGGTCGCGCGCGCGGGCGCCGAGCCACCCGATGAGGAGCGCGGCCGCGAGCGACCCGACGATCGAGCCGGTGACGACGTCGAAGCCGAACAGGAGCGCGGCGGCGGCGCCGGCGAACGAGAGCTCGCTGATGCCGTGGACGGCGAAGGCCATGTCGCGCTGCATGATGAAGACGCCGACGAGGCCGCCGACGAGCCCGAGCACGGCACCGGCCCACACGGAGTTCGAGACAAGGGCGAGGATCTCGCCGTAGACGGGGAGACCGCCGAACATCGCGTTCCAGATCTCCTCCCCGCTCATGCGTGAGCCCCCGCATCGCCGTCCTCGTCCTCGTGATGGTGGTGCTGCTCCTCCGCGTCCGGCGCTCCGACCACGACGAGCCGGCCGCCCGCCTGCAGCACGTACACGGGTGCGCCGTAGAGGTCGCTCAGCACCTTCGAGTCGAGCACCTCCTCGGGACGCCCGAGCATGAAGCGCCCGCCGGCGAGGTAGAGGATCCGGTCGACGCTGGACAGGACCGGGTTGACGTCGTGCGTCACGAACAGGACCGCGGCATCCGTCCGCCTGCGGTGGCTGTCGATGAGCGACACGACGGCGCGCTGGTTGGCGAGGTCGAGGCTCGTGAGGGGCTCGTCGCACAGGAGGAGGCGCGGCTCGTCCGCGAGCGCCTGCCCGATCCGCAGCCGCTGCTGCTCGCCGCCGGAGAGGAGCCCGACGGGCTGGTCGGCGAAGCGCTCGGCCCCGACCGAGCGGACGAGGGCGTCGACGCGCGCGCGGTCGGCGCGCCGCGTGATCGGCAGGCCCCAGCGGTGGCCGTCGACGCCCAGCGCGACCAGGTCGCGTCCCCGCAGCGACGTCTCGCGCGGGAGCGGTCGCGACTGCGGCACGTAGCCGATCCGGCGGTTGCCCTTCGCGCGGACGGGGGCGCCCAGGGCGGTGATCGTGCCGGAGGTCAGCGGCTCGAGGCCCAGGATCGCGCGCAGGAGCGTCGTCTTGCCCGAACCGCTCGGGCCCAGGACGGCGATGAACTCGCCCGGGGCGACGGTGAGGTCCAGGCCCGCCCACAGCTCCCGCTCACCACGGCGCAGCGAAGCCCCCTCGATCCGCAGCAGAGCCTCGCTCACTGCTCGAGCGCGTCCTGGATCGCCGCGATGTTCTCCTGCATCCACGAGATGTAAGTGTGGTCCTCGGGGAGTGTCTCGGCGAACTCGACGACGGGGATGCCGGACGCCTCCGCCTCGTCGACGACCTGCTCGGTCTCGGCGCCGCCCGTCTGCGCATTGACGAACACGACGCGCACATCGCCGCCCTCGAGGAGCTTGATGGATTCGAGCAGGACGGCGGGAGCGACATCCAGTCCCTCCTCGACCGCCTCGGCGAAGGCCGCAGGCGTGACGTCGGACAGACCCGCCGCCTCGAGGAGGTACAGCGGCACGGGCTCCGTGACGAAGACGTCGTCGCCGGCGTACTCGGCCTCGAGGTCGGCGAGGGACGACTCGAGCCCCGTGATCTGCTCGGCGAGCGCATCCGCGGCCGTCGTGAAGGCGTCCGCGTCGTCGGGGCTCAGCGCGATGAGCTTCGACGCGATGCCCTGCACGAGGTCGGCCATCGCAGTCGGGTCGTACCAGACGTGCTCGTTGAAGCCTTCGACGTGCTCGTGGCCGTGGTCGCCCTCGCTGTCGTCATGGGCTGCACCGCCGGGCCATTCGTGCGAGAACTCGACGGCCGTGAGGACCTGCGCCTCCGTGCCGCTCGCCTCGATGAGCCCGTCGATGAACGGGTCGTAGCCGCCGCCGTTCTCGATCACGAGGTCGGCCTCGGCGACCGCGAGCTGGTCCTGCGCGCTCGGCTCGAACGAGTGCGGGTCCTGCGCGCCCGACGTGATGATGGACGTCACGTCGACGAGGTCGCCGCCGATCTCCTCCGCGAGCTGCCCGTAGACGTTCGTCGACGCGACGACGTCGATGCGCCCGTCGTCCTCGGCGGCAGTCGACTCGCCGCTCGCGCAGCCCGCGAGCAGGAGGGCGGATGCCGCGGCCAGCGCAGCGACGGACAGTCGTCGGGAGGTCATGCTCCGACTCTAGCGGTACTGATAATCGTTCTCAACTTGACGCCCGCCTCCTCGATGGGGCCGGAGCATGAGGCTAATGTTTCGCCATGCGGTCGCCCGAACCGCGGAGGAGCAGACGGATGACCGTGAGCACGAGCGGAACAGCATCCGTCCCGACCCTGCGCGAGCGCCTGCGCGCCTCGGCGCTGCTCGCGCTGCCGTTCCAGGTCGGCTCGATCGTCGTCGCGATCGCGCTGGGGATGCTGGGCGCCGAGGTCGAGCTGCCGCTCACGCTCCTGCTCGTCTTCGCGTACGCGGCGCCGCTCCTCGTCGAACTCGTGTTCCGCACGACGCTGCCGTGGACCCTGCAGCTGAGCTATCTCGTCTTCATCGCGGCCGGGTCATTCGCCGGGAGCGCGCTGCACGTGTACTGGTACTTCCCGCTGTGGGACGTGATCGTCCATTTCTACTCGGGGATCATGCTCGCGTGGCTCGGGATGCTGCTGGTCCGCCGCGCCGAGGAGCGCACGGGCGTCGGGCTGCCGATGTGGTTCTCGCTCACGGTGATCCTGCTCACGCCGATGGCGTTCGCGGCGGCGTGGGAGCTCTGCGAGTTCGCGAGCGACATCCTCATCGGCACGGCATCCCAGCACGGCAACACGGACTCCATGACGGACCTCCTCGCGGGCACCGCCGGCGGCGTCGCCGCCATCGTGCTCCTGCTGCTGACCCGCCGCCCGCGGACGCTCGCGCCGGCGTCGCTGCTCACGCGGAGCTGACCTCCGCGGCGCGTTCGATCCTTCGTTCGATGTGAACGAAGGTCCGGGCTTCGGCTCACCGCCCCAGCAGCATCCGAGCGACCCAGCCCGAGAGGTCGTGATAGTCGACGCCTTCCTCCCTCATCCGTCGCCGGGTGAGGGGCGGAGTGTCGATGAGACTGGCTCCGGGCCAGGTCAGGCTCCGTACCGTTGCGGGAAGGACCTCCGGCTCGTCCGGCGCAGGGACGTCGAGGCGGGGCTCGGCTTCCGTGAGGTACGACTCGAAGCTGTTGGCCGCGGTGACGCGCTCGCTCAGGAAGGGTCTGCGGTCCTGCGCGAACCGGGCGAGCACGGTCTTCGTGATGGAGCAGTGATCGAGGATGATGCGTGGTCCCCGTCCCGGCGAGACCCACGGCGACACGACGAAGGTCGGCACCCGCAGGCCGTACGGGATGAGGGTCTCGATGGGCTCGGGCTCCGGCTCGTCCTCGTCCTGTGCGAACACCCCGTCGAGGGGCAGTCGTGCGGCATCCAGGATCCGCCCTCCCAATCCCGTCCGTCCGGGACCGCCGGTGGCCGTGCCCGGTCCCTCACCTGAGACGCCGAGACCGGACCCTCCGCCTGTGGTGAACGAGCCGCCGGGTGCGGCGCCGGGTGCCACGAACCCGCCGGTCGTCCCGGACCCGCCGGTCGTCCCGGACCCGCCGGTCGTCCCGGACCCGCCGGTCGTGGCGGACCCTACGCCCTCGATGAGATCCGGCGCACCGTCGACGAGGACCTCGGCGACGGGAGGCACCACGTGGTCGTACAGCCCGCCGTGCTCGTCGTACGTGATGATGAGCAGCGTCTTCCGCCAGAGCGCGGGATTGGACCGCAGCGCCGTGTACACCCGCCAGATGAAATGCTGCCCGCGCCACATGTCGGCATCCGGGTGGTCGTCGTCCTGCGGACTGTGGTGCATCGCGGGTTCGATGGACGTGAACGACGGCAGGTCGCCCGCTGCGACGTCCGACTCGAGGTCGTCGAGCGGACGGATGCGCACGTCGTCCGTCGCGTAGCGCGCGAACAGGCGGAGCATCGTCACCGAGGGCGCGGATTCGTACACCCGCCACGAGACGCCGAGCTTCTCGAGCTCGTCATAGACCGTCGGCTGGCGCGAGAGCCGGAAGTTGTCGCCCTCGTGGTTGTGGAGCATGGGCGTGTCGAAGCGGTCGTGGTCGACATCCCCGGTCAGCAGGTACATGCGGTTGGGAAGAGTCGGTCCCGGGTGGGAGCAGTAGTACCGGTCGGCGTAGCCGTAGTGCTCGGCGAGGAACGCATAGACCGGCAGATCCTGCTCGTCGTAGAAGCCCAGGACGTCCTCGGGGAGCGTGGGCTCCGGCGTCGTCGGCTCGTTCTTGAGCCCGTTCTTCTTCCGGAAGTTGTTCACGAACCCCTCGGGGGCGTTGATCGTGCGCCCTCCCGGCGTCTGGATGCGGCGCTCGAGCTGCTCGTCGACGTCCTTCACCTCGTGCCCGACGCCGTGCGGGAGCCTTGTCCGCTTGCCCGCGAGATTGAGCGGGAACTGCGCGTCGCGCAGCCGCCGGACCGTGAAGTCGGCAGAGGTGCTCTCCAGTCCCGCGATGATGTCGTCGGTGAGTCCGTTGGCCTCGTCGGGTGCGACACCGCCGTCCGGCAGGGAGCGGTAGCCGAGCACGTGGTCGTACGAGCGGTTCTCCATCATGACGACGACGATGTGGTCGATCTTCTCGAGCAGCTTGTCGGCCTTCCATGTGTCGCCGATCTGCGGAGGGATGAAGCGCACCATTCCCGGACCGATGTGCTGCCGGCTGCGCCCGCGTGCCTGCTTCCAGGTGGGGCGCGGCTTCCGATCGGGCTCGAGGGGCGCGATGTATTCGAACAGGATGCGATCGCCGTCGAACCCGATCCGGCGGTACTGCAGGTGCGCGCCCATGATCGTCATCAGGATGCGGGGGGCGAGCGTCGGGTCGTCGATGAAGTCCTTCACGGCATCCACGACAGCGCCGTTGATGCCGTCCTCGATGAGCTCCTCCACGACGGCGACGCTGATCGCACCGGCGAGCCCCGCCAAGGCGATCGCGGTGATGATCGCCGACGTGCTGATGTCGACGTCGAACGCCTCGTCGCTCACCGCGGAGATGAGGCGCGGAGTGCCGTCGGGGTCGAGTCGAATGCCGATCTCGACCGTGATGCTGCCGCCGTCCGGTCTCGCCGACGCGAGGTTCACGCCCTCCCATTCGACCCGTACGCGGCCCGACGTGCGGACCGTGAGCCGCACGGCGGGCGTCTCCTCGCCGAGGAGCCTCCCGTGGCCGACCGTCAGCTCGATGCTCTCCAGGCGGAAGCCCGAGACGTCCAGCTCGATGCCGTGGCCGAGGTCGCGCAGACGGCGGTATACGGTGAACTGCCGCCCCGTCACGATGTCGGTGGAGGTGCCGGCTTTCTTGAGGAGACCGTCCAGAAGGCCGTACATGTCGATCGTCTCGGCGGCGATCGGATCGGTGATCGTCATGCGCGCCTCGACGTGCGTCGCGGTGTTGCGGCCTTCGAGTTGGATGAAGTCGCCGTCGGGCCCGAGGAGGGCCTCGATCCGATCATGCAGGACGTCGGTGGTCACCCGGCTGCGGCCGAGGACCGTCGCGCTGACCCTGGTGGCGAAATCGACCGCACCATCCGGAACCACCGAGAGCGTCCACATCCGCGGCGCGCCGGCGGCGTCGCGCGACTTGGCGAGAGTCGTCAGCGGAATGTCGACCGTGAGGACTCTTGACGTCGAGCGACCCATGACCACGCCGTTCGGATCCCGCAGGGTCATGCTCCCCGACCAGCGCGTCAGGAAGAGGATGCCGTCGATCCGGGCTTCGAAGATGCCCTCGCGGTGCAGGTCCAACGTGAAGTCGCGCCGGGCGAGGATCGGCGTCCTCGGCACGAGGGACGGCGCGCTCTCGGAGCGCACCGTCTCGAGGAGCGACACCTCCCAGCGGGCCTGCTCGTCGGAGAGGGAATCGCCGAGCGACTCGTTGATCCGGATGGGCGGAGTGCGGCCCCGCAGGTGATACGACCAGCGGCCCTTGGGCAGTCCCCGGCGGTCTCGGTAGCGATCCAGATCCGCGCGCGTCACGACCGACGCCGCGAACGGCCTGCCGTCGGGATCCCGGATCGTGAGGGTGCACGGGATCGAGAACTCGGTGATGTCGAACCCCTTGTCACCGCCCGGGATCTGCGGGGAGCCCGGATCCCCGATCCCCCCTGGCCCTCCTCCGGGGCCGTCGATCCCCGTCGGGACGTCCGGCAGGTCGCCGCCCGGGTCGGGGAATCTCGTGAGCCGACGGTATGACGCCTCGACGGTCCGCGTGAGCGCCCCTGTGTGCAGCACCTCGAAGGTCCCGTCCACCGAGATCGTGAAGGTGGTGCTTCCATCGGCGTTGGTGAGGCGATCGGGGGGAAGCCCATCGAAGACCAGGACATGGCGCAGCTGGAAGGGCATCATCGCACCTCGGCTCTTCGTGGCCGGCCCCGAGTCTCCCCCAGGCTCCGCGCCGATCCGAGACCCGGTGTAGCACCGCGCCGCGGTCACGGCAAGGGCCACCGTCAGGCCTCAGCGAGCGTCGGCAGCCCGGCTCGAAGACGGCGTCATCAGTCGAGGAGCAGGGCGGGCTCCTCGAGGATCGAGGCGACGTCGGCGATGAAGCGCGACATCCCGTCGCCGTCGACGACGCGGTGGTCGAACGAGCCGGCGACCGTCGTGACGTAGCGGGGACGCACCTCGCCGTCGACCACCCACGGCTTCTGACGGATCGTCCCGAGCGCGACGATGCCCGCCTCGCCCGGATTGATGATCGGGGTACCGGCGTCCATGCCGAACACGCCGATGTTGGTGATCGTGATCGTGCCGCCGTGCTGGTCTGCGACGGTCGACTTGCCGTCGCGCGCCGTGATGGTGAGCTTCTCGAGGGCCCGGGCGAGCTCTCGCAGCGAGAGGTCCTGCGCGTCCTTGATGTTGGGCACGAGCAGGCCCCGCGGTGTCGCCGCGGCGATGCCGAGGTTGACGTAGTGGCGCACGCTGATCTCGGCGCCCTGATCCGTGTCGATCCAGGCGGCGTTGACCATCGGCGTGCGTCGCACCGCCCAGATGACGGCGCGCGCCATGATGAGCAGCGGAGAGACCTTGATGTCGGCGAAGTCCGGCGAGGACTTGAGCCTGCGGACGAGCTCCATCGTGCGGGTCGCATCGACGTCCGTCCACACCGAGACGTGCGGCGCCGAGTACGCGCTGCTCGTCATGGCGGTCGCGGTGGCCTTCCGGACGCCCCGCACGGGGATCGACTCCTCGCGCTCGCCGGTCGCCTCCGCGGCGGTCTCGGCGGGAGGACGCGGAGCCGTGACGGCGGGCGCCGGGGCAGGTGCCGGGACGGCGATCGTCTCCTCGCGCACGGCGGGCCATTCGGGCGTCTCGATGTTGCGGAACACGCTGGCCTGCGATGCGTGCTTCACGACGTCGTCGCGGGTCACCTCGCCCGCGGCGCCGCTCGGCGTGACGGCGGCGAGGTCGACGCCCAGATCACGCGCGAGCTTGCGGATCGGGGGCTTCGCGATGACACCGACGGATGCCTCGACACGCTCGTGCGCCGTGACGACGGGCTTGCGACGCCGCGACTGGACGTGTCCGCCCGTGCCGTAGCCCACGAGCACGGCACCGCCCTCGGGCTCGGCGGGGGCGCCGTGCTCGGTCTGCCCCACGACGGACGGGCCGCTGGGCGCGGCATCCGTCCCCTCGGCCCTGGGGGTGATCGTGATGATCGGGGAGCCGACGTTGACGGTGTCGCCTTCAGTCGCCAGGAGCTCGCCCACGGTGCCGGCGAAGGGCGACGGCAGCTCGACGAGGGACTTCGCGGTCTCGATCTCGACGAGGACGTCGTTGACGGCGACGGCGTCGCCCGGGGCGACGCGCCACGAGACGATCTCGGCCTCGGTGAGACCCTCGCCGACGTCGGGGAGGAGGAAGGTCTGAGTGCTCATCCGGGTCTCCTATCTCCCGCTCGGTGCGCGAGAGGGCAGAAATGTGCGCAAGGCACGGCGTGTCGCGTACATTTTCGCCCTCTCGCGAGCGGGTCGGGGTCAGTAGGCCAGAGCGCGGTCGACGGCCTCGAGGATGCGGTCGGCGTCGGGCAGGTACTTGCCCTCGAGCTTGGCCGGAGGGAACGGAGTGTCGTAGCCCGACACGCGAAGCACGGGGGCCTCGAGGGCGTAGAAGGCCTTCTCCATGACGGTCGCCGAGATCTCGGACCCGAGGCTCGTGAAGCCCGGCGCCTCCTGCGCGTAGACCATGCGTCCCGTGCGGCGGACGGAGTCGAGGATGGGGCCGTAGTCGACGGGCGAGAGCGAGCGCAGGTCGATGACCTCGCAGCTCGTGCCCTCGGACTCGGCGAGCGCGGCCGCCTGGAGGAGCGTCGACACGATCGCGCCGTGCCCGACGAGCGTCACGTCGGTGCCGCGGCGGACGAGCCGCGATGCATGCAGCGGCAGCGCGCGGGCCGTCGTGTCGACCTCGCCCTTCGGCCAGTAGCGGCTCTTGGGCTCGAGGAAGATGACGGGGTCGTCCGAGGCGATCGAGTCCTGGATCATCCAGTACGCGTCGTTCGGCGTGGACGGGCTCACGACGCGCAGGCCCGGTGTGTGCGTGAAGTACGCCTCGGGGCTCTCCTGGTGATGCTCGACGGCTCCGATGTGCCCGCCGTACGGGATGCGGATGACGACGGGGAACCGCATCGCACCCTCGAGCCGGTTCGTGAGCTTCGCGAGCTGCGACGTGATCTGGTCGAACGCAGGGAAGACGAAGCCGTCGAACTGGATCTCGCAGACCGGCCGGAAGCCGG
The DNA here is from genome assembly GCF_040632175.1 of Microbacterium sp. NPDC019599. Taxonomy (NCBI): domain Bacteria; kingdom Bacillati; phylum Actinomycetota; class Actinomycetes; order Micrococcales; family Microbacteriaceae; genus Microbacterium; species Microbacterium sp. NPDC019599. The sequence goes on from NZ_JBEYBL010000010.1 coordinate 74,258, forward strand.
CCATCGCGAGTCCGATCGCCGTGCCGACGATCCCGGATTCGGCGAGGGGCGTGTCGAGCACGCGGTTCTTGCCGAACTCGGCCTGCAGCCCCTCCGTGACGCGGAACACACCGCCGAGCGGCCCGATGTCCTCGCCCATGAGCAGGACCCGGTCGTTCTCGGCGAGCGCGCGGCGCAGGCCCGCGTTGAGCGCGCGGCTGAACGGCAGCGTCTCGATGCCCGTCGCGGGCGCCGCGGTCGCTGAGCTGGTCGAAGCGTCGGCGGTGGTCACGATGCGCCCTCCTCGAACGATGCCTCGTAGTCGGCGAAGCCCGCCTTCTGCTCGTCGATGAGCGGGTGCGGCTCGGAGTACACGTGGTCGAACATGACATCGGTCGGGATGTCGCCGAGCTGCGTCGTGCGCACGCGCGCGTCCTCGGCGACGGCCTCGGCCTCGGCGTCGACCTCGGCGAAGAACGAATCCGCGGCGCCGCGCGTCTTCAGGAACGCGCGCATGCGGTCGATCGGGTCGCGGCGGGCCCACGACTGCTCCTCGTCCGACGTGCGGTACTTCGTCGGGTCGTCGCTCGTCGTGTGCGCGCCCATCCGGTACGTCAGCGCCTCGATCGCACGCGGGCCGCCGCCGGCTCGCGCCTCGTCGAGCGCGACCTTCGTCACGGCGTAGCTCGCGAGGACGTCGTTGCCGTCGATGGGGATGCTCGGCATCCCGTACCCCTCGCCCCGCTTGTACAGCGGCGAGCGCGACTGCGTCGAGACGGGCACGGAGATGGCCCACTGGTTGTTCTGCAGGAAGAAGACCTGCGGCGTGCGGTAGCTCGCGGCGAAGACCATCGCCTCGTGCACGTCGCCCTGGCTCGACGCGCCGTCGCCGTAGTAGACGATGACGGCCTCGTCGCGTTCGAGGTCGCCCGTGCCGCATCGCCCGTCGAAGACGAGCCCCATGCCGTAGCCCGTCGCGTGGAGGGTCTGCGAGCCGAGCACGAGCGTGTAGATGTGCGTGTTGCCGTTGCGGGGATCGGTGGGGTCCCATCCGCCGTGCGTCAGCCCGCGCATGACGCGGATGATGTCGATCGGGTCCACGCCGCGGATGCGGGCCACGACGTGCTCGCGGTAGGACGGGAAGACGTGGTCCTGCGAGCGGGCCGCGCGGACGGAGCCGACCTGTGCGGCCTCCTGCCCGTGGCTCGGCGGCCACAGGGCGAGCTGGCCCTGGCGCTGGAGGTTCGTCGCCTGCCTGTCGAAGGCACGGATGACGACCATGTCGCGATAGAAGCCCTCGAGCTCGGCATCCGTCAGTGCGTCGACGATCTCGAGGTACCGCTCGGCGGCGGGAGTCGGTGCGAGCGTCCCGTCGGCCGCGAGCACCCGGACCACCGCGGGATCCGCGGAGGTGGAGACGTGGGGAGGAACCGAGGCTTCGGTCGGGGTCACTTTTCTACGCTAGCCGCTCGCCCCTGATGGCCTTCTGGGAGGGTCTTCACAACGGATGCTGCGATCCGTAGGACCTTGTCCACTGACTCATGCTCGCCGACGGATATACGGATGCCGTCACCCGCGAACGGCCGGACCACGAGCCCCGCCTCGACGAAGCGCTCGGCGATGTCGAGGGTCTCGGCGCCGGCGGGGAGCCACACGAAGTTGCCCTGCGCTTCCGGGACGTCCCACCCCTCGTCGCGCAGCGCCGCCACGAGCGCATCGCGGCGCTGCGCGATGACGCGCACGCGCTCGAGCAGCTCGGGCTCGGCGTCGAGGCTCGCGAGCGCCGCGACCTCGGCCTGGGCTGTGACGGAGAGCGGGATCGCGGTCGAGCGTGCCGCGTCGAGGACGCGCGGGTGGCCGATCGCGTAGCCGACGCGGAGGCCGGCGAGGCCGAAGGCCTTCGAGAACGTGCGGAGGACGACGACGTTGGGCCGCGGGTGCCCGCCGGGCTCGCGCAGGCCGTTGACGGCATCCGGATCCGTCACGAACTCGGAGTAGGCCTCGTCCAGGATCACGAGAACGTCGGCCGGGACACGGCTGACGAAGGCGTCGAACTCGGCCTGCGTCACGATGGGCCCGGTGGGGTTGTTCGGGGTGCACACGATGATCGCGCGCGTCCGCTCCGTGATGGCGCCGGCCATCGCGTCGAGGTCGTGGCGCGCGCCGGGCGCGAGCGGCACCTGCACGGCCGTCGCGCCGGCGACGACCGCGAGCCACGGATAGGCCTCGAACGAGCGCCAGGCGTAGACGACCTCGTCTCCGGGTCCCGCGGTGGCCTGGATGAGCTGGGCGAGGATCGAGACGCTGCCCGCCCCGACGTGCACGCCGTCGTCCGTCACGCCGAACCGTTCGGCCAGGCGCGCGCGCAGGCGCGCGGCCGAGGCATCCGGATAGCGGTTGAAGGCTGCGGCGTCGCGGACGCGCTCGAGGACTCCGGGGAGCGGATCGAAGGGGTTCTCGTTGCTCGACAGCTTGAACGCGTCGGGCCCCGCCTGGCGGCCCTGCTTGTAGGGCGGCAGCGCGGCGACCTCGGGACGCACGCGGACGGGGATATCGGAGGCGTCGGTCACGTCCCGAGTCTACGAGCGGGCGGCGGGCGGCGGGATGGCGATCGGTCGGGACGCGGTGCGGGCGGCGCGCCGTCGAGACCCTCGTCGTGCGGACCGCGCGCGTGCCAGACTGACCGCATCATGGGCTTCCTCATCCGCGTCGTCGTCAACGCCTTCGCCATCTGGGTCGTGACGCTGATCCCTGCGCTGCAGGTCACCGTCATCGCGTTCCCGCCCGGCGAGACCCTGCAGTACGTCCTGACGCTGCTGATCGTGGCCGCGATCTTCGCGATCGTGAACACGATCATCGGCACGATCATCAAGATCATCTCGATCCCGCTGTACATCCTGACGCTCGGCCTCATCGGCCTGCTCATCAACGGGTTCCTGCTTTGGCTCACGGCGTGGCTCACGAGCTTCTGGAACTGGGGCCTGCGGGTCGAGGACTTCTGGTGGGGTGTCGTGGCCGCCATCGTCATCTCGATCATCAACTGGGTCGCGGGCATCATCCTCCGTCCCCGCAGGAAGGACTGACGAGGCCGTCCTCGCCTGATGGACTGACGCGCTCAGCCGAGTACTCGGTCACCTCGACGGATGCTGCGCCCTCCAGCTCCTCGAAGACCTGGCGCACGCCGTCCATCCGCGGATCGGACGACCCGTCGAGCATCGCCGCCGTCTCCTCATACGCCGTCACGTGGTGGACGCCGAACTCGACATCCGCTTGCGACGGCAGCGGGTCGACCAGCCGCTCCGCGACGAAGCTGCCCGCCGACCCGACCTGCGTGTCGAGCCCGCCGCCCTGGAGCCCCGCGACGGGATCGTCGGTGTGCCGGACGGCGACGCTCAGCGTGTCGGACCCGACCTCCGCTTCGACGGGCGACCCGAAGGTCACGAGCGTCCGGGTGTCGTAGCCGCCGTCGACGGCGAGCCACGACGCGATCATCGCGCCCTGCGAGTGGCCGAAGGCATGGACGACGTCACCGGGCTTCGCGCCGGCGTCCCGCAGAGCGGCGAGGGTCGCGGCGTACGACGCGGACCGCTTCCCTCCGTAGAGCTCGATGTCCGACTTGACGTCGAACGCATCGGTCTTGCCCCACGTGCCCGAGGTCGTGCCGCGGACGTAGACGGCGAACCACCGCGAGCCGTCGGGCATCGCGTAGCGCTCGACGCGCACGCGCCCCGCCTCGCTGGACGGGATCCGCGCCGCAGCCGCGGCGAGCGATTCGGGCGCGGCCACCGGGCCGACCGCCGTCGGGAGCGCGCGGACCCGCACGGCGTCCGCGACTCCCGTGAGCCGCTCGCCGCGTTCGATGATGCCGAGACGCTCTCCCCGGATCAGGCCCGTCATCGCGGCCGCCGCAATTCCGGCCCCGGCCATCGCGTGGGGACCTGCCGGCGTGAGCAGCCACGACAGTGCGGGCGTCTGGAGGAGCAGATCGCTCGACCACAGGGCGCCGTAGAGTCCCTGCTGCCACGAAGCCTTGAGGCCCGTCCACGGGTGATCGTGCTCCAAGGCGCTCAGCCGCGCGTCGATGCGCCGGATCGCCGCCGAGTCTCCCGCCGCCTCGGCGGCCGCGCGCTCGGCGCGCAGCTCGACCGCCTCGTACACGGCCGCCAGGCCCGTGAGCGTTCCCCCGAGGTCCCGCGTCGAATCCCCCGCGTCCGCAGCCCGGGTCTGGAGGAACAGCGTGCGCGAGTCGGCGTAGATCGTGTCGGCGCCGGGCACGGCGTTCATCTGAGCCGCCGCGCGACGGTACATCGTCGCGACGTCGTCGAGCTCCTGCCCGAGCCGACGGAGTCGGTCGGCCGCCGCGCGCAGCGAGGCGGTGTCGACCGCGACGACGCCGCCGCTGCGGATCTCGAGGTCGCCCACGTCACCCCACCGCCGTGAACGCCCGCTGCCACAGGGCGCGCAGCTCGTGCTCGAGGCTGTCCGTCGTCGCACGCACCTGCTCCAGCCGGCCGATCAGCTGAGCGAGCTCGTCGCGGTACGCGCGGGCGGCCGCGCACTCCCACGCGGTCTCGTCGCGCAGACGGTCGAATTCGAGGATGACGCGGCTCAGCGCGCGCCGTGCTTCGGGCAGGAGCCCCCAGCCCATCGGAGTCCATCGGGTTTCCATCCGCCGAGGATGGCCGAACGAGCGGAGCGCGGCGCGCTCACCCGAGGGGTTCGGGAGAACGCGCCGCGCTCGGCGCGCTGTGCAGGAGCGAGGGGCTACGTGCCCGGGCCGACCGTCACACGGACGCTCGTCGTCGTGCTGTTGCCCGCGGCATCCGTCGCCTTGTACGTGATGTCGTAGACGGCCTTGTTGGCGGCACGCACCCGGAAGGTCGTGTCGTCGACGGTCGTGATGGCGGCCTTGGACGATCCGGACGCCGTGGCCGAGACCAGCTCGACCGTGACCTCGCCACTGTCGTCCTCCGCGTCCACGTCGACCGTCACGGTGCGCAGCGCGTTGGCCGGCGGGAAGATCACACTCGGCGACACCGTCACCGCGAGGGTCGGCGGCGTCGTGTCGAGGTCGATCCCGACCAGGACCGGGTCATGGTCGCTGGAGCGGTACGGGTCGGGGGCGAACAGCCCCGTGACCTGGCTCGCGGGCTTGAATTCGGTGTTGTAGTCGAGCACCTGCGCCTCGTCGGCGTTGATCGACCACGTCGACGCGCCGGTCACATCGTCCACGAGACCCGGGCCGGCGAGCGCGTGGTCGAGGTAGCCGAGCTGGCCGTCGAAGACGTACGAGTACGCGTCCTCGCCCTGGTGTGCCAGGAGCAGGTCCGTGTACCCCGCGTCGATGAAGACGTCGATGGGGTCTTCCTTGTCGTACGAGTTCAGGTCGCCGATGATGAGCGTCCGGTCGCCGGTGCCCTGCTCCGTCGGGTCGCTCGCGAGCCAGTCGACGAGCGCGAGCGCCGCATTGGTGCGCGTGATGTTGCAGTTGCCCGAGCCGTCGCCCGTGTCGGGGTCGCCGACGGCGTTGCAGTCGGAGCCCTTGGACTTCAGGTGGTTCACCGTGACCGTGAACGGCTCGCCGCCCTCGAGCCCGCGGAAGGTCTGCGCCAGCGCGGGACGGTTGAGCGTGTCGATGAAGCGGGGGTCGACCGTCGAGGTGAGCAGCGCGAAGTCTCCCAGCGGCTCGACCGTCGTCGTCTTGTAGACGAATGCCGTCGTGATCACGTCGGTGCCGATCTTCGGAGTGTCGATGTAGGCGTAGACGTCCTCGCCGATGAAGTCGTTCAGCGCGTTCGTGAGCGTCTCGACAGCGGGCACGGCGGGCGGCACGGCGTCGCCGTTGTTCTCGATCTCGATGAGACCGAAGACATCGGCGTCGATCTCGGCGAGCGCCGACACGATCTTCGCCTGCTGCCGCGCGAGCTCCTCCGCCGTGTTGGCACCGCGCGAGCCCAGCGTCGTGAAGTAGTTCAGGACGTTGAAGCTCGAGACCTCGAGGTCGCCGCCGACAACGGGTGCGCTCGTGCGCGGATTGACCGACCGGTAGACGGGAGGCTGGGTCGGCTGGATGCCGTACTCGGTCGCCTCGGCTCCGGTGCGCTTGCGCTGATCGAGGATGCCCGTGACCCCCGTGAGCGTGTCACCGCCGCGGAAGACGTGGTCGAGCGTGAAGGGCGCGCCATTCGGGTGGTAGAGCGGGTCGGGGTTCTGCCTGGACCTCGCGTCGTCCACGATGATCTGCTCCTCGGCATGCGCTGCCGCGAGCGCCGCGGCCTCGGGCCCGGGCTCGATCGTCGCGGTCGGCTGGTACTGCCGCTCCGGAGAGACGGTCACGGCGTCGAACCGGCCGAACTCGAAATACTCCGCGATGGTCAGCGTCCCCGCAAGCGTCACGTACATGCCCTCGTGCGCCTCGCGCTGAGCCTGCGTGAGCGGAAGCGCGAGCTCGATCGGCGCGGGGACGTCGCCGCCCGTCTCGCACACCTCGGTGTCGCTCGCCGTGACCTCGGTCAGGCCCTGGAACTCGCTGACGGCACCCGCCACGTTCACGACGTCGCCCACGGACACGTCGATGATCCCGTCGCCGTTGCCCGGAGTGTCGTCGCCGTCGTTCTGATAGACGAAGATGCCGTCGGATGTGGCCGAGTCGCCGTCACCGGCATCCTGCAGGTAGAAGCCGTCGAGATCCGTCGTCTGGAAGTCCGCGACGACGGTGCCCTCGATGCGGACCGTCGTGCCGTTCGCCGGCGACGTGGCGCCGGAGCCCTGAACGGAGCCGATCGCGACGGTGGACGCGGTGCAGTCGGCGTCGCCTGCAGGCGCCTCGGGCTTCGGGACGAGCGCGTTGGCGGCCCCGGGCGTGTTGAAGGCCTCACCGAAGGTCGGCGTCCCGGCGATGTTCGGGAGCCCGGCGCGGTCGAAGTCGTTGCGCACCCAGTCGGCCGTCGTGTCGGTGTCGGTCCCATCGGGGATGCGGGATGCCGCTCCCACCGCGTTGGCGCCGCCATCGAAGGATGGGCTGAGGGTGACGGGACCGTACGTCACATCGGCGCCCTCGGCATCCCGCACCGCCACCGAGTCGACGACGACGAGGCCGGCCGCGTCGACGACGCCGTCGTTGTTCGTGTCGATGTCGCTCCCGAGGACCGGGATCGTGCCTGTCACGAGCAGCAGGCTCATCGTGCCGTTCTCGAGCTCGTTGCCGGGGAGGTCGAAGAGCACACGGCCCGACGCGTCGGGCGTGCCCGGCCCGAAGACGCCGTCCACGACGCCGATCGCCGTCCCCTCGCCCTCGATCTCGAGGACGCGGTACGAGGCCAGATCAGTGCCCGGCGTCGACAGCAGCTCGATGTACTCGATGACATCGGTGCCATCGTGGTTCGCGAGGAACTCGTTGATGACGACGGGACCGTCGGCGGCCGCGGCGGGCGGCGCGGCAGCGAGGGTCCCGAGGGCGAATGCCCCCGTGACGAGATAGGCGAGCGGGCGGCGGACAGGGTGTTTCACGGGGGTCTCCTCGGCGAGCGCGTGCGAACGGAAGGCCTCATGAGCCTCCCGGCGCCACGCTAGGCGAGCCGGGGCCGCGGCGGAAGATCTTGCGGTGGCCGACAGGTGAACGATATGGGCCGGATTCGGTCTGTCCTGCGGGCGTGTCAGGGAACAGAATGGAGGCCATGAGTGCCAGCGCCGTGGAGCCCTTCCGCGTCGTCTTCGTCTGCACCGGGAACATCTGCCGCTCGCCCATGGCCGAGATCGTGTTCCGCGAGTTCGCCGCCTCTGCAGGCCTGCGCGATCGGGTCGGCTCGACGAGTGCGGGGACGGGTGACTGGCATGTCGGCGAGCAGGCGGATCTGCGGACGATCGAGGCGCTGGAGCGCCGCGGCTACGACGGCGCGCTGCACCGCGCGCGCCAGTTCACGCTCGGGGACTTCGCGCACAACGACCTCGTCGTCGCGCTCGACCGCAGCCACGAGCGCATTCTGAAGGGCTGGGCGCGCGGCGAGGCCGACGCCGACAAGATCGCGCTGCTCATGTCGTTCGACGCGCAGGCGCGCACGCTCGACGTCCCCGACCCGTACTACGCCGGCCCCGGAATGTTCGACGAGGTGCTCGGTATGATCGAAAGCGCGAGCCGGGCGCTCTTCCGGCAGCTCGAACCCGCGATCCGCCCCGCCGTCGTCTGATGGTGCGAAGCGGCGCGCGAAGCGTTGCGACGGGAGTCCCGTGACCTCTTCTTCCGCCCTCGGCATCCAGCCCCTCAGTCCCCTCGACGGCCGCTACCGCGCCGCCGTCGCGGACCTCGGCGACTACCTCTCGGAGGCGGGCCTGAACCGCGCCCGCGTCGAGGTCGAGGTGGAATGGCTGATCGCCCTCACCGACCGCTCCCTCTTCGGGACGCGTCCCCTCGGCGAGGTCGAGAAGGACCGCCTCCGCGTGCTGTACCTCGACTTCGGACCCGACGAGATCGCGTGGCTCGCCGAGCGCGAGGCCGTCACGCGCCACGACGTCAAGGCCGTCGAGTACCTCGTCCGCGACCGCCTCGCGCAGCTCGGCCTCGACGGCATCGCCGAGCTCACGCACTTCGCCTGCACGAGCGAGGACATCAACTCCACCGCATACGCCCTCACGGTCAAGCGCGCGATCGAGGAGGTGTGGCTGCCCAAGCTCCACGCCGTCGTCAAGGCGCTCAGCGCACTGGCCGTCGAGCACCGGGATGCTGCCATGCTGTCCCGCACGCACGGTCAGCCGGCGACCCCCACGACGATGGGCAAGGAGCTCGCGGTCTTCGCGTGGCGCCTCGAGCGGGTCGCGGCGCAGGTGGCGGCATCCGACTTCCTCGCGAAGTTCTCGGGGGCCACGGGCACCTGGTCGGCGCACCTGGCCGCGGAGCCGGATGCGGCGTGGCCCACGATCGCGCGCGAGTTCATCGAGTCGCTCGAGCTCGGCTTCAACCCGCTCACGACGCAGATCGAGTCGCACGACTGGCAGGTCGAGCTGTACGACCGCGTCCGCCACGCGGGCGGCATCCTGCACAACCTGGCCGTCGACATCTGGACCTACATCTCGCTCGGCTACTTCGCGCAGATCCCCGTCGCGGGTGCGACCGGCTCATCGACGATGCCGCACAAGATCAACCCGATCCGCTTCGAGAACGCCGAGGCCAACCTCGAGATCTCGGGCGGGCTGCTCGCGACCCTGTCGCAGACGCTCGTGACCTCGCGCCTGCAGCGCGACCTCACCGACTCCACGACGCAGCGCAACATCGGCGTCGCCCTCGGGCACTCGCTCCTCGCGCTGGACAACCTGCTGCGCGGCCTCGGCGAGATCTCGCTCGCGGAGGACGTGCTGCTGGCCGACCTCGACGGCAACTGGGAGATCCTGGGCGAGGCGATCCAGACCGTCGTGCGCGCCGAGATCGTCGAGGGCCGCTCGCAGATCACGGATCCGTACGCGCTGCTCAAGGAGCTCACGCGCGGCCGCCGGGTCGGAGCCGAGGAGCTCGCCGAGTTCGTGCGCGGCCTCGACATCGGCGACGCCGCGAAGGACCGTCTCCTCGCGCTCACGCCGTCGACCTATGCGGGGCTCGCCTCGGAGCTCGTCGACCTCCTCTCCGCCGAACGGGAGGCCGACGAGCCGCGAGTCTGACCCGGCCTGCCGCCGCTACGGCGCATTCACCTGCAGGTCGAGGACGCTCAGCGTGATGGGCGCGTTGTTGGCCGAGCCCGACAGGTAGCTGTAGACGCCGACGGCTCCGGGCGCCTGCAGGGCCGCCGTCGTGTCGGTCGCGGTCGTCCACGTCGAGGGCTCGGTCGTGCCGTCCTTCCACGCGCGCGCCTGCAGCGTCGTCGTCCCGGTGCCCGTCACGCGGAACCGCACGTTCCAGACGTCGCCGGGGACGTAGACGGTGCCGAGCCCCTGCGCGGCCAGCGTCGTCTCGGCGCCGTTGACCGTTCGCGCGAGCGTCATGGTCGTGCCCGTCGCCGTGGACTGGAGCTTGACGCGGTAGTCGGACGTCCCGATCCTCCGTACGACGAAGGACGTGTAGATCCCGCCGCCGCTGCCCGGCTTGTCGTAGCCGAAGCGCGCCACGGTCTCCGAGTCGCGGGCGCTCACCGCCGTGAGGTACGCCGACGGTCCGGATGCCGCAGCCATCCGCAGGGTTCCCGCGCCGCCCGCGACCGCGAAGTCGCTCGGGGCTCCGCTGATCGCCCACGCGCCACCCGTGTCCGCCGACCCCCAGCCGCCCGTGACGGACCGGCTGAAAGCATCCGCTGCGATGACGGATGCCGCAGCCACCGTCACCGACTGCGTCTCGGTGTCGGTCCCGCCGGCATTGTCGGTCACCGTCAGCGTCACGGAGTACGTGCCCGGGTTCGCGTACGTGTGGCTCGGCGTGGGTCCCGTATCGGTCGTGCCGTCGCCGAACGTCCACGAGTAGCCCGTCACGATCCCGTCCGGGTCTATCGAGGACCCCGCGTCGAACGATGCCGTGAGGGCGTTCGTGCTCGACGTGAAGGCCGCCACCGGGGGCTGGTTCGGAGGCGGCGGGCCGCCTCCTCCGTTGCGCGCGGCGTACAGCGCCTGGATGTCGGTGAGCGACAGGGCCGTCGGGTAGATCGCGACCTCGTCGACCCCGCCGATGAAGTTCACCGTGTTCGGCACGCTGGGCCAGCCGATGAGGGCGCTCCCGCTGAGCGCATCCCCGCCCAGCCGCCAGTAGCCGAGGTACCGCTCGCCCTGCGTCGTGTCGGCGCGCTGCGCGACCAGTGCACCGTCGACGTAGAGCCTCATCCCCTGAGAGCTCATCGTCGCGGTCACCAGATGCCACTGGTTGTCCCGGTACGTCGCCGACGACGTGACGGTCCGCGCCGCGCCGGTCTCGCTGCGGACGCCGAAGATGAGGCGCCCCGCGTTGTCCATGTAGATGTGGCGGTCATGGTGGTCCGAGATGCCGTTCTGGAGGTCGCCGAAGCCCAGGATCCGGCCGCCGCGCGTCGTGTTCGTCCGTATCCAGACCTGGGCCGTGAACGTGTCGGGCGCCGTCACGGTGCTGAGGTTGCACGAGGCCGTCGAAGGGCAGTTCCCCGTGAAGATCCGGCTGAAGTCGTTGTCGCCCAGCGTGGCGGCGCTGTCGCCTGTGACGGCACCCGGCTGGTTCCACGTCACCCCGGTGTCGGCGCGCCCGTCGGTCACCCCGACGTTGTCGGGGGACGTCGGCGTCGCGGCGCGGTCCGTCGCGACGAGTCCGGAGGTCTCGTTCAGCGGCCAGTAGATCCGCGCGCCGAGGCTGCGCACGAGTGCCGCATACGCGTTCGCGGTAGCGAACGACGTCGGCATCGTGACGGACGTCGGGGCGCCGAAGACGGTGTTGCCGTCTGCGTCGTTGACGACGACCTGGTACGTGTAGGACTGCCCGGGCGACAGCCCCGTGTCGACGAAGCCCTGCGCCGGCAGCGTCCACCAGTTCGAATTCGCCGTCGTGGTCTTCACCGTGGTCCCGTTGCGGGTGATCCGGTACGCCAGCGTGTAGTCGTCTCGATCGAACCCGGCCGGCCAGCTGACCCGCAGCGCCGTCGTGGAGACGGGAACCAGGGTCGGGATGAGCGTTCCGTTGACGAATCGCGGACCCTCGCGGGCGGGTGCGATGGGCTTGCGGGCGAAGCGCACGAGGCCCTGCTGGCCGACGCCGTTGACCGTGGGGAACTCGCCGGCGTAGGCGACGTAATCGGCGTTGCCCTCGACGGTCCAAGCCGCCTGGTACTGACCCGTGTAGGTGCCCATCGTCATGTCGGGGTTCCAGTTGATGAGCGCCGGACCCTGTCGCCCCCGCCAGTTCGCGTAGTTGAGCGGGTCGTTCAGGATGTCGCCGGTCTGCGTGTCGTTCCACGCGAGTGCGAACTGGAACTTCCACTGCTCGTATTGCGGAGCGCCGTCGCCCATGTTCCCGCAGAAGTGCGAGTGGCTCGCGCCGTACACGATGCCGTTGCTGACGAAGCTCGAGTAGGTGTCGCCGTGACAGTCCACGACCCATTGCAGCGTCCCCGGGTTCGCGACGGACGCCTTGAAGATGCCCTCCAGGTTGCCGCCGTTGCCGAACACCCAGCCCGTCCCGTAGACGTTCTCGCCGACGACCTTGAGGCTCGTCCAGCCGGCGTTGTTCCCGGCGTTGCGCGGAGAGGGCGGGCTCGTCACGCTCGCCAGCTGCCACCCTGTGTCCAGGGCGCCCGACGCGGCGTCGATCTTCGCAAGGCCGTAAGCGGGCTGACCGCCGACGTTCTGGAACGAGCCGGCGGCGAACACGGCGTTCTGGCTCGCGCTGTAGGCGAGCGCCCACACGGTGTAGTCGGCGTTCGGGTTCCACGACAGCAGTGCTCCGGTGCTCGCCGAGAAGGCTGCGAGGTTGTTGCGCGGAGTGCCTCCCGCACCCTGGAAGCCGCCGCCCACGTAGACGGCGGTGTCTGTGGCAACGACCGCGCGCGCCGAAGCGGTGACGCCCACCGGAGTGAAGGACATGTCGAGCTGACCGGTCGCGGTGCTGTAGGCCGCGAGCCGCTGACGCTGCTGCCCGTTGGCGACGCTGAAGTCGCCGACGACGTAGATCCGCGAGCCGTCAGGGGATGCCGCCACCCCGCGCACCTGACCGTTGAGGCTCGGATTGAAGTTCGTGTTGAGGTTGCCCGTCGTGATGTCGTACGACAGGAGGTTGCTGCGCGGGGTCTGGTTCGTGCCGGGCGCGGCACCGGCGGGGCGGGCCTGGCTGAACGAGCCGCCCGCGTAGACGGTGTTGCCGACGACGGCCTGCGACCACACGACTCCGTTGATCTGCACTGTCGGCAGCCGATCCGCCGTCACCGCCGCCGCGGGACGCGGCTGGATGGGCGTCGGAGCGGCGAGCGCGGCCGGCACGGGCCCCAGCAGAGCCACGACCAGCAGACCGGCGACCACGCCGGCCAGTCCGCGCGAGATTCGGAATCCAGACACGCCACACCAACCGATCCCCGTCGGGTCGGCGGACTACCCCAGGGTCGTCGAGACGGAACCTCGTCGGCCGATGTGAGCGACCGTCGGACTCGGACGGCTCACCCTTTCCCAAGGCGCAGGTCCACAGCGAGCCCGCGCTTGCGGACACGCTAGCGCAGGTCCGGAAAGGAAACCAGAGACGTCAGGTGCGCGGCTGGTCGCCGGCGGGCGCGGCATCCGGCGCATCGCCCTCGGCATCCGCCTGCTCCTTGTCGAGGAGGACGGGACGGTCGACGGTCTTCTCGATCTGAGCGGGGTCGACGGCGAGGAGGAGCAGCGACACGATGAGCAGGACCGCGATGAACGCGACGCCGGCGGCGATCGCCGCGATGACGCCCACCTGCTGCAGCTCGGCACCCGTGCGGTTCTGGAAGAATCCCATCGAGACGAGCGTCACGATGCCCGTGAAGGCGGCCGCGCCGAAGGCGAGACCGAGCAGCTGGACGGGCTTCATGAGGTCGCGGCGAGTGGGCTTGTCGGTCATGAGGCTTTCTCCTGATCGGATGCCGCGGCCGTGCCTTCGGCTTCGGGCTCGGCGGGCGAAGCCGGCGCGACGGCGGCGCGACGCGGCGAGAAGCCCGCGATGCCCAGATACACGGCGATGATCGCCGCGTAGGCGCCGAAGATCCCGACCCCGATCGTGATGCCGGTGAGGGTGAAGGACTGACCCGCGTCCGCGATGTAGTACTCGAGCGCGTATTTGGTCGGCACGAAGAGGAGGCCGACCGCGAGTGCGAGCGTGAGGATCCCGACCGTGAGCGAGTCGCGCGCCTCGCCGTGACGCTGCGCGTCGTCGGCCAGGATCGCCGCACGGCGCTGACGGATGCCCGCGGTCGTCTCGATGACGCCCGCCAGGACCGCCCACACGATGACGACGACGAAGAACAAGGTGGTCGTGCGCCACGTCGTGACGCCGCCGACCATCCCCGCGATCATGGTGACGATCGCGAGGAGGACGGACGGCCAACGGCTTCCGGCCGGGTGGACCAGCCACACCGCGACGAGGAACACGATAGCGTTCGCGATCGCCCACCCGCTGAAGACCGCCATGCCGACGGCCGCCGAGTGGTCGGGCGAGAACGTGATCATTACGGCCGCGAGCGCCGCGAACACGGCACGCGCGAGCTGCACGTGCCGCACCTCGAAAGTGCGCGGAGCGGGCGTTGACGACACAGGGGTACTCGGAGAGGAGGAGACGGAAGGGATGCTTCCAGTCTAGGTCGCCGCCGGATCAGGAGTTTCCCCGCCGCCGCCGGCGTCGTGCTGCAACGGCGTGGTTGACCTGTCGATCGGCGGCAGTGGCGCCCGTGACTCAGAGCTGGCGGAGCGCGTCGTCGAGGTCGGCCAGGAGGTCGTCGACGGATTCGATGCCGACCGAGAGCCGGACGACCTCCTCAGGGACGGCAAGCTCCGTGCCGCGGACGGAGGCGTGCGTCATCTCGTCCGGGTAGTTGACGAGCGACTCGACGCCGCCCAGCGACTCGGCGAGCTGGAAGATCCGCGTCGACTCGGCGAATCGCCGCGCGGAGGGCCCGTCGGCCAGGGCGAGCGACACGATGCCGCCGAACCCCGACATCTGGCGCGCCGCGATCTCGTGCCCCGGGTGGTCGGCGAGGCCGGGGTAGTAGACGTGTGCGACGCGTTCATGTCGCGAGAGGAATTCGGCGACGGCGCCGGCGTTCTCGCTGTGCCGCTGCATCCGCAGCGCGAGCGTCTTGATGCCCCGCGTCGTGAGGAACGCGTCGAGCGGGCCTGACACGGCGCCGACCGCGAACTGCAGGAACTTGACCTTCTCGGCGAGCTCGTCGTCATCGACGACGAGTGCGCCGCCGACGACGTCGGAATGCCCGCCGAGGTACTTGGTGGCGGAGTGCACGACGACATCGGCGCCCAGCGCGAGAGGCTGCTGCAGCGCGGGCGAAGCGAACGTGTTGTCGACGACGACGAGCGCTCCCGCCTCGTGGCCGAGCCGCGCGAGCCCCGCGATGTCGGTGATCTTCAGGAGCGGATTGCTCGGCGTCTCGACCCAGAGGATGCGGGCGTGGCGCGCCGAGAGCTCGGCGGCGACAGCATCCAGGTCGCTCATGTCGATGACGCGGACGCCGACGCCCCACGGACCCAGGATCCGGGCGAGCAGGCGGTACGTGCCGCCGTAGACGTCGTTGCCGAGAAGGACCTCGTCAGCGGGCTGGAGCACGGCCCGGAGCAGCGCGTCCTCCGCCGCGAGGCCGGACGAGAACGAGAACGCGTGAAGTCCGCCCTCGAGTGCGGCGAGCTGACGCTCGAGCGCCGTGCGCGTCGGGTTGCCGCTGCGCCCGTACTCGTACCCGCCGTGCAGCCCGCCTATGCCGGCTTGGGCATACGTGGTCGAGAAATGCACCGGTGGGATGACGGCGCCCGTCGTGGGATCGAAGGCCTGGCCGGCGTGGACGGCGAGGCTCTCGAAGCCGCGGGCAGGGACGCCGGTGCGGGCGGCGGGCGTTTCGGTCACGCGTTGCTCCTCGAGGTGGTGTCTGCGGATGCGGTCGAGTCGGCGGAGTAGCCGTGCTCCGCCATCCAGTCGTCGTCGAACAGCTTGCTGAGGTATCCGCGCCCGTGGTCGGGCAGCAGGACCACGACGACGGCCTCCGCGGGCAGGTCGCGCGCCGCGCGGAGTGCCCCCACGACCGCCATCCCGCTCGAGCCGCCCACGAGCAGTCCCTCCTCGCGTGCGAGGCGGCGCGTCATGGCGAACGACTCCGCGTCGCTGATACGATGGATCTCGTCCACGACGGAGGGGTCGTAGGCCTCCGGCCAGAAGTCCTCGCCGACTCCCTCGACGTCGTAGCCGTGCACGGGCCCGCCGGAGTAGATCGAGCCGACGGGGTCCACGGCGACGATGCGCACCTCGCCCGCCGAGGCCTCCTTGAGGAACCGCCCGGTCCCCGTGATGGTCCCGCCCGTCCCGACGCCGGCGACGAAATGCGTCACGCGCCCCTCGGTGTCGCGCCAGACCTCCGGGCCGGTCGTCTCGTAGTGGCTGCGCGGGCCGTTCTGGTTGGCGTACTGGTTGGGCTTGTACGCCCCGGGGATCTCGCGCACGAGCCGGTCCGACACGCTGTAGTACGAGCGCGGGTCCTCCGGCTCGACGGCGGTGGGTGCGACGACGACCTCCGCGCCGTAGGCGCGCAGCACGGCACGCTTGTCCTCCGCGACCTTGTCGGGGACGACGAAGATGCAGCGGTAGCCGCGCTGCTGCGCGACGAGCGCGAGCCCGACGCCGGTGTTGCCGCTCGTCGGCTCGACGATCGTGCCGCCCGGCTTCAGGAGTCCCTCGCGCTCGGCCGCGTCGATGATGTTCCCGGCGATGCGGTCCTTGGAGGATCCGCCGGGGTTGAAGTACTCGACCTTCGCCAGCACGGTGGCTTGGATGCCGTCGGTGACGTGATTGAGACGGACGAGGGGCGTGTTGCCGACGAGGTCGGCGACGGTCTGCGCGTATCGCACGGTGTGTCCTTGGGTTAAGGCCGCGCATCGAGTGCGCGGGAGCTGTCGGGGTCGTCGAAGGAGATGCGGTGGAGCACTCAGCGACAACAGCGACAGGTCAGCACGTCTCGAAGCCTACGGGCAGCCGCGCGGCGCGGCTCTTCTGTTACGTCACATCACGCTACGCCGCGGGAATGGCCCCGTCGATGGGGGCGCCGGTCCGGGCCGTCGCATGCCCGTCACGGAATGCACCGGCGGTCCCGGCGCGCACCGGCATCGAGCCGCTCACGGGATGTGCTGTCGCACCGCCTCCATGAAGCCGTCGAGGTCGTCGGCCCACAGGCGCACCGAGGTCACCGTCTGCTCGCCGCCCTTCGGCGCACGGCCCGGCAGGCGCACGACGGTGGGCCGCTCGAGGGCGATCTCCACGTTGGTCTCGTGCTGGATGCGGAGGAACAGCATCCGCCCGTCGTCCGTCTCGACGATCCGCGGCGACTTCGGCTCGTCGATGCGCGTCCCGCGCGTGACCGACGCGATGTCGTCCCACGAGAGCGGGATGTCGGTCTCGAGACCTTCGCGGACGCGGATGCCGTCTGGTCCCACGGTGTGCGGCTTCACGAGGTAGGCGCACAGGAGGCCCACCATCCAGGTCACGCCCCAGATCCCGAGGACGAGGAGGATGATCCGCGGGACGGGCCAGCGGTGCACGATGAGGTCGATGATCGGGATCTCGACGGCGGAGAGCCCGATGAAGATGAGCAGGATCGTGAGGACGGGGCGGTGATATCCGAAGCCCGTCGCCCCGGGCGCGATCGCGGGCCGTCGCGCGACGGCTCGGCCGATGCTCGCGTAGATCCGCAGCTCCAGGAGCACGGCGCGCCAGATGAGGGCGGCCGCGCCCTTGACCCTCTCGCCGAGACCGGGCTTGGCGAGGACGGGCGGCGCCGTCATGGGCGGGGTCCGGATGCTGCGCCCGCCGCCTGCGCCTGCGCGGCGGCCTCGTCGACGAGCAGCGCCAGCCGGTCGGCGATCGCCTCGACGCCGCGCTCGACGGCGGCCCGGTCCGCGGGATCGACGGCATCGAGGAGCATGGCGCTGAGTTCGACGTGCTCCTGAACCGTCCGGGCCATGAGCTCGGCGCCGAGATCCGTGAGGTGCACGAGGATCGCGCGGCGATCGGTCGGATGCGGCTCACGGCGCAGGTACCCAGACTCCTCGAGCACGTCGACGAGTGCCGTGACGTTGCGCGGCGTGACGTCGAGCGCGTGCGCGAGGGCCTGCTGCGTCATGGCGCCGGAGTGCTCGAGCACCCAGAGCACCCGCATCCGCGCCGCCGACAGCGGTGTGCCGGCGAAGGCGCGCGCCATGTCGCGGTCGAACAGGGCCCCGATGAGGAGCAGACGGTCGAGGATCGTGGGTTCCACACCGTTACCCTACTACATCATTACCTATATTCACGATATAGCCGGCGCTTGGGGGCGCCCCGCGTCAGGGGACGCGATAGCCCGCAGCGCGGAAGAGCTCGTACCACTCCGCGCGGGTGAGCGGGATATCGGACCCGAGCGCCGCCCCGGCGACGCGCTCGGCGTTCGTGGTTCCGAGCACGACCTGCATGCCGGCGGGATGCCGCGTGATCCAGGCCGTCGCGATCGCGATCGCCGGCACGCCGTACTTCCCGGCCAGGCGGTCGATGACGGCGTTGAGCTCGAGGTAGTGCGGGTTGCCGAGGAAGACGCCCGTGAAGAATCCGGCCTGGAACGGCGACCAGGCCTGGATCGTGATGCCGTTGAGGCGGCAGTAGTCGACGATGCCGCCGCCGTCGAGGGTCACGGACTGCTCCGTGCCCTGCATGTTGGCCGCGACTCCCTGGGCGATGATCGGCGCGTGCGTGATCGACAGCTGCAGCTGGTTCGCGACGATCGGCTGCCGGACGGACGCCTTGAGCAGTTCGATCTGCCCGGGCGTGTGGTTCGAGACGCCGAACGCGCGCACCTTGCCGGCCGCCGACAGCTCGTCGAAGGCGCGGGCGACCTCGTCCGGCTCGACGAGCGCATCCGGACGGTGGAGCAGGAGGATGTCGAGATAGTCGGTGCCGAGGGCGGTCAGCGAGCCCTCGACCGACGAGACGATGTGCTCGTACGAGAAGTCGAAGTACGGACCGGGCTGCCGGATGCCGCACTTCGTCTGGATCGTGATCTGCTCGCGCTCGGACGGCGTGAGGCGCAGCGCCTCGGCGAACCGCCGCTCGCACGCGTGCAGGGCGCCGCCGTAGATGTCGGCGTGGTCGAAGAAGTCGATCCCGGCGTCGCGCGCCGTCGAGACGAGCGTGCGGATCGCCTCGTCGTCGAGGTCGGCGATCCGCATGAGGCCCAGGACGACGTTGGGCGCGGGGCGATCGAAACCGGACAGCTCGATGGTCTTCATGATTCGGGTTCCTCTCGTGGCGCGGTCCACGTCAGGCACCGTCACGCCAGAGACGATCCTCGCGCAATCCGGCCCGACGCGCGACGCGTGCGCGGCCCGGACCGCGGGGGTCAGCCGGTGCGGAGCTCCTCGGGCTCGACGACGACGTCGACGAGGGCGCCGTTGCGCCAGAGCGTCATCTCCATCCGCCGCCCGATGGCGTTCTCGACCATCTGGCGCTGGACGCCCGTCACGGTCGTGATGGGCGTCCCGTCGAGGGCGATGACGATGTCTCCGCGGCGCGCGCCGGCGTGCTCGGCGGGACTTCCCTCGACGACCGACGCGACCTGCATCCCCGTGCGGGCGCCGACCTTGGCGGCGACGGCAGGTGCGAGCGGCACCTGCGCCCCGGCGACGCCGAGCCATGCCCGGCGCACGCGCCCCGTGCGGATGAGCGAGTCGATGATCTCGCGCGTCGTGGGGTTGATCGGCACGGCGAGCCCCAGGCCGATGCCCGCGACGGCCGTGTTGACGCCGATCATGCGGCCGCGGCTGTCGGCGAGCACGCCGCCGCTGTTGCCGGGGTTGAGCGCGGCATCCGTCTGGATCACCTCGTCGACGACGCGACCTGCCCGCGTGGGCAGCGAGCGCCCGAGCGCCGAGACGATGCCGGCCGTCACGCTTCCGGCCAGCCCGAGGGGGTTGCCGAGCGCGACGACGAGCTGCCCGACCCTGAGGCCGGTCGCATCGCCCCACGGGACGGGCGGCGGTGTGTCGCCTTCGGCCCGGAGCACGGCGAGGTCGCTCAGCGCATCGCTGCCGACGACCGTCGCGGGCAGCTCGGTGCCGTTCGCGAAGGCGACCGACACGCGCCCCGCGCCCTCGACGACGTGCGCGCTCGTGAGCAGGTGCCCGTCGCCCGAGATGACCGACGCGCTCCCGCCGCCCGAGCCGCGCGACGAGCGCACCGCCACGGCGGCGACGGAGGGCAGGACGGATGCCGCGACCGCCGTGACCGCCCGCGAGTAGGCATCGAGCACGTCGTCATCGTCCATGCCGACCATCCTGTGCCTCCGCCGGCTGCCGGGGTCCGGTGTTCGCGGTGGGCTGACGGGCGGCCGGACCGTCGATCGTCAGGCGAACTCGGCCCGGTACGGACGGAAGAACTCCCGCAGCTCCTGCGCGTAGACCTCAGGCTCCTCGAACGCCGCGAAGTGCCCGCCGTGGGGCGGCTCGGTGACGCGGACGAGATTCGTCGTGCGCTCGAGCCACGCCCGCGGCGGACGCACGACGTCGCCCTGGAACAGCGCGAACCCGGACGGCACCTCGACCCGCCGGCCGTGCTGCGCAGGCGGGATCGCGGCGTTGGCGCGGTAGAGGCGCATCGACGATCCGATCGTCTCGGTGAACCAGTAGATCGAGACGTTCGTGAGGATCTCGTCCTTCGTGAACCTCCGCTCGACGGCGCCGCCGCAGTCGCTCCACGCGCGGAGCTTCTCGACGATCCATGCCGCGAGCGCGGCCGGCGAGTCGTTGAGTCCGACTGCCGCCGTCTGCGGCTTCGTCCGCTGGATCGCGGCGTACGCACCCTCTGTCGCACCCCAGGCGGCGGCATCCCGCATCCACTCGCGCTCCTCCGGCTCGAGGTCGGACGGATCTCCGGGATAGACCGGGATGCCGGCATCCGTCCTGTGCACCGCGACGACGCGGTCGGGGTGGTCGAGCGCGAGGTAGCGGCTCACGTGGCTGCCGACATCGCCGCCCGCGGCCCCGAAGCGCTCGTAGCCCAGCATCGGCATGAGCTCGGCCCACAGCCCTGCGATCGCGATGACGTCGAGCGGCGCACCTGTGGGCCGATCGGAGTACCCGAACCCCGGCGCGTCGGGCACGACGACGTCGAAGGCGTCGCCCGGATCGGCGCCGTGCGCTCCCGGGTCCGTGAGCAGCGGGATGACCTTCGTGTAGCGCCAGAACGAGTCCGGCCAGCCGTGGCTCAGGACGAGCGGGACCACGGGACCCGCCGGCGCGACCGCGCGGGCATGGACGAAGTGGATGCCGGGCCCGCCCGCCGAACCGGCCCCGCCAACCCGGGCGCGGAACCGCGGGAGCCGGTTCAGCTCCGCCTCCTGCGCCGACCAGTCGAATCCGTCGGCCCAGTAGCCGACGAGCTCGCGGAGATACCCGGGATCCGTGCCGTACGCCCAGCCCGCGTCCTGCGGAGCGTCGGGCCAGCGGGTCGCCCGCAGTCGCGCGCGCAGGTCCTCGATCGCTGCGGGCGGGGTGTGGGACACGAACGGCTGGGGAGCAGCATCCGTCATGTCGTCACGCTACTCACGCCGCCCACGCGTCGCGCAAGGGGGTGCCCGCATCTCCTGGGCGCGGGGAGGATGGGCGCTCATCGGCGAAAGGAGCAGTCATGGCCTACAAGGTGGGGTACTTCGTCGGGAGCCTCTCCTCGACATCCATCAACCGCACGCTCTCGAAGGCGCTCATCCGGGTCGCGCCGGACGATCTGGAGTTCACCGAGATCGGCATCCGGGACCTGCCGCTCTACAGCCCGGACTACGACGACGACTACCCGCCCGCCGCGCGCGAGCTCAAGCAGGCGATCTCCGGAGCGGATGCCGTCCTCTTCGTGACGCCCGAGTACAACCGGTCGATCCCGGGTGCGCTGAAGAACGCGATCGACTGGGCGTCGCGACCGTACGGGTCCAACGCGTTCGATCACATCCCGGCGGCGGTCATCGGCGCCTCGATCGGCTCGCTCGGCACGGCGCTCGCGCAGCAGAGCCTGCGGGCCGTCCTGAGCTTCTGCAATGCGCGCCAGATGACGGCGCCCGAGGCCTACATCCAGTTCGACCGAGACGTGTTCGGGACAGACGGCTCGGTGTCCGACGGCGACACCGAGGAGTTCCTCCGGGGGTACATGGCCGAGTTCCGCGAGCACATCGCGCGCGTGCTCACGGTCCTGCCGCGGACGTGACGGCGCTCACGGCTGGGTGAGGAAGGCCAGGGCCTCCTGCCGGAAGACCCGCGATCCCGGGGTGTTGAAGTGGTGGCGGCCGGGGATCTCGACGAACCGGCCGTCCGGCGTCGCGTCGGCGAGCAGGCGGGAGCGCTCGAGGATCGCATCCTCGCTGCCCGTCGCGAAGAGCACGGGCTGCTGCGGCGGTCGCGCGGGATCGGGGTCGGCATCCCCGAGCCGCATTCCTTCGGCGAGCGCGACGAGCACGCCCAGATCGTTGCCCGGCACGCGCTCCGCGAGCGTGATGTAGTTCTGCGTCACGCGGTCCCGGACCGGGATGCCGCGCTCGGCGTAGTCGCGCGCCTGTCCGATGTCGACCCGCGCGAGGGGGCGGCCGTCGGGGATGCCGCCCAGCACGCCGCGCGGCACGCGGTGCGGATCGTCGACGAGGAGCTGCCAGCCGACGCGCCCGCCGAGGGAATAGCCGGCGTAGAGCACGGTGTCGAGCAGGTAGGTGTCGAGCACGGCGAGCAGGTCGCCGACCAGCGCGGGCATCGTGTAGTCGCGCGGGTCGTGCGGCTTGTCGCTCGCGCCGTGGCCGCGCTGATCGACCCCGAGGACGCGGAACCCGGCTCGCAGCAGATCCCGCACCCAGCCCGTGTTCACCCAGTTGTCGCGGCAGCTCGAGGCGAAGCCGTGCACGCACAGCACCGTCTCGGCGCTGTCGTCGCCCCACGAGTACGTCGCGATCCGATGCCCCTCGGCAGACATCACGTACTGCGGGTCGGGCATCTCGGTCAGCGCGGACGGCGTGCTCTCCATCCCTCAAGGATGTCGCGGCCGGGCGGTCGCCGTCGACTTCGGTGGAGCCCGGCGTGCTCCCGCGGTCAGCGTCGGGGGGTCCAGCCGGGCGGCAGGGGCTCGTCCGTCGCGGCCCGCTCGCGGTCGGCGAGCTCCGACCAGCCCTGCGCTTCTCCGGGGGTTGAGAAGGCACCGCGCGCGATGCGGAATCCGACATCCTCGTGATGCATGCGCGGTCCTCCCCCGCGCCGGGTCGACGCGCGCACGCTCCACGCGTCATCCGCGAATCCTCCGCCGCGGAACACGCGGTAGTCGTCGTACCGGGCGGGGTCGAGCAGGTCCCAGCACCACTCCCAGACGTTCCCGAGTGTGTCGAAGAGGCCGTTGAGGTTCGGCATCCTGCCTCCGACGTCCTGGGGCGTGCGCACGCCGTCGGCGCTCGTCCACGCGATGTCGGCGAGGGGGCCGTAGTGCGGCCCCGTCGAGCCTGCTCGGCAGGCCAACTCCCACTCCGCCTCCGTCGGCAGCCGGAACCCGTCGGCCTCGACATCCCACGACACGTCCTCGCCGTCGAACGTGTAGACGGAGTCCAGGCCCTCCCACTCCGAGGCCGCGTTGCAGAAGCGGACGGCACGCAGCCAGCTCACGTCGGTCGCGGGACGGCGGGGGTGGGATGCTGTCTCCCCCAGCAGCTCGGCCATCTGCTCCTGCGTCACGGCGTAGACGCCGATCTCGAAGGGCTCGAGCTCAACCGTCCACCGGCGCTTGCGCCGCGCGTCGTGGAGCTGGACGGCGCCGCCGGCGATGCGGGCGAGCTCGATGTCCGGCATCCGTCCAGTCTTGCGGATCGCGCGCGCTGTGGTCGCACGGGGTGCGTGCTGGGATCAGGAACCGTCGGAGTAGACGACGACCTCGCCATCGTGCAGGACGAACTGCAGCGCGCTGCCCACCTCGAACCGCTCGAGCAGCTCGTCGGGAAGATCCGCCGTCACGATGATCGCGGCCGTCGGATCGAACTCCCCCGCGCCGCAGCCGATCCCGAGGAGAGACCCGTCCGTCTCGGCCGGGAGCACGAACAGGCACAGCGAGGGTTCGGCCGAGCTCCAGAACTGCGGCGCGAGCAGGACGTTGAGGCCGTGGAACTGCTCGAACACCATCCCGCCCTCGCTCCGTGCCCCGAGGGTGTCGGGCCACGGCGCATCCGGATCCTCGGCCAGCACACCCACCTGGCCCATGCGGACCTGGAAGGTCGTGTAGGTGATCGCCGCGCCCACGATGAGCGCGAGCACGAGCGCCCCTGCCCACAGGAGCGCTCCGCGACGAGGGCGCCGCGGGGCGGGCGCGGGCGGCGGGGCTTGCAGTGCCGCCTCGGGCACGGGGGTCGGGGTCGACGCCTCGTGATCCGCCGGGGGCGGCGCCTCCTCGGGAGCAGGAGCCGGCTCGTCCTCGTCCCACTCGTCGGGCCAGGCGGCGGGCCCCGGGGTCGATGGAGGGCTCGATGCGAAGTCCCGCGGACTCTGCGCTTCGAGCAGACGGAGCCGCTCCATGGCCACGGGATCGTCATGGATGTCGGCATTCGGCCCGTAGGCGCGTGCGCGGAGGGATCGGAGCTCGCGCTCCTCGCTGGACTGCTCGTGCATCACGGCAATCGTCTCACCCGGGGCGCCGAGCCGGTGGAGGGGGCCACGAGGGCGATCCGACCCACTGCATTCCCATGCCTCGAACGTCTCCGTCCGTGCGGGTCGGACCTGGGGTCTGCCGGCACGCTGGACCGCCGAGCCAGACCGAATCGGTCCGGTTTCGGATCGTTCATCGGGCGGCTGCGACGAGCCTATGTGCCGGCAAGTCGGGATACGACGGGTGCGAACTGATCCATGAACTCCGGCATCACCGCGATGTACGAGATGCTCAGTTGGTCGCGCCAGTCCTGCAACTGATCGGCGATCTGGTCTGTGGTGCCGACCAGGAAGTGCACGGAGTCCAGTACCTGATCGGCCGAGATCCCCCAGGTGCGGCCGATCTGGGCGGCACCGTCCCGACGGTCAGCGGTGATCCTCACGTCGAGTATCAGGATGTTCAGTTCGAGATCGTCGAACCTGGTGCCCGCCGCGGTGCGCACCCAGTCCACCCGGCGCGCGGTAGCCGCGACGGAACCGTCCTCGAAGTCAAGAGCTCCCTCGCGCGACTTCATGATCAGTCCGACGATGTCGGCCTCGCGTGCCGCGAAGGACAGCATCCGCTGGCCGCCACCGGCGATCAGCAGCGGCGGGTAGGGCTGTTGACGCGGCTTGGGGAATCCGTCGAGGTCGGCAATGCGGTAGTACTCACCGCTATAAGTGACCGGTGTCGGTCCGAGCAGGCCCTTGACCACCGTGACTGCTTCGAAAAGCCGACTGACCCGAGTCCCTGCGTCGTCGTACGGGATGCCTGTCTTCGCATAGTCGGGTCCGAGATACCCTGCGCCGATCCCCAACTCGAGTCTGCCGTCGGTGAGGAGATCCACGGTCGCTGCTTCCTTCGCCAACACCGCGGGGTGACGGAAGTCGTTGTCGCAGACGAAGGTCCCCACCCGAAGCGTCGTCGTCGCGTTCGCCGCCGCGACCAGCGCGGCGAAGGGAGACAGCTGCTCGCCGAAGTGGTCCGGGAGCAGCAGGGCGGCATAGCCGAGATCCTCGACCTTCCGAGCCAGACCCGCGTACTCACGCGCGGACGGCGCGTAGAAGCCCCCCGTGGCAAACCGGAACCGACGGTTGACGACCATATCGAGCGCTCCTCTTCCTGAGTGACCGGGCGAGCCGGTCCAGTTCTGTCACGACGAGGGTCTCGCCGCTTCGCGCCGCGGCGAGCGCCTCCCGCAATCGCGGTCGTGCGCGGTTTGCACCCGTCATCCCGTCATCGACGAAGATGCGCTCGTCATGTACGCCCAGCCGCCGCTATGGCAGGGCGGTGACCGGGTGATTCGCCTCGGCGCGGACCTCCGCTGCCTCGCGCGTCGCGCCCACAAAGCGCGCCGTGTCCGACACTGCGGCGGTGAGGAGGGCGACGAGTCGTTCGTCGGGGTCTGCGACACACGCCCATGCGATCCCATCGACGGCGCCGGTCACGATATCGCGGCACTGCCGCACGGTCATGCGCTCGCGCCCCCGACCGACCTTCTCGATGAACTGAATGGCCCAGGCATCTGCGGCAGGTGCGGCGCGGAGGGCGGCCTCCGCTAGTTCGCGCAACTCCGCGGTGAGCCCGTCGCGTTCCACGAGGCCGCTGAGGGCGACACGCACCCCCACCGCCTGCGAACGCTGGCGCTCCTCAGCGGAGATAGGAAGGGCGGCGCTGGCAGCTCGTAGAGCGAGCAGGACGTCGAGCATCGGGTCTTCACTCGTCAAGCCGACCACTGAAGGAATGAGTGGCGTGAGCCGGGCGCGGCCGGCTTCGCTCGTCCGGTCGTTCACCATCCGTGCGAGGTGCGCGAGGGTGCCGTGCGTACACGCGGGATGGTCGCTCCAACGCTCTCCCGCGAGGTACGAAGCGAACTCCATGAAACAGGCCCCGCGCCGCGGCGAACGGTGCCGACCTGGGGAGAGGATCGGCATGACATCCGGATGAGCCACCCAGTCGCGCATTAGACCCTCCTCTCTCCTTTCACTGTGCGCCTGCAGTCGGGGTGATACAAGTACCCCTCGCCCCGCGTGCGCACAGTCCGTTTCAAGACCAGTCTTTGGCGTCTTGGGCCAGAGGCGTTAAGCGCTGGGATCGTCGGGCCTGGATCGTGGTGTCACCCAGTAGCGCAGCCAGTCGTTCATGCGGGATCGCTTGTTCCCGCCGCGCCCGCCACCGCCGAAGTGCAGGGTGCCGACCGCAATGAGCCCTCCGCCTGCGGCAAGGATGGCGGGGATCATGATGCCGAAGATCTGGAAGGCCTCCGCATACGCCGGGCGCAGCTCTTGGCTCGTGACCCAGAGGAGCGTAATGGCAACGTTCGCGATGATTCCCACGCCCAGGCCGATGTAAGCGATGGCCCGGAGGCCGGTGCTCCTGATCACGGCGGCGGCACCATTGAGCATGCCCGCGACACCGACGCAGGTCATCGCGGCGGCGAACGCGAACACCGTCCACCCGGCCGACGGGGCCAGGAGTGGCGCAAGGAGCAGGAACGCGGAGAACAATGTGTATGCGGTGCTCGGCAGCAGCCACGCGAGCCCGATCAGGATCCTGGTCGAGGTTCGGCCGCTCGGGGTGGGCACGAGTTCGCTGGACGCGTCTCGCGACCGCCTCATCAGCAGGACGATTCCAGCCGCCAGGAAGAAGATCGCCCATGCGACTCCCGCGGCCCACGGCTGAAAGCTGCTCACCAGGACGCCATACCCGAACGACGCGCCTGTGAGGAGCAGTCCTGTGCCGACCAGCGCCCAGGCCCAGTGGGTGCCGTAGGTGGCGACCACAGCGGTGACGCAGATGGTCGTCGCGGCTGCACCGATGATGGTGGACCCGAGCAGGTCGCTCGACAGTCGCGCCAGCACCAGGGCGATCGGCAGGATCAGACTGAGCAGCGCGGCCCCGAGGATCGCGATAGGCATGCCTGTCAGGCGACGGATCGGGCTCGCTTTTCGGGTGAACAGAAGGACGATCGCGGCTGCGCACAGCGCGAAGATGAGGGGTACCTGGACTGCCGGCGGGAGCCCGAGGGGGAGGTCCTTGAACAGCACGGAACTGAGCACAACCCCTGGGACGCCGATGACCCACCTGGCCGCTTTCCCCGCGACCGAGGCGGAGTTCGCACGAGACTCTCCATCGTGACGTTCCGCGTCGTCGGTCACAGGTACATCTGTACCAGTCAAGCACTCGAGGCGGAATCGGGCTCGGGTGCGGGCTGAGCGTGCTCGCGAGGATTCCCTTGCCTGCCGTATCGAAGTGATCTCCGTGGAGCGTTCATGATCCAAGTCGCGGCGTTGATCCGGGCTGCGTCTTCGCGATCGTCCATGTTGCGGCCCAAGCTCAGGTGTTTCCTAGAGGAGGGTGGACGAAGACGTCGACCGTGTTCTTGCGGAGATGAAGACTGATCACGCTGTTGTCTGCGAGCCATTCACCGAAGCCGTCGTCCGCCTCCGCTATCACGCTCATGTGGACGGCTAGGTCGATCCCGGGCGGCAGGCACTCATATTGGAACCTGCCGTCGGCACGGTCCCAGGCGACGAGGCAGGTGCCCAACCCGTTCTCGATGGACGAGACATCGACTGACCACACGTCAATGTCGTGGTACCCCTCGAACTGACGGAGCGTGGAGCTGTTCGGGTCCTGCTCCAGGTTGATCAGCACTTGAATGACGCCGTCGTCCATCTCTCCCGTGATCGGTTGCAGCGTCGCATCGGGGTGCGGTACCACGAACCACGTCGCCGTGTAGATAAGGATCGCGACGACCACGATCGCCCCGACGAGGAACCACGCTCGGCTCCGCGTCGCCGTCGCGCGCTGCCGTAGCGAGCGGACGACGCTCCCCCGTGAGGTCGGCGGGGCCGTCTCGAGCATCGCCTCCTGGGTTGATGCCGCGTGAGCGGGTGTGCTGCTCTCGCCGGCCGAGGCGGCGGGCGAGGAGTCATCCGCGACCCGAGGGCTGGCGGGCTCGGTGACGTGGACAGGCGTCGCTGAGGCGACACGAGTGGCTTCGAGTTCGATCAACCTCGCCATCGCCGCCGGGTCGGCGTCGATGTCAGGCTGCGGGCCGTAGGCCCGCACACGCAGGGTGCTCAGTTCGCGTTCGGTGTCTGACGGGCGCGAAGGTGTCATGCGCTCGATCGACTCGTGCTCCGAGCCTGGTGCGGAGGACGATCCATCCACAGCTGCAAGGTACACCCGTCCCGCGGGGCCGGCACAGTGAACGCGGTTCGCCCGAGTCGGCTGCTGGATGACCCGGCGGCAGTCTCTGGTGCACCGCCGCAAACTCGAGCGATCTGCGATCGGCTTGCGGGCATTGCCCGGTCGGTGAAGCCGCCGCGCATGCCAGCGCGGGGCATTGGGGTCCACATCAGGCTCCGCGCGCTCGATAGACCAGCCGATCCAGATCAGGCGAACAGTTCGTCGAACGCGTCCATGCGCACGCGTGGCGCGGCGACTGACCGCCCATTTGCGGGTTCGGAAGCGACGGGGGTGGTGCTGACCGATTCCATGAGGGCGCGCGCGGGCTGGGTCAGGAACCTGCTTGGCTTGGCGGCGACGTGCTTCGCCATGAACGCGGTGGGGTGCGTAGGCAGCTGCGAGGGCACATACACGGCGAGGGTGTCGCGGGCGCGCGTGAGGGCGACGTAGAAGAGGCGCTCCTCCTCGGCAAGACCCGCGGACGAGGTGAGTGCCATGTCGGAGGGCATCGCTCCGTCGTTCGCGCGCATAAGGTGCACGGCGTCCCACTCCAAACCCTTCGCGGAGTGGATCGTGGACAGGGTGAGCCAGTCCTCGTCGAGGTGCGGCTGTTTCGCCCAGTCGCCGGCGACGGTCACCGGGTCGATCGCCTGCTCGCTCACGAACGTGCGGAGATCGCTGTGGTGAGCGGCGGCTTGCGCGATGCCGTCGACTTCGGTGACCCGACGCTGCCAATCCGGGTAGTGCGCGCGCAGCAGCGGATCCACCGCGCCTCGGCAAGCCTCGACCAGCGCCGGTACCGCGGTCGTGGAGTTGACGGCGCCGAGCAGCGACAAGGTCGATGCGAGCCCGGTGCGCGCCTTCGCCGGAGCCGCCGCGACCGCGCCTGCCGTGCAATCGGTGCCCCCGTCCGCGAGGATCCTCGCCAGGCCTCGGGCACTTGCTTTGCCGATCGCGCGGTGCCGGGTGAGCAGGCGGTACCAGGACACCTCGTCCGCCGGGTTGAGCACCACTCGAAAGCTCGCCAGCAGGTCCCGCACGTGCGACGTCTCCAGGTAGCCGATCCCGCCGAACTTGTGGAACGGGATGCCCCGCACCTTCAGCTCGACCTCGAGCTGTGCGCTGTGGGATCCGGTGCGCATCAGCACGGCCTGGGACCGCAGGGGCGTGCCGTCGGTGTGCGCGGCGAGGATGCGGTCGGCGATCGTGCGGGCCTCGTCGTCGGCGTTGCGGCAGGTGACCAGGGTCGGCCGAGTGCCCGGCTGCGAACGGTCGGCGACCAGCCGAAGCCTCAGGTCGCCAGGGCGGACCTGGTTGGCGAGGTCGAGGACCGGCTGGGTGGAGCGGAAGTTGCGTTCCAGGCGCACGAGCGTGGCGTCGGGGTACACCTCGATGAGCTCGAGGAGGTGGCCGGCGCTGGCCCCGCGGAACGCGTAGATCGCCTGAGCATCGTCGCCGACGACGGTGAGCCCGCGGCCGTCGGGACACAGCCCCCGCACGATGTCGACCTGAAGCTGGTTGACGTCCTGGTACTCGTCGACGAGCACCCAGTCCCAGCGCGCCCTCAGCCGCGCTCCGACATCGGGGTCAGACGCCAGGGCCCGCCACGCGATGAGCAGATCATCCAGGTCCAGCAGGCCCCGCTCGCGCTTGCGATCGCGGTAGTGCCGCAACAGCCCGGCGATCGCGTCGCTGTGCTCGAGCGCCCAGGGAAACTGCTCTTCGATGACCGCGCGGACCGGGGTCGCGGTGTTGATCGCGCGGGATCCGATGTCGGCGATCGTGCGTGTCGTGGGCAGTCGCACCTCGGTGCCGTCGAGCCCGTGCTCCGCGCGCAGCAGGTCGATCAGGTCGATGACGTCGTCGGGATCGATGACCGTCACATCCTCCAGCCCCAGATGCTGTGCGTGCTCAGCGACGATGCGGTGCGCGACGGCATGGAACGTGCCGCCGGCGATGCGTTGCGCAGCCTGCGGGTCGCCGCACATCACGGCCGCGCGAGAGAGCATCGCGGATGCCGCGCGTCGGGTGAATGTCAGGAGCAGCATCCGTTCCGGTGCGACCCCCGCCTCCAGCAGCCGCGCAACCCGGGCGGTGAGCACCCCCGTCTTGCCCGTGCCGGCCCCCGCCGCGACCACAAGCGGCCCGTCGCCGTGTTCGACCGCCTCGAGCTGTGCCGGATCCAGCCCGGCGAGCGCATCACTAATGGCCACGGAGGTGACGGTAACGACATCCACGGACATTCAATCCCCACGTCGAAATCGCGGAGACGTTCAACGGGTCTGTGTGATCGGGAGCAAGCGGCATCCGTAGCGCGGCGGCTCCGCCCCCTGAGGATCGAACAGCGGGCGGAGGCGCTCGTGTCGTGCGTCGGTCTCCGTAATCCGGTTGTCCCTGCTGTTGTCATCGCCTTCATTGCTGGCTAGATTCGCCTTGTTCCCGACGGAAGGACACAGACTATGGGCACCCGGATTCTTTGAAATACCAAAGCGAGCCCCCGCCCGACCTGTTCGCGCGGGGGTTTCGTCGTGTCGGGATGCGGTAGCAGTAGGGTCCGTACCGGTCGATCGCACGATCGGCCGCGGGGGAATCGGGGGGAATGATGCCAAGACAGACGAGCCCGAGACACCGGCCACTTCGGCCGCTGCTGATCAGGGAGCAATCCCGGCGAACGACTTGGCCCGGCGACCGTCGATGACGGCTTTCTTCTGCTTGGCCGGCGCCCACTGGGGGTGGTCGGAAGCGCCCTCCGTCTACGGGGAAGGCTCGCTCGGCCTTGCGGAATAGTGACCGGGTCGCGCTGTGCCCGCCGACAGAAGCTCGAGGTTGCGCGCGTAGCTGCGCTTGCCGTACAGCCGATAGAGGAGCTTGATAGCCCTGGGCACCTCCGTCAGGAACTCATCGAGCTGGTCGGGGGTCATCGAGTCCTGGATGAGCCCGAAGAACAGGAAGATCTGAGATCGGGCGTAGCCCTTCTGCGCCTCCTCCCCGACGTGCTCCCATTCCTCTTCGCTGAACGTCTCCTCGATCACCGGAAGGATGTAGCGCTCCTCCTTCGCGAGATGCTCCTCCAAGAGCGCGCCGATCGCCTCGAGATGCGCCGCGACAGCCTCGCCGGCGCCCTGATCGCGATGCTGCTCCCAGGCATCGAGCAGCGGCCGGGACGATCCCAGGAGCCCCGCGACCTCAGCGTGATGATGCTTCATGAGCTCGACATGGACGGTGCAGGCGGGACGCCTCTGTTCAAGGCTGTCCCAGAGCAGGCTGTCTTCGAGGACATGGTGATGGTGGAGAGCGTCGTTGACGAGCCTGACCGACTGGACGACCTGTGCCACGCGTCGTCGGTCGGACGAAGTGCCCCGAACCCCGGCCGGCATCAGCGCGTAGAGCCGCCGGAAGGCGTCGTGGATGTAGAGGAGGTCAGACGGGTCGCAGCCTGCGTCTTCCGAGGGGATGTCGCCCGAGGATGGGAGTGCGGTGGCCATTGCGTCGCCCCTCAGAGAGTCGTCGGGATCTCGCGCCCCGGGAGCAGAGTCGAGCACTGCTAGCGGTAGAGGCGCCTGCCGATCGAGAAGCTAACGGAACGGGGCGGCGCTGACAAGACCGCGTCGGGGAACTGCACCGGACCCCCATCCGGGCTGTGCGTGGAATGGAACACTCGGGTGCCAGGGGTCCGTCCAGGCTGCTCTCCTTCGATAGCTCAGCGATCGGTGCGGTCGCCGCGAACCTGTTGATCTTGGCGCATTCACGTGCCAGGTGGTCTGTACTTGACCTCGTCGACTCTCCGCAGGGCTTCAATCGTCTCGTCTACGGTCAAGAGGACCGTGGTCTCAAGGGAACTCAGGGCCCCGCCGGCGCTGAGCGCGAGCGTGACCGCGGCCATCGAGACGTTGTCTGGGGCTTCCCACAGGGTGTAGCCGTCGTGCGCGCCGAAGGCGTACCAGAAGCCGTGCAATCTGCCACCGACGGCCTCGATGTATGTCTGCGCGGCTGTCCGGCGGTCTTCGGGGTTGTCCGCCAGTCGCGCCCAGGTCTCGGCGGTGTAACTGAACTTCGACAGGTAGAGAGGCATCGCTCCTCCTTCACTCCGGTTGGGCCCCCCACCCAGACTGGCCCTCGTCAACGCCGCCCTCAATGGGCCGCTCTCACGCCGAGCGGAGCGCGAGTCGACTACTCGGGGCGACAGGACGCGGACATTCCCGCCCTCGAAGCGGCGCTGATCATGAGCCCGCTCGTCGTGCGGTTGCTCGGTCCAGGTCAGGTCGCCAGTGCCGCCCTCGCCATCGTGGACGTGAAGGACCACCGGGAGATGGAGGCCCGGATTGACGCCGTGGAGGCGGAGATGAGGCGCGCGCTCGACGTGAACTTCTAGCGGAAGTAGGCACGTCCTCGCCGCGCTCCCGGACGCAGCGCGACCATCCGGTGCTGCTCCGCAATCCAGAAGGGATCCCTCAGCGGGCGGCGCCCGAATGGCGGGCGGCTGGGGGCGGTCGCCGATGCGCCCGCATGGACGTGCGGCTCGCGGGCTCCAGACTTCCTCGTCCCCTCCTGCGTTCAGCGCGTGTGGCACGCCTTCAGATAGCTGAGGAATGAGGCCTGCAATCCGGTGACGTGCGTCTCGTGCATCATCGCGGTGGTGATGTCCGGTGACCATCCCCGCGCGTGTAGTTGCTCGAGGGCGGCGAGGACGTTCTGCGCGATTCCGCGATAGATCGGGATCGGCCCGATCGCTTCGGCTTCGTTCAGGGTTACGTGCAGGAGGGGTGCGGGAGAGTCCGCGTCGCGTGCGGGTAGGCCGTCGATGAGTGAGAAGATCTGGCTGTTCGTGGCCGCGATTCCCGGGGTTCCGGCCCCGATGGTCGAGAACGGTGTGGTTCGGCGCAACCAGGCGTAGAGGGCGAAGAGCCCGCCATAGGAGTAGCCGAACAGGCCGTGCCCGGTCTCGCTGACGCGCACCTTCTCTTGGAGTGCGGGGTGAAGTTCCTCGGTCAGGAAGTCGAGGAAGACATCGCCGTGGGTATCGGTCAGCTGTGCGAGGTACGCGTCGACTTGTTCCTGGGTCATCGCCCCAGCCTCACGAGCTTGTGTGAGCGTCGTCACCATGTCGTCGCTGACCGGCTCGTCCGGCGGCACGAGATCCCGGTTGCGAAGGCTCGCCCACTGTGCGGCCTCCTCGCCGGCGTATCCGACGCTCACCTGGATGTACGGTGCGACGGTCAGATAGGGGTCTGCCTGCGTCACGATGAGCGGCGCGGTGAGGCCGACGGCGAAGTTGCCGTCCACGACGTAGATCAAGGGCAGAGGTTCCGCCGAGTCCGCATGACCGGGCGGCATCGTCACCCACACGCCGTACGTGTGTCCCGACTTCGCGGTGATCTCGAAGTACTCCGTGTCTGCGAAGCAGCCGTTCAACATGGCGCTCATCGAGCGTCTCCCTTCATGATGCGGCCGGCCTTCACGACGAGGGTGGCCATGTCTGGATCTGCGAACACGTTCGCGTCCTGGAGCGGGTCCTGCCGCCATGCGACCAGGTCAGCCCGCATCCCGACGCGGATCATCCCGACGGTCTCGCCCAGGCCGACGATGTCGGCGTTGACGCGGGTGGCCGACACGAGCGCCTGCATGGGCGACTCCAGTTCGGCGCGCAGACGCAGCTCCTCGCCTCGTCGCTGCTGATGGGGGCCGATGAGGTCCGTGCCCAGCCCGATCCGCAGACCGGCTGCGCGGGCGATGCGCACCGCTGCGGCCATGCGCTCGCGAACCCCGCTGACCCGTTCGCGCGCTGCGGGATCTAGGTCCATGCTCTCGGTGTCCATGAGCTGTTCGATCACCGCGAATGTGGGGACGAGCGCCACGTCGTGCTCACGCATCAGTGCGGCTGTCGGCTCGTCGATGTCGGTGCCGTGCTCGACGCAGCGGACGCCGGCCACCACGGCGTTGCCGATGCCCGCATTGTTGTGCGCGTGAACCGTGACGTAGGTGCCCCGCGCCCGCGCCTCTTCCACCGCGACGGCGATCTCCTCGACCGTGAACTGCGTGTCGTCGAGGTGGTCGTGCCCTCCGACCACGCCTCCTGTGACGCACAGCTTGAGGAACGTCGCGCCACGTCGGAACGATTCCCGGACGTTGCGCCGCAACTCGTCGGCGTTGCCCGACATGAGTGACAGGGAGGTGAGTCCGGGGATGTGGTGCGCCTCCCAGAGCTCCGTCGGCTCCCAGGACGCCCCGTAGTAGCCGTGCCCACCCGTCTGGCACTGCACGGGACCGCAGGAGAGCACCCGTGGCCCGCGAACCTTGCCCTTCTCGATGACCTCGACCAGCCCTCCGTCTACCCCGCCGGTGTCCCGCACCGTGGTGAACCCGGCGTCGAGCGCGTAGCCCGCGTTGGCGAAGATGTCGGCGGCCAGCTCAGCGACCGAGAGTTGGAATCCGAACTGCGCCCTGATCGGACTGGAAAGCCCGAGGTGCACGTGTGCATCGATGAGCCCCGGGGTCAAGAGCATGCCGTCAAGGTCGAACGTCTCGGCATCCGCCGGCGCGTGACCGATCTGCGTGATCGTGTCGCCTGTCACGCACACATCTGCCGCGACCGGGTCGTCGCCGGATCCGTCGGCGATGATGCCGCCCGAAAACCAGATGCTGTTCATGGATGCGCTTCCGAGGACCGCATTGTCCTCAACAGTGGTGAATTCGCTGTGCGCTAACGTACTCAACAGTGGTGAAGGAGTCAATGGAGGCGGAGTGAGATCACCGGTCGGCGAGGGGCGAGAGCGCCTGCTGCAGGCTCTCTTCGAAGAGTTCGGCGAGGGTGGCCCCAGCCCGAACCTGTCGATGCGCCAAGTCGCCGAGCGCCTCGGGGTGCACCACACGTTGCTCACGTATCACTTCGGATCGCGGCCGGGCCTTCTCCGCGCCGTACTTTCCGAGGCACGTCGCCGCGACAACCTCGTCATCACAGCGACGAGCGGCGACCTCGGCTTCGAGGCACTGTCCGGAGCCATCTGGCACTTCTACGCGAACAGTGCCGTCGAGGATCGGAGCCGTGCGTTCTTCCACCTGGCGGGCCTCGCCGTCTATGAGCATGACGCGTTCGAGGAGTTCGTCGCGGACATCGACGACCTGCGGCAGCTTCTCGAGGCGGCCGCCCTTCGAGACGGTTCGACACTGATGGATGCCCGGCAGCTGAGCATCATCGCCACCTCGTCGTTGCGGGGGCTGCTGCTGCAGCGACTGCTGGCGCCGTCCGCCGACGTCGACGCCGCCGCCGTACGCTTCCTCGCATCGTTGCCGGCGCTCCGCGAGAGCCGTCAACCGTTGTAGACCCGGCTGCTACGGCGTTGGGACGAGACGGAACACGGGAACGAACTCGGGGTCGACGATCGCCGGGCGGGTGAGGCTGAATGCCTCGATGTCGTGTTCCGTCCGTCGCTTCGTGGTGAGGTCGGCGAGGATCTGCCCGACAAGGCTCGCGAACTTCCCCGCATGGCCCGCGCCGTTGAACACAGCCACGTGCGGGTGTCCGGGGATGGTGTCCAGGACGAAGTCGCGGTCAGCCGCCATGTCGTAGACGCACGTCTTGTTCACGAGGCGCGCTCCCGCAGCGCCCGGCAGGTGCGCGGCGAGAAAGTCGTGCAGCAGGCGCGCCTCGTCGTCGTCGCCCTCGTAGACGCGTTCGGCGCTGGTGATGAAACGTCCGCGCATGTCCCGGGCGATTTTGACGGCAGCCTCGCCGTAGACCGGAAAACCGTAGTGAACTTCGTCCGCGTGGTGGATCCAGATCGGGAACCGGTCGGGCGTGTAGTCGGCCAGGTTGGGTGCCGTGAAATAGCTGACCTGCTCCTGCGAAAGGGTCAGCACGAAGTTGAGCCCCAGATCCGGCATGAGCTCTCCGAGCCACGACGCGGCCGCGACGACCAGGTGATCCGCATCGAACACACCGCGGTCGGTGGTGACGGTGACGTGGTGCTCGTGGATCTTGATACCGGTCACCCTCGTGCGAGGCGAGAACTCGACGCCATTGCTGATCGCGAGCGAGGTGTGTGCCGACACCGACTTGCGAATGTCCAAGATGCCTCCAGCGGCCTGGTAGAGGCCGAGCGTTTCGTCGGAGACACGCCACTGAGGGAAGCGATCCCTGACTTCGTCCGCCGTGAGATCCTCGTACTCGACGTCAGCGGCATCCATCGCTGCCTTGTATCCCTCGATCTCGGCGACACCGGGGGTGTCGGCGGGGGCGAGGTCCAGCCCGCCGGTCTTGGTGTAGATCGTCAGCCCGGATCGCCGTTCGATCTCGGCCCACGCGTCGAACATCGCGTGCGTCAGCCTGGTGTACTCGGCGCGGTGGTAGGCGTGACGGATGATGCGCGAGTGGTCGCCCGAAGATCCGAGGGCATTGACGAGATCGAACTGCTCGAGCACCAGCACGCGCTCGGCGCCGCGCTCCGACAGCCAATAGGCGGCCGCCGAACCGATGGCTCCGGCGCCGATCACGATGTGCGAGTATCCCTTGGCCATGGCCGACCTCTTCCGAATTGCCATCATGCGATGCTTCCGGCCAGCGTTTCATCTGAACCTCGGTCTGATGTCTAGCCACCGTACTAGTAGCGCGAAGGCACCCTCCAAGCACTCGGCGCTGTGCTACGGCCCCGACTCGAAGGACCTCGCCCGGATCCCCGTCCACAGTTACCGTCCGGGCTCGCCCGGGGTGAGGTTGGCGGTCTTCGGAGCTGCCGGCCGTAGACGATCCGTGAACGGGCAGCGGGCATATCGGCATCTCGTTCCATGAGCCTCGAAACGTGGGTCTTTCAGTCGCTGACGCCGTAGCGGGGCCAGAAGTCCGGACTGGGTTGGATCTGCTCCACGATGTCCACGTAAAGGCCATTGGGATCTTGAACGCCGAAGCGTCGTTGCCCCCAGGGCTCGTCGCGGAGCTGATAGGAGATCACCGTCCCGCCCTGCACGAGCTGCTCGTACGCTTCGGCTGCGTCGGCGACATGAAGTGTCAGGAAGACACTTGAGCCGGGCGTGGCCGCTCGGCCTTCCGGTGGAGAAGTGGGGTGGTCCTCGAGCACGAATCCGACCGCAGCGCGCGATTCGCCCGGAAGGGCGAGAAGCACGAAGAAGTCGGCCCGGAAGATCACGTCCAGGCCAAGCGTGCGGCTGTAGAACTCGGTCGTCGTGGAGAGGTCGTGCACGAACACGACGGGATAGACATCCTCGTACCGCATACCCGAACGCTACGCGCCGGCTACGACGTTCTGCCCTCGCAACCAGGCCGACCTTGAAGGGCACGGCCGCACCGGATCCCTCAGCGGCGGTGTACGCAAGGGGCGCGGTCGAGTGAAATTGCGGGCCCTGGGACGCGGCGGGAACCACCAATGTGACCAGCGAGTTCTCCGCCGCCAACTGGGGGCGGGTGTGGATTGTGAAGCACGCGTCGCCGTCGCTACCGCGACGCGGGACGTCACCATGACGTCTCGTTAGAGAGTCTCCTTCGACGTCACGTGGATGGCTTGCGCAGCGGCAGGCTGCTACACCGCGCCCGTCGCCGCGGCTGAATCAGGACTCCAACCGCATCTCAATGGGTGCGAGGCTGGTCCACGGAGTGGCCTGGCAGATATGGTCGGCTCATGACGGAGAGACTGGTCGAGAAGCTCGCCGCGTCCGTACCTTCTTGGGGCGCCCGCATCGCCTACGGAGAGAAGTCCACGGTGGGAGGGCAGGACATCGTCCCCGTCGCCATCGTCGCGTTCGGGTTCGGCGCCGGGGAGGGGTCTGGCGAAACCCCATGACGGAGAAGCTGCCCCAGGGCAAGGGTGAAGGCTCGGGCGGTGGCGGCGGCGGGATCGCGCTGCCCATTGGCGCATACGTCGATGGCCCCAGTGGGGCAGTCTTCAAGCCCAATGCGATCGCCCTCGTGCTCGCGGTCACACCGATCGTCATGAGCGTGACCGCCGCGATCGCGGGTGTATACGCGGTGCGAAGTGTCGCCCAGGTCGGGTCCCGCTTTGCCGGGGCAGCAGAAAACTTCGCTCCATTGCGAATCTTTGGCGCGCGGCGTTCTCGCTCGGATCTGTAGCCCGGTCGGATCCCTTTTTGGGGCGGCGGCCGATAGCGGAACCGCAGCGTGCATTCCGATCCCGAAGGAGCGGTGCTTAGGCCAGTTCCGGTGGGGTCTCATCCCATCCCGGGCGCCCCGTACTGGGCTCCGTCAGGTAGCTCGGGGCAGGAGGCGTCGGCGGTCTGGGCTGCGATCTCTGCTCGCACGGCGATGCCGCCGGGGACGGTCCGGAGGGTGTACACGATTCCCTCCTGGGCGCCCATTTCGGGGATGTAGCCGAGGAGCATCCCGTCGTTGTTCATGTTGTCGGGCCGGTGGTCTCCCCATACGGAGATGAGACCGCCGGCGGGGTTTGCGTCGAGCCAGTCGGCGGTGTCGCTGAGGGTGGCGTCGGGCACCAGCCAGAACGCCTCGAGCTCCGAGACCGGCCCACACGGCCAGCCGGTGTACGAGTAGAACGAGGCGACATTCGATGAGGCGGTTGTCGTGCCCGGCGGGAGGGAGATGTCGTCCAGCCAGGCCTGGGCCTGCGCCCGCGCCTGCTCGTCGTCGCTTCCCGATGCGATGACGTCGAAGGGGGGTGGTGCCGATTCTGGCGTGGTTTCCGCTGCCGGCGCGGGCGAACCTGCGGGCGTCTGACCGGTCGCGCATCCGGTCAGGGCGAGGGCGGCCAGAACCGCTGCGGCGAAGGTGAGGCGGTGACGCATCCGCCCACTCTAGGGGCACCTGCTCACTCGGTTCGCCGCGAACCTCGAGCCCCCCGACCTGCCCATCGGTCCGTCACGTCGATCCCTCAGCGAGCTCTTGGGCTGGGAGGTGCGGGCCTGCATCCTTTCTGTTCCAGCTGACGACGGCCTCACTTAAGCTCTGACTGATGCCCAGGAACCCGAACGGCCGGCTCCAGGTGGTCTGCGGGCCGATGTTCGCCGGCAAGTCCGAAGAGCTGCTGCGGCGGGTGCGCCGCGCACAACTTGCCGGACTCGCCGTCGAGGTGGTCAACCACACGCTTGACGATCGGCATGCCGCGGGCAGGGTGGCCTCGCACTCGGGGCTCAGCATCGCGTCCCGATCGGTGCGCGACGTCGAGTCGCTGGTGGAGCTGATCGGCGATCGCGAGCTGGATCTGCTGACAATCGACGAGGCCCAGTTCTTCGGGCCGGAGCTCGTCCCGGTAGTGAGCAGGCTGGTGCTCACCGGGATGTCGGTGGTCGTCGCCGGGCTCTGCGTGACGTTCGACGGCCGCCCCTTCGAGCCCCTACCGTCGCTCATGGCGCTCGCCGAGGACGTGACGAAACTCACAGCCGTGTGCACCGTCTGTGGGCAGGACGCCGCGTTCCATCAGCGCCTCCTCGGCGACGAAGTCGCGGACGCTCGCGTCGCGACCGCCGAGCATGTGGGCGGCATCGAGTCGTACCAGGCACGCTGTAGGCTGCACTTCGGCGAACGAGGCCGTCGCTCAGCGTGATGCATCGCCCAGCCCGCGATCCCGCGCGCCCCCGCGACCGCAGCGGCACGGTCGCGCACCTGTAGCTTCACGAGGATCGTGGCGACGTGGTTGCGCGCAGTCTTCTCGGAAACGCAGAAGGATCCACATCCGGGCAATGCGCGCAAGCGGTGCCTGGAGTGCGTGCACGGGCTGGCGCGACCTGGTTCCGCATAAGGGCGGCCCACGGAAACGGTTCTGGCCGAGCAAGGTCGGGAGTTGCTCGGACCGACGCGCTACCTTCAGAGCATCTCTCCGGCCGCGGCGACTCGCCACGATTACCCGTTTCGAGTCGTGGCCTGCGGAGGTCATCAGGATCGTACGGCTCGCCATGTCCGGCGATGGCCTCGGCACCGGCACCGCCTGCTGGAGCTGGCGCAGATCCCTGGCCGCGCATGGATTCAGCGCGAGCCCTACGGCACTGCCCTGATCATCGGAGCATGGAACGTTCGTTCGCGCTGACCCTGACCCGCCGTCGGAGCGATCGCAGCCGGCATGTCGGCGACGCTCGAGAACCCGGCCCAAACGCCGTCGTTTTGGCCGGTTCTTCAACCGTCGTCGACACGGCAACTGCGTAGTCCTCAACCCGTCTGAAGGTGCACCGGCGTGCTCAGCGCTGATGGCGGAGCTTCGTTCACCTCTACTGCTGGATCACGCACGTCGGTACCATGCTGTCGCGATGATGCGCTGATCCAGGGGGCCACGGATGCGTAGCTGGGAACCGAATGATCCCGCGGTTGAGGAGTTCATGTCGGCGAACGAGGACATCGTTCGGCGTGTGGTCCTCGGCATCGATCCGCACACTGACGAGCAGGATACAGATTCCGGGGTCCGGGTCGTCGTCAACGTCGCAGCCGTGCATGTGCCATCCGTGCTGAAAGACGGATACAAGAACCGCTACGACCTGAATAAAGCTCCGATCGTGGGCTCTCGCCAGGACAAACGGCTGGATGTCGACACTGCGGTGGCGGCCATCGATGGGGTGACTCC
This sequence comes from Microbacterium sp. NPDC019599, assembly GCF_040632175.1. Taxonomy (NCBI): domain Bacteria; kingdom Bacillati; phylum Actinomycetota; class Actinomycetes; order Micrococcales; family Microbacteriaceae; genus Microbacterium; species Microbacterium sp. NPDC019599. The sequence goes on from NZ_JBEYBL010000010.1 coordinate 115,277, forward strand.
CGCCGGACTGTATTACGCCGCGATGGAGCTCAATGGCGCGGGTATGCGTTTCTACGGTGATTTCGGAATGGTGCTCAAGACGGAGCGCATCGACGAGGACCAGCTCGTTCTCTTCATGAACTCATTCGACATCGAGCGCGAGCCGCTCAGGGGGCGCGTTAACGGCGACCCCGAGCGTCGTGCCGAGGCGGCACGGGAGATCGCCGGAGGCTGGCGGGACCGAGCCGAGATGGTCTGGCAGAAGCTGCGGGACAACGGGGGTATCCCACAGGCACGGCTCATCTCATCGGCAGCGGTCTCGCACGGCGTGCTCGACGACGAGGACTATCTCGAGGTGCCCCTGTCAGGCTCCTTCGGGTCCGGGAACGTTGACCACGTCCGTACGGCGGCGCCCGACGCCGCTCGAGAAGCGGCGATCACGAACAACGAGGCTCGTCGCGGTCTCACGCAGAGTCAGTGGGTCAGTCAGCGCCGGCATGCCGCCGACGCCCTCGACGCTGCACGGATCGGAGTGGTCATCGTGGGACACGCGGGACGGCAGCGCACATGAGCATCTCGGATGCACCGTCTGTCCGGGACTCGTCGGCGTTGTGGCGCATCGATGCGCTGGATGCTCGGGGAGGAATCTGTTTCGCATCCAAGCGATCTGCAGACCTTCTCGGTACGGAGATCGACCTCGACCGCCCTGCGGTCTGGCTGGCAGCGCCCGACTTCGTGCCGCGCCGGCTTGCGAGCCGCGCCCCGGCCATGGCGGCAACGCGCGGAACCTTCCAGCTCGGGGTGTTCATCAGAGACAGCGAACTGAGCTTCACGGATCTGGACCATCTCGCGGAATTCGTTCGTCGCGTCTACCTGGCGCGCGGCGGCGACAACCCGGAAGGACCGTCAGCGGCAGGCGCCCCGACAGAGGGACCTCCACCGACTGCGCCTGGTCCGCTGCCGGAGTCGGCATTTTCGTCGAGGTTGCTCGAACTCGGCAGCAGGTGGAACGCGGAATCCCGGGGACTGGGCGGCGGCGACGGCAAGGGCGGTGAGACGGCCCCGTTCTCAGTAGAAGTCCCTCTGTTCAGCCCGCCCCTGCCCGAGGACGAACGCGTCCGGGAATGGCGCGCGGTGGCCGTCGAACTGGCTCGAGGATTCGCGCGGATCGCTGCGGAGATGGTGGCACGCGGACCGGCGGATCGAGACCCGACGTCTTACGGGGGGTGGCTGAGGTCGCTCCGGAAGCTTGCGGCAGCCGCACTTAAACTCGGAGTGTGGGACACGCTCGACAGGGGTGAGGCGTGGCCTGACGATTCCACGCTGTTCTCCTGGGCAGGCGAGCGGTATCTCGCCGCACACGACATCCCTGGGCAGCCGGGCACGAGCGTCACCTCTGATCCGATGGAGAAGGTGCGGTATCTGCTCACCGGTTTACTCGACGGGACGAGGCGTGAACTGTCATCAGCGGGGTTGAGCTTCGAGCTGGCTGTCGGTGGTCGAGAGGATCCGTACGAGGACTTGCGTCGCTGGCCGCTGCCCGCGGATCGCGCCCTGCGCGCAGGGATGGATCCTGCCGTAGCAACTGTCGCGACTCTTCTCTCCCGGGCCGTCAGCACCCCGGGGATTCTGTCGGGCACGGATGCGACCGACCGCGCCATCCTGATCTTCGCAATCTGCCACCTGCAGCCTCGCCCCGTCAGTTCGGGTGCGCACGCCCCAGGCCAGGGGGGCTGGCCCGGCCCGGATATCGAAACCCTCACGGATCTTGTCGAACACTCGTGGGGCTGGCTCCGGCGAGAACTACCGACGATCGTTTTCACCCCCGACGTGGAAGCCCTCGTCCCCGCTTCCCGCGAAGAGGAAGACGGGGACAAGGAGGGTGCGCGTGCCGTCGCCGCTTCTTGATGCCCATCCCTGGATGATCCTGCAGACCCCATCCGCCCCCCCGACCTCGGGAGACACGGGGTCGTTCGTCGCGGAGGCCGCTACCACCGCGGCGTTCACGCTCGCGGGGACGCTCATCCTTGCGACTGTGACGGCGATCTGGCTGAACACGCGAATGAAGCGAACGGAAGCACTGATCGCCAAGCGATTGGAGGTGTTCGACGTCATCGCCGGCGAGGCGAACACGATCGTGCAGTTCTACAACACGGTCGGAGACTGGCGCCTGTTGACGCCGGAATCCGTGATCGCTGCCAAGCGGGCCGTCGACCGCTCGATGGCTGTTCACGGCGCCCTCTTCTCAACCCCCGTCCATGAGGCATATCGGGGGTTCATGGAGACGTTCTTTGGGCAGTGGCGCGGTCCCGGTCTCGATGCGGGTCTTCGCATCGACCCTGACAAACTCAAGGATCGTCGTGGCGCCGCCGTTCCCACGGATTGGAGTTCCGCGTTCGCCGAGCCGCCGCACCCTGGACGCGACGAGCGCACCAGGGCCTACCAAGCGTTCACCGACGCCCTGGGCCGGGATGTGGGGATCCGTAAGCCGCCCGTGCGGCCGGAGCACGACCCGAAGCGTGACTCCAGAAGCTGACTGGGAAGGGCCGCGAATGCCGCTGGCTCGTCGCCGTCCGCGGCTCGCGGATGCCGCCGGTCCCTCTGCCGCGTCGTAAGTCACCTCTCGAGGCATCCTTGCGGCTCCGGCAGGATGGTTGAGGATAGCTTGAATTCCGCCCCACTGGCGGCGAATAGCCTCTACCCTCCAGCAATGGATGGGACGCCGATCCCTAGACCCACCCACCGCCGACCCGGCGAGGCGCTCGGCCTTCTCGACCGTAGCGTTCGTCAGAAGGTCCGGCGCCCGTTCGAGGGTCCGCATTCGTTCCTTCGGCGTGCCCGATCGCTCCCCGGCGCGCTGAATGTTGAGCGGGTTGCACTTACCCCGCACGCATCGATGCCCGAGCGGGGGACGCCCACTGACGCATGGTGCTGCTGCGCACGGCTACGTGTGAGCTCGACATCGGAGCAAAGCAGACCGAACGGGGAGGTGAAGTGTTGGTCTTCGAGACCGGGACCGTCGTGCGCGACGGACGCGCCGTCACTCGCCGAGGCGTCGCGAACCCGCCACTTGGCCTATCGGACCGGGAGGCTCAGCGGCTCACTCGCGGTCGGACACTCTCATTGGCGGACCGACGGCCCGATCTATGCGAAGTCCCCACCCGGGGCCATGTCGGTGAAGCGCGAGAAATGGCCTTGGAAGGCGACCGTGATCGTGTCGGTCGGGCCGTTGCGGTGCTTGGCGACGATGAGGTCGGCCTCGCCTGCGCGGGGGCTGTCCTTCTCGTAGGCGGCCTCGCGGTGCAGCAGCACGACCATGTCAGCGTCCTGCTCGATCGAGCCCGACTCGCGGAGGTCGGAAAGGGCGGGCTTCTTGTCGGCGCGCTGCTCGGGTCCACGGTTCAGCTGCGAGAGGGCGATGACGGGGCACTGCAGCTCCTTCGCGAGAAGCTTGAGCGCGCGCGAGAACTCCGAGACCTCCTGCTGGCGCGACTCGACGCGCTTGCCGCTCGTCATGAGCTGCAGGTAGTCGATGACGACCATCTTCAGACCCGCGCGCTGCTTGAGCCGGCGGCACTTCGCGCGGATCTCGACGAGCGTCATGTTGGGGCTGTCGTCGATGTAGAGCGGAGCGTCGTTGATGCGGCCGCGCGTCGCGGCGATCGTCGTCCAGTCGCGCGAGTCGAGCGTGCCCTTCCGCATCGCCTGCAGCGGGATCGCGCCTTCGGCGCTCAGGAGGCGCATCGCGATCTCGCTGCGCCCCATCTCGAGCGAGAAGAAGATCGTCGGCATGTCGTGCTTGATCGCCGCGGCCCGCGCGAAATCGAGAGCGAGGGTGCTTTTACCCATCGCGGGGCGGGCCGCGATGATGATCATCTGGCCGGGGTGCAGGCCGTTGGTCAGCTGGTCGAGACCTGAGAAGCCGGTCGGGATGCCGGTCATCTGGCCGTCGCGACCGCGAGCCGCCTCGATCTCGTCGACGGCGGCGTCGACGGCGATCGTGAGCGGGACGTAGTCCTCGGCCGCCTCGGCTCCCGTCACGGAGTAGATCTCGGCCTGCGCGTTGTTGACGAGGTCGAGCGCCTCGCCCTGGCCCGAGTAGCCCATCTGCACGATGCGCGTGCCGGCATCCACGAGGCGGCGCAGCAGTGCGCGCTCGTTGACGATCGACGCGTAATAGCCGGCGTTGGCCGCGGTGGGGACGATCGAGGTGAGCGTGTGCAGATAGTCGGCACCGCCGGCGCGCTGGAGCTCACCGGTCTTGATGAGCTCGTCGGTGACGGCGACGACGTCGGTCGGCTCGCCGTGCGAGTAGAGGGTGAGGATCGCCTCGAAGATCAGCTCGTGCTTGGGCACGTAGAAGTCCGTGCCGCGGAGCGTCTCGATCACGTCGGCGACGGCATCCTTCGAGAGGAGCATGCCGCCCAGAGCGCTCTGCTCGGCGAGCAGGTCATGCGGGGGCGTGCGCTCGTGCTCGCGGGGGCCACCCAGACGCTCGTCGGAGATGTCGGCGATCGACAATTGCGGTTCCTCCTGGTGGTGCGTCGAGCGTGCTTGCGAGGGCGCGCACGGAGTCATGCTTCGGGATCAGCGGGAACTTCCCCATTCGTGTTCCATCGCTGCTGAGTTCATCACCGGCTTCCGACATCGGCGTCTGGATCCGGGCCTGTCCGCGGGCCGCACCCCACGCTAGAGAGGCACTTTCCGCATCGCAAGACAGCCTGTGGATAACTATGTGGAGAAACTGCGTGAAACGCCGTCCTCCCTGTGAGCAGTGCCTGTGGAGAAGTCTTGGGAGTAATCGCTTCACGGCGCCGTTTCTACGGGTTGATCGGGGATTTCAGATTTCACAGCCTGTGGATGCAGATGTGGTTGAAGTCGAGCTTGAAGGTTGCGTCTGCTAGGTCCGGCTGTGCACAGTTCATCACCGCCGGGCCATACGTCCGAGGCGCGAAGACCCCTGGACAAGCTGCGCCTGCAGGAGTACCTTCGGCAATCCAGGCACCCCAAGGCGGCGTTCGACTGCGAGCGTCCGTCCGACGATCGTCGTCGCTGTGGAGGTGAGCGTGGACATCGCGAACAGCCCCTTCCGGGTGCCTGCTCTCCGGCTCTTCGTCGCCGGACTCGCGCTCGCGTTCGCGCTCGTCCTCCTGGCGCTGCTGACCGGCCTCGGCGCCGGTCGAGCGCAAGCCGACGACGGCAGGGGCGCCCTGTCCGGTCTCGCCGGCACCGCCGTCGCGGCTGTGGCCGAGGTCGCCGATGGGACGATCGACACGGTCGCCGACACGACCACGGCCACGGCCGACGCGGTCCAGTCCGCGGTGCAGGCCGCTCCCGCACCCGTCGCAACGGTCGTCCGACCCGTGGTCGAGACGGTGGCGACGGTCGTCCCGGCGGCCGCCGAGCCCGTCGCCGAGGTGCTCGATGCCGGCATCGTGTCCGGTGTCCTCGAGCCCGTCGTCGAAGTCGCGACCGCCGTCCCCGTCGCCGGGGCGATCGTGCAGGCCGCCGGTCTCGACGATGCGGTGACGGATGCCGCAGCCGCCGTCGATGAGATCACGAGCAGCGTCGGAGCCGTCGTCGAGGACGCGCCGAGCGTGCTCCCGCCCGCGCAGACCCCTGCCGAGGAGACCCCCGCGGCTCTCCCGGCCCTCCCGGCCCTGCCGCCCCTCCCGGCCCCGTCGGGCTCCACCGACGCCGATGCCGTCCCCACGGGCCCTCAGCGCGCTTTGACGGCGCTCACGGCCGCCGTCGCGGCATCCGGCGTCACCATCGTGCTCCGCGAAGCCTCGCGGGCCGCTGTCGCGGTCCTCGCCTCCGCGGGACCGTGGGCCGGCAGCATCCTCTCCTCCGCTCTCGGACCGGGCGTGTGCGCGCCCGGCGGGGGCTTCCCCACGGGGTCCGGCGGTGCAGGCCCCGGCGCCCTGGCGCTCATCGCGTTCGCTCCGCTCGCCGCACACCGTGCCTGGGTGCGCCGACGCGGACCGGACGACGACGACGCGCCGCCGGCGCCCATTCTCGGCACCGACGTCTCCCCCGACTGAGGCACTCACCGCCGTCGGCATGGCCGCGGCGACGGGCTCGCAGACGCCCGCAGTGACTTGGGAGGAGCGCCTCGGGCGCGGCCCTGGCCGACTTCGTGCCGACCGGCGCCGGTGTCCTGGCATCCGCACTGCGGCCCGCGTGGCGTGAGCCGGAGGCTGGTCGGTGCGCCTGGGCCCGGCTCGCCCTGGTTCCGTCGCGCGGAAATGGCGGGTGCCGCGGTACGGAGGGGCCGCGGCATCCGTCCCCACTCGGGCGCCCCCGGCGTGACTCGGAGGGGCCACCGGGACAGTCCCGAGAACCCGGATCACCCCTTGAAACACGGATGCCGCGGACCCCGAAGGGTCCGCGGCGTCCGTGGCTCGACAAGCTCGCCAACCGGTGGCTTACTTGGCGGCGACCACCTGCAGCGTGATCACGGCGGTGAGGTCGTCGCGCAGGCGAACGGTCGCCTCGTGCTCGCCCACCGACTTGATCGGGGAGGTGATGTGGATCTTGCGCTTGTCCAGGTCGCCCAGGCCCGCGGCCTTGACGGCGTTGGCGACGGCCTCGGTCTTCACCGAGCCGAACAGACGGCCCTCGGCGCCGGCCTTGACGGCCAGCTTGACCTTGTTGGACTCGAGCGCGTCCTTGAGCGCCACGGCCTCTTCCTGGTCGTGGATCGCGCGGGCCTCGCGGGCGGCGCGGATCGACGCCACCTGCTTCTCGCCACCGCGGGTCCAGGCCACAGCGAAGCCCTGGGGGATGAGGTAGTTGCGGGCGTACCCGTTCTTGACCTCGACAACGTCACCGGCGCTACCGAGCCCGGCGACCTCGTTCGTGAGAATCAGCTTTGCCATTGCGGTGCTCCTTAGCGGCCAGCGCCGGCGTAGGGCAGGAGCGCCATCTCGCGGGCGTTCTTGATCGCCTTGGCGATCAGACGCTGCTCCTGCACCGAGACACCGGTGATACGACGGGCGCGGATCTTGCCGCGCTCCGAGATGAACTTGCGAAGAGTGGCGACGTCCTTGTAGTCGATGACGCCGACGCGGATCGCCTTCGCGGGGGCTGCGTTCTTCGCGCCCTTCCGCGGCTTCCGGCGGTCGCCGGTTGCCTTTCCAGCCATGGGATTTCCTTACTGAGAGATTGGGATGCTTCGACCCGGCGTTCGACCCCGCGACAAGCTCGGGGATCGGGCTTGTCGGAGATCGGAAGGGGTCTTAGAACGGAGTGTCGTCGCCGTAGGACGTGCCGGGCGTGCTCCACGCGTCGGCCGATGCGGCGTTCGAGGAACCGGGCGTCGACCACGGCTCGTCGGCGACCTGCGGGCGCGACTGCCCGCCGCCACCGCCACCGCCGCCGGCCGCGCGCGTCACCTGAGCGGTGGCGTAGCGCAGTGACGGGCCGATCTCATCGACCTCGAGCTCGATAGCGGTGCGCTTCTCGCCCTCGCGCGTCTCGTACGAGCGCTGCTTGAGGCGACCGGTCGCGATGACGCGGGAGCCCTTCGTCAGCGAGCCCGCGACGTGCTCGGCGAACTCGCGCCACACGCTCGCGCGGAGGAACAGCGCTTCGCCGTCCTTCCACTCGTTCGCGGCGCGGTCGAAGTTGCGCGGCGTCGACGCGATCGTGAAGTTCGCGACGGGGAGGCCGTTCTGCGTGTAACGCAGCTCGGGATCGGCCGTGAGGTTGCCCACCACGGTGATGATCGTCTCGCCGGCCATCGTCGTTACGCCTTCGCTGCCTTGGCGGGAGCGGCAGCCTTGCGAGCGGCCTTCTCCTCGGAGCGCTTGGCCTCGGCGGCGACCTGCGCGATGGCCTCCTCGGCACGCAGCACCTTGGTGCGCATGACCTGCTCGCTGAGGTTCAGCTGACGGTCGAGCTCCTGCGTGGTCGCGGCGGTCGCCGTGAAGTTGACGACGGCGTAGATGCCCTCGGTCTTCTTCTGGATCTCGTACGCGAGACGACGGCGGCCCCAGATGTCGACGTTCTCGATCGAGCCACCATCTGCGGTGATGACCTTCAGGAACTTGTCGAGGTTCGGGGCGACCTGGCGCTCGTCGATCTCAGGGTTCAGGATGACCATGAGTTCGTACTGGTGCGTCACTTACCCACCTCCTTCGGACTAGAACGGCTGCCGGGCATTTCCCGACAGCAGGAGGGTGTGTTGCACGTCATCCGGCTTACCGCGCGTCGAGCGCGTGCGGACAACCCTCCTATGGTACCGGATGCTGTCCCTCAGCCCGAATCCGCGCGTCCGGCGCCTGCGCCGGTAGCGTGGCGCGCATGGAATGGACGGCGGATGTCGCGCCCGGCGACTGGATCCGGGAGCGCATCGACGAGCCCTGGCACGGGACGATGCACGATGTCGTCCCGCACGGGTTCGAGGCGTACGCGCGCATCTTCCACCCGGCCGATCGCGACCGGCCGGTCGGTCGGCCGTGGCCGCCGCTCCCCTACGGCGCGCACCACCGGGAGTGGGAGGCCTTCCAGCTGTCCGAGCCCGACTTCGAGGCCGAACGCGTGTCGTGGGCGGATTCCGCTGCGGCCTTCGGCACGACGCTGCACGCGCTCGCGCAATGGGACCGACTGGTCGAGCGCTTCCGCGAGGTCGAGGGCGAGGACGGACCGAGGGATGCCGCGGGCTGGCGGTACGGCCGTCCCATGTGGGGGCAGCTCGCCCCCGACCTCCTCTCCACGACGACGGCGATCCTCGCCGGCCACACGACGACGCCCGACGATGCCTTCATCGGAGTATGGGAGGGCTGGGGCGGGCTGGTGGGCGGCATGGGCTTCGGTCCGTCGCGCGTCCTGTTCACACTGTCGGCCTTCGAGGAGGGCCCCCGCGACGAGGCCACGGAACAGCACCGGGAATTCCTCGAGCGCTCCGCCCGCGATCAGCTGAACGGCGCCTTCCGCAAGCCCAAGTGGCAGCCCGGCATCCTCTCCGACGACATCTCCCGCGGCCCGCGTCTCGAACTGCCGAACCGATCGCACGTCCTCTTCACCGGCTCGCTCGGTGAGCTCGCCGATCCGGCGTGGGCGGAGCGGATGCCGTGGACCGACGCGTCGGCCGTCGAGTTCGGCGGACGCCCCACCGCCGAGTCGCCGAGCCTCGTGTGGCCTGCCGACCGGGCGTGGGTGCTCGTGAGCGAGGTCGACTGGGATTCGACGATCGTCGGCGGAACGCATGCGGCGCTGCGCGCGCTCTGCACGGACCCGGGGCTCGAGGCTCTGCCGCTCCGCGAGGGCGCCGACCTCACGTGGGACGCCGACGAGGTCAACCGATGAGCAGCGCAGGGGTGGCGGCATCCGTCCCCTTCGATGCGCGGCCGCTCGTCGAGCCGGTCGACCGCGCCGCGACCCGCGAGTTCGCCCGGCGCCTGCGCGCTGAGGGGCGGATCCCCAGCGCCCTCGGCTCGCCGGCCTCGGTCGTCGCGATGGTCATCGTCATCGTCGTGTTCTGCGCATTCGGCGGGGTGTTCGTCTCGCTGTTCCTCACGTTCCTCGCGACGGCGATCTCGGACGGCGGCGAGGGCGCGTGGTTCGGAGCACTCGTCATGATCGTGCCGAGCCTCATCATCGGGATCATCGCAGCGATGGTCCTGGTCGGCGCCGTCCGCGGGACGGCGGGCCAGGCCGCCCGGTGGTACCGGCTCGACCGCTTCGCCCGCGCCAACGGCATGGCCTACCTCCCCCGGCTCGATCAGCCGGCGCTGCCCGGGATGATCTTCGGGATCGGCGGGTCGCGGACCGCGACGGACGTCGTGCGCGGCGAGCAGCCCCGGTTCGTCGAGTTCGCGAACTACCGCTACACGACCGGGTCGGGCAAGAACCGCACCACCCACGTGTGGGGCTACGTCGCCGTCAAGCTCGACGTGCCGCTGCCGAACATCGTGCTCGACGCGAAGGGCAACGACGCGCTGTTCGGCTCGAACCTCCCGGCGCTGTTCGACGCGGACCAGCGTCTGAGCCTCGAGGGCGACTTCGACAGGCACTTCTCGCTGTACTGCCCCGAGGGGTACGAGCGGGATGCGCTCTATCTGTTCACCCCCGACATCATGGCGCGCTTCATCGACAACGCCGCGGCGCTGGACGTCGAGATCGTCGACGACTGGCTCTTCCTCTACGCCAAGCGCGACTTCTCGACACTCGATCCCGCGACGTGGGCGTGGCTCTTCTCGGTCGTCGCTGCGCTCCTCGACAAGCTCGGGCAGTGGGGTCGCTGGCGCGACGAGCGGCTCGCGCAGGCGAGGGCGACGGATGCTGTGGACCCATCGCCGGCGGCGGGACTCGACACCGCGGCAGCCGCCGGCGCGCAGGGAGCGGCATCCGGAGTCGTCGCGGGCCGGGATGCCGTGCCGTTCGCCGCGCCCGCCGGTCTGCTGCGGCCTCCCCCGGGCGTCGCTCCTCAGGGTCGTCGGCTCACGCGGCGGGTGTCGTGGGTGTCGATCGTCGCGATGATCGCGATCATCCTGTGGTGGATCGTGAGCCAGACGGGGATGCTCGAGCTCTTCCTCCGGTAGGCCGCACCTTATCTCGCGCTTCGTCGCCTGAAAAGCCCCTGGACCCGCACCTTCGCTGGTGATGTACTAGGCCGTGCAGCGGGCCGATGATGACCCGCTCTTTCATGGAACAGGTCCCCCCGAGACCACGAGTCCCGTCGGGGCACGACTCTGGAGGTAACACCTGTGGCTCGATCTCGACGCCGTACCATCGGCGCGATCACGATCAGCGGCGTAGCCGCTGTGGCGATGACACTCACCGCCGCCGCCCCCGCCCTCGCCGCGCCCGGCGATGGCACCATCACCCTGCCGATCAACGACAGCGCCGCCGGCGGCACGTACGACCAGGACTTCACCCTGGCGTACGAGAACGCCACGCCGGACGGCACGCCGGTCTACATCTATGTACCCGAGGGAACCCCGCTGGACGGCTCGGCGCCGGAAGGCGTCGCCAGCATGGATCCCGCGTTCGATCATGACCCGACGGACGACTTCACACCCTGTGCCGACAAGGACGTCAACGACTTCACGATCACGCAGGCGCAGATCGACGCGCTCGGCGATGAGCTCGCGAACCAGATCGTGGCCGTCGACGAAGAGCACTTCGGGCCGATGGACGCAGCCGACCCGGCCGACCCGGCGAGCGACTCGCTCGTGATGGTCGTCTACAACGTGCAGGACGACTCCTATTACAACTGCGCGGAGACCACCTACACGGCCGGCTACTTCGCGCCCGACTTCATCGATTCGGTCGGCATGAACGTGATCGTCGTGGACGCGTTCGACTGGGCCAACCGGACGGGCGAAGAGGGCGACCACCTTTATGAGGGCGTCATCGCGCACGAGCTCGAGCACCTGCTGCACAACTACAGCGACCCGGGTGAGCTGTCGTGGGTCGATGAGGGCCTCGCGGACTTCGCGGCGTTCCTCAACGGCTACGGCGTCGGCGGATCGCACCTGACATACCACCAGGTGTTCTACTCCGACACGTCGCTCACGCGCTGGGGAGGCGGGCTGCAGAACTACGGCGCCTCGTACACCTTCTTCCAGTACCTGTGGGAGCAGGCCGGCGGCAACGGCGACGGAACCTACGAGCCCGACCTCCAGTACGACAACGCGGGCGGCGACCTGCTGATCAAGCGCATCTTCGAGAACCAGGCCGACGGCATCGACGGCGTTCAGGCGGCGATCGACCAGTTCAACGCCGAGACGGGCGGCGACCTCCGCGACGTCAAGACGCTGTACCAGGACTGGGCCGTCGCGGTGTACCTCGACGACGAGAACTCGGACCGCTTCGACATCAAGGCCGTCGACTTCGGCGACCCCGAGTTCACCTCGTGGACGATGGACATCGCGGACGACCAGTTCTGGGGTGGCCGCGGGAGCAACCAGGGCGCTCAGCCCGACGCGAAGTGGAACAAGCGCGCCAACGGCCAGGTGCCCGTCGCCGTGCCGTACGGCATGCAGGTCGAGCGGTTCCGCAACCCCGGCCCGAACATCTCGATCGCGCTCGACGGCGAGGACCAGTCCCAGGTCGCGCCCCACTCCGGTGACACGCACTGGTACGGCGGTTACGAGAGCCAGTCCGACAACGTCCTCGACGTCGATGTGACCGGCACGGCCACGTCGCTCGACTTCTGGACGTGGCACTTCATCGAGGAGGGCTGGGACTACGGCTTCGTCGAGGCGCTCGTGGGCTCCGACTGGGTGACGGTTCCGCTCGTCAACGACGCCGGAACGGTCGTCACGACGGACGACAACCCGCACGGCAACAACACCGAGGGCAACGGCCTCACCGGAACGTCCGGCGGCGCGTACTTCGTCGACGAGCCCACCTACATCCACCTGACGGCTCAGCTGCCGGCCGGTGCGACCGACGTGCGGTTCCGCTACTCGACCGACGCGGCGTACCTCGACACCGGCTGGTTCGTGGACGACGTCATGGTCAACGGTGCGGCGGCGACGGTGTCGTCGGCCGAGGGCGAGTGGATCGAGACGAACGGCCTCCAGGACAACAACTGGACGCTCCAGCTCGTCTCGCGCTGCGACCTCACGCCGGGCACCACGAACCCCTTCGAGATCACGGACGGCGCAGGCAACTACGTCTACCGCCTCGAGGGCGACGCCATCACGCAGGGCGGATTCAACACGAAGTGCGCGAACGGCAAGAACCGCGACTTCGCGACGATCGTCTCGAACCTGCCGACGGGTGACCTGACCTACCTCGACGCCGGCTACACGCTGACCGTCAAGAACACCAAGAAGTAGGCGGCACTCCGCACACACAGGAGCCCCGGGTGAGCGATCACCCGGGGCTCCTGTCCGTGCTGCGTCTGTCAGGCCGAGCGCGTCGCCTGCCACACCGCGCGCCGCGCGGCCTGCTCGACGGGGTCCGGCACCGGAAGGGAGGCCAGGAGCCGCTTGGTGTAGTCGTCGCGAGGGTCCGTCAGCACCTGCACCGTCGTGCCCTGCTCGCGGATCTCGCCCTGCCGCAGGACGACGACGCGGTCCGCGACCTGGTCGATGACGGCAAGATCGTGGCTGATGAACAGCGACGCGAACCCGAACTCCCGCTGCAGCTCGGCGAAGAGCTCGAGCACCCGAGCCTGGACCGACACGTCCAGCGCGCTCGTCGGCTCGTCGGCGATGAGCAGCTTCGGATTCAGGGCGAGTGCGCGGGCGAGCGAGGCGCGCTGGCGCTGCCCGCCGGACAGCTCGTGCGGGTACCGGTCGCCGTACGAGGTCGGGAGGTGGACAGCGTCCAGCAGCTCGTCGACGCGCTTGCGGGATGCCTGGGCCGACGACTCGCGCTTGTGCACGACAAGCGGCTCGGCGATGCACTCGGCGATCGTGAGGAGCGGGTTGAAGCTCGTCGCCGGGTCCTGGAAGACGAAGCCCACGTCGGGGCGGATCTTCGCGAGGTGACGGGACTTGGCGCCCTTCATCTCCTGCCCGAGGACAGTGAGTGACCCGCCGAGCACTTCGGTCAGGCCCACCATCGCGCGGCCGATGGTCGTCTTGCCGGAGCCGGACTCACCGACGAGGCCGAGGACCTCGCCCGGGCCGATCCAGAAGTCGACGCCCTTCACGGCGATGACGCCCGACGAGCCGAACCGGCCGGGGTATCCGATCTGCACCTTCTTCGCGACGACGAGGCTGCCCTCGGGCGGCGCCGTCGGCGCGGGTGCCGCGGGATCCTGCGTCGCGCTCTTGCCGCGGCCGACGTGCGGGACGGCGGCGAGGAGCGCCTTGGTGTAGTCCTCCCGCGGGTCGGCGAACAGCTCGTGGACGGGCGCCTGCTCGACGATGTCGCCGCGGTACATCACGACGACACGGTCGGCGAGATCGGCGACGACGCCCATGTTGTGCGTGATGAGGACGATCGTCGCGCCGAACTCGTCGCGGCACGCGCGCAGGAGCTCGAGTATCTCGGCCTGAACCGTGACGTCGAGAGCCGTCGTCGGTTCGTCCGCGATGATGAGCTTCGCGTCGAGCACGAGCGCCATCGCGATGACGACGCGCTGCTTCTGCCCGCCCGAGAACTGGTGGGGGTAATCGTCGACGCGCTTCTCGGGATCCGGGATGCCGACCTTCCGCAGGATCTCGATCGCCCGGGCCTTCGCCTCCGAGGCGGAGAGCTTCTCGTGGGCGCGCAGGCCCTCGGCGATCTGGAACCCGACCGTGAAGACGGGGTTGAGGGCGGTCGAGGGCTCCTGGAACACCATCGCGGCATCTCGACCGCGCATGCGCTGCAGGTCGTCGTGCGACGCGTGCACGACATCGGTCTCGCCGCCGTCGCGGCCACGGATGACGACGGCGCCCGAGAGCGTCGCCGTCTCGGGCAGCAGACCCAGGAGCGTGTTCGCCGTCACGGTCTTGCCCGAGCCGGACTCTCCGACGATCGCGAGCACTTCGCCCGCGCGCGCCTCGAGGCTGATGCCCGTGACCGCCTTGACCGGCTCACCGTCGGTCGCGAACGTCACACGCAGGTCGCGGACGGAGGCGATGGGTTCGTCGACGATGCTCATGCGGCACCTCCCGCACGGCGACGGCGGCGCAGCCGCGGGTCGCTCAGGTCGTTGAGACTCTCGCCGACGAGCGTGATGCCCAGGACGACGAGCACGATCGCGAGCCCGGGCGGGATCGCCGTCCACCAGATGCCGCTGGATGCATCGGCGATGGCGCGGTTGAGGTCGTAGCCCCACTCGGCTGCGGAGGTCGCCTCGATGCCGAACCCGAGGAAGCCGAGGCCCGCGAGGGTCAGGAGCGCCTCGGAGGCGTTCAGCGTCACGATGACGGGGATCGAGCGCGTCGAGTTGCGTAGGACGTGGCGCACCAGGATGCGGTGTGTCGGCACGCCGATGACCCGCGCCGACTCGACGAACGGCTCGGCCTTGACGCGCACGACCTCGGCGCGAATGACGCGGAAGTACTGCGGCACGAACACGACCGTGATCGCGAGCGCCGTCGACAGGATGCCGCTGCCGAGGGTCGAGCGCCCGCCCGAGATCGCGATCGACAGGACGATCGCGAGGAGGAGCGACGGCAGGGAGTAGATCGCGTCGGCGACCACGACGAGCAACCGGTCGAGCCAGCCGCCGAAGTAGCCGCTCACCAGCCCGAGGAAGATGCCGAGGAAGATCGAGAAGCCGATGGCGGCAAGGATCGCGAGCAGGGCGGTCTGGGCGCCCCAGATGACGCGCGAGTACACGTCGAAGCCGCTGACCGTCGTGCCCCAGATGTTGAGCGGGTTCGGCGGCTGCTGAGTTCCGAAGTCGACGCCGTCGACGCTCTGCTGCGCCCATCCGTACGGCGCGATCCAGGGCGCGAACACGGCCACGACGATGAAGACGATCGTGAGAGCGAGACCGAGGATGAGCATCACGCGCTGCAACCCGACGCTGCGACGCAGCTGGGAGATGACGGGGATCCGGTCGGCGAGGGGCTTCCTGCGCGTCGTCAGCACCGTGGGTGCGGATGCGGCATCCGTCGCCTGAGTCGTGGGCTCGGTCGACATTTCAGTACCTCACCCTCGGGTCGATGAGCGCCGCGATGATGTCGACGATGAAGTTCGTCAGGGCGACGACGATCGCGATCATGATGACGATGCCCTGCACAGCCACGAAGTCGCGGGCCTTGATGTACTCGGCGAGCTGGAAGCCGATGCCCTTCCATTCGAAGGACGTCTCGGTGAGGACGGCACCTGACAGGAGGACCGCGATCTGCAGGCCGATGACCGTCACGATCGGGATGAGCGCGGGACGATAGGCGTGCTTCGTGAGGAGCCGGTACTCGCCGACTCCGCGCGAGCGCGCGGAGGTGACGTATTGCGCGCCGTGCGTGCCGATGACGTTGGTGCGGACGAGTCGGAAGAAGATGCCGGCGGTCAGGAGGCCGAGCGCGAGGCCCGGGAGGATGGCGTGCCACAGGACGTCTCCCACGGCAGCGGGGCTGCCCAGCCGGATCGCGTCGATGAGATAGATGCCGGTCGCCGGCTCCACGGTCTGCAGCAGCAGCTCGGTGCGCGTCGACGCGCGACCGGCGACGGGGAGCCAGTCGAGCCACACGGCGAAGACGAGCTTGAGGAGGATCGCGACGAAGAAGATCGGCGTCGCGTAGGCGAGGATCGCCGCGATGCGCAGCACGGCATCGGAGGCGCGGTCGCGACGCGCCGCGGCGAGGATTCCGAATGGGATGCCGATCGCGAAGGCCACGAGGAGCGCATAGAACGCGAGCTCAAGGGTCGCCGAGCCGTACGTCAGAAGCACTTCGAGCACGGGCCGATTGTCGGAGATCGTCATGCCGAAGTCGCCGCGCACGACGTTGCCGACGTATTCGAGGTACTGCACGATGAGCGGCCGGTTGTAGCCCGCCTCCTCGATGCGCTCCTGGAGCTGGTCGGGAGGGAGCCGGTCGCCGAGGGCGGCCGTGATGGGGTCGCCCGTGATCCGGGTGAGGAGGAAGACGACCGTCACGACGATGAAGACCGTCGGGATGACGAGGAAGAACCTGATGAGGATGTAGCGCCACATCCCGCCGCCCTTGGGGGTGACGAGAGGTGTCGCGGCCATCGCTTCGTCGGCCACTGTGACCATGCGGGAACCTAACGAGGAAGCGGCGCGGGCCGCGAGACGGCGGCAGGTGACCCTGCCGCCGTCTCTGAGCCCGGCCGCGCCGGTGTGCTACTTGCTCAGCGGCGCGTAGCGGAACTTGAACGAGCCGTCGAGGACGGCGCCCTGGACGTCGGCGCCCACGACAGCGATCTGCGTGCCCTGGAGCAGCGGCAGGGTCGAGATGTCCGCGGCGACGAGGTTCTGGATCTGGCCGATCTGCTCCTCGCGGGCGGCCGGATCGGTCTCGGAGATCTGCGACGTGATGAGGTCCTGGACCTCGGCGTTGTCGTAGTGGTTGACGAGGAAGTTCTCCTTGGCGAAGAACGGCGTCAGGTAGTTGTCGGCGTCCGAGTAGTCCGGGAACCAGCCGAGCTGGTAGGCGGGGTAGACGTCGGCCGTGCGGTCCTTCGAGTACTGCACCCACTCGGTCTGCTGCAGGTTGACGGTGAACAGGCCGCCCTCCTCCAGCTGGGACTTCACGGCGGCGTACTCGTCACCCGACGAGGGGCCGTAGTGGTCGCCGTTGTACTGCAGGTTCAGTTCGACGGGCGTCGTGACTCCGGCGTCCTCGAGGGTCGCCGTGGCCTTCTCGAGGTCCGGTCCGCCGCTTCCGTCGCCGTACAGCTCCTTGAACGGCTCGAGCGCGCCGGTGAGACCCTGGGGGACGTACGAGTACAGGGGCGAGTAAGTGCCCTTGTAGACGTCCTCCGAGAGGGCCGCGCGGTCGACGAGGTCGGCCGCGGCCTGGCGGACGGCGAGCGCCTTGGCGGCGTCGGCGTCGTCGGTCGTCGCGCCGAAGGGCATCGTGTCGAAGTTGAAGACGATGTAGCGGATCTCGCCACCGGGGCCCTCGACGATCTTGACCGCGTCGTTGCCCGAGAGGTCCTCGATGTCGGTCGCCGAGAGACTGCGGAACGCCACGTCGATGTCGCCGTTGCCCACGTCGAGCTTGA
Organism: Microbacterium sp. NPDC019599; assembly: GCF_040632175.1. Classification (NCBI taxonomy): domain Bacteria; kingdom Bacillati; phylum Actinomycetota; class Actinomycetes; order Micrococcales; family Microbacteriaceae; genus Microbacterium; species Microbacterium sp. NPDC019599. The sequence goes on from NZ_JBEYBL010000010.1 coordinate 132,848, forward strand.
GGTTCGAGGCATCCGCGTAGTACTTGACCGTGATGCCGTCGTTCTCGGCGGCAGGCAGCGACCCGGCGTAGTCGGCGTACGGCGAGTACGAGATGAGCTCGTTGACCTTGTACGAGTCGATGACGTACTGACCGGCGAACGCCTCGCCGGCGACGATGTCGTCGTCGGAGGTCACGCTGTCGGCCGAGAAGACCTCTTCGTCGACGATCGGCGCGGCCGGGCTCGACAGGATCTGCTCCCACGTCTGGTCGTTGCCGTTCTTCAGCGTGAACACGACGGTCGTGTCGTCGACGGCCTCGGTGCTCTCGAGGTTGCCGAGCAGGTACGAGGGGCCGTTCTCGTCGGCGATCGCGAGCTGACGGTCGAAGGTGAACTTCACGTCGGACGCGGTCAGGTCGTGGCCGTTGGCGAACTTCAGGCCCTCCTTGAGCGTGACCGTGTACTCGGTGTCGGAGGTGAATTCGCCGGACTCGGCGATGTCGGGCGTGACGTCGGCCGTGCCGTACTGGCTGTTGAAGAGGAACGGGTAGATCTGGTTCATGACCGCGAACGAGCCGTTGTCGTACGAGCCGGCCGGGTCGATCGAGGTGATCTTGTCGGTCGTGCCGACGATGAGCGGCTCGCCCGTGGCGTCGCCGCCGTCGTCGGTGTTGCCCCCGCCGCTGGCGCAGCCGGCGAGAAGGATTGCCGAAGCCCCGAAGGCCCCGATGGCGAGACCGAGTCGGCCGCGCGCGCTGTGGTGCAGTGACATAGTGCTACCTCTGCTGTGAACGGATTGGCCACGCCAGGCGACGCAGCCACTCGGGATATCCTCACCCCGCACCGTTCAAAGGGCAATCCGGTGAACGATTCGTAACGAGACCGAAATCCTGCGAAAGTGGCACCGCGTGCCGCATCCGCCGGGCGAGTTGCCCTGTCTCGACGCCGATCAGCGCAGCGGATTGCGCAGCGCGCCGTCCACAGCGGCCGTGAGCGATACGAAGCGCTCGTTCCCCGCGAGGTCCTCGATGAGCACGCACTTCCCATCGGGGCCGGCCAGCGGCACCTGCCAGTTCGGGTACTCCCGATGCGTGCCCGGCTGGTTCTGGACGCGCCGCTCCCCGACGGCGTCGACGAGCCCCACGCCGAGCAAGAGGGATGGGGATGCTGTCAGCAGCACGTGCAGCGCGGCGACGATGTCCTCCTCCGTGGCGTCGGCGCCGATGAGCCCGCGATCGCGGAGGATCGACAGCATCCCGTCCCGCTCGTGGGCCGCCTCGGCGCGGACCTCCTCGACGGGCTGGGTCAGCAGGCCCAGCCGTGCGCGCAGGTCGACGTGCTCGCCGGCGAGGTAGCCGGCCGTGGGCGGGAGGTCGTGCGTGTTGACGGTCGCGAGCACGGACTCGCGGTAATGCTCGGGCGGGCGGAGGCCGTCCCCCTCGTACTCGAACCACAGCACCGACGTACCCAGCACGCCGCGCGAGGACAGGTAGTCGCGCACCCACGGCTCGACGTTGCCGAGGTCCTCTCCGATGAGCACGGCGCCGGCCCGCTGCGCTTCGAGCACGAGGACGCCGATCATGGCCTCGTGGTCGTACCGGACGTAGGTCCCGGCCGTCGGGCCGAGCTCCTCGGGGATCCACCAGAGCCGGAACAGCCCGATGACGTGGTCGATGCGCAGCGCGCCGGCGTGCCGCAGGAGGTTGCGGATCATGTCGCGGACGGGCGCGTACCCCGCCGCAGCGAGCGCTGACGGCAGCCACGGCGGCTGGCTCCAGTCCTGCCCCTGCTGGTTGTACATGTCCGGCGGGGCGCCCACGCTGATGCCCTGCGCGTACAGCTCGCGGAGCGACCAGGCGTCCGATCCGTCCGGGTCCACCCCGACGGCGAGGTCGTGCATGACGCCGATGCTCATGCCCGCCGCGCGGGCCGCATCCTGCGCCGCCTGCGCCTGCTCGTCGGCGATCCACTGGAGCCAGATATGGAACCTCACGCGATCGGCGAGCTGCTCGCGCAGCTGTTCGACGAGGAGCGAGCGGATGTCCTCCGCCCCCTCGGGCCGATCCTCGCCCTCGGCCAGGTGCGCGTAGTGCTCCTCGAGCGCGCACCAGAGCCCGAAGTCCTGCAGCGCGGTCCCGCCCGCCTCCACGAAGGCTTCGAAGGCGGCCTGCCGCGCGGCACTCCGGGGAGCGCGGTGGACGACCTCGAGCGCCGCGATCTTCGCGGTCCAGGCGAGGTCGCGGTCGACGCGCTCGGCGTCGGTGTCGGTCGCGGCGGCGGGAACCTTCGCCGCGGCGATGAGCGCCCGCGCGTCGGGGTCTAGGTAAGCCGTCTCGCGGATGTCCTCGGGCCGCACGTAGAGGGGGGCGATGAATCGCCGCGTCGCGGGCAGGTAGGGCGAGGGCTCGATGGGTGTCGTGACCTCGGCGGCGTGGATGGGGTTGACGAGCAGGAAGTCGGCTCCGCGCTGCGCCGCGACCGTCGCGAGGTCGCCGAGGTCGGCGAAGTCGCCGACCCCCCAAGACTCGCGGGAGCGTGCGGAGTACAGCTGCGCCATGAGCCCCCAAGCCCGACTGCCGGCACCCGGTCGCGTGGCAGGCGGGGCGAGGCGATCCGGCGTCACGACGAGCACTGCGTCGCTCGAGCGCTCGGCAGTGCCGTGACGGTGCTCTCGCACGTGCAGGGTGTGCCAGCCGAGCGGGAGGTCGTCGGGCAGCGGCACGTGCACGCGCCACACGGGCACCCCGTCGATCCGGCGCGACTCGGGCTGCTGGCCCGGGATCGGGATGCCGCGCCACGATCCGTCCTCGAGGGTCGTGCCGATCTCGACGTCGCAGCCGTCGGCTACGTGCACGTGCAGCTCGCCGCCGCCGCGTCGCACGACGACCGTCGGCGGGACGAGAGCGCGCCACGGCGCCTCCTCGGCGGCCGTGAGGGCCGCGGCGGCCGCCGCCTCGTCGCTCGCGTCGACGCCCATCGCGTCGAGGATGAGCCGGAGCGTCGCGGCGGGGACCTCGACGCGCTCGCCGAAGAACGACCAGTACCCGGTCGCGACGCCGTGCGCCTCGGCGAGCGCCGCGAGGGTCGGTGTCGGGCTCTCCTGCGTCGTCATGCGCGACCCCTCTCGTCAGGACGATCCTGGCAGGGGGACGGATGCCGCGGCTAGGAGTGCGCGGGCAGTTGCGGTGCCGTCCTCGCGAGTTGCCGGAAGATGCGGCGTCTCGACGTCGAGACGCCAGAAGTTCTGGCAGCTCGACGGGTCAGCGCTTCGCGGCGCCGAGGCCGAAGTGGCCGAGCTCGGCGTCGGTGAGCATGCGGCTGCGGATGATGAAGCGATTGCCCGTCGGACCCTCGACGCTGAAGCCGGCACCGCGCCCCGGCACGACGTCGATCGTGAGGTGCGTGTACTTCCAGTACTCGAACTGCGCTTCGGAGATGAAGACCTGGATGCTGTCATCCAGCCCCACTTCGAGCGCGCCGAGATGCACGTCGCTGGGGCCCGTCAGGAACATGCCGACGGGGTAGCACATCGGCGCGCTGCCATCGCAGCATCCGCCCGACTGGTGGATCATGAGCGGCCCGTGCCGCGCCGTGAGCTGCCGCAGGAGTGCGGCTGCGGCATCCGTCACCGCGACCCGGCTGTAGGTCATTCGTCGTCCTTTCGGGGGGCGTTTCGTCTCGCTTCGCTCGCTCAACGACCGGGGTGCGAGTGCCCGGTCGTTGAGCGAGGAGCGAAGCGACGAGGCGAAACGCCCGAGCCTGCGGGAAGCCTGGGGCACCCGCATCCGCGGATCAGAAGAAGCCCATGGCCCCTTCGGCATACGACACCAGGAGGTTCTTCGTCTGCTGGTAATGGTCGAGCATCTTGAGGTGGTTCTCGCGGCCGATGCCGGACTGCTTGTAGCCGCCGAACGCCGCGTGCGCGGGGTACTGGTGGTACGTGTTCGTCCACACGCGGCCGGCCTCGATCGCGCGGCCCGCGCGGTAGGCGGTGTCGCCGGAGCGGCTCCACACGCCGGCGCCGAGGCCGTAGAGCGTGTCGTTGGCGATGGAGACAGCATCCTCGAAGTCGTCGAACGAGGTGACCGAGACGACCGGCCCGAAGATCTCCTCCTGGAAGATGCGCATGTCGTTCGTGCCCTCGAACACGGTCGGGGCGACGTAGTAGCCGTCCGACAAATCGCCGCCGAGGTCGACCCGCTCGCCGCCGGCGAGGAGCTTCGCGCCGCCCTGCCTGCCGATGTCGATGTAGCTCAGGATCTTCTCGAGCTGGTCGTTGGACGCCTGGGCGCCGATCATCGTGGCCGGGTCGAGCGGGTTGCCCTGCACGATCTTCGACACGCGGTCCAGGCCGTCGGAGAGGAACCCGTCGTAGATCGAGCGCTGGATGAGCGCGCGCGAGGGGCACGTGCACACCTCGCCCTGGTTGAGCGCGAAGAACGTGAAGCCCTCGAGCGCCTTGTCGTAGTAGTCGTCGCGCGATCGGGCGACGTCCTCGAAGAAGACGTTGGCACTCTTCCCGCCGAGCTCGAGCGTCACGGGGATGAGGTTCTGCGACGCGTACTGCATGATGAGCCGGCCCGTCGTCGTCTCACCCGTGAACGCGACCTTGCGGATGCGCTTGTGCTGCGCGAGCGGCGCGCCCGCTTCGATGCCGAAGCCGTTGACGATGTTGACGACGCCCGCGGGCAGCAGGTCGCCGATGATCTCGAAGAGGAACAGGATGCTGGCGGGCGTCTGCTCCGCGGGCTTCAGCACGACGCAGTTGCCGGCGGCGAGCGCGGGCGCGAGCTTCCACGTCGCCATGAGGATCGGGAAGTTCCAGGGGATGATCTGCCCGACGACGCCCAGCGGCTCGTGGAAGTGATACGCGACGGTGTCCTCGTCGATCTGGCTGAGCGACCCCTCCTGGGCGCGGAGCACACCGGCGAAGTAGCGGAAGTGGTCGATCGCGAGCGGGATGTCGGCGGCCAGGGTCTCGCGGACCGGCTTGCCGTTCTCCCACGTCTCGGCGACCGCGATCGCCTCGAGGTTCTGCTCGATGCGGTCGGCGATCTTGTTGAGGATGACGGCGCGCTCGGCGGGGGTCGTGCGCTTCCACGACTCGAACGCCTTCCACGCGACGTCGACCGCACGGTCGACGTCCTCGACCGTTCCGCGGCCGACCTCCGTGAAGGGCTTGCCGTTGACGGGCGAGATGTTCTCGAAGTACTGACCCTTCACGGGCTCGACGAACTCCCCGCCGATGTAGTGGCCGTAGCGGGGGCGGTAGTCGGCGACCGAGCCGCGCTGCCCGGGGGCCGCGTAGACGCTCGAGACGCCCTCTTCCACGATGGTCATGTGTGTCTCCTTCGACGCTCACGGCGGCTGCGGTGCCGCGTTGCGACGAACCTAGGCGGGGCCACGTTGCATCACGTTGCACGGGATGCTGTCACCGCCGGGCGACCTCGGCTACTCGGCCTGGAGCCGCTCGATCCGGGCGACGAGCCCGGCGCGCTTGGGCGAGCGGGCGGGGAGCATCGAGAGGCACAGCCGCAGCACCTCTTCGTCGTCGGCGCCGGTCGCCGTGTCGGCGTACGCGAGGAGGACGTCGACGGATGCCTCGGCCAGCAGCGCCTCGCGCAGCGCCGTGCGGACGCTCGAGCGGAACTCGTCGACGCCGGGTGCGGACGAGTCGGGAAGCACATCCCCGCGGTAGGCGGCGAGTGCGACGCGATGCGCACCGCGGTCGAGGAGCGACAGGACCTGGTGCGCGTCCGTCTCGACCGGCGCACCGAGGCGGTACGGCCGCGATTCGAGTGTGACCTGCGGCGCCGCCTTCTCGAGCGCCTTGCGCAGGCGGACGATCTCGGCGCGGAGCGTGACGGTGGCGTCGGGGTCGCCGTAGACGAGCTCGCCGAGCCGTTCGGCCGAGACGCCCTGCCGGTGCACCGCGAGCATGAGGAGCAGCTCGGCGTGACGTGCGCCGAGCTCGGACACGGTCTCGACCCCGTCCCCCGCGACCTCGATCAGCGCGCGGTCGCGGCCGAGGACCCGCAGCGTCGTGCGGCCCGCCTCGACACGTCGCGCGGGCCGGCGCGGCGCGGAGCTCTCGCGGGCGCGGAGCCGGGCGAGCAGCAGCTCGCCCTCGACCGCCCTGGCCGTGGCATCCACGAGCAGCTGTGCCTGCGGCGTCACGACCTGGTCCCCGCCCGTCACGTCGATGACTCCCAGGATGCGGCGCGTCTCCGGGTCGTGGACGGGCGCGGCCGTGCACGACCACGGCTGGACGAGCCGGTTGAAGTGCTCGGCGCCGCGGATCTGCACCGATCGGTCCAGCGCGATCGAGGTTCCGGGCGCGGCGGTGCCGACAGCATCCTCCGACCAGTTCGCGCCGGGGACGAATCCCATGTCGCCGGTCAGCGCCTGGATCCGGCGATCGCCTTCGACCCACAGCAGGCGCCCGGCAGCATCGCCCACGGCGATGACGACGCCCGAGTCGTCGAGGTCGCCTGGCACGAGGAGCCCGCGGATCATGTCGATGACCCCCGCGAGCGGGTGCGCCCGGCGGTACTCTTCGAGCTGAGCCGACGGCAGGTCGAGCGGCGGGAGCGCCTCGGCGCCGACGAGGCTCGCGAGCGAGCGGCGCCAGGACTCCCGCACGAGCGGCCGCACGTCGTCGAGGCGGACGTCCGCGACGTTGCCCGCCACGAGCTCTTCGTGGGCGCGCTCGATGATGAGCCGCGAGTTCTCAGGTGTCGTCTCGCGCCTGGTCGACCACGGTGAACTCAACGCGGGCTCCGTTCGCCGTCGGGGAGCGTGGGTCCAGTGTAGGCGGGTGCGACGCGCCGGATGTGCAGACCGCGCACTACTGTGCACTCCGTGGTACCGTGCCTCTCACAACAGTCGGACGAGGAGCGCTCATGGATACCACCCAGCTGCTGAAGGGGGTGCTGGATGCCGCGGTGCTCGCCGTCGTCCAGCACGACGACGGGTACGGCTACGACATCGTCCGCCGCCTCCGCGACGCGGGACTGGGCGAAGTCGGGGACGCGTCGGTCTACGGCACCCTCCGCCGGCTGTACAGCGCGGGCGTCCTCTCGAGCTACGTCGTCCCGTCCGACGGCGGCCCGCACCGCAAGTACTACGCGATCAACCCGCAGGGCCGCGAGATGCTCGCGGCGCAGCGCGCCGACTGGTCGGCCTTCGCGTCGGCCATGAGCGGCCTCCTGGACGACACCAGCCCCAAGCCGAAGACTCTTCGCACGATCGGAGACCCGCGATGACCCTCGCCACGACCGACGGACGCATCGCGGCGTTCGCGGCATCCGTCCGCTCCCACCTCGCCGACCTGCCGGCGGACGATGTCGAGGACCTCATCGAGGGACTCGAGGCCGACCTCGCGGAGCAGGCGGCCGACAGCGGGGAAGCCTTCGAGATCCCGGATGCCGCGGCCTACGCCGATGAGCTGCGCAGCGCCGCCGGGCTCCCTGAGCGCAGCGCCGTCGTCCGGAAGGCCACGCTCGGCGAGCGCTTCGCGGTGCGGCGGGCGGCGGCATCCCGCTCCATCCGGGCGAATCCGCTCGGCGCGTGGCTCCTCGACCTGGCTCTCGTGCTGCGGCCGGTCTGGTGGATCCTCCGCGGCTGGATGGTCTACTTCTTCTTCACGTTCTGGGCCGGCGCGGGGATTGTGCCGCCGACGATCCTGCACTGGGCGCTGCTGCTGGGGCTCGTGCTCGTGAGCATCCAGTGGGGTCGCGACCGCTGGATGCCGCTCTCGTGGCTCGGCGTCGTCCGCACGGTCGTCAGCGTCGGCGCCGTCATCCTCCTGCCGATCTCGCTCATCGCCCTCTCGAATCTGTACGGCCAGACCCAGCCGATGGTCGAGTACGTCGACACGAGCCAGCCCGGACTCTCGAACGACGGCCAGCGCGTGCGGAACATCTTCGCCTACGACGCCGATGGGCGGCCCATCAACGGAGTCCAGCTCTTCGACCAGGACGGCCGCCCGCTCACGACGGTCGGCGATGAGGGGATCAGCCAGCGCTGGGAGTTCGACTACTACTTCTTCGGCGGCGGGGGGCCCGTGCCGGTGCCGCTGTCCGAAGCCGGGCGCGCCCCCGTGTGGAATGTGTACCCGCTCTCCGAGCTGTCGTCCGACTCGCCCGAGGCCTTCGACCCCGCCGACGCGGTCGTGCCGCAGCATCCGTTCGTGCAGGTGCCGTCGGTCGCCGATGAGCCGGCCGATGAGGAGACGGATGCTGTAACCGGCGAGACTCCGTCGCCTTCAGCGTCGACCGAGCCGCTGGTCGACGAGGAGGCGACGCCGTGACGGACGCCCCGCGCATCGTGAGCGTCGACCTCACGCACCTCGTACGCGCCGCCCTGGCCGCCGAAGCCGCCGAGGGTCCCTCGGCCGTCGATCGATCGAAGCGAGACGACACGTCCCCAGCCGAAGTGGAACTCTGAGTCGGCTCAGCGGGCGCGGACGGCCAGGTTGTCGGAGGCCCAGCGGCCGAGATCGTCGAGGATCGGCAGCAGCCGGCTCCCGGCATCCGTCAGGGAGTAGGACACGGCGACGGGCGGTCCGGGGTCGACGTCGCGCACGACGAGCCCTGCGTCGCAGAGTTCGGCGAGGCGATCCGAGAGCACCGCGTCGCTGATTCCCGTGACGGCGCGGCGCAGACCGACGAAGCTCGTCGCACCCCCGCCGAGCGACGACACGATCATGCCGTTCCACCGCTTGCCGAGCACGGTGAACGCGAGCGTCACTGCGGCATCGCAGCTGCTGTGGTCCATCTCGCTCCCGGGCACTCCCTCATGGTACCCGTGCTACAGTCCTGCTAGCCGCTATGTTTTTCTTAGTAGCTATCATTCGATGATCGGAGTTGCATGTCTCTGTTCCGGCTGGATGCCAGCATCCTTCCCTCCTCGTCCGCCAGCCGCTCGCTCGCCGACCTCGTCGAGGCCGAGTGGGTCGCGGCTCACCCCGACTCGAGCGTCGTCCGGCGCGACCTCGCCGTCGAGCCCGTCCCCGCGACGGCATGGGCGGACGTCGTGACGTCGGGCTTCGTCGACGCCGAGCAGCGCACCGAGTCGCAGTTGCAGGCTCGCGCCCTCGCGAAGACCATCGCGGACGAGCTGATCGACGCCGAGGCGCTCCTGTTCGCCGTGCCCCTGTACAACTACGGGGTCTCGCAGCACTTCAAGACGTGGTTCGACCTCGCCTACACCGACCCCCGCATCGACCCGCAGGGCACGGCCCTGCGCGGCAAGCCCGCGACGCTCGTCACGGTGCTCGGCGGCAACTACGCCCCCGGCACGCCGAAGGAGGGCTGGGACCACTCGACCGCGTGGCTCCGCCGCGTGCTCGAGGACGTGTGGGGTCTCGACCTGCGCGTCGTGCAGCGCCCCTTCACGCTCGTCGGCGTCAACCCCGCGCTCGACGCCTTCGCCGACACCGCGGCCGCGCTGAAGGAAGAGGCCGAGACCGCCGCGACGACCTACGGTCAGGAGCTCGCCGCCCGCCGCGGCAAGGTCGCCTGACCTCGCCTCCGCTCAGACCCCGGTCGTTGAGCGAGCGAAGCGAGACGAAACGGGCCCACCCGACGAGTGGCCGCCCGTTGGCGAGGCGCGTTTCGTCTCGTCGCTTCGCTCCTCGCTCAACGACCGAGATCTGACTGGCCGCCCGTGGGAGTCGGACCCCGGCGGGTCAGGCCCGGGCGGCCCACCACTCGGTCAGGCGGCGCTCGGCCTCAGCCGGGCCGATCAGCCCTTCGTCGAGCCGGATGTCGAGCAGGAACCGGTACGCCTCGCCGACCTCACGGCCGGGGCCGATGCCCAGGAGCTCCTGGATGCGGTTGCCGTCGAGCTCGGGACGCATCGCGTCGAGCTCCTCCTGCGCCGCAAGCTCGCCGATGCGGCGCTCGATGTCGTCGTAGGCGCCTGCGAGACGCGCGGCCTTGCGCTTGTTGCGGGTCGTGACGTCGGCGCGGGTCAGGATGTGCAGGCGCTCGAGCTCGGCTCCGGCATCCCGTACATAGCGGCGGACGGCCGAGTCGGTCCACGCGCCCTCCGCGTACCCGAAGAACCGGAGGTGCAGCTCGATGAGCCGCGACACGACCCCGATCGTGTCGGAGTCGAAGCGCAGGGCTTGCAGGCGCTTCTTCGCCATGCGCGCGCCGCGGATGTCGTGGTGATGGAACGTCACGCCGCCACCCGGCTCGAGCTTGCGCGTCGACGGCTTCCCGATGTCGTGCAGGAGCGCCGCGAGCCGCAGCGGCACGTCGGGCGCAGCATCCGGATACCGCGCCTCTTCCAGCTCGATCGCCTGCCGGAGCACCGTGAGGGAATGCTCGTAGACGTCCTTGTGGTGGTGGTGCTCATCGACTTCGAGGCGGAGGGCGGGGATCTCGGGAAGGAAGACGTCCATGATCCCGGTCTCGACGAGCAGACTGATGCCTCGCACGGGGTCATCGGACTTCAGCAGCCGGCTCAGCTCGCCCTGGATGCGTTCGGGGCTCACGATCGACAGCGTCTCGCGCAGCTCCCCGATCGCCTCGGTCGTCGCGGGATCGACCTCGAACCCGAGCTGCGCGGAGAACCGCGCCGCTCGGAGCATGCGCAGCGGGTCGTCGCCGAAGCTCACCCGCGGGTCGGTCGGAGTGCGCAGGCGGTGCGCGAGGAGGTCCTCGACGCCGCCGGTCGGATCGACGAGCGTACGTCCGGGCACGCGGAGCGCCATCGCGTTGACGGTGAAGTCGCGCCTCACGAGGTCACCCTCGAGCGTGTCGCCGAACTCGACGGTCGGCTTGCGCGTCACGCCGTCGTAGCTGTCGGCGCGGTACGTCGTGATCTCGACCTGCTCGCCCGCGATGCGCGCGCCGATCGTGCCGAAGTCCCGTCCGACGTCCCACTGGGCCGAGCTGATGGGCGTGACGATCTCGAGGATGTCGTCGGGGCGAGCATCCGTCGTGAAGTCGAGGTCGTTGGTCGTGCGGCCGAGCAGCGCATCGCGCACGGGTCCGCCGACGATCGCGAGCTCGCGCCCCGCGTCGGCGAAGGCGCGGCCGAGTGTCGCGACGACGGGCGACTCGGCGAGCGCACCCAGGCGCTGCACGCCGTCGGCCATGTTGAGCATGCCCTCGAGCCTAGCGAGCGGCGCTGCATGAACCCGGTCCGGGCAGGGCCGCACCGCTGCGGCTTCGGAGCCGGCACGGCCCGTCGGCGATCGTCGGGACGTCGAAGCCGGGGTGGCAGCGATCAGACCGCCGGGTGCGAGATCGACGAGGGCACGATGAATCCCGCATAGGCGGGCGAGGGAACGCGCGATCGCCACCACCCCGGGGAGTGTCACGAGAGCAGCGACGTCTTGGCGAGCCGGTCGGCGCACCGACCTGATCCCCACGACCATCCCCGGCCCCCGCCGGATCCCCAGATGAACGAAATGCTGGCCCCAGGCGGCACGCCGTGTCAACAGCGGAGCGGCTACCCGGTGATGGAGAGGAACCCCGTGAAGACCAGTTCGCGCACGCCGGGCAGGACATCGGCGCGCAGTGCCGCCGCGTCGACCTCGAGCAGCTCCGCGATCGCGTCGATGAGAGCACCGACACTGAGGTCGCCGTCGGACGCGCCGACGAGTGCCGCGAGCGCGGGATCCGCCGTGATCGTCCGTCCGAGCCCGCCGCCCTGACGAAGCTCGATGACGCTCGGCGCGTCCTCTCCGGGAAGGTGGTGCCGAGCCTCCGTCACGTCGGGCGAGACCTGGAGGACGGATGCTGCCAGCCCGTCGTCGTCCAGGGCGGCCAGCGCGTCGTGCGCGGCGAGCGCGTCCGCGAGATGCCGTCCGAGCCCGGCGCCGGTGCGGGCCTCGCCGACCCGCTCGTAGCGCGCCAGTGCGGGCGCCCCCGCGAGGGGGCGCCGCAGCAGGATGTACCCGAATCCGACGGCCTCGACCTTCCGGTCCGCGAAGTCGTCCAGCCACGCCTGCGCGAGCCGCGCGAACTCGGGGTCGCCCGGCACCGTGCCCCCGTCGCGGATCCACAGCTCGGCATAGGCGAGCGGGTCCAGGAGCTCGCGCTGGATGACCCACGCGTCCAGCGGCACCGCCGACGCCTCGACCCAGCCCCGGACGCGATCGAGTCCGTCCACTCCGTCGCGCGTCTCCCAATTGCCCAGCAGCTGTGCGACGCCGCCGGGCTCGAGGTGGGCGCCGACCCCGCGCACGAACGCGGCGACGAGGTCGTCGCCCAGCATCCCGCCGTCCCGGTACTCGTATGCGGGGACTCCCGCGACACGCGGGGTGATGACGAACGGAGGGTTCGAAGCGATGCGGTCGAACAGCTCGCCCGCGACCGGCTCGAAGAGGCTGCCCGCGCGCAGCTCGATCCCGTCGACGCCGTTGAGCAGGGCGTTGAGCTCGGCGAAGCGCAGAGCGCGCACCGAGATGTCCGTCGCGACGACGTCGTCGATGTTCTGTCGCGCGCGCAGCGCCTGGATCCCGCATCCCGTCCCGACGTCGAGTCCGCGCCGTGCGGGCGTCGGCAGCTGGAGCGCCGCGAGAGTGAGCGAGGCTCCCCCGACGCCGAGGACGTGGTCCTCCGGAAGGGGTCCGCCGAGCGCGGCTTCGTCGAGGTCGCTCGCGACCCACCATTCGCCGTCGCCCGTCTCATCGGCGAACGCCTGCGGCCGGATGAGCGCGAGGGGACGGATGCTGTCGCCCTCCGCCTGCGCAAGCCCGACCTCGACGATTCCTGCGCCGCCCGTGCGGGGAAGCGCTGCCGCGACGAGGTCGGCGGGCTGCGGCATCCCGAGGGTGAAGAGCCGTGCGAGGACGGCGAGGGCGTCCGTCCGCCCCCCGAGCGCGCGTTCGGCGGGGAAGCGGAGTCCGCGCGCGATCGCGTCGTCGGCGATCTCGCCCCACGCGGCGCGGACCGTCGCCGAGCGGTAGCGGGCGTCGCGCAGGTCGTCGGCGAGGCCTCGGCAGATCCGCGGATCGGGAGCGGGGAGCGGAAGGGGAGTCACCGGTCCATTCAACCCCGGGGCCGCGACCCGCGCCTGCGGCTCGGGGCACACAGAGGCCGCCACCGTAGAATCGCAGTCGATCGTGCGGTCCTTCAATCGCACAGGAGCGAACGCCAGCATGATTGAGTCCCCCACGCGCCCCCTGCCGTCCGCGCGACGTCTCCGCGCGCGACTCGGGGTCGCTGTCGGGATCGCCGCGCTGCTCGTCGGCGTGGGCGTGGCACCCGCATCCGGCGAGACGACGCCGTCGCCGATCCCGACGCCGACGGCCGAGCCCGGCGAGGCGGTCTTCACGCTCTCGCCCATCTCGGGCGGCGTCATGCAGCCGGGCGAAGGGCTCACCGTCTCGGTCACGATGACGAACGACCGCTTCACGCCGACCTCGGCGGGCACGGTCTCGCTCGCCTTCGGCGGGACCGCTCTCGGCGACCGCTCGAAGCTCACGGCATGGCTCGCCGGCGACCTCACCGCGATCGTCTCCGACGTCGCCGCGGACGCGTTCCCGTCCGTCGAGGCGGGTGAGGACGAGACCCGCGGACTGCACGTCGATGCCGCCGAGGCGCCGCTGGCAGGTCTCGCACCCGGCGTGTATCCCGTCGTCGCAACACTCACCACTGCGGACGAGACGTTCACGTCGACGAGCGCCGTCGTCGTCCCCGATGAGACCCGCGACGAGGCCGGTGTCGGCGTCGTCGTTCCGGTGACTGCCCGAGCGACAGCGCAGGGCCTCCTCACGGCGGATGAGCTCGTCGAGCTCACAGGGCCGGAGGGCTCGCTCACGAACGTCCTCGACGCCGTCGACGGCACCGATGCGATCCTCGCCGTCGACCCCGCGATCGTCGCAGCGATCCGCGTGCTCGGCACGTCGGCGCCCGAGACGGCGGCGCAGTGGCTCGCCCGGCTCGACGCGCTGCCGAACACGCGCTTCGCACTGCAGTTCGGGGATGCGGATGTCGCGACCGAGGTGCAGGCCGGAATCGTGCCCCCCATGCGCGCGACCTCGCTCCAGGCGTACATGACGGCGGACGACTTCACGCCCGGCGAGGTCCAGACGCCCGCGCCGTCGGCGAGCCCGACGGTCGATCCGACCGCTCCCGTCTACCCCGGCACGGACGAGCTCCTCGATGTCAGCGCCGACCGTCCGGGTGTGTTCTGGCCCGCGACGGGGTCGGCCGGCTCCGACGTCGTGGCGGTCCTCGGCGGCCTGACCGTCGATGAGGAGCCGGGCCTCACGGTCATTCCCTCGTCGACGACCGTCGCGGGCGCGGGCGGTGCGACCGTCGCCGCCGCGGGCACCGCCGGCGATGCCGCCGTGCTCGTGTACGACTCGGCGATCTCGCAGGAGCTCGAGGAGGCATCCGTCCTGGATGCCGCACCCCTCCGCGGCGCGCATCTGGCCGCCGCCTCGGCCTACCTCGCGTTCGCGCTCGGCGAGACCGGCGGCGGCCCGCTCCTGGTGACGGTGGACCGCGCGGACGACCGCTCCCGCGTGGCCCTGCGCACCGCCATCACGACGGCGCTCGACACTCCCTCCGCCGACCCCGTCACGCTCGACGACCTCACCGACGCGGCGACGCGGAGCCTCGATGTCGTCGACATCGCGCCCGACGCAGAACGCGTCGCCGCGGCATCCGCCTTCGTCGACGGCGAGGACGAGATCACCCAGTTCGCGTCGATCCTGGACGACCCGGGACTGCTCACGCAGCCGGAGCGCGCCGAGATCCTCCAGCTGCTCGGCAACGCCTGGCGCCCGCAGCCCGTCGAGTGGAACGCCGCCGTCGTGCAGCATCGCGCCGAGACCGCCACGACGCTCGACTCGGTCGGGATCCTCCGCGCGAGCCCCATCCAGCTCATCACGTCCGGCGCCGTCATCCCCGTGTGGGTCCGCAACGACCTCCCGTACCCCGCCAACGTGACGCTCTTCGCGACGCCGGACGACCTCCGCCTGCGCGTCCAGCCGGCCACGAGCGTGGTCGCGCAGCCTCAGAGCAACACGCGGGTCGAGGTGCCGCTTCAGGCGCAGCTCGGCAGCGGCGACGTCCTCATCTCATTCGAGCTGCGCAGCCCCACCGGCGTCCCGATCGGCGACCCCCAGACGCGCGAGGTCCACGTCCGTGCCGAATGGGAGGCCATCGGCCTCGTCGTCATCGGCGTGTTCGGCGTCGGCTTCCTCCTCCTGGGCGTCGTGCGCACGGTGCTGCGCCGCCGGCGACGGGCAGCGGATGCCGAGGCGGTCGCGAAGGCGGAGCCTGGGGCGGATGCCGGGCCGGAGCTTCCGGATGCGGCCGCGACGGAGACTCCGGATGCTGGAGCCTCGGCCTCCGCGGGTCCCGACGCCCCGACCGCCGCCGACCGCGACGCGGTGCCCCCGTCCCGCGAGGACGACGAGCCCCGGGAGCCCGCCCGATGAGCGGCATCGCCCGCGCGAGCGCGCTGATCGGTGCGGGCACCCTCGTCTCGCGCCTCACTGGCCTGCTGCGCACGATCGTGCTCGTCGCCGCGATCGGATCGGTGCAGAGCCGGGCCGGCGACGCGTTCGCCGTCGCCAACCAGCTCCCGAACAACATCTACGCGATCATCTCGACGGGCCTGCTGACGGCCGTCATCGTGCCGCAGATCGTCAAGGCCGCCGGGCACGCCGACGGCGGTCGGGCCTTCATCTCGAAGCTCCTCACCCTCGGCACGGTCGTGCTTCTGGCGACGACCGCGGTCGCGATGGCCGTCGCCCCGTGGCTCGTCCACCTCTACGCGCGGGATTTCGCGGCCGATCAGCTCGCCCTCGCGACGGCGTTCGCCTACTGGTGCCTCCCGCAGATCTTCTTCTACGGCCTGTTCGCCCTCCTCGGCGAGATCCTCAACGCGCGGCGCGTGTTCGGGCCGTACACGTGGGCGCCGATCGTCAACAACCTCGTGTCGATCGCCGGCTTCGCGATCTTCATCCTGCTTTTCGGCCCCGAGCAGACGGTCGTGTCGGAGTGGACGGACGGAATGGTCGCGGTCCTGGCCGGCACGGCGACAGCCGGCATCGTCCTGCAGACGGTGCTGCTGCTCCTGTTCTGGCGGCGCGCAGGCCTGCACCTGCGCCCCGACTTCCGCTGGCGCGGCGTCGGACTCAACCACCTCGGCAGGCTCGCGGGCTGGACGTTCCTCATGGTCGTCGCCGGCCAGCTCGCGGGCATCGTCCAGTCGAACGTCCTGGCGAGCGCCTCCGGTGAGGGCGCGTCCGTCTTCGCGACGCAGAACGCGTGGCTCATCTTCATGCTCCCGTACTCGATCATCGTGCTGTCGATCGGGACCCCGTACTTCACCCAGCTGAGCGAGCACGCGCACGCGGGACGCGACGACGACGTCCGCGCCGACATCGGGACCAGCATCCGCACCCTCGGCCTGTTCACGGTTCTCGCGACCGCGGCGCTCGCGGTCGCGTCGGTGCCGGCATCCCGCATCTTCACGAACTCGCCGTCGCAGGCGCAGCAGGCAGCCCTCGTGCTCGTGTGCTTCCTCGTGTCGCTCGTGCCCCTGGCCGTCCTCTTCGTCGTGCAGCGCACGTTCTACGCCTACGACGACACGCGCACGCCCTTCTTCTTCACTCTCCTGCAGACGGCCCTCGTCGTCGCGACGGCACTCATCGCCCAGGCGACGGTGCCGGTCGAGTACCTCGCCGCAGGCGTCGCGCTCGGCCAGTCGATCTCGAGCACCATCCAGGTGGTCGTCGCGACGTGGCTCCTGCACCGCCGGCTCGGCGGAATCGGCGTCGGGCGATGGATGCTGTCACTCACCCGCTTCGCGATCGCCGCGGTCCCCGCCGGCGCGGCCGGCTGGGGCACATTCCTCCTCCTCGGCGGCGTCGAAGGCTGGACCGTCTCCGACCGTCTGCTCGGCGCCGTCGGCACCGCCATCATCGGCGCTGTCGCCGCCGTCGTGTACCTCGCCGTCCTCGCGCTGCTGCGTGCGCCCGAGCTCGAGGTCGTCAAACCGCTCCTGCAGCGGCTCCGCCGGCGCTGAATGGACTGCTGACCAGCGGGTCAGTGTGAGTCGCGGGCGAATCGCCGGGGCAGGTTCTGTGAACCGCGTCATACCGCCGGGCAGCGGAATACCCCGCGCTTACCATTGGTTGAGTCATCCGGAACTCACACAAGGGGGCTGACGTGCGTCACGTCATCATCATCGGATCTGGTCCTGCGGGCTACACGGCGGCCATCTACGCCGCGCGCGCCAACCTCGAGCCGCTCGTGATCGCGAGCTCGGTCGAGGCGGGCGGCGAGCTCATGAACACGACCGATGTCGAGAACTTCCCCGGATTCCCCGATGGCATCCAGGGTCCGGACCTCATGACGAAGATGCAGGAGCAGGCGGAGCGCTTCGGCGCCGAGGTCGTCTACGACGACGTCGTGGACCTCGACATCTCGGGACCGGTCAAGCGCGTGACGCTCGGCAGCGGCGCCGTCCACGAGGCGACGTCGCTCATCTATGCGACGGGCTCGGCGCACCGCAAGATCGGCATCGAGGGCGAAGAGCGCCTCTCCGGACGCGGCGTCTCGTACTGCGCGACGTGCGACGGCTTCTTCTTCCGCGAGCGCACGATCGCCGTCGTCGGCGGCGGCGACTCGGCGATGGAGGAGGCGACGTTCCTCACGAAGTTCGCCTCCAAGGTCTACGTCATCCACCGCCGCGACGAGCTGCGCGCCTCGAAGATCATGCAGGCGCGCGCTTTCGCGAACCCCAAGATCGAGTTCATCTGGAACAGCGAGGTCGTCGACATCCTCGGCGGCGAGACCGTCGAGGGCGTAGTGCTCGAGTCCACGGTCGACGGCTCGCGCAGCGACCTCGCACTCGACGGCGTGTTCGTCGCGATCGGAAACGACCCGCGCACGCACCTCGTGCACGACAAGCTCGAGCTCACGTCCGCCGGCACCATCTGGGTCGAGGGCCGCTCGTCGCGCACGTCGCAGGCCGGCGTCTTCGCAGCCGGTGACGTCATCGACCCCACGTACCGCCAGGCCGTGACCGCGGCCGGCACCGGCACCGTCGCCGCCCTCGACGTCGAGCACTTCCTCGCTTCGCTCGGCGAAGCGGGGGCACCGGACGTCGTCGGCGACCAGATCGAAGGCCTCGCCGAGGTCGACGCGGCCTGATCCAGCCGGGGAACATCCGAGCCCGCCCGGACGTTCGCCCTATATAGACGTGCCCATCGAAGGAGAAAACCCTATGACCGCCAAGGCCACCAGCTCTCACACGTGGAACGAGGACGTCCTCCAGGCCGACGGCCCCGTGCTCGTCGACTTCTGGGCGGAGTGGTGCGGCCCGTGCCGCATGGTCTCGCCCATCCTGGACCAGATCCAGGCCGAGAACCCCGACAAGCTCACGATCCTCAAGCTCAACGTGGACGAGAACCCCGACCTCGCGATGAAGTACCAGATCACGTCGATCCCGGCGATGAAGGTGTTCAACAAGGGCCAGATCGAGACGACGATCATCGGCGCCAAGCCGAAGTTCGCCCTCGAGCAGGACCTCGCGCCGTACCTCGCGTAATCGGCCGGCCGGCTTCGAAAGCCCCGGTGCCCAGCGGATTCCCCGCCGAGCACCGGGGCTTCTTCGTTGCTCCTCGGATTCATGCCTCTCGCGGCATCCTTGTCTTTCCGGAGAAACTTCACGGAGGATGTCGATATCGGCGTCTCCCGTTCGACGCACCTGGTGAGCGGCCGAATCGAGCCGCCTCCGGGCCGCAAGCGCCCGATGATGACAAGGAGCGAGAAATGCGCTGGATGCTGATCATGCAGGTCGACCCCCAGACCGCCCCGCCGATGGAGAGCCTCGATCTGTCCGAGGTCGTCGCCGTCATGGGCGCGTACAACGAAGAGCTTCAGAAGGCCGGTGTCTTCCTCACGGCGGAGGGCCTCTCCGACGCGAGCGACGGCTTCCGGCTCGACTTCTCGTCGCAGCCGCCCGTCGTCACGGACGGCCCGTACGCCGAGGCACGCGAGGTGTTCACGGGCTTCTGGATCCTCGAGGTCGCCAGCCGAGAGGAGGCCGAGCACTGGGCGCGCAAGTGCCCGCTCGGGCCGGGCATGGCCCTCGAGGTGCGGCGGGTCAACGAGTTCTCGGACTTCGAGCTCGACGATCCCACCGTCAACGAATGGGCCACGAAGGCGCAGGAGTGGCGGGCTGCGAACGCCTGAACCGGATGCTGCGACTACGACGCGTCGGCACGCACCACCGCATCCCAGCGGCGGTGCGTGTTGGCGTCTCCGAGAAGACGCCAGACGGCGCGCGTGAGAGGCGGATAGTCCAGCGCGATCTGGCGCAGCACGCGGTAGTGGCGCGCGGCATTGGGTCGCGATCCGCCGTCGGCCGTGATGTTCTCGGCCCGCAGCGTGAAGACCACGAGCTCGTCGACCGTCGGCAGGTCTTCCATGAACTCCCACGGATCCTCGCCCGCGCGAAGCCGCTCGTGCACAAGCACCGAGAGCTCGTCGGCGGCTTCGGCGCGCAGCAGTTCGAGGCTCGCCCTGCGGCGGGGGTTCTCGTCGTGCGTCGCCATTCCTCCAGCCTAAGGGCCTGTCCCGACTCCCCGTCCCGCAGCCGGCGGTGTGCGTGACGGTGGACGACCTGCACATCCGACGCGCCATCGAGGCAGTCTGGCGGTCCGAATCGGCGCGGATCGTCGCCGCGCTCACACGTCGTACCGGCGACTTCGCGTGGGCGGAGGACCTCGCACAGGACGCGCTGCTGGAAGCCCTCGCATCGTGGCCGGATGCCGGCATCCCCGACAATCCCGGCGCCTGGCTCCTGACGGTGGCCAAGCGACGCGCGATCGACGGCTGGCGGCGGCGGGAGCGGCTCGAGGAGCGGATCGGGATGATGGGCCACGGCGCTCTCCTCTCCGAAACCCCCGACGCCGTCGACGTGGCCGCGGACCCGGACCGCATCGACGACGACGTGCTGCGGCTCGTCTTCGTCGCGTGCCACCCCGTGCTCGCGCCCGCCGCGCGGCTCGCGCTCACTCTCCGCACGGTCGCAGGGCTCACGACGGAGCAGATCGCGCGCGTCATGCTCCTGCCGGTGTCGACCGTGCAGCAGCGTATCGTCCGGGCCAAGCGCGCCCTCGCGGACGCGGAGGTGCCGTTCGAGATCCCCGATCGCACGCAGCGGCCCGCGCGGCTCGCGAGCGTACTCCAGGTCGTGTACCTGCTCTTCACGGAGGGCTACGCGCCGGCGGTCGGCTCGCAGCCCTTCCGTCCTGACGTCGCACGCGAGGCCGTGCGGCTCGCGCGCCAGCTCGCCGCGCTCGCTCCGGACGAGCCCGAGGTCTATTCGCTGACGGCGCTCATGGAGTTCCAGTCCTCGCGCTTCGCCGCCCGGACGGATGCCGAGGGCCTGCCTCTCACGATCGCCCAGCAGGACCGGTCCCGCTGGGACCGCTCGGCCATCGCACGTGGACGAGCCGCGCTCGCGCGAGCCGAGTCCTTCGATCGCGGGCTGGGCTACTACGGTCTGCAGGCCGCGGTCGCGGAGCGCCACGCGATCGCGTCCTCGACGGACGAGACCGACTGGTCCCTCATCGTCGCGCTGTACGACGGTCTCCTCGAGCTCGCCCCGTCGCCCGTCGTGCGGCTCAATCGGGCCGTGGCCGTCTCGATGGTCGACGGTGCGGACGCCGCCCTCGCCGAGGTCGACCGCCTCGCGCCCGAGCTCGAATCGTTCCGGCCGTTCCACGGCGTCCGCGCCGAGCTCCTCGAGCGTACTGGGCGGACGGACGCTGCCGTCGCGGCCTTCCTCAGGGCCGCCGCGCTGCCCGGCAACGCGGCCGAGACCGAGGTGCTTCGCCGCCGGGCTGCGGCTCGGGCCGGCGACGGCTAGTTGCTGCCGTAGCCCGTCTCACCGAGCTCCTCGAGGATCCGGTTGAGATCCTGGATGCTGGCGAAATCGATGTTGATCTGGCCTTTTCGCGCCGTGAGCGAGATGCGGACCCGCGTGTTGAGCCGGTCGCCGAGGCGCTCCGCGACCTCGTCGAGGTGAGCTCGGCGGGAGCCTGCGGTCGGCTTGGGGACGCGCGTGCGCCCAGCATCCGGTGCCTTCGCCGCAGCCTCCGCCGCGCGGACCGAAAGGTCCTCGTTCACGATCTTGTCGGCGAGGCGCTGCATGGCGTCGTTGTCGTCGAGCGAGAGGATCGCGCGCGCGTGGCCTGCCGTCAGGACCCCGGCGGCGACGCGCTGCTGCACGGGCACGGGGAGTTTGAGCAGGCGGATCGTGTTGCTGATCTGCGGTCGCGAGCGCCCGATGCGGGAGGCCAGCTCCTCCTGCGTGATGCCGAAGTCCTCGAGCAGCTGCTGGTACGCCGACGCCTCTTCGAGCGGGTTCAGCTCGCTGCGGTGCAGGTTCTCGAGCAGGGCATCGCGGAGCAGGTGCTCGTCCGCCGTGTCGCGGATGACGGCGGGGATCGAGTCGAGGCCGGCCTCGCGCGCGGCGCGCGTGCGCCGCTCCCCCATGATGAGCTCGTACGTGCCCTCGCCTGTGTCGCGGACCACGACGGGCTGCAGGACGCCGAACTCGCGCACGCTGTGGACGAGCTCGGCGAGGTCCTCCGCGTCGAAATGGGTTCTCGGCTGGCGCGGGTTGGGGACGATCGAGTTCGGATCGATGTGGACGAGACGTGCGCCGGGGACGTCGACCAGGTCCGGCGCATCCTCGTCCTCGTCCGCCTCGACGACCGCTGTGGCAGTGGCAACCGTCGTGCCCCGCGGGAAGAGCACGTCGACGGGACGTGTGTCCGTCGCTTCGCTCGTCGGGATCAGGGCGCCGATACCTCGGCCCAGGCCGGTTCGCTTGGCCATCAGGAAACCTCTCCGTGCGGTTGTGCGCTGTCGCGCTTGATGAGCTCGACAGCAGCCTCGCGGTACGCGATCGCGCCGGCGGAGTGCCCGTCGTATGCGATCACGGTCTGGCCGAAGCTCGGCGCCTCCGAGACGCGGACAGACCGAGGGATGACTGTCCCGAGCACTTCCTTCGCGAAGTGCGTGCGCACCTCCTCGGCGACCTGCTGCGCGAGGCGGGTGCGCGAGTCGTACATGGTCAGGATGATCGTCGAGAGGAACAGCCCGGGATTCAGGTGCTTCTGGATCATCCGCACCGTGCCGAGCAGCTGGCTGAGTCCCTCCAGCGCGTAGTACTCGCACTGGATCGGGATGAGCAGCTCCTGCGCGGCGGTGAAGGCGTTGATGGTCAGAAGCCCGAGCGAGGGCGGGCAGTCGATGATGATGAAGTCGAGCTGCTCGTCCAGGCCTGCGATGTAGTCGTCGAGCGCCGTGCGGAGCCGGTGCTCGCGCGCGACCTGCGAGACGAGCTCGATCTCGGCCCCCGCGAGGTGGATCGTGCTCGGCGCGCACAGCAGGTTCGGCGACTCCGGGCTCGTCTGGATGATGTCGGCGAGCGGGAACTCGTCGATCAGGACGTCGTAGACGGACGGGATGTCAGCGGTGTGCGGCACGCCGAGGGCGGTCGAGGCATTGCCTTGGGGGTCCAAGTCGATCACCAGGACGCGCGCGCCCACGGACGCCAGCGCCGCAGCGAGGTTGACGGTCGTCGTGGTCTTTCCGACGCCGCCCTTCTGGTTCGAGACGGTCAGGACGCGCGTGCGCCCCGACAGCGTGACCGCCGCATCCTCGAGAGCGCGTCGCCGAGCTGTGAGGTCTGCGAGTTCTCGCGCGAGAGGGGTGTCGTCGAACGAGAAGGATGCCGCGGCCTCCGCGTTCTCGGGTTGTTTCACGTGAAACACTCGGCCTTTCTATCGCGTGCAGAGCTCCCTTCCACTCTAGCCGCGCCCACCCCCGCCCCCTTCCTCGCCCCTCCCCTTCCCGGTGGTTGAGTAGCCGACGAAGGAGGCGTATCGAAACCACCGACATCCTGATCTCGATACGCGCTGGGATCTCCGTCAGACGCCGACCTTCCGGTGGTTGAGTAGCCGACGAAGGAGGCGTATCGAAACCACTGACGTCGTGATCTCGATACGCTCGCTTCGTTCGCTACTCGATCACCGGCGCGCCGCCTGATGTTTCACGTGAAACACCGGGGTCAGCGTCCAGCCCCGGTGGTTGAGTAGCCGGCGAAGGAGGCGTATCGAAACCACCGACGTCGTGATCTCGATGCGGGACCTCGCCCACTACTCGAACACCGCGGCGTGAAGCCCGATGTTTCACGTGAAACACATGGCGATTCGCCCCAAGAGGCGCATCGAAACCACTCACTCGCGCTTCCGGCGTCGTGATCTCGATACGCTCGCTTCGCTCGCTACTCGATCACCGCCACGCGGTGATCTCCTCTCCGACGCCCACCCCCGGTGGTTGAGTAGCCGACGAAGGAGGCGTATCGAAACCCCCGACGTGGTGATCTCGATACCCTCGCTTACCGCCGCGATGGGATCTCCGTCAGACGCCGACCTTCCGGTGGTTGAGTAGCCGACGAAGGAGGCGTATCGAAACCACCGATCCCGAGCGGCCACCGCAGCGATCCCTGCCCGCAGGCTCCGCCCGCTACTCGATCATCCGTCTTCCCAGGGCGATTCACCCGAAACATCGCCCGTGCTGTCGCGTTTGGGCTTGCGACTAAGCGGTGGCAGCTTCTCGGTACGCCCTTTGACCAGAGCCAGTCGCTTGACGCGGCCCCACCCTTGAACCTGCTTCTCGCGTCGGAAGGCCTCATCGATTCGGTCGAACTGCTCGCAGTAGAGGAGTCGCACCGGAAGGCGGGACCGCGTGTAGACCGAACCGAGCCCTTCGCTGTGCTCCCAGAGGCGTCGCTCCAGGTCCTTCGTGCTGCCCACGTAGAGAGTTCGGTCTTGGCACTCGAGGATGTACATGAAAGGCATGGCGCCCAGCCTGGTGGCTGATCGAGCTTTCGATGTCGCCTACCGGTGGCCTGGTGCACGCGGCCCATGTGGTCGAGTCTGTGCAGGAGCCGATCCTCAAGGATGTTTCACGTGAAACGCCAGTTCCGACGCAGTGATCTCGATACGCGGGCTCCGCTCGCTACTCGATCACCGGGAAGAAGGCACTCCCGCCCGGTGGTTGAGTAGCCGACGAAGGAGGCGTATCGAAACCACCGAACCTCGAACCACCACACCGTGATCTTGACACGCGGGCTGCGCTCGCTACTCGATCACCGGGAAGAAGGCACTCCCGCCCCGGTGGTTGAGTAGCCGACGAAGGAGGCGTATCGAAACCACCGAACCTCGAACCCTCACACCGTGATCTCGATACACGGGCTCCGCTCGCCACTCGATCACCGCAGCTGGGTCAGCGGCGGCACCGGCGATGAACTCGGTCCTGACCGCCTCCGCCCGCGGTCGTGATCTCGATACGCGGGCTCCGCTCGCTACTCGATCACCGGGAAGAAGGCACTCCCGCCCCGGTGGTTGAGTAGCCGACGAAGGAGGCGTATCGAAACCACCGAACCTAGAACCCTCACACCGTGATCTCGATACGCGGGCTCCGCTCGTTACTCGATCACCGACGCTGCTTAGCCCTGGTCCCACGCCCGGTTGTTGAGTAGCCGACGAAGGAGGCGTATCGAAACCACTGAACCTCGAACCCTCACACCGTGATCTCGATACACGGGCTGCGCTCGCTACTCGATCACCAGCAAAGAGGCGGGTTCAGCGGCGGACGGTGCCTCGCACGACGCGGGTCGGCTCGGGAAGGAGGTCGGCGCCGACCACCTCGACCCGGGCATCCGCGATGCCGAAGCGGCGGAGGGGCTTGACCGCAGCATCGATCTCACCTGCGGCACTGGCGCCCTTCAGGAGGATGAGCTCTCCGCCATCGCGCACGAGCGGCGCTGTGATCGGCACGAGGGTGCGCAGCGCGCTGACGGCGCGTGCGGTGACAGCATCCAGAATCGGCCCGCGCTTCCAGTCCTCCGCGCGAGCGCGGAGCACCTCGACGTTCGACAGGCCCAACTCCGCCACCTGCTCGGTGAGCCATGCAACGCGGCGCTCCATCGGCTCGATCAGGATCCACTCGACGTCAGGTCGCGCGATCGCGAGCACGAGCCCGGGCAGGCCGGCTCCGGAACCGATGTCCGCGACGCGCCCGGAGAAGAGGGGAGCCACGACTGCGCTGTTCAGGATGTGCCGGGACCACAGGCGGGGCGGCTCGAGCGGCCCGATCAGGCCGCGTTCCTCTCCTTGCTCGCCCAGCGCGCGTGTGAAGCGGCGGGCCAGCTCGATGCGGTCACCGAAGACCTGCGCGGCGACCGCCGGCTCGGTCTCGATCTCGATCTCGCTCATCGACGTTTCACGTGAAACGTCAACTGCGGCGGATCACGGTGTGGCGGTCCGCGCCCTCGCCGTACGACTCCGAGATGTATCCGCGGTCGGCGACCATGTCGTGCACGAGCTTGCGCTCGTAGCTCGACATCGCCGGCAGCGATGCCTGAGACGCGCCGTCATCCAGACGTGCGATCGCCCGGTCCACGAGGGTCGAGAGCTGCCGCTCCCGGGTGTCACGGGATCCGCCGATATCGAGGATCAGGCGTGAGAAGCGACCGGTCCGACTCTGCACCGCGATGCGGGTGAGCTCCTGGAGCGCCTGCACGGTGTCGGGCGCCGAGAGCAGCGTGAGCGACTCCTCGTCCTCCGCCTCGATCGACACGTACGCGCGGCCCGCGCGCACGTCGAGCGCGAGGTCACCGTCGATGTCGGCGATGTCGAGGAGCTCCTCGATGTAGTCGGCGGCGATGTCGCCCTCCTGCTCGAGCTGCTCCACCGTGGCGGGTGCGCGCTCGGCGGAGGCGGAGTCGACGGGATCAGTCGTGGTCATGATGGCGTCCTCGGTCATCGATTCGGGATGTCAGGCGGTGGGGAGAGCGGCGCAGCCCGTCAGCGCCCGGCAGAGTCGGGCTTCGCTGAGCCGGAGTCCCCGGACTGAGCCGACCCCGGCTGGGCCGATCCAGGCTTGGTCGATCCCGGGTTGGGGGATCCGCCCTTCTGTGTCTGCTTCTTCGCCCGCTGCTTGCTCACAGGCTGCTGTCGCTTGGGAGCCGCAGCGCGGGCGCGCTCCGCCTCCTCGAGGAGGCGCTGCTGCTCGGCCTGGTACTTCTCCATCGACACGACCTTGCCGGACGAATCGATCGCTTTGCCCTTGCGAGCCAGTCGCTCCTCGCGCTCCTTCGCCGCCTCCGAGCCGGGAGTCGGCATCTCGCGGATGACGAGGAACTGCTGTGCCATCGTCCACAGGTTCGAGATGAACCAGTAGATGACGACACCGAGCGGGAAGAACACGCCCGAGAAGACGAAGCCGAGAGGCAGGATCCAGAGCATGATGCGCTGCATCTGGTACGCCTGGCCGGTCTTGGCCTCGGGCGACAGGTTCTTCGAGATGATCTGCAGCTGCGTGAAGAACTGCGAGGCGATCATGAGCGCCACGAGCGTGACGAGGATGACGATCGCCGTCGTGTTGTTCGAGTTGATGGCGTCGATGAGGGTCTCGTGCAGCGACGCGACGCCGAAGAGCTTGGCGTTGTAGAACTCGAGCGTCAGCTCCGGCGTGAGCGGCCCGACACCGCCGTGACCGCTCTCGGCGTTCACCTTGATCGAGCTCAGCACGGAGTAGAGCGAGAAGAAGACGGGCATCTGCACGAGGATCGGCAGACAGCTCGACACGGGTGTCGTGCCGTGCTTCTTGTAGAGCGCCATCGTCTCGCGGCTCATCGCCTCACGAGAGAGCTGGTCCTTCTTGCCCTTGTACTTCTCCTGAACTTTTCGCAGTTCAGGAGCGATTTCCATCATCTTGCGCTGGCTCTTGATCTGCCGCACGAAGAGCGGAATGAGGGCCGCGCGCACGACGATGACGAGGCCGACGATCGCGAGCACCCACGTGATGCCGGCGGCTGCAGGCAGGCCGATGAACGTGAAGAGAGCGTGCCAGCCGACGAGCACGAGCTCGACCAGCCACTTCAGGGGCCACAGGATGATCCCCAGCAGGTCGAAGCCTCCGGAGCCCGCGGCCGGCGCGGGCGTACTCGTGGCGAGGTACAGCAGATCCGTCACGGATCAGTCCTTTCTCAGGGGCACGACATAACCGTGTGCAGTCAGGTCGTAGCGGAACCGCCGATGCGGCGGGACGTCATCGATGCCGCCCTGCGCCCAGGGATGGCAACGCGCGAGGCGAGCGGCCGTCAGGCCCACCCCCTTCACGACACCGTGCTGCTGCACAGCGCCGACGGCGTACGCCGAGCACGAGGGGTAGTACTTGCACACGTCGCCATAGGTGTGCGAAATGGTCGCACGGTATCCGTGGAGCAGCGCGAGTGCGAGATTGCGGGGGATCAGCGGAACGGCGCGGAGCGAATCGGATGCCTCGAGCCGGCCATCCCCGATCGCGTACGCGGGAAGCACACTCACGCGGCGGCCCTCCGGGCCAGGCAGCGCTCGACTTCCTCGCGGAGATCCGAGAAGTCCGCCGTCGCTGCGGAGGGGAGCGCACGGATGACGATGTCCGACCCGCGGCTCACGCCGTCGAGGCTGCCGGAGCATACGGCTTTGAGCCGTCGGCGCACGGTGTTGCGCACGACGGCTGAGCCGACCTGCTTGCTGACGATGAAGCCGAAGCGGGCGGGACGCTCGTCATCCGAGGTCACGACATACGTGATGGTGTGGGCGGCCGCACAGCGACGGCCCCGACGGACGACGGCCTTGTACTCCGCTCCGCGGGTGAGTCGGTTCGGCCTCGCCAGCACCGCTCGATATCAGGCCGACAGCTCGGTGCGGCCCTTGCCGCGACGAGCCGAGAGGATGGCACGACCGGCGCGAGTGCGCATGCGCGCGCGGAAGCCGTGCTTCTTGGCGCGACGGCGGTTGTTGGGCTGGAAGGTGCGCTTGCTCATTGAGATCACTTCCGGATCAGGTGTCACCGGGACGCTCTGACCGGGGACGCTTGCTTACAGGGAACTGCCACGAGGGCATAAGTCAACCGATTAAGGCTACGTCGAGACGCCCCAGAACTCAAACCGAGCGCATGCCGGCGGCATTATGCACAACATGGGCGCTCGACCCTGGAACCGACACGCGCCCGGATCTACAGTGGAGTTTGCTCGTGAGACGAGCGCTGACTAGCGTGGCTCAGGCAGTTATCCACAGGCACGGGGTGTCATCTCCCCCGGCTCTGAGGCGCAGTTTCCACCCGGGGGGCCCATGTCGCAGCACGAAATTCCAGATGTTCCTGTCTGGACGGCGGTGCTCGACGAACTCACGGTCGACGACCGTGTGACGCCGCAGCTCCACGGCTTCCTCAATCTCGCGGTACCGCAGGGCGTCATGAGCGGCACTCTGTACCTCGACGTCCCCAACGATCTCACAGCGGCGCAGATCAACAAGCGGATGCGCTCGCCCATCATGGAGGCGCTCGCACGCGTCCGTCAGGACGAGCCGGTCGCGACGACGTTCCGCGTCGTCGTGAATCCGGATCTCGCTGACCAGCGACTCACCGCGCCGATCACCGTGCAGTCGGCCGCGCCGTCCGTCGCACCTGAGCCGGTCGCGGCGGCCATGCCCGCGCCGATGCGCGCGCGCCTCGACGACCCGACCGATACGGCATCCTCCCGCTCCGATTCGCGACTGAATCCGAAGTACACCTTCGACAACTTCGTCATCGGCCAGTCCAACCGGTTCGCGCACGCGGCGGCCGTCGCGGTCGCGGAGGCGCCGGCAAAGGCCTACAACCCGCTCTTCATCTACGGCGACTCGGGACTGGGCAAGACGCACCTCCTCCACGCGATCGGCGACTACGCGATCAGCCTGTACGCCGGCATACGCGTCCGCTACGTCTCGAGCGAAGAGTTCACGAACGACTTCATCAACTCGATCGCGAACAACCGCGGATCCGCATTCCAGGCGCGGTACCGGGATGTCGACATCCTGCTGATCGACGACATCCAGTTCCTTCAGGGCCGGGCTGAGACGCAGGAGGCGTTCTTCCACACCTTCAACACGCTGCATGACCACGACAAGCAGGTCGTGATCACCAGCGACGTCCCGCCGAAGCACCTCACGGGCTTCGAGGACCGCATGCGCAGCCGGTTCGAGTGGGGCCTGATCACCGACGTGCAGGCGCCCGACCTCGAGACGCGCATCGCGATCCTCCGCAAGAAGGCGCAATCCGAGCGGCTGCACATCCCCGACGAGGTCCTCGAGTACATCGCGACCGTCGTCTCGTCCAACATCCGCGAGCTCGAGGGCGCTCTCATCCGCGTCTCCGCGTTCGCGAGCCTCAACCGCTCGACGCTGGACATGTCGCTCGCGCAGACCGTGCTGCGCGACATCATCGACCAGGACGACGCGAACGTCATCTCGCCGACCGACATCATCACGGCGACAGCCGCCTACTTCAAACTCACGGTCGACGACCTGTACGGCTCGAGCCGCTCGCAAGCCGTCGCGACCGCACGCCAGATCGCGATGTATCTGTGCCGCGAACGCACGAGCCTGTCCCTCCCCAAGATCGGCCAGCTCTTCGGCAACCGCGATCACACGACCGTCATGTACGCGTACAAGAAGATCAGCGACCTCATGAAGGAGCGCCGCTCGATCTACAACCAGGTCTCGGAGATCACCGCCCAGCTCGGCCGCGGCGGCCGCTGACCGCTCTTTCCGCGAAGGGCCCGTCCAGCCGGACGGGCCCTTCGCAACCTCTCCCGGCCTCCCTGACGAGTCCGACACCGCCCGCATTCCCTTCGGGGGATCGGATGCTGCTCCCCCCGTCCCCGACGAACCCGCCACGGCACGTCATATGCCGTCGAAAGTGCTTGACACTCCCGAGGGCCAGGGCCAAAATGACCGTTTCCCACAGTGTGGAAAACCTGTGGATAACTCGAATCCGCTGCGGAGAAGTGTGAGCGGACGACGAGAACCTGTGGACGACGGGTCTCAGCGACACCTGCGCTGCGGCGGACAGCATCCCGCTCATCCGCAGGCACTCCACAACTCACAGACGTGTAGTTCCCATGTCACGAGAGCGATCGGCCGAGTTATCCACACTTTCCACAGCTGTTAACAAGATGACAGAAAACTCTCTCTTGAAACCCCGTCCGATCACCTTGGGGCTGACGACCGACCTCTTGGGGTCGAGGTCGAACTGGGCACTAGCATGGGTAACCCAAGCCCGAAGGACGACAAGGGAGCGCCAGTGAGGTTCCACGTCAATCGCGATGTCTTCAGCGAGGCGGTCTCGTTCGTCGTGAAACTGCTGCCGCAGCGCAACCCGCAGCCGATCCTCGCCGGCGTGCTCATCGAGGCGAGCGACGAGGGGCTCTCACTCGCGGCGTTCGACTACGAGGCATCCGCCCGCACCACGATCGAGGCGACGGTCGATGAGCCCGGCACGATCCTGGTCCACGGCCGGCTGCTCTCCGATATCGCGAGCCGCCTGCCCAACGCGCCGATCCAGATCGAGGTCGACGACGACGGCGGAATCCTGCTCACCTGCGGCTCGGCGCGGTTCACCCTCGCCTCGATGCCCGTGCAGGAGTATCCCGCGATCCCCGAGGTCACGGGCGAATCGGGCCTCGTGCCCGCGGAGGACTTCGCGACGGCCATCGCCCAGGTGGCGTTCGCCGCATCCCGCGACGATGTGACCCCCGTCCTCACCGGCGTGCAGCTCGAGGTGTCGGGCACCCAACTGAGCCTCGTCGCAACCGACCGCTACCGCGTCGCGCTGCGCGAGATCCCGTGGGACGGCGGCTCGGCCGCGTCCGACGAGCCGACGACCGCACTGGTCCCGGCTCGCACACTGACAGAGGTCGGCAAGACCTTCTCGCACGGCGGAGAGATCTCGATCGCCTTCTCCGGCTCGGGCGACCGCGAGATCATCGCGTTCACGGCCGGCAACAAGACCGTGACGTCGCTGCTCATCAAGGGCAACTTCCCGCCCGTCCGCCGACTCTTCCCCGAGCAGACCGAGCACCACGCCGTCGTGAACACGGCCGATCTGCAGGAGGCGGTCCGCCGCGTCTCGCTCGTGCTCGACCGCTCGGCGCCGCTGCGCTTCACCTTCACTCCCGAGGGCGTGTCGATGGATGCCTCGGGCACCGAACAGGCGCGCGCATCCGAGTCGGTCGACGCGACGCTGTCCGGCGAGGACGTCACCCTGGGCCTCAATCCCCAGTACCTGCTCGAGGCGCTGGCCGCGGTCCGCAGCGAGTTCGCGCGCATCACATTCACCTCGAGCGAGAACGCCAACAAGCTGAGCCCCGTCCTCATCACCCCGCAGACGTCGGTCGACAAGGGCGGCGAGCAGAGCTTCCGCTACCTGCTCCAGCCGAACCTCCTTCTCCGCTAGACACGTCGGACCAACGGGCGATCCCAAACCCCTTCATCCCCCACCCCCTCCGACGAGCGTCCACCTTCGACCCGTCGACAGGCTCGGGGACCTGCCCAGGTTGTCGCAATGTCCGCGGAGCACGCATCCTGCGGAGCGGTCGCCCCATCCTGGGCGGATGGTCACACCCCCGAACTAGGGTTGATCCCGTGATCGTGGAGCAGCTGAGTCTCGTCGACTTCCGCAATTACGCGGTCGCCGACGTCACGCTCGGCCCCGGTCCCAACGTGTTCATCGGCCGCAACGGCCAGGGCAAGACGAACCTCGCCGAGGCCATGGCGTTCTTCGCGACCCTCGGCTCGCACCGCGTCTCGAGCGACGGTCCCATGGTGCGCGACGGCGCCGACGCCGCGATCGTCCGCGCGCGACTCGCGCACGGAGAGCGACGGGTCCTCCTCGAGGTGCAGCTGAACAGGCAGGGGTCCAACAAGGCCCGGGTCAACGGAGCGCCGGTCAAGACCTCCGAGCTGCCCAGGTACGCGCAGGTCGTGCTCTTCGCTCCGGAGGATCTCCAGATCGTGCGCGGCGACCCCTCGGCGCGCCGGCGCTTCGCGGATCAGCTCCTCGTCCAGCGGGCTCCGCGCATGAGCGCGGTCCTGTCCGACTACGACCGCGTCCTCAAGCAGCGCACGGCTCTGCTCAAGTCCGCTCGCGCGCGCGGGATCCGCGGAGAAGCGCTCTCCACCCTCGATGTGTGGGACGACAAGCTGGTCGCCCTCGGCACGCAGGTCATACAGGCGCGGCTCACGCTCGCCGACGAGCTGTCGACTCCTCTCACGCAGGCGTACACGGCCATCGCCGGCGCAGACCACGAGCCCCGGCTCGAGTGGGCGCTCTCCGTGCGCGGCGGCGATCCCGAAGAAGGCGCCGCCGAGACGGATGCTGTCACCCCCGGCGCCCTCGAGGACCTCTTCCGCTCAGCTCTCGCCACCCGCCGCTCCGCCGAGCTCGACCGCGGGCTCACGCTCGTCGGCCCGCACCGCGACGATCTCCTCCTGCGCGTGCGGGGGCTTCCCGTCAAGGGGTACGCATCTCACGGGGAATCGTGGTCGGTCGCCCTCGGGCTGCGCCTGGCGGCGGCCGAGCTGCTCCGCGCCGATTCCCGCCTCGGCGATCCCGTGCTGATCCTCGACGACGTGTTCGCCGAGCTCGACAGCGACCGTCGAGCGCGCCTGGCCGACCTGGTCGCGGATTACGAGCAGGTCGTCGTGACGGCCGCCGTCGAGCAGGACGTCCCGGCCGGACTGCGCGCCCGCGTCGTGCGCGTGGAGGCAGGGCGCATCCTGGAGGCGGCGGATGCCTGACCCGGCCGACCCGAGGAACGCGGCATCCTCCATCCGCTCGAACTTCACCGGCGACACCGCGGATCTCCCGGAGACGCTTGCGACCTATCTGCGGCTGCGCGGGCTCGAGCCGTCGGCCCGATCTTTCCGGCGCAGGAAACGCCGCGTCGAAGACGACGAGCACGCTCCCTTCACTCCCGGCCGCGACCCGCACGGGCTGGGCGACGTCATCGCCGCACTCACGCACGACTCGGGCTGGAACGCGCAGCTCGCCCGCGAGGACGTCGTGCGCACGTGGAATGAAGTGGCCGGCGCCGACACCGCGCGGCACACCCGTCCGGTCGCCTTCGCAGACGGAACGCTCACGGTGCAGGCGGACTCCACGGCGTGGGCGAAGCAGCTCCAGCTCATGCGTGCGCAGATCCTCACGGAGATCGTCCGGCGCTTCCCCGACGCCGGGGTGGAGGTCATCCGCTTCATCGGCCCGGACGTCCCCTCCTGGAAATGGGGTCCCAGAGCCATTCCAGGGCGCGGTCCGCGCGATACCTACGGCTGATCCACCTCCGGCATCGTTCGAATCCATTTCAACGCGCCACAGGGCCGCAGAGTGGCCGTCGAAGGGTCGCTCCTTGGTAGACTGGAACCGATCCCCGACGGCCGATCTGGAGCGCTCGAGAACCTATGACGTCTGTGAATCCCGAAAACGCTGCCGGGGAACCCGCATCCACCTCGTCCGACAAGCCCCTCAGCGACTACGGAGCAGATGCGATCCAGGTCCTCGAAGGCCTCGAGGCGGTTCGCAAGCGTCCAGGCATGTACATCGGGTCGACGGGCCCGCGCGGGCTGCACCACCTCGTCTACGAGATCGTCGACAACTCCGTCGACGAGGCTCTTGCCGGTTTCTGCGACCGCATCGAGGTCACGATCCTGTCGGACGGAGCCGTGCGCGTCTTCGACAACGGGCGCGGCATCCCCGTCGACATGCACAAGACGGAGGGCAAGTCGACCGTCGAGGTCGTCCTGACCGTGCTGCACGCCGGCGGCAAGTTCGGCGGCGGCGGATATGCCGTGTCGGGTGGTCTCCACGGCGTCGGCTCGTCGGTCGTCAACGCCCTGTCGACGCGGCTCGAGGTCGAGGTCAAGCGCCAGGGCTACGTGTGGCGTCAGTCCTACCGCCACGGCGGCGTCCCGCTCGCGCCGCTCGAGCGCGGTGAGGAGAGCACCGACACCGGCACGATCATCACGTTCTGGCCGGACCCCGAGATCTTCGAAACCGTCGACTTCGATTACGAGACGCTGCGCACGCGGTTCCAGCAGATGGCGTTCCTCAACAAGGGCCTGCGGATCGACCTCGTCGACGAACGGCCGGATGCCGCCGTCGAGAAGGAGGAGGACGGCACGGTCATCCTCGAGCAGCCGAACGACACGTTCCTCTACGAGCGCGGTCTCGTCGACTACGTCGAGCACCTCAACCGGACACGCCACACGGATGTCGTCAACGACCAGATCATCGAGGTCGAGTCGGAGGACACCGAGCGCCACATCGCGCTCGAGCTCGCGATGCAGTGGACGACGAGCTACACCGAGAACGTCTTCACGTACGCCAACACGATCAACACGCACGAGGGCGGCACGCACGAGGAGGGCTTCCGTGCGGCGCTGACGACTCTCGTCAACAAGTACGCCCGCGCGCAGAACCTGCTCAAGGACCGCGACGACAACCTCTCGGGCGAAGACGTGCGCGAGGGTCTCACGGCGGTCATCTCCGTCAAGCTCTCCGAGCCGCAGTTCGAGGGTCAGACCAAGACGAAGCTCGGCAACACCGAGGCGAAGGCGTTCGTGCAGAAGGTCGTGGGCGATCAGCTCGGCGACTGGTTCGAGCGCAATCCGCAGCAGGCCAAGCTCGTCGTGCGCAAGGCGATCGACGCCGCGACCGCCCGACTGGCTGCTCGCAAGGCGCGCGAGACGGCTCGGCGCAAGAGCGTCTTCGAGTCGGCCTCGATGCCCGACAAGCTCAAGGACTGCACGTCGAAGGACCCGTCGATCAGCGAGATCTTCCTTGTCGAGGGAGACTCGGCCGGCGGCTCGGCAGTCCAGGGCCGCGACCCGCACACGCAGGCGATCCTGGCTCTGCGCGGCAAGATCCTCAACGTCGAGCGCGCGCGCCTCGACCGCGCCCTCGGCAACAACGAGATCCAGGCGATGATCGCGGCCTTCGGCACCGGCATCGGCGAGGACTTCGCCGTCGACAAGGCTCGGTACCACAAGATCGTCCTGATGGCGGATGCCGACGTCGACGGTCAGCACATCACGACGCTGCTGCTCACGCTCCTCTTCCGCTACATGCGCGGGCTCATCGAGGCGGGCTACGTCTACCTCGCGATGCCCCCGCTGTACCGGCTCAAGTGGTCGAACTCGCCGCACGAGTACGTCTACAGCGACGTCGAGCGCGACGCCCTGCTGGCCGACGGCCTGGCCAACGGCAAGCGCATCCCCAAGGAGAACGGGATCCAGCGCTACAAGGGTCTCGGCGAGATGAACGACAAGGAGCTGTGGGAGACGACGATGGATCCCACGACCCGGACGCTGCGCCAGGTCACGATCGACGACGCCGTCGCGGCCGACACGATCTTCACGACCCTCATGGGCGAGGACGTCGAGTCCCGCCGCCAGTTCATCCAGAAGAACGCGAAGGATGTCCGGTTCCTCGACATCTAGTGCTCCGTCGCCCCTGCTCGCGGCCGCATCCCGGCTGCTGAGCGGGCGAGCTGTGACGGAACACACCAACGGAAGAGAAGCGCATGGCTGACGACACCACCACGACCGAGGACTCCTCGCACAACCACGGCCACATCGAGCAGGTCGACCTGCAGGGCGAGATGCAGCGGAGCTATCTCGACTACGCGATGGCCGTCATCATCGGCCGGGCCCTGCCCGACGTCCGCGACGGACTCAAGCCAGTGCACCGCCGTGTGATCTACGCGATGTACGACGGCGGCTACCGACCGGACAAGTCGTTCTCGAAGTGCGCGCGCGTCGTCGGCGAGGTCATGGGTCAGTACCACCCGCACGGCGACTCCGCGATCTACGACACCCTCGTGCGCCTCGTGCAGCCGTGGGCGCTGCGCTACCCGCTCGCGCTCGGGCAGGGGAACTTCGGCTCGCCCGGCAACATGGGTGCCGCGGCCCCCCGGTACACCGAGACGAAGATGGCTCCCCTCGCGCTCGAGATGGTGCGCGACATCGAGGAAGAGACCGTCGACTTCCAGGACAACTACGACGGCCAGACACAGGAGCCCGCCGTCATGCCGGCGCGGTTCCCCAACCTCCTGGTCAACGGCTCCGTCGGCATCGCGGTCGGCATGGCGACCAACATCCCGCCGCACAACCTGCGCGAGGTGGCCGAGGGCGCGCTCTGGGCGCTCGAGCACCCCGACGCGACGCGCGAGGAGCTCCTCGACGCGCTCATGCAGCGCATCAAGGGTCCGGACTTCCCGACCGGTGCACAGATCCTGGGCACGCGCGGCATCCACGAGGCCTACCGGACGGGCCGCGGCTCCATCACGATGCGCGCCGTCGTCGAGATCGCCGAGATCCAGGGCCGCACGTGCCTGGTCATCACCGAGCTCCCGTACCAGGTCAACCCCGACAACCTCGCGCTGAAGATCGCCGACCTCGCGCGGGACGGCAAGATCTCGGGGATCGCCGACATCCGCGACGAGACGTCGGGACGCACGGGCCAGCGCCTGGTCATCGTGCTGAAGCGGGATGCTGTCGCCAAGGTCGTGCTCAACAACCTGTACAAGCACACCCAGCTCCAGGAGAACTTCGGCGCGAACATGCTCGCGATCGTCGACGGCGTGCCGCGCACGCTGTCGCTCGACGGCTTCATCACGCACTGGGTCGACCACCAGATCGACGTCATCGTCCGCCGCACCCGCTTCCGCCTGCGCAAGGCGGAGGAGCGCATGCACATCCTGCGCGGCTACCTCAAGGCGCTCGACGCGCTCGACGAGGTCATCGCGCTCATCCGCCGCTCGCCGACGGTCGAGGACGCGCGCGAGGGCCTCAAGTCCCTCCTGGACATCGACGACGTCCAGGCCGACGCGATCCTGTCGATGCAGCTGCGTCGCCTGGCCGCACTCGAGCGCCAGAAGATCATCGACGAGGCGACCGAGCTCGAGGCGCAGATCGCCGACTACCGCGACATCCTCGAGTCGCCGGCGCGCCAGCGCACGATCATCCGCGAAGAGCTCACCGGCATCGTCGACAAGTTCGGCGACGAGCGTCGCACCGACATCGTCTTCGGCTTCGACGGCGACATGACCGACGAGGATCTCATCCCCGAGGAGGAGATGGTCGTCACCGTCACGCGCGAGGGCTACATCAAGCGCACGCGCAGCGACAACTACCGCTCGCAGCACCGCGGCGGCAAGGGCGTCAAGGGTGCGCAGCTGCGCGCCGACGACGTCGTCGAGCACTTCTTCGTCACGACCACGCACCACTGGCTGCTCTTCTTCACGACGAAGGGGCGCGTCTACCGTGAGAAGACGTACCGCGTGCCCGAAGCCGGACGCGACGCCAAGGGGCAGCACGTCGCGAACCTCCTGGCCCTGCAGCCGGGCGAGGAGATCGCCCAGGTCCTCGACATCCGGGATTACCAGGTCGCGACGTACCTCGTCCTCGCGACGCGCAGCGGCCTCGTCAAGAAGACGCGCCTGACCGAGTACGACACGAACCGCCAGGGCGGCGTCATCGCGATCCGCCTCCGCGAGGACGACGAGGTCGTCAGCGCCCTCCTCGTCGACGAGGGAGACGACATCCTCCTCATCAGCCGGCACGGCATGTCGCTCAAGTTCACCGCGACGGATGAGGCGCTGCGGCCTATGGGCCGGTCGACCGAAGGCGTCAAGGGAATGGCGTTCCGCGGTCACGACAGCCTCCTCTCGGCATCCGTCGTGACCGACGACGGATTCGTCTTCGTCGTGACCGAGGGCGGGTACGCCAAGCGCACCGCCGTGGACCAGTACCGGGGCCAGAGCAGAGGGGGCCTGGGCATCAAGGTGGCCAAGCTGAACGAGGATCGCGGCGATCTCGCAGGCGGCCTGATCGCCTCCGAGGACGACGAGGTCTTGGTGGTTCTTGCCAGCGGCAAGGTGGTACGCTCTGCCGTGGCCGAGGTCCCCGCCAAGGGCCGCAACACCATGGGTGTCGTCTTCGCCCGCCCCGATGAGGACGATCGCATCATCGCGATCGCACGCAACGGCGAACGCGGCCTGGCCGAAGAAGAGGCCGCCGCCGACCCTGAGAGCGCGGCCCCCGAGTCCGTCGAAGGACCCGAGGCCTCCCCCGAGACCCCTGAAGAGAGTGTTGACGCATGAGCACGGTAGCCGACAAGCTCGCCAAGAAATCCAGCCACCGCACGACGGCCAAGCAGGTCCGCCTGCGTCTGGTCTACATCGACTTCTGGTCGGCGGTGAAGCTGTCGTTCCTCGCCGCGGTGGCGATCGCGATCGTCACGGTCGTCTCGTTCTTCCTCACCTACATGGTCGTGCAGGCGACGGGACTGATCGGCCGCGTCGACGAGTTCTTCCAGAGCTTCTCTGACGGTGGCGTGACCCTCAGCCAGTTCGTCGGACTGCCCCAGGTGATGGCCGTCGGCGCGATCGTCGCGATCCTGAATCTCGTGGTCGTGACGGTGCTCGGCGCCGTCATCGCCGGGATCTACAACCTCGCGGTGAAGATCACGGGCGGACTGCTCGTGGGGTTCACCAGCAACTGACCGGGAAGGATGCCTCGGCTCAGACGACCGTCGTGCCGAGGAGCGTTCCGATCGCCCAGGTCGCGACGAGCGCGATCGCTCCGCCGATGACGAGCCGCACGGCTGCGCGGCCTTTCGAGGCGCCGCCCAGCTGAGCCGAGACGGAGCCCGTCAGCGCGAGCGCGACCAGCACGGCGATGAACGTGACCGGGACCCGCCACTCGGGCGGCGGAAGCAGGATCGCCAGGAGCGGCAGCAGCGCTCCGAGCGTGAATGAGATCGCCGATGAGACGGCCGCGTGCCACGGGTTGACGAGGTCGTCGGCGTCCAGGTGGAGCTCCACCTCGAGATGAGCCGACAGCGCATCGTGGTCGGTGAGCTCTCGCGCCACCTGACGCGCCGTGTCGTCGGACAGACCTCTCGCACGGTACAGCTCGGTGAGCTCCTCGAACTCGGCCTCGGGCATCTCGGCGAGCTCGCGCCGCTCCTTCGCGATGAGCGCGCGCTCGCTGTCGCGCTGACTGCTCACCGACACGTACTCGCCGAGCGCCATCGAGATGGCGCCGCCGACGAGTCCCGCGACACCGGCGAGCAGCAGCGCGGGAGTGTCGGTCGTCGCTCCCGCGACACCCACGACGAGCGACGCGACCGAGACGATGCCGTCGTTCGCACCGAGCACGCCTGCACGAAGCCAGTTGAGGCGCTGTCCGAGGCTCGCACCGTGAGGCTCTCCTGGATGGGTCGCGTCCGCCATGGGCTCAGTCAATCACCGGACCCACCGCCCGGCTCGGCGCCGATTCGTGAAATCGTCGCGCGTCAGGTAAAGTCTTGGAGGTTGACGGCGCACAGCGCCGAAGACGATCGGGGCTATAGCTCAGGCGGTTAGAGCGCTTCACTGATAATGAAGAGGTCCCAGGTTCAAGTCCTGGTAGCCCCACACATACAGCCCCGGGGCCTTAGCTCAGTTGGTAGAGCGCCTGCTTTGCAAGCAGGATGTCAGGAGTTCGAATCTCCTAGGCTCCACCATGTGGAAGAGGCCGGCCCGAAGGGTCGGCCTCTTCCCGCATCTCCCACCCCGCAGCCCGTCGGTAGGGTGAAGCATGGACTTGCGAGTCGCCGCCTACGCCGTCGTGGTGGACGACGACGGCCGGGTCCTCCTCGCGCACTGGAACGAAGGCCGCCGCGCCGCGTGGACGATGCCCGGGGGCGGGATCGAGGCCGGAGAGGATCCCGCGCACACGGCACGCCGCGAAGTGTTCGAGGAGACGGGCTACCACGTCGAGATCCAGGACCTGCTCGGCATCCATTCCCGCGTGATCCCGGAGGCGCACCGCATCCCCGAACCCGCCGGCGGGCCGCTGCACACCATCCGGATCGTCTACCGCGCGCGCGTCACGGGCGGTCGACTGCGCCACGAGGTCGACGGATCGACCGATCGCGCCGAGTGGTTCCCGCTCGAGGCCGTCGACGGCCTCCGGCACGTCAAGCTCGTCGACATCGCCCTCGCGATGGCGGGCCTGCGGAACCCGGAGACGCCCGGCTAGTCGATCGCCTGCGAGATGTCGGCGACGGTCGCGTCGTAGGCCGTGATGAGGTCATCGGCGTCGACGAAGAGGCTGTAGCCGTGCGCTCCCGCTCCCATCGCGATCCGCTCGCCGACGATCCGCTCGTCCGCATAGACGGGCCACTCGGTCGAGCTGCCGATCGGCACGATCGTTCCGCGCTCGTAGCCCGTCGCGGCGAGCGCGCGCTCGGGGTCCGGAAGCTGGAGCTTGTTCACCCCGACGACGGCGCGCAGCTTCGGCCATGAGATCGCCCGATCCCCCGGAACGAGTGCGAAGAGGTACGTGTCATCGCTGCGCTTGACCACGAGTGTCTTGACGATGCCGGCGGGCGGGATGCCGAGCAGCTCGGCGGCCTCGGGCAGGCTCTTCGCCGCGGGTCGCACGCGGATCTCGATGTCGAGTCCGCGTGCGGCAGCGGCGTCCCTGACCCGATCGGTCGGTTCTGTCACCCTCAGGCGTCGGGAGCGCGCAGCGGGTCGTCGGCGACCCACAGCTCGTCATCGGCGCGGAGCGTCTGCCACGCGGCGTACGCGACGCCGAGGGCGGCGGCGACACCGAAGATGATCGCGATGATGCCGCCGGCTCCGATGCCGCGCTTCGGCGGCACCAGGACGGGCGCCGGCGCGGGGATGCGTCCACCCGAGAGCTTCGCGCGAGTCTCGTTCGCAGCATCCCAGACCGACATGGCCGATCCGACGACGGCACCCGCCGCGGGGACGATCGTGTCGTTCATGACCTGCTTCGAGACGCTGATGCCGCGGTCGACATAGGGAGCCGCGTACTTGCCGTAGGTCGCCTTCGCCTGGGGCACGACCTGCTCACGGCTGTAGTTGCCCAGCTGGCGGCTCGCCTCGCGGGCGACGGTCGCGGCTTCGCCGACGATCACCTGCTGCGATTCCCACAGCCTGGTCGCCTGATCCTGGAGCTTGCGGAGTTCCTTCTTGCGCTTGCGGCTGAGGCTCACGGGGCCCTCCCTGTCGATGGGGGATGTGGTTCTCCCCATCTTGCCAGAGAGGGCCCGGACCGGGAGGGGTTGCACGGAACTCTGCGACAATGTACGCATGCCCACCCCCACTGCGGTCGCGACCCTGCACACCAACCACGGCGACATCGTCGTCAACCTCTTCGGAGACCACGCCCCGCGCACGGTCCAGAACTTCATCGGTCTCTCGGACGGCACCGGCGAGTGGAAGGACCCGTCGACGGGCAAGCCCGGCGAGGGCGCGCTGTACCAGGGCGTCGTGTTCCACCGCATCATCCCCGGCTTCATGATCCAGGGCGGCGACCCGCTCGGCCTCGGCACCGGCGGCCCGGGCTACACGTTCAACGACGAGATCCACCCCGAGCTGACGTTCCAGAAGCCGTACCTCCTCGCGATGGCAAACGCGGGCCTCCGCCGCAACGCCATCACCGGCCAGGCCGAAGGGACGAACGGCTCGCAGTTCTTCATCACGACCGACCCGACGCCGTGGCTTCAGGGCAAGCACACGATCTTCGGCGAGGTCGCCGATGACTCCTCCCGCAAGGTGGTCGACGCGATCAGCGCGGTCCCGACCGCCGCCGGCGATCGTCCGCTCGAGCCCGTCGTCATCGAGTCGATCGACATCGCCGCGGCCTGACCCGCTCCCGGGACGCCGCCCTCGCCGTGACCACCGACGCGTTCCGTCGCAACAGCGACAACTTCTGCTACCGGCATCCCGACCGCGTGAGCTTCGTGCTCTGCCAGCGGTGCCTGCGGACGATCTGCCCCGAGTGCCAGACGCAGGGTGCCGTCGGGGTGATCTGCCCCGAGTGCATGCGCGAGCAGCAGAAGACCGTGTCGGAGTCTCAGCGCAAGGCGGAGCGACGGTGGTCGAGGTCGCGACCGGTGGCGCTGTCGACGGACTCGCGCCCGCTCGTCACGTATTCGCTCATCCTCGTCACGGCCGTCGTCTACGTCCTGCAGCTGATCCCCGGTTTCGGGACGATCGTCGAGAACTGGCTGTCCTTCAACAGCTACTTCGTATGGCCCGGCGGGCCCGTGCCCATGCAGCCGTGGCGGCTCATCACCGTGCTGTTCGTCCACGGCAGCTTCCTGCATGCGGGCCTGAACATGCTCGCGCTGTTCTACATCGGCCGCAGTCTCGAGCCTCTCGTCGGGCACTGGCGATTCCTCGTGCTGTACCTGCTCAGCGGGCTGGGCGGATCGGTGGCGGTCGCGCTGCTCGCCCCAGGAGTCTGGGTCGTCGGGGCCTCGGGCGCGATCTTCGGCCTGTTCGGGGCGCTGCTGATCATCGGCCGCCACATCGGGGCGAACATCCGCGTCATCGCGATCGTCATCGGGATCAACTTCCTCTGGCCGTTCGCCGTCGCGCTCATCTCGAGCATCGGCCGAGGATCCTTCGCCGACGCGCTGGATGCCATCGCGGTCTCGTGGCAGGCACACCTCGGCGGCCTCGTCGTCGGCGGCCTCGTCGGGCTCATCTACGCGCGCACGCGGCAGCGATCGCAGCGCACGCTGCAGATATGGCTCCTCGTCGCCGTCGGCGTCGGCTGCCTCGCCCTCCTCGCCATCCCGCCCCTCCTCTACACCTGACAACGCACGCGAAGCGCGTCGAGGCGGAGCGGACTTATCCACAGGTTCATCCCCAGGTGGGGATGAATCACACCCGTGTAATTCCTGTTGTCCACCTGCATGACATGAAGAAGGCCGAGACGCGCCATGCGCGTCCCGGCCTGAGTCGGATAGAGGGATGCTGTCGGTCAGCGCCACCTCGTTGTCATGAGGAAGCCGATGAACGCGATGCCGAAGCCGATCACGAGGTTCCAGCCCCCGATGCCGGGGATCGGGTACGCCATGCCGCTGAGGTAGAACACGAGAACCCAGACGAGCCCGATCAGCATGAGCCCGATCATGACGGGCTTGAACCAGACGGGGTTGGGGGCCGCTTCGCCCTCACTGCGCTCGACGAGATCCTCGTCTTTGCCAGAACGTGCCATGATGCCCAGTCTACCGTCAGGGTCGCGCACACCCCGCTGACCTAGAATTCCTCTGTGGATGACGCGTCGAGCCCGGCTGGGGCGGATTCGGGCGCGGGCCGCTCGCGAGCCCGCGCTCGGCAGCGCGCCACGCGCGTTCGCCGACCGTCCGTCATCGGCATCCTCGGCGAGATCCTCATCACGCTCGGAGTCGTGACGCTCCTGTTCGTCGCGTGGCAGCTGTGGATCGGTGACGTCATCTACGGCGCCGAGCGCAGCGCACAGGCGGACGAGCAGAGCCAGATCTGGCAGGAGGAGTACGAGCACCAGATCCGGTCGACGCCGCAGGCCACCGAGCCTCCCGAGCCCGCCGACGTCGAGCCCGTCGTGCGACCGGAGCCGGCGGACGCCGAGATCTTCGCGACGATGTACATCCCGCGCTTCGGAGCCGACTACCACGTCAACATGGCGGGCGGTGTGACGCGTGCCAACACGCTCGACCCCATCGGCATCGGGCACTATCCCGGGACGCAGATGCCCGGCGAAGAGGGCAACTTCGCCGTCGCCGCCCACCGCACGACATGGGGAAAGCCGTTCAACCGCATCGCGGAGCTGCACGTCGGCGACGCCATCGTGATCGAGACCCCGGACGGCTGGTACACCTACCGCTTCCGCACCCTGGCGTACGTGCGGCCGGATGCTGTCGAGGTGCTCCTGCCGGTGCCCCAGGCGACCGAGGTCGCGGCGAATGACCGATACCTCACGATGACCAGCTGCAGCCCCATGTACTCGCTGGCCGAGCGCATCGTGGCGTTCAGCGTCTTCGACTCGTTCACACCCCGATCGGCCGGGGCCCCGGTGTCGCTGACGGGCGGTGTCGCCTGATGTACGCCGCGCTGTGGAGGGTGCTGCCGGGTCCCGCGTGGCTGCGGATCCTCATCCTCCTGATCCTCGCGGCCGCAGTGGTCTACGGCCTCTTCTTCTACGTGTTCCCGTGGGTCAGCAGCCTCGTCGTGCCGCAGGAAGTCACCGTCGAGTGACCCGCGGCGGCATCCTCGTCGTCGACAACCACGACAGCTTCGTCCACACCCTCATCGGATATCTCCACGAGTTGGGGGCACGCACGGAGCTCGTCGAGGCCGACGACGTCGCGCCCGACGATCTGCCTGCGCTCCTCGACAGCGGATTCGACGGCGTCCTGGTCTCACCCGGGCCGGGCACGCCCGTGCGCGCGGGCGCATCGATCGCCGTCGTGCACGCGGCGGCAGAGCGCGGCATCCCGCTT
This sequence comes from Microbacterium sp. NPDC019599, assembly GCF_040632175.1. Classification (NCBI taxonomy): domain Bacteria; kingdom Bacillati; phylum Actinomycetota; class Actinomycetes; order Micrococcales; family Microbacteriaceae; genus Microbacterium; species Microbacterium sp. NPDC019599. Next base: position 177,049 of record NZ_JBEYBL010000010.1, read on the forward strand.
CTCGGCGTATGCCTCGGGCATCAGGCGATCGCGACGGCGTTCGGCGCTGCAGTGGACCACGCGCCCGAGCTGATGCACGGCCTGACGTCGCTCGTCCACCACGACGGCGGCGCCCTCTACGCGGGACTGCCCGACCCGTTCGTCGCGACGCGCTACCACTCGCTCGCGGTCGTGCCCGAGACGGTGCCGGCGTCGCTCGTCGTGACGAGCCGCACCGAGGGCGGGGTCATCATGGGGCTGCGGCACCGCGAGCTGCCGATCGAGGGTGTGCAGTTCCACCCCGAGGCGGTGCTCACCGAGGGCGGTCACCGGCTGCTGGGCAACTGGCTGCAGAGGACAGGGCTGACGGATGCTGTCGCCCGAGCGGCCTCGCTGACTCCGCGCCGCTGAGCTCGGGGCGCCGGGGCCGACCAGGTTCGACCCCTCGACGAGCTCGGGGATCGTGCGGAACGTGGGCGGGCGCGCCGTCAGGCGCCCGAGCAGACCGTCAGGGTGATGGTCGAGTGCACAGGCACGTCGCCCGGGGCGAGCGACTGCTGCCGGACGGTCGCGGGATCCGTCGCAGGGCAGGTCGCATCCTCCGCGATCTCGACGACGAGGGCGATCTCGGGCGACTCCAAGGCCGCCCGCGCCGCGTCGACGGTGTAGCCCGTGTAGTCCACGATCGTGACGCGGCCCGACGCCACGACGAGATTGACCACTGTGCCGATCGCCACCTCCGTGCCCGACGCCGGGTCTGACGACATGACCGTTCCGGCGGCGAGATCCGGATCGTTGCGCGGGGTGACGGCGCCGGCCGCCAGGTCGGCGGAATCCAGGGCCGAGCGCGCAGCATCCTCTCCCAGCCCCTCGAGCGTCGGCACGACGACGGTCTCCTGGCCCCGGGAGACGTACACGCGGATCTGCTGACCCGGAGACACCGACGTCCCCGCCTCAGGATCGGTGCGGATGACGTTGCCCTCGACGGTGTCGAGGCTGGCCTCGTCGAGGCGGTACGCGAGGAGGTCCTCCTGCTCGAGCACCTCGTTGGCGCGGTCGTACGACATGTCGGTGACATCCGGGACGATCCGCGAGTTCGCGGGGACCTGCGGGTCGGGACGGATCGTGGTCACCCAGAACAGCACCGAGATGAGGAGCACCGCGAGCACGGCGACACCCGCCCAGATCCAGGCGACGGGCGGCCCCGCCTGCGTGCGCTTCATGGTCGTGTCGGTGCTGAGCTGCCGGAGTGACCGCGCCGTCTCGGCGGCCTGCCGAGGATTGGGGCCGTAGAGCTCGCTCGTGAGCGCACCCACCTGCCGCTTCGACGGGGGCTTTCCGTCCACCGTCGCGTCGAGCGCCTCCCGGAAGGACGCGGCATCCTGATAGCGCTGGAAGGGGTCCTTCGCGAGGGCGCGCAGGGCGATCGCGTCAAGCGAGCGAGGCACGGCCTCGTTGATCTCGGACGGGGCGATCGGCGTCTCGCTCACGTGCTGATACGCGACGGCGACGGGCGACTCGCCGCGGAACGGCTGACGGCCCGAGAGCAGCTCGTAGAGGACGACACCGGCCGAGTAGAGGTCGGCGCGGGCGTCGACGGGCTCGCCCTTGGCCTGCTCGGGCGAGAAGTATGCGGCCGTTCCGAGGATCTGCGTCGTCTCGGCGACCGTGGACGACGAGTCCGACACCGCGCGCGCGATGCCGAAGTCCATGACCTTGACCTGGCCGGTCTCGGTCAGCATGACGTTGCCCGGCTTGATGTCGCGATGGACGACGCCCGCGCGGTGCGAGTATTCGAGAGCCTCCAGGATGCCGTCGACGTAGCGGACGGCATCCTCCACCGGGACCGGACCTCGCGCGATGACGTCCTTCAGCAGGTCGCCCTTGACGAGCTCCATCACGATGAACGGGACGGGACGGACCGAGCCGTCCGGCGCCATCTCGCTGTCCTCGCCCGCGTCGTACACGCGCACGATGGCGGGGTGCGACATCCGCGACGCGGCCTGCGCCTCGAGCCGGAAGCGCGTGCGGAACGCGTTGTCGTCGGCGAGCTCGCGCTGGAGGACCTTGATCGCGACGACGCGGCCCAGCGTGAGGTCGTAGCCGCGGTAGACACTGGCCATGCCCCCGCGCCCGATGGGCTCGTCGACGCGATAGCGCCCCGAAAGAACGCGCGGCTCAGCTGTCACGAACACTCCCTGGGTGGAACAGAGTCAGCCTATCCGACCGACTCAGCCGCCCTATTCCTCGTCGCCGGCTGTCGTCTGCTCGGGGTTCGGCTCCTCCGCGGGCGTGATCTGCGCGTTGGCCTCACCAGAGGCCGGAGAGGTGCGCTGCTCGTTGCCCGTGCACGTCACGGTGTAGGTGACGATGACGGTCTGGCCCTCCGCCCCCGTGATGAGGAGCTCGGCGGAGCGCGCATCCGCGGGGAACGACGCCGTCGACTGCCCGGTCACGGGGAACGTGCCCTGGGTCGCGGTGAAGTTGTAGGCGCTCGGAGAACCGGCGCCGGAGGGGCACGAGTAACCCGTCCACGTGACGGTGACCGTCGAGCCAGGCGTCACAGGAGTCGACAGGCTCGGCGCCGACGGTGACGGCAGCGGCGTCTGGTCGGTGTAGCGCGTCAGCGTCAGCAGCTGCGACGGGGCGATCCGGCCGCTCGGCGACACCTGGTAGACGTTGCCCACCTCGCCCGCCGACGGAGCGGCGTTCCCGTCGACGCAGTCGACAGCATCCACGCCCGCTTCCTTGGCCTTGGCGGCCGCCTCGTCGCAGTTCATCCCCTCGAGCGCGAGCGCATCGATGTCGATGAGCGTCTCGGTCTGGGTCGGCGTCGCCGACTGCGTCGTGCGCGACTGCGTCGGCGTGGAGGAGGTGGGGGGCGGAGTCTCGGGGTCGTCGTTGTTGTTCGCGAGGATCGCCCAGACAGTGCCACCCAGCACGAGCAGCAGCAGGGCGATGAGCGCGATGAGCGGCCACGTCCAGGGGCTGCGCTTCCGCTTCTCGGGCTCGCCCTCGATGACTTCGCCGTCCCCTGCCGGCAGGAGCCGCGTCGCGGCGGATGTGTCGGCCGCGCCCAGCAGCTGGGTCACGTCGTCGACAGCCCCAACGCCCGCCGCGATCGCCGGGACGGCCGCGGCGGCGGCTGCGACGTCCCCCCTGCGCAGGGCGGTCGCTGCGCGTGCGACGGCCGACGCCGTTCCGGGGCGGTCCTCGGGCTTCTTGGCGATCATCGCCATGACGAGGTTCTGCACCGGCGCCGCGACGGTCGGGGGCAGCGGCGGAGGCTGCTCGTTGATCTGGGCCATCGCGATGGCGACCTGCGACTCACCCGTGAACGGACGCTTGCCGGCGAGGCACTCGTACGCGACGATGCCGAGCGAGTAGGTGTCCGTCGCGGGAGAAGCCGGGTGGCCCGACGCCTGCTCGGGCGACAGGTACTGCACAGTGCCCATGACCTGGCCCGTCGCCGTCAGCGGGACCTGGTCGGCGATCCGGGCGATGCCGAAGTCCGTGATCTTGACGCGGCCGTCGGGGGTGATCAGCAGGTTGCCGGGCTTGATGTCACGGTGCACGAGGCCGGCCGAGTGAGCGGCCTGGAGCGCCGCCGACGTCTGGGCGACGACGTCGAGCGTCTTGTCGGTGGAGAGCTCGCCGTCGCGCTCGAGGATCGTGGAGAGCGCCTCACCGGGGACGAGTTCCATCACGAGGAACGCCGAGCCGTTCTCCTCGCCGTAGTCGAAGACGCTCGCGATGCCCTCGTGGTTGACGAGCGCGGCGTGACGGGCCTCGGCGCGGAAGCGCTCGAGGAACCCGGGATCACCCATGTACTCGTCTTTGAGGATCTTGATGGCGACCGTGCGGCCGATGACGTGGTCGGTGGCCTCCCAGACCTCGCCCATGCCGCCGATCGCGATCCGCGAATCGAGCTCGTAGCGCCCGCCGAACGTCGCTCCCTGCGTCGGTCTCATCGTCCCAGCACCGCCTCCATGACCTTCTTCGCGATGGGCGCCGCAATAGTGTTGCCGCTGCCCGACTGCCCTTGCCCGCCGCCGTCTTCGACGACCACCGCGACAGCTACCTGCGGGTCGTCCGCGGGCGCAAAACCCGTGAACCACAAGGTGAAGGGATCATCGTCCCCGTTCTCCGCGGTTCCGGTCTTTCCGGCCACATCGACGCCGTCTATTCTTGCATTCGATGCGGCGCCGTCACTGACATTCGCGACCATCATCGCCACCATCTCGGCAGCCAGATCCTCGTCCAGCGCGCGGCCGAATTCGGAGCTCTCGAACGTCTGCTGCACCGAGAGGTCAGGTGCCAGGACGCTGTCGACCATCCGCGGATTCATGACCATTCCTCCGTTCGCGATCCCGGCCGAGACCATCGCCATCTGCAGGGGCGTGGCGGTGACCTGCCCCTGGCCGAACCCCGTCAGAGCGGTCTGCGGGTCGTCGAGGGCGCGGGGGTAGCTGGACGGCGTCGAGACGAGCGGCAGCTCGAACGCCTGGTTGAACCCGTACTTCTCCGCCTCTTCGCGGATGGCCTGGTCGCCCAGTTCCACCGCGAGCTCGGCGAACGGGATGTTGCAGCTGAGGCGCAGAGCATCGGCGATCGTCACACGCTCACCCGGGCCGCACGTGCCGCCGGTCGAGTTGAAGACCTTGCTGCTGGACTGCGGGAGCGTGTACGACGCGGGGTTGGGCAGCGTCGACTCCGGCGTGTAATCGCCCGAAGCGAGGGCGGCCGATGCCACCACGAGCTTGAAGGTCGAGCCGGGCGGATTGAGGTCGCCGCCGATCGACCGGTTGAAGAGGGGATTCAGCGGGTCTGCTTCCAGCCCGTCGTAGTACTCGTTGACGGCCTTGGGGTCGTGCGCCGCCAGCAGGTTCGTGTCGAACGTCGGGCTCGACACCATCGCCAGCACGCGTCCGGTGGAGGGCTCGATCGCGATGACGGCACCCTGAAGGCCGCCCAGCGCCTCGAAGGCCGCACGCTGCACGGCGGTGTCGAGCGAGAGGACGACGTTCGAGCCGCGCTGCGGCTGACCCGTCACGATCTGCTCGATGCGCGCGAGGAACTGCGAGCCCGCGGTTCCGCTGAGCTCCTGGTTCATCTCGAGCTCGATGCCCGTCGCCGACCCGAGCGCGGGGTTGATCCACCCCGTCACCTGACTCCACATCGGCGCGTCGGTGTAGACGCGCTGCCACGCGTAGACGTCGTCGGAGGGGACGGATGACGCGATCGCGGCGCCGCTGGCGATGATCGAGCCGCGCTGCACCTCGTAGGAGTCGTAGAGCGCGCGCGTGTTGCGCGGGTTCTCCGCAAGCGTCTCAGCCTGCACGACCTGGATCCAGCTCGTCGAGGCGAACAGTGCGAGGAACATGACGAGCATCACGATGCTCAGGCGACGTAGCTCCTTGGTCATCGCCCGTCACCTCCTCCTGACCGCGAGACAGCATCGGAGCGCCGAGACAGCGCCCAGAACGTGCAGTCTCGGCGCTCCGATGCAGTCTCGCGGGAAGCGGTCGGGGTCCTGGCGGGGGTGAGGGCGGGACGCATCAGCCGATCACCACCCGGGGGCGGCTGCGGACAGCATCCGAGATCCGCAGCAGCAGCGCGACGATGAGCCAGTTGGCCACGAGCGACGAGCCGCCCGCCGCGAGGAACGGCGTCGTGAGACCCGTGAGCGGGATGACGCGCGTGACGCCGCCGACCATGATGAACACCTGCAGCGCGATCGTGAAGGACAGTCCCGTCGCCAGGAGCTTGCCGAAGTCGTCCTGTCCGGCCAGGCCGATGCGGATGCCCCGGCTCGCGAAGACCATGTAGAGGCACAGGATCGCGAAGACGCCGATGAGCCCGAGCTCCTCGCCGAGGCTCGGCAGGATGTAGTCGCTCTGCGAGAGGGGCGTGATGTACGGGCGGCCCTGGCCGAGACCCGTGCCGACGAGCCCGCCCTGCGCGAGCCCGAAGATCCCCTGCACGAGCTGGTAGCTTCCCCCGTCGGCGTCGATCACCTCCGGATTGAACGCGTCGAGCCAGTTCTCGAAGCGTCCCTGCACGTACGGCAGGATGCGCGACGCGAGGAATGCGCCGGCGACGGCGAGGGCGACACCGATGAGGACCCAGCTCGTCTTCCCCGTCGCGACGTAGAGCATCGCGACGAACATGCCGAAGATGAGCAGGCCCGTGCCGAGGTCGCGCTGCAGCACGATGATCGCGAGCGACACGAGCCACACCACGAGCAGCGGTCCGAGCTCGCGGGCCCGCGGCCACGTGATGCCGAGGAAGCGCGTGCCCACCGACGTGAGCGACTCGCGTGTGCGCACGAGGTAGCCGGCGAAGAAGATGCCGAGGGCGATCTTCGCGAGCTCGCCGGGCTGGAAGGTGAAGATGCCCAGGTCGACCCAAACGTCGGCGTTCGCGTCGGCGCCGAGACCCGGGATGATCGGCAGGAGCAGCAGCAGGATGCCGACGAAGCCGGCGATGTACGTGTACCTGAACAGCACTCGGTAGTTGCGCAGCAGGATGACGATGGCGACGGCGCCGATGAGCGCGATCGCGGTCCAGGCGAGCTGGCGCGTGGAGGCGGCATCCCACCCGTGGAGCTCCACGGCGATGTCGATGCGGTAGATCATCGCGAGGCCGAGGCCGGTCAGCAGCGTCGCGATCGGCACGACGAAGGGGTCGGCATCCCTCGCCCGCAGGCGCAGCACGATGTGCAGTGCCAGCACGAGCGCCGTGAGGCCGCCGCAGTAGACGAGGAACAGCCAGTCGATGGCGCCCGTCTCACCGAGCTGCACGAGCGCGACGGCCGAGGCGTTGATCGCGAAGGCGAAGATCAGGAGCCCAAGTTCCCGGTTGCGCTGCGTCTGGGGGACGCGGATGCGCTTGAGCGCCCGCACGACGCTCGTGTCGGTGCCGACGGGACCCGTCGCCGTCGAATCGGCCGCGCTCATTCCGCACCTCCCGCTGAGTCGGCCAGACTCGCCACGATCCGCTGCGCGTGCTGGAGGGACGAGGCGGGAATGGTCTGCTCGACGGTCGCCCGCGCGAACTCCGACAGGTCGTCCAGCGGAATCCCGGTGTCCTGGTAGGGCGTCGAGAGCGAGATGGGGCCGATGTCCTGCTGGATGCCCTGATAGATCACGACGGTGTCCTCATCGGATCCGACGAAGAACCGCGTCTGCGTCCACTGGTACCCCAGCCCGATCGCGGCTGCCAGAAGCAGCAGGGCGAGCGCGACGCCGACGATCCAGCCGAGCCGCCGCCTGCGCGCGCGCCGCCGGTCCTCTTCGATGAGCTCCTCGAGGAACTCCGCGGCCGGCTCGAAGTGCGATGGCTCATTGGCCGCCTGGCGCACAGGATGCAGCCAGCCGGAGCGGCCGGAGCGTGCCGCCGGCACTTCGATCCCCATGGGATTGGAGGCGGACCCGACGATCGTCGCGGTGCCGGAGAAGACGGGATGCTGTCCTCCGACGTCGACGAGGACGATCGTGACGTTGTCGGGGGCGCCGCCGTCGAGCGCCTGCTTGAGGAGGTTGTCGGCGGTGCGTCCGGGGGGCAGTCCGTGGCTCAGGGCCTTGCCCATGTGCGCCTCGTCGACGACGCCGGACAGTCCGTCGGAGCACAGGAGCCAGCGGTCACCGGGCTGCGTCGGCATGATGAACGTGTCGACCTCGGGGTCGGAGTCCATGTCGCCGAGCACGCGCATCAGGACCGAGCGCCGTGGGTGGTAGCGCGCCTCCTCGGGCGTGATGCGGCCCGAGTCGACCAGTCGCTGCACGAACGTGTGGTCGGTGGTGATCTGCGTCAGGGTCTCGTCGCGGTAGAGGTAGATCCGCGAATCGCCGATGTGCGCGATCACCGCGTACTGATCCACCATCACGAGCGCGCTCACCGTGGTGCCCATACCGGCCAGCTCGGGGCGGATCCGGACGGTGTCCGAGAGCTCGCCCGCGGCATCCGCTATCGAGTCGCGCAGGGCCCGCTCCGCCTGCGACGTCGACTCGAAGGGCTGGTCCAGGGTCTGCAGGCGCGCGATCGCCAGGCTCGAGGCGACATCTCCGCCGGCGTGGCCGCCCATGCCGTCGGCGACGACGAACAGGTTCGAGCCGGCGTAGCCGGAGTCCTGATTGTTGGAGCGCACCTTGCCGGTGTGCGAGATCGCAGCGCTCGAGCCCTGGAAGACCATATGCCGGTGGCCGCTCGCTACTTCCGCAGCTCGAACGTCGTCGCGCCGACCTTGATCGGCGCGCCCACGATGATCGGGACGGGAGTCGTGACGCGGACGCCGTCATGCCACGTGCCGTTGGTCGAGTCGAGATCCTGGATCATCCACTGCTCGCCCCACAGCAGCAGACGCGCGTGGTGGCTCGAGGTGTAGTCGTCGCGGATGACCAGACCCGACTCGCTCGAGCGGCCGATCGTGAGCGGCTCGGTGCCCAGGGGCAGCTCGAGTCCGGTCTTCGGTCCGCTCGTGATGACGATGCGCGCGGCGGTCGTGGTGGTGGCCTTGCCGCCCTTGACTGGCGCGGGCGCGGCGGCGGCCGGCGCGGGAGCGGGAGCGGATGCCGCGGGCACGGCTGCGGGTGCCGGCGTCGCGGCGGCCTGGGGCTCCGGCATGCGCCTGACCTTCACGCCGAAGAGGTCGGCCCGCAGCGAATAGACGACGGCGAACACGAACGCCCACAGCAGCACGAGGAAGCCGATGCGCAGGAGGAGGAGCGTCAGCTCGCTCACGGCAGAGGCCCTCCTTCGCGCACGTCGTAGGCACGGGTCACGTCGGCCGGAAGCGGCGGCTTGGGCGGCGTCGCGGGCGCGGCCTGCGCGATGACGTGGAAGACGATGTCGGTGCGGCCGATCGTGACGGTCGAGTCGGGGCTCAGCGCCGCCTCGACGACCTTCTGCCCGTTCAGGAGCGTCCCGTTGGTCGAGTTCATGTCCCGCACCATCGCGCGCTCGCCGTCCCACAGGATCTCGACGTGCTTGCGGCTCGTCCCGGCGTCGGCGACCGTGATGTCGGCGTCGCTTCCGCGACCGATGACGGTGCGGCCCTTGACGAGCGGATGCCGCGTCCCGGCGATGTCGAGCACTCCTCGCCACGAGACGCGGCCCTCGGCGCTCGAGGAGTCGACGCGCAGCGTTCCGGTGGAGAGCTGCTCGTCCCGCTCGATCGAGATCGTCACGGGCCCTGCGAACGTGTACCCCTGCGCCTTGGCGTGCTTGTGGACGAGCGTGTCGAGCTCGTGGTCGAGAGCGCCGCCGAGCGATCGCATCTTCTCGTCGTCGGACGGCGAGAGGCGCACGACGAACCTGTTGGGCGCGAGGATGCGGTCGCGGCTCACGATCGCCGCCTTCTTGTCGAGCTCGCTGCGCAGGGCGGATGCGATCTCGACAGGCTGGATGCCGCTGCGGAAGGTCTTCGCGAACGCGCTGTTCACCGCGCGCTCGAGTCCCTTCTCGAAGCTGTCAAGTAGTCCCACAAGACTCCTCAGGCAGGCGGACCGGTGCGTACATGCTAGTCAAAGTCGCTGTGACGCCCGTGGACGGTGGGGATGCGATTCGAAAGCGCCAGTGTCGCCGTGATATCCTCGGGAAGTTGATCCGCGGTATCTCCGGATGCCGCGGCTCGCGCGAGTGGCGGAATAGGCAGACGCGCTGGCTTCAGGTGCCAGTGCCCGTAAGGGCGTGGGGGTTCAACTCCCCCCTCGCGCACGAAATGTCCTGAGTCGCGACATCGTTTACGAACGAGTCGCGACTCAGGACTTTTTCGTGGGTTCGCCGGGTTGACGGTGACGCTGGGTTGGTGAGTCGG